>CAUVHH010000003.1:0-9660 GCA_963551735.1 uncultured Candidatus Saccharibacteria bacterium | reverse complement strand
GGATTGGTGCCTTCAGGGCCATCGTTTGCTGGGCGAGGAGCGCCAGGATTGGTGCTCCTAGGATTGACACTTAACTGACGTGTAGGAGCAAGACCTTGGCCTGACTGAACAGTAAGCTGGCCGCCATTATATTCCGCATCTAAATCATCTACACCTATAGACTCCAGTAATCCATCATAAATTACATCATCTAGCTCTAGCTGTGTTTTCGCCCCCATGTATCCAGGGGATCCTTCTTCTAGCTCTTCAAATATTTTTCTGCTATCATCGACATCCGCCCGAGCTTTCATTACATCAATCAGCGTTTTGTATGCTTTTATAACTTCATCTACGTTTTTTTTATCTGTATCGTCTAAACCTCTAAAGTACCGACCAGCAAACTCCGCAAAACCCTGAAGAGTCTCACTGTTATCATACGCATCATTTTCTTCTACATCACCAGATCTAGCAGTATCAAGTACTCTCTTAATCTGACTATACTTTTGCTCAAACCTATCGCGCGAATTTAACCCGTTCTCATCCCTATCGTCTAAACCGTCACTAGCAACTATAGCCATTCCATACAAATCTCTGACAAAATCGTCTTGGAGGGCTCTTTTCGCGAAATCTTTAAAATCTATAGTCTCTCCGCCAGACTGTTGAGATTTTTCAATGTCTTTATGTCGCCCTGACATGTCTATTGTCCTTTTTATGTATTGAATTTATTCTACTTCACTATTTATAATAGACTCTATTTAGAATAAATGCAAGTTTTTGTGGATAATCAAAATGAATTGCATAGATATTATTGACATATTAACAATTTTGTGATACAATCGTAGGTAGTCAGCTTAGCACGAGGTGGAAATCGCGCGGTATCCTAGCGGGAAGTTGAGGTATTTTGACAATTTGGTATGCAATTAGCATCAATTCATGCTATTTCTATACACTGTCGCAGTTTCGCGCGTTGAGCGCAGCACATTCCTTACGATTTTCGCTGGGAGCGTGCTGCGCTAGAAGCATTGTCGAGCGATTCGCTCCGAAGCTCGCGCAGTATACGTAGTAATGATTGATTGAGTAAGAAAATTGGGAAGTTAGAGGCAACAGGATTTTGACAGCAGCAGCGACTAGCCGATAGAAGCAAATAGTCGGTTAATCGCCGCTGCTGTCCAGAGACGGTAGCGGTGGTATTGTCCACCGGGGGCGCAACTCGCCCCCCCACGAGCTCGGGAGGAGCTCACATGTCCACTGCACCACCCACCCCACCCACCACGCCAGCAGGGGGACCGCCCCCGCCGGCACAGACCGCCGCCCCCCCCGAGGCGACGCTTGAGAGCGTCGTTGACGCCCTCCGGCCGATGTTCGGCGCCCAGGCGCCGAACATCAACACCTGGGAGACTAGGCTTCTCGTCGAGCGGAAGCTCGACGAGAAGAAGGCCAATGGCCCCCTTCAGGGGGCCGACATGGCGGCCTACGCTCTCTTTAAGAGAGCCATCGACAACTGGGACAACCCCAGTATCCAATCAGGCGCGCTGCTGCGCGCCGCATGCGCAATTTTGGGGGTCGCTCCCGTGCCAGCGGCTCCCCAGCCACCGACAGCGCAGCCCGCTGCCACCCCTATGTGGGGCGACTTCCCGGCATCTCTGCCGGGAGTGGCGGCGGAGACCACCTCCGCCACCACCGACAAGGCAGCCAAGGCCACCAAGAGGGCCAGAAAGGCCCTTAGGAGGGCGCGTCAGCGTGCCCTCTGGTGCGGCATTGCGGCGGCCGCGGCGGCCGTCGCGGCCGTCATCGCCGCCGTCACCAGCGGCTGGGCGGCGTTCGGCGCCGCCATCGCCGCCGTCGGCGCTGGTACCGCCGGTGCTTTCACGGGCGTCAAGGCATACAACGGCGGCCGCCGCCGGCCCCGGCGCTAGCCCCCACCCCCGCTCCGCTCCCTCACCGCCAGTGAGGTCGAGCTGTTGAGCGGTACTCTCAATCATTCCTACTACCCCGCCCCCCCGGCGGAATTCTACCATTCCAGGTAGCTGTTCTGTCGGGGGCGGGCAACCCCACGAAATATCATGATTTGATACTAATTTGCCTACCAGATTTGTAGCTGCTATATTCATATATGAACATTACCAGCCCGATTATCAAATAATAATTAAAAAGGAGTTATATCATGAAGCTATTTGCCGGCCTTTCTGCTATCGCTGTGGTAGCGGTCAGCGCTGCTGGCGTTGCTAGCGCCCTAAACGCCAATCAGCCTAATAACGCGCCAGCTACCAATCAAGCGCAGCAGCCAGTCTACCGCTGCGAATCGCTAGGTATCGACCATATCGCCAGCGACAGCTACAAATTCTCTGTCAAATACGCTGCCTACAACGGCGCTACCTACAAAGGCACTGTCTACCGCGTCTACGACGCTAATGGCAAAGAGGTCTACAACACTGCCGGCGCTAAATTCAACGGTTTCGAACCTGGTAATTACACCGCCAAGGCTTTCGTCACCGTATCAGTCAACGGCAAGGACGAAACCGTCACCAGCGACGGCTGCACCAAGACTTTTACCATCAAAGCCGCTCAAAACGACCAAAATAATAAGCCGAACAAACCGTCCGAACCAACACCACAGCCGCAAGAGCCGTCGAAACCAGCCAATCCAGACCAAAACAAGCCAGGCGACCAGAAGCCAACGCCGCAGCAGCCGTCCAAACCTGACAACCAAAACAAGCCCAACAATCCGACTCCGCAGCAACCATCGACTCCTGCCAAACCAACAGAGCCGTCTAAGCCAACTACACCTACCCAGCCGAGCCAGCCCGACACAAAGCCGAACACACCTAATACACCGGCTACACCATCAAAGCCAGCGGCTCCAGCTAATCCAGCACCTGCAAACCAGCAGTCCTCGCCAACAGACGCCGCAAATTCCAACGCCACGCCTGCCGCAACGACCACAGAAACAAATACAGTCAACAGCCCGTCTAACAACGCTAGCGCGCCAAACCAACTACCAAAAACTGGTATCAGCGAGCTAGCCGGCATAGCTGGTACTGGGTCGCTTGGCTACGCGCTGTATGCTTACATAGTATCGCGCAAAAACCGTTAATCTAGCTTGACCGCTCGCACTTTGCTCTAATAAATAACCCCGCTCTTTCGACCGGGGTTATTTTATTTACTAATTCAGTGTTCGCCTGACCAATTCGCGGGTAAAGAATTCCAGCGTATCGCCGATAGCCAGCTGCAGCTTCTTCTGCGTCCGCAGGCTCAGGCCGCACATCTCGCCTTCAAATACTTCTTTGGCTTCCTGCTGCTGCCGTTGGACGTTAGCGACCTCTACCTCGGCTAGCTGCTCGCCGCCGCGCTTGACGCGCACCAGCAGATTCGGCGCTACTTTGCCGCTGATTACTTCACCGCCGCAAATTACCTCGTCGCGCATCGTCCGGAAGACGCCTTTGACTTCTAGCGTACCGACTTCCGTTTCAACAACCTCTGGCGACAGTAAAGCTTCCATATTTTTACGAGCATCGTCTAGCAGTTCGTAAATCACTTTGTAAGTGCGCACCCGCACGTGATCGCGGCTAGCCAAGCGCTTGACCGCTGGCGGTATTTCGACATTGAATCCGTAAATAATAGCACTTGAACTATCTGCCAAACGCACGTCACTCTCGTTGATGTTGCCGACGCCGCTGCCAATAATTCGCAGGTCAATAGCGCCGCCCGTATCAACCAGCCGCAAACTATCCATCACCGAGGCTAGCGAACCCTGCACGTCAGCCTTGACGATGACATCGAACTCTTCGCTATCGTGCTTTTGAGTCATCATTTTCAGCAAATCGGCGCCAGTGACGTTGGTGCTGGCAGCTTGCCTTTCTGCTTCAATTTTAGCCTGCTCTACCTGGGCGCGGGCAATTTTCTCATTCTTCACCACAGTGAAGACATCGCCAAACTGCGGCAATTCCTTGAATCCAGTGACTGTCACTGGCGTTGACGGACCAGCTAATTTTAGCGCCTCGCCGCGGAAATTAGCCAGTGTCCGCACCTTACCGTATGATGTGCCGGCAACTAGAAAATGACTCGGTTTCAGCTGGCCTTGCTCGACTAGCAGATTGACCACCGAACCGCGGCCCTTTTCCATGTGCGCCTCAATAACCAAACCCTCAGCCGGAACGTCAGTATCAGCCTTCAGTTCCTCCATATCAGACACTAGCAGCACCATATCTAGCAATTTATCGATATTTTCGCCAGTTTTAGCGCTGATTGGCACCATAATCGTGTCGCCACCCCATTCCTCTGGATTCAGCTGGTATTCGCTGGCTAATTGAGCTTTAACGCGGTCGATATTGGCACCCTCTTTGTCAATTTTGTTGATAGCCACGACGATTTTAGCATTAGCATTGCGAGCAAATTTAATCGCTTCGACCGTTTGCGGCATCACGCCGTCGTCGGCAGCCACCACAATCACCACTACGTCAGTCAAAACCGCGCCGTGCTGGCGCAGCGCCGCAAAAGCCTCGTGTCCTGGCGTATCTAGCAAGGTGATCACGCGATCGCCGCGCTTGGTCTGATAAGCGCTGATATGCTGGGTAATTCCGCCTGCTTCGCTAGCTACGGTTTTCATGCCGAGAATCGTGTCTAGCAGCGTAGTTTTACCGTGATCGACATGCCCCATCACTGCTACAATCGGCGGCCGCAGCGATGCCTTGGCAGACGGCTTGTGCAAATGTTGCACTGGCGCAGAATTAACTTCTTTTCGCTTCAATTGCACGGCAATTTTTAGCTCCTCGACGATAATTTGCGCCGTCTCGAAATCAATCCGCTGATTGATTGTCGCCACGATACCGTTTTTGAACAATTCACCGACAAGCTGCGTTACTGGCAGGTTCAGAGCCTCGGCCAATTCTCCAACGGTAATAGAATCGGCAATCATCAGAACTTTCTCTGGTTGGCTCATATTTCTCCTTTCTACCCGCAGCTTATCGGGACAATTATCCGCTAGATGCGCGGGCTGTTACTTGGTTTTCTTTTTCTTGCCGCCCAAACTCAGGCTAATTTTACGGCCTTCGCGGTCAATGTCGAGAATTACGAATTCTTTGCGCTCGTTCAAGGTAAAGACCTTCTCGGGATCAACATCGTTGCCGCTGCCAAGCTCCGAGATATGCACTAGCGCCTCGACAGCCGGGCTAATCTGGACAAAGGCGCCAAACGGCGTAATCCGCGTGACTGTACCTTCGACTTTTTGGCCTTTTTCAAGCTTCTCAACCTCATCAAGCCACGGGTCTTTGGTCAGCTGCTTGACACTCAAGCTCAAACGGTCTTTGTCAATCGAGATAATTTTAGCTTCAACCGACTGGCCGACTTTGACGTAATCATTCGGATTACCGACACGCTCCCAGCTGATTTCTGAGATGTGAATTAGTCCTTCAATACCATCAACATTAACAAACGCGCCGAAATCTACTACGCCCGTGACCACGCCTTTGACCGTATCGCCAACTTTCAGCGTAGCAAAGCGCGCTGCCAAGCCGTCTTTGATAGCCTCTTTCTCGGAGAAAATCAATTTGTTAGTCTTGCGGTCGCAATCTAGAATACGCACTTTCATCGGCCGGCTGACCAGCGCGTTCAAGCGGGCAAGAATTTCGTCCTTGTCGGCACTGCCAACGCGCGGGTAATGCTCGGCGCTCAACTGCGATACCGGCAAGAAGCCGCGTACACCCTCGTACTCGACCAGCAGTCCGCCGCGGTTCGCGTCGTACGGCGTAATCTCGACAATTTCAGCAGCATCAAAGTGAGCTTGAATTTCTTCCCAGCCGCGGTCTTTGGCTGCCTTGCGCAAACTCAGCAGGCTGTAGCCGTTATCAAGTTCTGAATCAATCACGCTTGCCGACACTTCGTCGCCGACATTCAATTGGCGGCCGAAACCGACCTCGCGGCGCGGTACGTAACCAATTCCTTGCGCGCCCAAATCTACTAATACTTCGTGTTTTCGCACGCTTAAAACGTGCCCAGTCACCATCTCGCCAGCAACTAGCTGTTTCGCATTGTCGCCCGCCAAGAGGTCGTCCATCGTAATCGTGGCCTTTGCCATAAATACGTCATCAGCAGACACCCAGGATTCGGGTAAATTCTGCCAATTCTCCTTTCTTAAATTTAATATTTCTCGAGCAACACAAAACAATGCGCACTCAGCCACTTACCAGTATACCTTATCCGACCTCTAATGTCTAGATGAGGCGGCGCGATTTGACGTAAGCAACCCCCAGCCCCAGCAAGCCGGCGCCAGCTACAACTGCCAGCACATCATCAACCGGGCCAGTCTTTGGCAAACTGCTGGCTTCATGGCCAGTTTTCGGCAGCTTGTTGTTAATAGCAGCAGACGAACCTGTTGCCGAGTTATTAGAGCCGCTAGAAACAGTGCTAGAAGCGCTGGAATTGGATTTGGAATTAGAAGCCGGAGTCGAATTATTAGAATTGCTGCTAGTAGAGGCGCTCGATGTGTCCGACGCGCTTTTTTGGTCGCTCTGGCTGGCCGCGCCAGCGTTCGACTTCTGTGCTGGATCCGAGCTGTTGTTACCTTTGTTCTTGTCTTCTTGCTTTTTCAATGTATCAGCAAGCGAGTCTTTTTTCTTCTCGTCTCCCTTAGGCTTATTAGCTTCAGTATTGCTCTGGTTTGTATCTTTTTTTGGCGCTGGCGCAGTGTTGCTGCTTTGTTCGTTTTGAGTTTTTTGGCCGTTTTTGGCAGTTTCAGATTGAGACGTTTGTGCCGTTTGCTGCGTATCTGTCGAATTCAATTCGCCCGAATGGCGCACCATGTACACGCCGCCAACAAACGCCGCTGCTAGCGCCGTCCCCACCAGCACAAAACCAATCACTGAACCTTTCTCGCTACGATGTGCCACTTTACTGTTATCCTCTCATAATTACCTTACTTTTCTATATTATACACCTTTTCTGCAATAATATCAACTATACGCTATACTATCGTCTGTGATACGATAGATTCTATGATAGTAACAATCGATACTGGCGGGACAAAGACGCTCGTCACCTCTTTTGCCGATAACGGGCACATGGGCAAACCGCTTAAATTTCCCACTCCCAAGGAGCCAAAAGCTTATGTCGCTGAACTAAAACGCGTAGTCCGCGAACGCTATTCAGACAAAAAAGTCGATGTTATAGTTATCGCTCTACCTGGTATCATCAAGAACGGTACTGCTGTATGGTGCCAAAACCTCGGCTGGGCAGATTTTCACGCTTCCCGCCTGCTGCGAGACCTGCTGCCAGGCGTGCCGGTGCTCATCGAAAACGATGCCAACCTAGCTGGGCTCGCCGAAACGCGGCTTTTACGAACAATCCCTAACTGTTCGCTTTATGTCACAGTTAGTACTGGCATCGGTACTGGCGTTTGCACTAACGGCTACATTGACCCGGGCATGCGCTACAGCGAAGCCGGCCGCGCGCTCGTCGAATATGGCGGCAAGATCCACTCGTGGGAAAGTTTTGCCTCTGGACGGGCCATTGTCGACGCTTATCACAAATTTGCTCGCGACATCACCAGCAAACGCACCTGGAAGAAAATCGCTGATCGCATTTCGCGCGGTTTTCTAGCTGTCATTCCGATAATTCAGCCTGATATTATCATCATTGGCGGTAGCGTCGGTACCTATTTTGAAAGGTACGGCGATTACTTGCGCGATATTTTAACTTCGCACCTGCCGCCGCACATTCCATGCCCGAAGATTATTCAAGCGCGCCATCCCGAGGAAGCGGTTGTCTACGGATGCTATTACTATGGCAAAGATTACTTGGCTCTCGCAAAAAATAAGCGCTGACGCTTTGTCAGTGCCACACCTCACACATCTCACCCTAGTTCAGGGTGAGATGTTTCGTTGGAATCATCACGCTTGCGCTATTCACTACAATCCGGCGGATTCTCATGCTTGCGAACGGCTGCTCCACGAATATGGCCACGCCTTACTAAACCACGCTGGCTATTCGCGCGATATTGAGCTAATCGCTATGGAGCGCGCCGCCTGGCAAGAAGCCATCAAAGCAGCCGCTAGGTTTTCTACCACAATTGACGCCGAGCTAATCGAAAACGACCTCGACACTTATCGCGACTGGTTGCACGCCCGTTCGCAATGCCCGCACTGCCAAGCTGCCGGCCTGCAATCCAGCGCCAACAAATATTCCTGTCTCGCCTGCGGCCGTTCCTGGCGAGTAAACCAAGCCAAACTATGCCAGTTGCGCCGCTGGCTTGAATAATCTGCTTGACAAGATAGATTATCAACTATCCCGAAATACTAACGTATGTAAAAAAATGAAGTCAGTAGTTGTCTGTAAAACTAAAAGCACCTCCGTGATGGAGGCGCTTTTTGTATAGCCAACTAGCTTTATGCCGCCAGAGTGACGTCATCCTGTGTAATATTCGCTTTCGCCTTACCGCGGCGGCTAATGCGGCCGCCTTTAGCGCCAGCGATACGAGCTAACTGCGGATTAGCAGCAAAACCGCCCGTGTGCCCGTTTTGTCCGCCTTTACGGCCAATTTTTGCATAAAAATTTGGGTCTTTGGCCAAGTTCTTTTTAGCTGCTTTCATGCCGCCGATTTTTGTTCCTGCCATATTATTATCTCCCGCCCGCTCCGGGCAATATTAAAAGGGCTCGCCTACCTCTGTAAGAGATAAGTAAACCCTCGCTTTATCTCACATATGTTATATGTACTCTTTTATATTAGCACAAACGAGACAAAATGTCAATGGTTACAAATTACAAAATTATGATATAAAAACTATTGCGTTTATCCGTCTGGTGCGATATTATAGATATGCACCTGTTTGAACCTTCAAAACTACGAGGTTCACCACAAATACAATTCTCGTTTTCTGCGAGATCCGAGAATATAAAAATAACGCTCTCGAAAGGGCGTTATTTTGTTTACTGAGCTGTCACGAAACGCAGCAGCGATCTGGGAGCCTACCCGTCTCATAAAAATATCCTAAGCGCCATAAGACAATCTGTAGTTTCGCCGCTAACAGACAGCGGCACTAAACACGTCAGCCAAAAATAAAAACCACCCTTTCGGATGGTTTTTATATAATCCGGCACCGTGCTAGATTCCCACTTACGCAGTATTATCGCCGCTGAGGAGCTTAACTTCTGTGTTCGGAATGAGAACAGGTGTTTCCTCCTCGCCATGGGCACCGAAGGAGGGGGTTTAAAGCGCTTGGTTCCACATATAATCCGTGGTGGGCCAAACCCCTTCCTTCGATGTCCTTGTTCGGCTAGCTCGTGCCTACAATCGAAAGATCAACGTTGGTGCGAACACCAATTACTAGTCAAGTCTACCTTATCCACGCTATCAATGCAAGCATTAACCGCGTAGACAAGGACATAAAAAGGCAATGGGACTATTAGTATGCTTCGGCTCCATACATTACTGCACTTCCACCTTGCACCTATCAAACAGATAGTCTATCTGTGTCCTCATAGGGAAATCTAATCTTGAGGTCAGTTTCGCGCTTAATATGCTTTCAGCGCTTATCTGGTCCGCACATAGCTACCGGACAATGCAGCAGGTGGCCACAATCCGTACACCAGCGGTGCGTTCACCCCGGTCCTCTCGTACTAGGGGCAAATCCTCGCAAATTTCCTGACGTCCATACCGGATATAAACCGAACTGTCTCACGACGTTCTGA
>CAUVHH010000002.1:0-138606 GCA_963551735.1 uncultured Candidatus Saccharibacteria bacterium | reverse complement strand
CGGGAACAGCCCGCGGTTCGGGAACGGTGTCGAACAAAGACATCGACGCGGTGAAGAATCTGGAGGGCGTGACGGACTACGTCAAGCGCCAGAATGCCACGGTCGATTTTATCAATACCAAACTGGTACCACTGCCGAGTGGCGGCAGCGGCTATGATGCCGAGAAAGACAAACAGTTTGGCAATGCTGCGACTATCATCGGTGTTAATAAATCTGAGTCCGAGAAAAAGTTCCGGGCTGGCGCGCTCAAGCTCATCGCTGGCCGTCACATCACTGAGAACGATTCGCGCAAGATTTTGGTGCACGAAGATTTCGCCAAGGCTAATAACCTGAAGCTTGGCAGTAAAATCAAACTAAAGGCTAACCAGTACGACACCGACAACGAACATCCATCCAAGGACGAGGTTGAAGCGGAAATCGTCGGTATATTTAATGGCAAAAATCCAAAGCAGGCGACCTATCAGGTGGAGCTGTTCGAGAATTTGTTCTTGACCGACATCGCGACGACTCGCCAGTTGAATGCGTATACCGAGCAAAATGAGATTTACCAAGATGCCACGTTCTTCACCAAAGGCACCAAGCAGCTGGACGAGGTGATGGCGCGGGCAAATAAATTGCCGGTCAATTGGCAAAAGTACCAGTTGAATAAGAATAGCCAGGAGCTGGCCGGCGTGACTGGCGCGGTGAACGGCGTGTACGGCTTGATCGACGGTATGTTGTGGGCAACGGCACTGGTCAGCGTCGCGGTGATCGGCATGGTGCTGTACTTGTGGATGAACGAGCGCAAGCGCGAAGCGGGTGTACTCTTGGCGACGGGCGTGCCGCAGTCGAAGATTGTGCTGCAATACATCGCTGAGCTGGCGATGATCGCGGTGCTGAGCTTCGGTGCATCGTACTTTACCGCAGGGCTAATTGCGCAACAAATGGGCGATCACGTGGTATCGCAGGCGGCGCAGAATGCTACGCGTCAAGCAGGCAGTTCCTTGAACGGTGCGTCGCTCGGTGCTGATGCTGACTCAGTGACGTCATCACGTACGCTAGAAAAGGTGACGGTTGGCGTGCAACCGACGGATCTGCTGGCGGTGTGGGGCGCTGGACTAGCGGTGATTATCATCGCGGTGCTCTTGGCTTCGCGGCCGATTACTCAGTCAACGCCAAAAGAATTACTAACCGAAGTGGACTAGGGGCGAATGATGACGATTATCAAACGAGCCTGGACGGCTGTGACGCGCAAACGGCGTCGCAGCCTGACCATCGCCCTGATTATGACGCTGATTTTCACGCTGCTCATCGGTACGCTGACGGTGCAGCAGACGATGGCGCAGCTGAAGCAATCGGTTGAGCGTAATATCCGCGCTGGCTTTAGTATCGCCAGCAAGCAGCCATCGGGCGAGGTGCCGATGGATATCGCGCAGCGAGTGCAGCGCCTGGACAAGGTCAAAACACACAATTTCCAGGCAGAAACCGCTGCAGGACTGCCGGGTAAACAATTGGTTGACGTAGCGGGGAGCGGTGTACAGCTGGACTCTGGAATTACTGGCGAGGCGAAGGTGACGGGTGCGACAGAGAGTAATTTACTCAGCGAATTTACTGGTCGATTTTACCAATTAGAGCAGGGTAAGCATCTGACCGAGAGCGATCAAAACGAGGCCCTCATTCACAAAACCTTTGCTGAGAAAAATGGCATCAAGCCAGGCGACAAGCTGGACATTACCAAAGACGGGCGGCGGGTGACGGTGACTATCATGGGCATCTTCAGCGGCAAAGGCGAAAAGCCGGCGGTCTTGCAGTCCGACATGGCGGAGAATCATCTCATCACCAACTTGGCTGCGGCGCAGCAGTTGACGGGTAGCCAGCAGCTGACACGAGCAACGTATTTTGCTGAAAATCCACATCAGCTGAAGTCGTTAACGGACCGCGCTAAAAGCCTACCAAACGTCGATTGGCAAAAATTTAGCCTCACTGACAACGGGGCGGCATTCGCTGGAGTCCTCCAAAACATCGCTGGTATTCAAAACATTTTGACGATTGCCACCATCGGTGCGGCTGGGGCAGGTCTGGCAGTTCTGTCGCTGGTGCTGGTGTTCTGGGTGCGCGGCCGCTTGCATGAAATTGGCATATTGCTGTCCATCGGCATGTCAAAGCGGCAGATCATCGGGCAGTTCTTGGCAGAGCTGGCGATCATTGCTCTAGTTAGCTCGGTGTTCGCGCTCGCCATCGGCTCGGTCACCTCATCGCAAATTTCTACTGCCCTGACAGCGCAAACTGACCAAAGCCAGCGCATAGAAAAGACTGCGGTGCACGCCGCGCCAGTAGCGACTTACCTAGAGGCTTTCGCCTTCGGCTACATGGTCGTTCTGCTATCAGCCATCGCTGCCACCGCGCCAATCATGCGCCAATCACCAAAGCAAATTTTAGCAAAATTAAGTTAGGAGTTATTATGTCAATACTTACGTTACGCGATATCATTTACTCATACGCTGACGGCACTAGCAATGTGCTCAACGGCATCAATTATCAATTTGAAAAGGGTAAGTTCTACGCCATCGTCGGTAGTTCTGGTGCCGGTAAATCGACGCTGCTGGGGCTACTAGCGGGACTGGACACGCCGACTGGCGGGCAGATTTTGCTCGACGATGAAGACATCGCCGAGCAAGGTTACTCGCATCATCGCAAGCACAATATCTCGCTGGTGTTTCAGAATTATAACCTGATCGATTATCTGACGCCGCTGGAAAACTTGAAATTGGTTAATTCCAAGGCTACCAACGAAACGTTGCATGCCATGGGCCTGGACGACGATCACATTCACCGCAACGTCATGAAACTTTCTGGCGGCCAGCAGCAACGCGTGGCGATCGGCCGGGCGTTAGTGTCCTCCGCACCGATCATCTTGGCGGACGAGCCAACCGGTAACCTGGACGAAACCACCGCTGCCGACATCATCGATATCCTGCGTCAGGCCGCCCACGAAAACGACAAATGCGTCATCGTCGTCACCCACAGCAAGCAGCTAGCCAAGCAAGCGGATGTGGTGTTGAAGCTGAAGGATAAGAAGCTGAAAGCATAAAAATAGCTTCCAAAAAATACATGTTTTAAATATAGCTCGAAAGAGCTATATTTTATAGCTCCTAACCCAAAGCAGGGACAGTAAGTGTATAATTATTAACATCATGAGAGTTAATTATTTACAATTATCGAATATCCTGAGCTTCAAATATGAGGAGGACATAAACAACGCTTTTAAGATTGAATTTGACCCAGACCTTAACATTATTATTGGAGAAAACGGATCTGGCAAGTCAACGGTTTTAGAAGCTATGAATTTTGTGTTCACAAGAATTCTATTCAGGCATTGTGAAGTTGACGAGTATAAATTTTTATTGTCAGCAGCAAATCGGAAAGATGCTCTCGAAGTAGACGATCCGCCTAATTGCACGGGTTTTCGACTTCAGCCTAACTGGGATTCGGATTCGAAATCGCAAAAAATAAGAATATCAACTACACTTGATAATATCGATAGAACTAACATAAATCACATAGCAGACAGCTATGATCATATAAAAAATGTATTAGGAGCACATTCTCATATAAATACCCCTGAAGACTTTGCATCCATAGACAATGACATGGATATTGATATAGATATTACGTTTAATCACAAAGAGGATGTATGCGATACCGTTTATATTAGCTCAGTTCCAACTCATGTACAGTTTTATCTTGAATACTATCAAGCGATTAACGAAGCTATTGCAATATATAATAATGAGCATACCGATCATATGGCACCTCTCGGAAATTCTTTCTCTATATTGTCTGCTTTTCGTAATTATGATACTTTTGCCCTGCAAACTTCTTTACAATCTGATCCCGCAAGTCAATTACGAAATATAAAACGCAGCTCTTCTTATCGCAGCAATAACGACCAATCTGGCATTGAGCCATTGATATTTAATATTGTAAAACTAAAACTTGGTGAAAAACACCTTAGACTAATACAGGAAGGTAAAAATATCGACGACGCCACTGTCGCTATAAACAGCTTGCCGCTGATTACGAATATAAATGAAAGGCTCAAATTATTAAATCTAAAGCTTTCTATAAAACCGACAAATATACGAACGTGGTCGTACGAATTTAGATTCCGTGATATAAAAAATGACCGAGAGCTGGGTGACATAAACAGTCTTAGCGCTGGACAAAAATCGATTATACACTTGATATTTGAGGCGTACGGTCGGGATGATGTAAATGGTGGTCTTATTATTATTGATGAGCCAGAGATTCATTTACACTATCAGTTCCAATCTAAATATCTAAAAATACTTGAAGATTTAGCAAAAGAACAAAAAATTCAGTGTGTTCTTGTAACACACTCCGAGGGCTTCATAAGCGACGACACGATAAAATACATAAAACGATTTTCACTAGATAAAGAGCGTAATTCTGTAATGTGCACTCCTGATATTAGAGAAGATCAAAAAAAGCTTGTAGAAATTCTAAATAACACTCAGGCAGCTCGAGTACTATTTCTAGATAGAGTATTGCTGGTTGAAGGCCAAGACGATGAATATTTCTTCAGAGCCGTCATAAAGAAATTGCACCCAGAGTTCAGTCGATACATCACTGTGTACGGCGTAAATGGCGAACGCAGTATATTTTCATTTAAATCATTCTTTAAGGCATTTAAAATGAAGGTCTATTTTATTAAGGACCTAGACACTACGAAAACAGATTTCTATAGACGCTTTTATAAAGATCAAAATAAGAATCTACCGCCAGTAAAAACAGACGAGGAGATAGCTATATATAGGAATGACCACCCTGACCTAGACGAGCAAATAGAGTCAAGATATTCATCCGACGAGTTTTATCTGAAGAAAGGAGCTATCGAACAGTACACTGGAAAGCAAAAAGGCATTGCGCATGTAATTGATTTTTGTGAAAATGAGATGGACAATTTTCTAAAAAGCGATGACGACAAAGCAAAGGAAATTTGTAAAATCATAGATTTAATCGCAGGGGAGGATGGCGATTCCGTGCATTAGTAATATGGTGTATATAGGTTAGTATAAGAATGACGCCCTAAGAATGACACAGACCGATAAACTGCTCAAAATCCACCTACTTCTACCGCTCATTTGGATGGTGGTTATCTTCATATTTTCACAGCAACCAGCCTCGATATCTAGCGGACAGAGCAGCGTATTTGTAGAGCAACTACATCACATTGTTCCAAGTATCGACCAACAGCTGCTGACTTTCATGATTCGCAAGAGCGCACATATTTTTGCTTACTTCATACTCGGTATATTATTATTCAACGCTTTATGGAGAGCAGAATTAAGAAAGTTACCGTTTGACCGACCAACAATGTCCTCAATTACTATTTGCGCACTTTATGCTGCCAGCGATGAATTTCATCAACTATTCATTAGTGGTAGAAGCGGAGAAGTGCGCGATATTATCATTGATAGTATAGCCGCCAGCATCGGTATCGTGCTCATCGGTTATATATACAAGCATTTAAAGGCAGCTCGCTAAGAAGCCACTATCACATCCACAATAAGCTACTTAGATTCTGGTTTGATAGCCTTCTTCATACAGCTAACGATAACTTTGCGCGTACGCTGACGGATGGCGTGGGTGGCAGTAGTTAGCGAATGCAGTGTAACTCGCTGATTCTTTTCGGCAATGTGCTTTAGATTCTTTTCGACGATAAACGGGTCTAGTTTGCCGTAAATAATGTCGGTGTCGATACGTGTTTCGGCCAATTTACGGCTAGCGTTTTGGTTGATAATACCAGCTAACAGCGTATCGCGAAAGGCGCTAAAATTATCCTGAGTCAGCTGCGTTTCTGAGAAGCCAGCCAGCCCCAACTTAGAGTATAAATCGTAGCCCGCCACTACCGCCTTGGGTGTTTTTAGCGCTTGGCGATAGATTTCACGTAGTAGATTGTCCTGGCGTAATCGCGCCGCGCCTGTTTGAGAGCTATCACGGTAAATCGGTGGCGCCACCAAGATGCAGCGCTTAACAATACCCTTATACATACTAGCGAACTCAATCGCCACCAGCGAGCCAAACGAGTGTCCGACCAGCACTACCGGACCGCTCAAGCCATTCGTCAAGCAGGTAGCCAGCAGGTGGCGGGCTTGTTCACGGGCACTATACATTCGCCGTGTTTGCGCCAGATAAGAATCGCCGTGGCCCAACAAATCAACTACGATATAGTTGCAGTTAGCTGGTATGTTCTCGATAAAAGGTTGCCACAACTCACCAGTATCCGCCAGACCGTGGACAAAGACATAAGTTACCGCGAATGGCCGCCGCAAACGTTTATAACGGACGCGCAGCCGATAGGGAACATGCAGCATCTTGTGCAGGATTTGGTCGCGGAACTTGCGTTTAGCCGCCATCAACGCCTACTTGTCTAATTCTTTCAAGCGAGCAATTCGCGCCTCGGTCGACGGGTGAGTCAAGAAGAGAGCTTGCAAGCCGCCCAGCGAGAACATATTCGAAAACATTAGATGAGCTGAAGCTTCTTGGCTTGGCGATGGTGCAATCGGCGGTACGCTAGCTTTCCAGTTTTCTAGCTTCATCAGCGCCGACGCTAAATCATCGCCAGTGCCGAGAATACTGTGGCTATACTGATCAGCCGCATACTCGCGGCTGCGCGATACTGCCATCTGGATCAACATCGCAGCGATAGGCGCCAAAATTAACGAGGCAATCATCGCAAAGATATTACCGCCGTCATCGTCGTCCGACGATCCGCCGAATAGAAAGGCTAGCTGCGCCAGATAACTAATCGCACCCGCCAGCGTCGCGGCGATAGTCGAGATTATCATATCGCGGTGCTTAACATGACCTAATTCGTGCGCCAAAACCGCCCGCAGTTCATCCTCATTCAGAATGTCCATGATACCAGTCGTCACCGCTACGACAGCATGCTGCGGCGAGCGGCCTGTCGCGAAAGCATTAGGAATCGGCGTCTCGACGTAATAAAGTTTTGGCATCGGCAAATTCGCTTGGGCTGTTAACTCGCGGACAATACGCTCGACCTGCGGGTAACGATTGCCCAGCGGTTGGGCACCTTGCATCTTAATTACCAGCGACGAACTAAAAAAATACATGAAAAAGTTAGACACCGCCGCTAGTCCTAGTGCTATCAGCATACCTTGCTGGCCGCCAAAAGCGTAGCCGGCCACCATGAATAGACCGGTCAGAATTGCCATAAGTAGGGTAGTTTTGAAAATCTGCTTCATATCTGCAGTTTATTATAGCAAATTGCCTTAAAGCTATCTTAAAGAACGTACCAGAGGGTTGCAGCAAAACGGCTTGTCGATATATACTAATCATAAGCAACTCTAAATTAGGGGGCATCACGTCTAACTATATTGATCGGTTTTGGCATCACCGCACCAGCGAAGCAATTATGCTCATCCTCGCTGTTGTAGCTGGATTGTTTGCTTGGTCTATTGGCGGTGGAAAATCTCCAGAAGACCCTTTGTACGTGTCTATACTACCGGGCTCGTTAGCCGCGATTGCTTTCGTAATTACTTTGGTATCATATTTTACTGTTAAGCGAAACTTTTACCAATCGCTGCTAATTAATTATATCTTGTTGACTGCAACGGGCTGGCTGCTAGTTTTTGCCTCCAGCAATCAAGGAGCGCCACACCTAGCGCTATTTGCGGCAATCATCGCTGTCGGGCCACTACTCGGGACTTACGGCCTCTTGACAGCTGTCATCGCCGCTGCGGCTGCGGTGGCGGAGCGTTTTATTATTGAGCAGACACCTTTGGGATCATTAGCAGCATTGGCTATGATGCTATTTACACCCTTGCTAGCTGCAAGTTTACTGTGGCTGCGCCGACATCAATCTGTTGGTGCTAGTGAACCAATCTGCGAGAGTTTAGCTACCGTGGCTGGCCCTCAAGCTTCTGACATTGTTATCAGCGCTATCGGCGACGGGGTAGTAGCCGTCGACGCGAAGGGTATCATCACCTTGATCAATCCAGCAGCCCAGCAGCTAGTTGGCTGGGGTAATCAAGACGCCATCGGCTTGTCATATAAATCGGTCATCAGGCTAATGGACCAGGACAATAATACCATCAAAGACAACGATAACGGCGATATCATCGCTCGCGTCCTCAACACTAACAACCCGCTCAAAACTGACGATTTCAAGATCAAGACCCAATCTGACAAAAATTTTATGGCTAGCATTTCAGTTAAGCCAATCAGTAACAAGCATAACGACGGCGCAGTGATCGTCTTTCGCGATATCACCGCCGAGCGCAGCGACGAGCGCCAGCGCGCCGAGTTCATCAGCACCGCTAGCCACGAGATGCGTACACCAGTTGCCAGCATTGAGGGTTATCTCGGCCTAGCACTTAACCCGCAAACCGCCACCATCGACACGCGCGCTCGCGGTTATATTACCAAAGCGCATCAATCAGCCGAGCACTTGGGCCGGCTTTTTCAAGATTTGCTCGACATTAGTAAAGCTGACGACCATCGCCTCAGCAACAATCCAAAAATCGTTAATGTCATCGACTTCATCAAAGATATCACCGACGGATTAACGCCGAAAGCTGAAGAAAAAGGCTTAAGCGTCAATTTCGTACCATCGACTAGCGATGTTTCCAGCAAGGAGGTCCAGAACCGCCGAATCAACCCGATTTTATATGCTAATGTTGATAACGACCACCTCCGCGAAATCGTCCAAAACTTGATTGAAAATGCTATCAAGTACACGCCGTCTGGCAGTATCACCGTTGACGTAACTAGCAACAACGACCAGGTGACGATAAGTGTCGCCGACACTGGCATCGGCATCCCGCCAGAGGACGTTGGCCATCTCTTTCAGAAGTTCTACCGCGTCGATAACAGCGACACCCGCCAGATCGGCGGTACTGGGCTGGGCTTATACTTGTGCCGGCGACTAGCCGAAACTATCGGCGGGCGGTTGTGGGTTGAGAGTGAATACCAGCACGGCAGTACATTTTTCTTGGCTATTCCGCGAGTCGATCATGTTGCTGCCACTTTTCTAAATGACAACGATAACGGCGAAGCCGAAAATAACACCAGCATTGATAAGTTGTCAGCCGAAGATATGCTAGCTAGCAATGCGCCAGAAATTCTAGCGGTTGCGCCAGCAGCTGCCGAGTTTGAGCAAACGCCGCTTGACGCACCAACACCAACAGCTCCGACTCAGACCTTCACCGATACCAGCTTGCTCAACTATTCGCCGCCGCCAGCACCCAAATCGAACGATTTAACCCAAAACGCGGCCAATACAACCAAGCAATTTACCAACACGCCGCTTAGCGATATTGAGGCCGCACCCGACAAATACGCCGAACAATTGCGCAACGAAATCAGATTAAACGTCCCGCCGCGGCGAAATTAAAACTATAGGGTATAGCATTTTTAAACCATAACCGTTAAAATAGGGGTAAGATGACAAAAATATTACTAGTAGAAGACGACAAAAGCCTCAGCGAGATTTATAGCGTACGGCTGCGCGCCGAGGGCTACGACATATTATCTGCCAGCGACGGCGAACAAGCCTTGGCGCTTGCCATCAAAGAAGTACCCGACCTAATAATTAGCGATGTTATGATGCCGAATATCAGCGGCTTCGACATGCTGGATATTCTACGCAGCACCACCGAGACACGCGGTATTCACGTTATCATGATGACCGCCCTGTCAAGCGATGAGCAGCGCCAACGCGGCATGGCGCTCGGTGCTGACCGCTACCTAGTCAAATCGCAAGTCGGCATCGAGGACGTCGTTCGCACCGTCCATGAAGTTCTCGGCGACGCCTCAGTACCAGCCGACACGCCAGCGCCTCTTGTCAACGAGCCAAAACGAGCTACTGTCGAGCCTGGTCCTAGCGCTAGGGTGACGGAGCCAGCGCCAGCTAACAATTCTCCAGAAAAAGCTGAAAGCGATAATACTAAAGCGAATGAACTAAATATAAACCCCGAAACTCCAGGTGGCCCAGCTTCTAGCTCTAATCTGGCAACCAACTCGACCGCTCCAACACCGGCTAACCCAGCGCCGACCGATACGGCGGCAGCTACCGCTACAACGGTGCCTGCCAGTACTACCGCAGCGACACCTCCAGCCACCCCTCAACCAGCGCAGCCAGAACCAACAGCTATTCCTGCAGCTCCATCGGCACAGCAGCCAAATCCGCTAGTTACCGCACCGCACGAAACTCCAGCAGCTAGCGCGCCTGCCGCCGTCACTAATATCCCAGTCACTACTCCGGCTAATCCAGTGCTCAGCCAAGCTGCGCCCGCAGCTACTTTGCCACCACCAGCTAGCGCGGCAACTGCACCGAGAACTAGCACTTTGCCGCAACCAATCGCGCCGTTTTCAACTAACCGGCCAGGTTCGTCAGGCCGAGTGATCCAACCAATCACCCCAACTGATCAAGAACCAATTGATTACACTGCTCGCATGAGCGAGGAGCTAGCTACTTATCAAAACCTTAACACCATCCCGGCACCACAGGCCAACCCTACGAATGTGTTCCCTCAGGCCACGCCAGCAGCAACCCCTGCGGCCGCAGCCGCGCCAACTCCAGCGCCAGCTGCACCCGAGCCAGCTTCTATGGCAACAAACCCAGCGCCATCAGTAGCGCCGACTTCACCGTCTGCCAGTACTACCGCAGCGACACCTCCAACCGCTCCTCAACCAGCGCAGCCAGAACCAGCAATCACTCCTACTGCACCAGCGTCGACTATACCTCACATAATGCCAGGCCCAGCTGCAGTTGCTACGCCAATCAGTAATATGACCGCATCAGCTAGTGGCGCTTTGAATAATCCTTCCGCGCAGCCTGCGCTTAATGCCACACCGCCAGCTGCACCAGCTATACCAGCACCAAGCACTAGCGCACCAGAGCCAGCTGCACCATCAGCAGTACCAGTCTCTTCCGATGAAGCCGGGTTAAAGTTTGAAGAAACCGCAATTTCCTCAAGCCAACCAAAATAATCGTCTTATGGTAAGCCAAAAATCAGCTAGCGGCACCAAAACGATTCGCCTCAATAAATTCTTAGCACTCCAACTCGGTATCTCGCGGCGCGAAGCCGACAATCTCATCTCGACAGACACCGTCACTATCAATGGTAAGACAGCGACGCTTGGCACCCGTCTATCGCCAACTGACACCGTCAAAGTTGCCAGCCGCGATATCAGCTCTCATACTATCAAAAAAGTCTACATCGCTCTCAACAAACCAGTCAGTTATGTTTGCTCGCGGCGCCAGCAGGGTGATGCGCCGACAATTTATTCACTATTGCCGCGTAATTTACATTACCTCAAGCCAGTCGGCCGCCTTGACAAGGATAGCTCTGGCTTGATTCTGCTGACCAACGACGGCGATTTTGCTCACCGCATGACCCACCCGAGTTTTCGCAAGACTAAAATTTACAAAGTCCGCCTCGACCGGCCGCTCGAGCCGCTACACCAGCAGATGATTAGCGATTTTGGCGTCAACCTCGAGGACGGCCGCAGCCAGCTGGCTCTAGAGCGCCTCGACGATAGTCGCCTCAACTGGCAAGTCATCATGAGCGAAGGCCGCAACCGCCAAATCCGCCGCACCTTTGCCGCGCTCGGCTACACCGTCGTGCGGCTGCACCGCGTACAATTCGGCAATTATTCGCTTGGCGACATGGAACGAGGGGAGTGGCAAAGTGTTTCCGCAACATGCTGATACAACATTACTATCAACACTGCATAACGCCATTTCAATCGGCATATTATAAATTCTACTATACTGCTAGCGCTCGCCAAATCAACTCACCTCTGTTATAATTAAGTTAATTATGGCAACCAAACTTCCTACCGTCGCTATTATCGGCCGCGCCAATGCTGGTAAAAGTTCGCTATTCAACCGCATCATGCGCTCGCAGCAAGCCATTGTTGCCCGCGAAGCTGGCACTACTCGCGACAATGTCATCGGTAAAGCGTCATATCAAGGCCGTGAATTTTGGCTAGTTGATACCGCCGGTCTCAAACCTGCCGAGGACGAATTCGAAGCCAGCATCCAAGACCAAATCACCGAGGCCGCCGAAGCCGCCGACGTCATTCTCGTGGTCGTCGACAGTACCAAATACCCCAGCGACGAAGACCGCCGCGTCGCCAAAACTGCCCTAAAGAGCCGCAAACCAGTCATTCTCATCACTAACAAAATCGACTTAAAAGGCAGCCTGCCCGACAGCGAATTCTTACGCCTCGGCATCAAATCAATCATTCGCACCTCTGCCGAACACAACTCTGGCATCACCGACGTCCTTAGCGAGATCTGCCAACATATCCCCGCCAAACAACAAGCCGAGCCCAGCGAAACTCTCAAAATCGCCCTTATTGGCCGGCCAAACGTCGGTAAATCTAGCCTGTTTAATACGCTAGCCGGCAAGCAGCAAGCCATCGTTGCCAGCCGCGCCGGCACCACCCGCGACGTCAACCGCGTCCGCCTGCAATACCACGGGCAAGCGATCGAACTACTCGACACCGCTGGTATCCGCCGCCAAGGTAAGCAAGAGATCGGCATCGAGAAATTCAGCGTCCTGCGCACCCTCGCCGCTATCGAAGAGGCTGATATTTGCTTTTTGCTAATGGACGTCAATGAGCTAGGCACCGCTCTCGACCAAAAGCTAGCTGGCATTATCGCCGAAGCAGGCAAGGGGCTAGCCATCGTCGTTAGCAAATGGGACATCGCTCTCGGCAAAGATGCCTACACCCGTGACGCGCTGGCGCCAAAGATTTCGGCGCAATTCGACTTCACGCCGTGGGCGCCGTTAATTTTCACTAGCTCGGTCACCGGCCAGAATATTGCTAAATTGTTCGATTTAGCCCTCAGTATCAATGCGCACCGCCAGCAAAAAACTACTACTCGTAAACTTAATGATCTCCTACAGCGATCAATTCAAAAGCATCCGCCAGCCGGCCTGAAAAACACCCACCCGAAGCTGCGCTACATCGTGCAAACCGATACCAATCCGCCATGGTTCGTCATTTACGGCAGCAATTTGAAGTTCGTCCATTGGAGCTACAAACGTTATCTAGAGCGCCAGATTCGCGATGTTTTCGATTACACTGGCACGCCGATCAAATTATCTTTCCGCGACGAAAAACAGCTCAAAGCCAACCGCGAACGCATCGCCCGCGGCCTGGCGCCCGTCACCAAAGCTTACAAACAAGCCAAAAACGCCGAAAAACAGCTATAAAACCACATTTTTGACAAAAACCCTTGATGTTTTGTTCTATTAGTGATATATATATTAGCTTTTGTTGACAGATGTTTGACGTTTTGTCCAAAAGTGTATTTTGACAAGCAGTTGAGAATAGAGCAAGGTGAGATTTTATGGCGTTATTTTAGCGGAGGCAAAATAGTGTCGTGAAACCTCATCTTGCTTACACGCCATCCGGGCGTCGAGCAGTGTTTTTTGCAAAACACGGACATTCCGTTCGGATGAGGAGAGAGGTTCGTCATGAGCCACAGTTACAAGGAGACGGCAGAACTGGGGAAGGGCTTCGTGCTCTTCCTCATCATTGTCCTTATCGGCATTTTTGGGCTTCACGCCTGCACGACCTCGCTGGCGCAGGGCAACAAGCACACGGAAGTTGTTACCGTGTGTGACAAGGGGTCTGTCCAGACGGGGAGCGGCGATAGCCGCTCTCACGAGTATCGTGTCTACACGAGCGGAGCCACTTATGTGGTGAAGGATTACTACGGCAGTGAGGGGTCGCGCTTCGATAGCGCGGACCTGTACGGCCGCATCAAGGTTGGCGAGACCTATATTATCAGGTCTTTCGGCTATCGCGTTCCGTGGGCATCGTCTTTCTGGAACATTGAGTCCGTGACATCTACGGATCAGAAGCCCACTGGCACCTGCGGCTAGTACCACCGGACTGGCAAGCCGCCGAATATTTTGGTGGTCATCTCCGCCATGTGTAAATATTCTCCTGCTTGTCATGTTCGCTCCATAGATGCGTGTCTATGCTGATGAGTCGGAAACGACGAAAGCGAACTTTTATCCAAACATCACTAGTTGCGCCGCCAAAGCTTCGCGCGTAATTTCATCTGCCCGTTCGCCGATGAATACGATTTTTGCCGCCTCCTCAGACCTAGCGTTAGTTAGCTGAATCTGCTGCTCGGTCGCCTCCACATGCTGGCGCGCGCCGTTGTCACTAATAAAGCAGCCTTTCATTCGCCGCAGGCCATACGCCGCAAATAATTCCGGCCATATTTTTTCCAAAATCGCTGCCGTAATTTTCATGCCCGACACATCCAGCACCGCATACGTCGGATTATCCGGCACCGCCAGTTCGCCGTCATACGTATCAAAAAACGCCAGCAGCCCCGACGGCGTAGTTATTTTACTGAGGTCAAACCGACCGTGCGGCGTGCTGAGCACCTTGGCGTAGGGCAGGGCGCGGCGTTTTACTTCGTATTCAGCTCGCTCGCTATCATTCAGCAAATCTTCCTTGGTCACCAAAATCACGTCTGCCGCTTGTAGCTCAACTTCGTGCGCTGGCTCGATCCCGCGTAAAATCTCGTGCGCATCGATCACGTAAAAACTCTGCATCAACTCATACTTATTGAAGATTTGTGCATTTATCAATTTCTCGACCAAGTTCATCGTTCGCGCCACACCCGTCGCCTCGATAAACACTGGCGCTGGAGAATTCCGGCAAAAGTCCAGCAACATACGCGTCAGCGCATGCTTCGACGAGCAGCAGACACAATCGCCAGCCAACGTCGTCACCATCTCCGCCAATCCCTCCAGCCGATAGCCGTCGACATTTTCATTGGCATATTCATTTTCAATCACCCGCGCACCCTTATAGTCACTTTGTTGCAATAAGAATTCCAGCACGCTGGTCTTGCCAGCACCCAGCGAGCCGTTCACCAAATAAAGCGGTACTTTGTCAACAACTGCCCGCGCTTCGTCAAACGCCGCATTAACACTAAATTCCAAATCATCATCGCGTTTCGCCATACGTCTATTATACGTCATCACAGCCAAGGTGCTATACTAAGGCTATGAAAGTCATTCTGGCCCTTGGCAATCCTGGCGAAAAGTACGTTCACACGCGGCATAATGCTGGCTTTTTAGTGGTTGACCAATTGGCGGCAGGGCAGAGTGCACATTTTAGCAATAAGCCCAAATTTTTTGCGGATATTGCCGAATTAAATAGTTTTACGGTCAATTCAGCCGCTAGCGCAAAACCACCTATTATTATTCCGCGAGAAAAAATCCTCCTCGTCAAACCAACGACATACTATAACGAGGTTGGCATCACGGCGCGGGCGCTCATGGATTTTTATAAATTGACACTGGATGATTTACTAATTATTCATGACGACACAGCGCTTGATTTTGGCAAAATCCGTGTCCGTAAAGGCGGCCGCGACGCTGGCAGCAACGGCTTAAAATCGCTTCATGCTCACATTGGATCCGACTTTTGGCATATTCGTATCGGCACCGACAACTTACTGCGACGGCAAATCGGCGATGTTGATTTCGTCCTCAGCAAATTCAACGCTGACGAGCAAAAAATCCTCCGCGATTGGACAATTCCCAAATCTATCAAGCTGATCGGCACATTTCTTGATGATACTGTCGAACCGCTCAGCGTCAAGCTCTAATCCCCGACACATCACTACACCATTGCGCCTGCGAAATTAAAAATGCTTATTGCAACAATATCGCAATAGCAAACGCTCCCGCCCGAAACGAAAAATCCCGAATACTAATTACCGTCGCCTCCGCGGCACAATCCTCGCCGCGCCGTGTTTCAGCCGCCGCTCAGCATTATGTAATTTCGCCGCGGCTGCTTCTTGCAAATTGATCGCTCGCGCCTCCAGCATACTGCTACCAACCGCCAAGCTCACAAACAGCAGCCCCAAGCCTCCCGTCGCCCATTCCGGCAGCTCCAGATGAAACAACTTGGCGATCATCATCATGCCCAGCGCCATAATCGCCCAGTGCGCGCCATTCTCCAGATATTTATACTTGCTGAGCATACCTGTCCGCAGCAAATACACCGTCAGCGACCGCACCCAAATCGCCCCGGCGCCCAAACCCGCCACGATCAGCAGCACGCTGCTGGTGATAGCAAACGCGCCGATGACGCCGTCAAAGCTAAAGCTGGCGTCCAGCACCTCCAGATAGAGCAGGCTAGCGAAGGCTGCCCAGCCGGTCTTGACCTTGACTGACTTAGCATCATCCTCGTGAAAGAATGAGCCGAACAGCTCCAGCCCGATGTGCAATATAATCCCCAATACCGAGGAGATCAGCACCAGCGCCCGATGCGGCGGCTCAACCGTAAAATACAGCACCGCCGCCACGCTCAGCATCAGACATACCTTGAAATTCTCAAACCGCCCAGCCTTCGCCATCCACGGCTCGACATGCCGCATCCAATGCACGCGCTTGTTATAATCAATGAAATAACTGAGGCCAATCATAATCAGAAACGCGCCGCCAAAAGCATCGATCATCGGCGAGGCTTCGTGCAAAATATGACCGTATTCCGCTGGTCTATGCAGCGCCAAATCAACCACTTCCATAAATCCATGACCGCTCGCCACCATCACAATAATAATCGGCAGCACGAACCGCACCACAAACACCGCCACGAAAATACCGACCGTCAAGAAAACTTTCTGCCAAGCCTGGCTCATGCCGGCCAGCACCTTGCTGTTGATCACCGCGTTATCAAAGCTAAAGGTCACCTCCAGCACTACCAGAATCGCAAACAACCACAAGCCGCTCGCGCCGAAATGTCCGAAAATCAGCCCGCCCAACGCCAGCGTCAACAGCGCCGAAAACCAAAAAATCCGAAATGGGTGGTGCGAATGCCAGAGATGTTTCATAATGATTTAGTATAGCACAAGCTTACTGCTATAATTTATAAGTATGGCAAAAAAACGTGTCAAAAGCTTCGATATAAATAAGCTAATTAACACAGCCAAGACACTTACCGGCTGGATAATTGCGCCAGTATTGATTGTCGTAATATACTTATACAGCCCCCAGCTTGGACTATGGCTAATCAGCGACAAATCAGACATTTGGTTCAACGAAGCTGCAACAATGTTGCAAGACTTCCTAACCATCACGCTAAGCATAGTCATTGAAGCTTTACCTTTTGTTATCCTCGGAATTATCATTTCATCTTTGATTCGCCGCTTTTTGCCGCCAGCCAAACTCACTAAAATTTTACCGCGCAACCCATTTTGGCGCCGATTTACATTATCGCTAGCCGGACTAGCATTACCAGTCTGCGAATGCGGCAACGTACCGGTCGCTCGCAGCTTACTAGCTCGCGGACTAAAACCTGCCGACGTCGTCAGTTTTCTATTCGCCGCACCAATCCTCAATCCCATCACCATTATTGCAACAATGACCGCTTTCAGTTTTCAGCCATACATGGTTTGGTGGCGAATTATTTTTGCATTGATAATCGTCCAACTGACCGCTTTGATCGTCAGCTTCATGGACGAAAATAAAATTGTTCGCCCAGCTTTCAAAGAGTATTGCCGCGCGCACGAGCACAGCTTTAAGTTCAAGGAGATGCTTGGATCCTCGCACGACGAATTCTGGCAATTATTAACCATGCTAAGTATCGGCGCTATCATCGCTGCCGCCACTCAAGTTTTCGTACCGCGCGCCATCATCAACGCTGTCGGTAACAACATCATCTTGTCAGTTATCGCCATGATTGGTTTGAGTTTCGTGGTCTCGATCTGTTCCAGCATTGATGCCTTTTTTGCGCTAGCCTATGCCCGCAGTTTCACAGCAGGCTCGATTCTATCATTTCTATTAGCTGGTCCGATGATTGATATCAAGCTAATCGTATTGATGCGAACCACTTTCCGTTGGCGATTTATCGCTGTGGTGATGTTAATAATTTTCACACTGTCGTTCGCGGCAGGTATAGGAGTAAACTTGCTTTATGCGGGCTAATTTGGCGAAATCATTGGGCGGAATTGCTGCCTGCGGATACGTTTTGTTGCTAGCTTGCCGCGGTCAGCTCGGTTTCTACATCCATCCGCGCTACCATCTTTTTGCTGCCATTTTGAGCACGATAGGTATCGTTTTCTTGGTTATTGATATAGTGTTGCAATTAAAGAGCGTCGCATTAACTGCACACCACCGTTTCGAATTCCACCATGTCAAGTTCGCCTCGTGTCTATCTGTTCTAATTTTACTAGCAGGCTATCTGCTGCCGCCAAAACCGTTATCACCGAGCAGCGTCACTCAAAGAGAAAATTCTATCACCACCAGCCAAACAAACTATTGCAATATCCCTAAACCTAAGGAAGGCGAGACGAATGTATCGATCAACCGCTGGCGATCTGCTTTCAACTCCTGTCAAAAACTATCGTATTTTGACAATACTAGCATAACGATAACTGGCTTCGTCTCGAGCGGCACACTACAAAACTATGGCTACGATTATTTCGAACTGGCACGCTACGTTATCAGCTGCTGCGCCGCCGATAGCATACCTATGAAAATCTTAGTAGAAAAAACTCCTGCGAATAGCTACCGCGATGGCACTTGGTTAACTATCAAAGGTAAGTTGATGCAAAAAATAATTAACGGCAAAGCTGAATACGTCATCACCGAGTCTACCGCTACCGCGATACCGCAACCAGAAGACCCTTACGAATTATTTGGTTTATAATCTTGCCACTTTTTAGCAGCGCCATCTTCCTGGTAATATTCATGCGCGCGCCAGTTAGATAAGAAGTTTTTATCGCGCTCGATTTCACTTAATAGCGGAAAAATCTCACTGAGCAGCATTTCGTCGGGGTATTGTTCGCTGTCCGTCAGGGGACGTTGCCCGTTACTGCACAAATGTGCATTAAGAAATATAAAGCGCTTGGTGCAAATATAGCCTGGTTTAGAACAGTGCAAGCGAAAATCGTGCATCGTTCGAATCGGCTGCGCCTCGTCCTGATAAGCCTCAAATTTATACATCACCCAAATCAATGGCGTATCAAACGTCATGTCATCAGACAGTTGTTGCTGGCTATGCTGTAAGTCGTCCAACTCTATTTGTATCTGTTTGACGCCACTATTCTTCAATTTCGCCAATGCCAAACGGCGCTCCGCAGCAACAATCTTTGCTGTCAAAGTCTTATACTCATCATACATATCAAGCAGCTTATCAACCGCCACTCTCGCGCCGTCCATCACCCCAACTCCTTCATAATTACTGCGCGCGTAATCTCACGCGCCCGCTCGCCAATGACGACTAATTTTAATGACTCGTCAATGGCACCGCGCGTGACCCGTATTTGCTGCGGCGTTGCCTCGATGTGGTATATTTCGCTACCGTCAGCGACCGCGCCTTTCATGCGCCGCAAAGCATATTTGTCCCGCAAACTAGCCCATATTTTCTCAATCTTCTCAGCACCAATAGCCAAACCAGCCACATCAACTACGCTATAATTTAAGGCATTCTCAGCCGCGTTTTCCGCAGGCTCGTGCAGTAGCAAATAATCCAAAATCTGCGACTTGTCACCAAGCTGCGCCAAATCAAATTTCCCGTGATCCATATTCACAACGTTGGTCAGCCCTTGTTGCAACAATGTTTCAATTAGCTGCTGGCGGTCATTTTCAGCCAGTAAATCCAGCTTGCTAATCAATACCATGTCCGCCGCCTGAGCTTCCACTAGCAACGCCTCCGCCAAGCCGTCAGCCTTGGCTTCAGCTCCATCTACAACATACAACGACTGTTTCAAATCATACTGCTCAAAAGTGTCGCCAGCCAGCAATTTCTCGAGCACCTGCAAAGTGTTAGCAACACCAGTTGACTCAATGATAACCGGTGCTTTTCCGCTTATTGCAAAATTGTGCAAAATGTCAATCAACTCTTCGCCGCTACTGCAGCAGATACACTCGCCAGCAATTGTTGCCACCTCATCAACGCGTTGCGCCAATGTGCAACTGTCGATACTTTCCGACGCAAACTCATTCTCAATCACTCGCGCGCCAGCAAACTCAGGCTGCTGCACCAAAAAATCGACCAGCGTCGTTTTACCAGCACCCAGCGCACCGTTCACCAAATATAATGCACTCTTATCATTCATAATTAGCCTTTCTTATACACGTATACTGAGTTAATGATATCGTCGTCAGGATTATACTCGACCAGCAACTGCACCCGCTGTAAACTATTCGGGTCAAACGCTGGGTATAGCAACGTTTTCGCGCCATGCGCACCGCGCACGATGATCCGCCCGCCAAGCCGGAGCGCTGGCAAAATATTATCAATAATTTGCTGTTTGGCTTCAGCTGAATCGCCCGCCAGCCCAGCCACATAAATCACGTCGTAAGCACTATCCGGCAAAGCTACCGCCGCTCCGTCCGCCCACAAACACTCGCCAACCGGCCAAGCAATCGTCCGTGCCAGCTCGCGCGACTGCACCAAAGCAGCTGGCGCCACATCCACCAAGTCAACCGCCGCGCCTGTCTGATGCCACAGACACCAAGCAGTCAAAGGCAAGGGACCGCTACCAATCATCGCCGCGCGGCTACTGTCAGTCAAGGACAAACCCGACCCGCCCAACAAGCTAACTTCACGCCGCACCAGCTCGCGGTAATTGTCAATATACCAAAACTTTTCCAACTCTTGCTGCGGACGGGCTGAACTGGCAATTCGCCGCGACCAATACATTTCCATCTCTGATTCCGACAGGGAACAACGGCGCTGCACTTCGCGGCACACTTCATCATTGCACCAATTTGGTAACTTTGTAGCTTGCACAACTGCCGCCACCAAGCCAGAAAAAGCCGCATTGACATCTGGCGATGGTGCAAAATCGTGCAAATTCATCACTGTTTTAATTGCTATATCCATAGCTTTTCATAATGCCAAACCCTCCGAATTATTGCAAATTTGTTGCAATAAGTTGTATACTTGCAATATCATGACCCTCGATGATCTATTCAAACAACACAACCTGCGCCTCACCAAACCGCGCCAGCAAGTTTTCGACGCATTGCAAAAATCAGATGTTCCGTTGACTATCAGTGATATTGCAAAAAAGTGCAATGATATTAACCGCACCAGCGTTTATCGCGCCTTGGTGGCGTTCAACGATCTCAAAATCATTAACGTCGTCCATGTCGGTTGGAAGAACTACTACGAGCTAGCCGAGCCATTCATTCCGCATCATCACCACTTATACTGCATTCGCTGCCAAAACGCTACACCAATCCAAACCCCAGAATTAGAGCAGCTCATCAATTACCTTAGCAGAAAATACAGCTTTTTAGTCATTGATCACCATTTTGAGCTTGAGGGTGTCTGCCAAAAATGCCGGCAAAAACAGCAACTGACTAAAAGCATTAGTGCTAGCAAAAACAAGCCAAAGCCAGAATCAAAATCAACAAAGTAACCCTAATCGCCAATCATCGTCAGCAGCGTCTCGCGCTCGCGAATTAGCTCGCGGTAGCGTTTGAGCAAACTCATAATATCGTTGCGCTGCTCATTATTGAGATCAAACACTGCCAACAGCACTCCGTCAATTTCTTTGGCAGCCTTTTGCGTGTCCGACAGATTAGCCAATCCCGGCACGGTAGCCAGATATTCCGCACGAAGGTCCTCGGTCTTTTTTTCATAGAGAGCTAGCCGCTTGGCCGGACTATTGGCTGACTTTTTACCGAGACGCACCAACGCTTTTTCATACTCTTGCCGCGCCGCCAACACCGACACATAATCAATTTTCAGGCCAAATAACCGCGCTACCAAGCCATTTTGCGCTTGCTCAATCTCGGCAGTAGCGCCGTCGATTTCGTTCAAACGCCGCCGCGCTTGGCGCGTCATCCGGCGAATCTGATAGTGCTCAACTTTCGACTGAAATGAGCGCTTAATCAATCGCGCCTGCGGATCGCGGATTGTCATGCCGAATTCCTCGGCAACCGCACGGTAGAGTAAATAATCTACGTAAACTTCGACCTGCTGCGAACAAACTTCTGCCGGCTGATTAACAAACTCTAGCGCCAAACGATGCAGCTTTTTTTCGCCTTCTGCATAATGTTGCATTGCAAAACGCGCTCGTTCAATGCCTTGACTCTGTTGTGCTACGTATTGCAACAATGTTGCAGTTTGCTTATCATCTGTCAAGAAATTGTCGCTCACTGTCTTAATCAGCGTCTTCTGCTGCGGCGCGCTTTCGATTTTACGCAACCGCGGCAGGCAATCATCGCGCCAAGACAAGAAAAATTCCAGCGCCATCGGCACGCTGCGATCAAAGCGCCGCGCCATCCGCCGCAGCGAGCGCGGGCAAGCCGCATAGACGGCCGCCGCTTGCTGCCGGAACTGCAGCGGACGCACCTCTGCTAGCTTAAGCAAACGATTGTATCGCGCTGGGAATACTTTATCGATATCATTCATAGCGTACCTGAACCTTTCTAAATGAATAATTTAATAATTTCTGCCACGACGCACCACGTTGATTAAAGCGCCGGATCTCGCCGTCAACCGACGCCACTTTGACTAATGCTGGACTATATGGCACTTTACGGCTATACATCCACACATCATCGTAATTCCAGCGGCGTAGCGACGGATAAACCCTTTTCAAAAGCTCCACGCCATTGCGATAAAAATACTGCGGGTCGGCTTCTGGCGGCAAGAACTTTTCGGCGGTTAAACCCATATTCTTGACGATACGGCGCACATCCTCTAGCGTCTGCTCGGTACCATTCTCGGCAATCAACAGAGCATACACGCTACCGCGACTACGGAAGATCACAGCGTACGAATCGCGCCCCGTTTCGATATCGTCAAACAAAAATTCGTCGACTGGCATCTCGATATGAAACACCCGCGGAATCAGTTTTTGGCACTCCTCGCGGCGCATCTGATCGTAGTTAAAGTCGTTAGCGGTCATACTTCCATTATACTATTTTTATGACGAAAAGTCAATATTGTTAGATAACAAAAAAGCGCTAGGTAAGGGTGGGCATCACCTAGCGCCATTCTGCCCTTCGTCCCACCCTATCGGGTATACGTGATCCACCTCACACATACGGTGATCCGCTGGACAAAGGGGTTAGTATACGCTAAAAAGTTGTCTAGGCACGAAAGTGGAGGGTAGATTACTGCCGTGCGCCTTTTAGCGCAACCTAACATAAGTTAGAATAGGGGGTATAAGGTGCTTGATTCACCACCTCGGGTCAATCAATCATCCCAATATTAGCACACCTTTGACAACATGTCAATACTTTTTAACAGGAATTTGTATGAAAATCAATAAAGTATCACCAGATAGCAGCAATTATCTCAAGGTATTAGCTAATATTGACGACAAGCCGCAAGCATTATATTACTTAGGTGAAGTTCCTAAACAACGCCAGCCGACCATCGCTATCGTCGGTACCCGCAAGCCAACCAGCTACGGTATCGAGGTAACCAATCAGTTTGCTAGCGGACTGGCTAGCCGCGGCTTTATCATCGTTAGCGGACTAGCCCTAGGCACCGACGCGCTAGCGCACCGCGCCTGTTTAGACGCTGGCGGCACCACTATCGCCATCGTACCCAGCCAACTGCCAAATATTTATCCGCGCAGCAACAGCGCGCTCGCCCGGCGAATTGTCGAAAAGGGCGGGGCAGTTCTATCTGAGCATTCTACTGATGACATCGAACCATACATCCTCGGCCGCTGGAGCTTTTTGGAACGCAACCGCTTGGTGTCTGGCTTGGCCGACGCCGTACTAATTACCGAGGCTAGCGCTCGCAGCGGCACGCTCAATACCGCTGCCCACGCGCTAGCTCAAGGCAAAGATGTCTTCGTTGTACCTGGCAACATCACCAGCCCGCAAAGCGCCGGCTGCAACGCGCTGATCAAGCAAGGCGCTACGCCCGTCACCAGCCTCGACGATATCTTGTCGGTTGTTGCACCAGAATCCATGCCAGACTCGCGAACCAGCCAGACCAAGCTGCCGCTCGGCTCAACACCCGCCGAAACAGCGATCATCGAACAGCTCGCTCAAGGTGTCCGCGACGGCGACCAGCTGCAAAAAGCCACTGAACTGCCAGCAACCGAGTTCAATACCGCGCTAACCATGCTTGAACTAACTGGCGCTATCCGCTCGCTCGGCGCCAACCAGTGGACGCTTGTCTAATTAATATTGTTTAAGCTTTTCGCAAATTTGTCATTTTCATCGTATAATTGTAGACTTAGATATTATGCCTATTAAGTCTCGTGAAAGGATTCCAAGATTCAATCCTCGGACTGATATCCCCACCATCCCCAACGCTATGAGTATTGCTGGCGCGGTTCTAGCCTGGCGCGGCGCCAAACGCATTGATACCACTGCTGGTATCGCACAGGTTGCCGCTGGCCGGTTCATCGACGTTCTAGACGGCATCGTCGCCCGCAAAACGGGGCAGACAAGCGATTTCGGCGCGTTGCTGGATGCTGGGCTAGACAAAGCTGTCACTGCCATAATCCTTTATGAGATAAAAAGCAAAAACCTCGCACCAACGGAAATAATCGCTGCCATCACAGCTTTTAATGGAATCAACGCCGTTGCTAGCGCCAAAACGATAGTTGAAGCTGGCGATGAAACCGTACGCCCGGAAATCTCTGGCAAATTGGCGCTAGCGTTCGAAACCAGCTCATTGCTAGCCCACCTACTCGGCAGCCGTCTCGAAACCACCGGCCAGAGCCAACTCGCCAGAGTTGCTCGCGGTATCGGCAATTTAGCGTTCGCTGTATCGCTACCGCTCGCATTTAAATCAACTCTTTCGTACATTAAACGCGCCCGGCAATCAAAACACCGAAATGATAAATAAACGGGCAAAATAAAATTGGCGATTTGTGGCTTGAAAGGTATTTTTGGCTATTTTGTTGCAAAAATAGTAAATTATTGCAAAACTATTGACACCGCCGTCCATATGTGATATATATATATCAGCTTTTTGCTCAAAGTTTCGTAAAAAAGGGCAAGAAGTGCCCTTTTACTTTGAGTGAAAACACTTCCCTAGGAGGGGAAATGAGATTCTTCGTTCGGCTCTTCATTGAGATCGCACTTATGATCTTCGTGGTCATTACGGCCACGAGAGTGCTCAGCGAGGAACACCCCGGCGTCGCCGGGATGGTCCTTGTTGCCATCTACGTGGTCATCCTGGCCCTCAGGGCGACCGTACAGAGCGAGACTATCAAGGACGACGCCCGCGAACGGCGCCGCCTTGAGAAGGCGTTCGTGACGGCCGTCAGTGAGGCTGGCTGGCCGCGCCTGGTCAAAGTAGACCGCGGCCGCAAGATCGTGTCGTACTACATTCGGGTCCCTTATCAGGGTCCTAACGACGATTTCTACTTCGAGTTTCCACTCGAGGAAGAACGGCTTGCCGAGCAGGTCCAGCTCGTTGACATCCTCCCTAAGGAGGATGTCGATGAGTTCTACGGCGTCGAGGAAGATAAGGAGGTGAATACCGACACCGCCGCCGAGGAGTGACCCTCCTCGGCAGAAAAGGGCTTTTTTAAGCCCGTCAGAAAATAGCCCGCCAGAGCTCTAAGGCTCGGCGCGAGGCCCATCTGGCGGGCTATTTTCTTTGGCTTATTATTTTCAGCCAGCACTAATTTGGTATTTTTAGCAAATCGGTTTACTATTATATAAGTATGAAGAATCTGGTTATCGTCGAGTCGCCAGCCAAAGCCAAAACTATCGAGAAATATCTCGGCAATGATTTTCATGTTTTGTCAAGTGTGGGACATATCCGCGCTATCGCCAAAAAAACCAAAGACGGCACGCCGCCAATTGACATCCAGCACGGCTTCAAAACGACTTACGAAATCGACCCGGAAAAGAAAAAAGTAATCGCCGAACTGAAAAAGGCCGTCAAATCAGTTGGCGCGGCCAACGTCTGGCTAGCCACCGATGAAGACCGCGAAGGCGAGGCCATTGCTTGGCATCTGTGCGAGGTTCTAAAGCTTGATCCCAAGACCACCAAGCGCATTACTTTTCACGAAATTACCAAATCGGCTATCGAGGAGGCAATCAAGCATCCGCGTACCGTTGATATGAAGCTAGTCGAAGCTCAGCAAGCCCGGCAAATCCTCGACCGAATTGTCGGCTTCGAACTTAGCCCGGTTGTCTGGCAAAAAGTCCCCGGCGGCAAGTCGGCTGGCCGCGTCCAAAGCCCGGCGGTACGACTGCTAGTCGAGCGCGAGCACGAAATTGAAGCTTTCGCTGGCAGTTCGCAGTTCAAAGTAACCGCCATTTTCGCCGCTGGCAAACAAGAACTAAAAGCCGAGCTAAAGCAGCGCTTCGACAGCGAGGACGCAGCCCAAGCTTTCCTCGAATCGCTGGCTAGCGCTACTTTCACCGTTACCGATATCAGCACCAGCCCGTCAAGCCGCAACCCAGCCGCGCCGTTCACCACCAGCACTCTGCAACAAGAGGCCAATAGTAAACTAGGCATGGGCTCACGCGCTACCATGGCCAGCGCCCAAAAACTATATCAAGAGGGTCGCATTACTTACATGCGTACCGACAGCGTCAACTTGTCGAGCCAGGCCATCGCTGCTAGCGCCGATTACATCAAACGCTTATACGGCATCGAATACTCGCATGTCCGCAAGTTCAAAACTAAATCCGCCGGCGCCCAAGAAGCTCACGAAGCAATTCGCCCAACTGATATTACTCGCGAATCGGTCAGCGGCAGCGACTATGACCAGCGCCTCTACGACCTCATTCGCCGCCGTACGCTAGCTAGCCAAATGGCGCCAGCCAAACTAGAGAATACGACAATTACAATTAGTATTAACGACGGGAAAAAGCAAAATAACTCAAGCAAGACCAACGACAAGCTCGTCTTTGAGACCAAGGGTCAAGTCGTCCTCTTCGACGGTTTCCTGCGCGTCTATGGCGGTGGTAAAGATGACACAATTTTGCCAACCGTCAAATCTGGCGACCAGCTGCAGCGCCACAGCGTCGAAGCCCGCCAAGTTTTCGCCCGGCCGCCAGCCCGTTATACCGAAGGTACGCTAGTCAAAAAGCTTGAAGAGCTCGGTATCGGCCGCCCAAGTACTTACGCTACCATCATGAACACCATCCAAACCCGCGGTTACGCCGAAAAAGGCGATTCCGAAGGCGTACCGCGCGATGTTATCTTATTGCAACTTATCGACAATAAGGTCGAGCGCGAAATTATCCAAGAAAAGACCGGCTCCAACAAAGGCAAGCTTGTGCCGACGCCAGCCGGCGAGCTGATTAGCGGCTTTTTAACCGACCATTTCAACCGCGTCGTTGATTATGGTTTCACCGCCGACGTCGAGAAAGACTTCGACGATATTGCCGGTGACCGCTTGGCGCGCAACACTATGCTCGAGAAATTCTACGCGCCATTCCACGCGCTGATTGAGCAATCTGGCAATATTGACCGCCGAACTGTCGGCGCCAACAGGGAAGTTGGTATTGATCCGAAATCTGGCAAACCAATTATTGCTCGCTTCGGCCGCTTCGGACCAATGCTGCAACTAGGATCAAGCGACGACAAAGCCGACAAACCGCAATTCGCGCCGCTACCTAAAGGCGCCAAGATTGAAACCGTCACCCTAGAGCAAGCTTTACATGCCTTTGAGCTGCCGCGCTTAGTCGGCCAAACCGAGGACGGGCAAGATATCAAGGCTAACGTCGGCCGCTTCGGGCCATATATTCAAATCGGTAAACTCTACGTCAGCCTGAAAGATATCGACCCGCGCGAAGTCACCCAAGAGCAAGCGCGCGAACTATACTCCGCCAAGCTCAAAGCCGAAGCTGAGAAAAATATCGCTGACTTTGGCGACGGCATCAAGGTACTCAACGGCCGCTTCGGTCCATACGTTACCGACGGCAGCAAAAACGCCAAAATCCCCAAAGACACCGACCCCAAAACCATCACTCGCGACCAAGCAGTAGAATTGCTCGCTAACGCCCCGCAAAAAAGGTCGGCACGGCGCCAAATACGGCAAAAGAAGTAAGCATGGCAATCAAACTCCAACAAGTCCGACGTGTCCGCCGCTGGATGATGATTTTGCTGCTCGTAGTAATGATTATCGTTGTCTTCTCGCTAAATGTTCACAGGTCGTACCGCACCGATAATCATCCACGTCTGGGCAATGTCGCTAATGTCGACTCTGATATCCCGTATTGCGCCGGCCAAGACAAGCAGAAGTTTGATTTGTACACGCCGATCAACAGCCTACTCAATACTCATACGACACCGTACCCGCTAGTTATTTATATCCACGGCGGCGGCTGGCATAAAGGCGATAAACGCAATTCGCTACTTGACTATTACGGTTCTAGTTTGACAGCGGCTGGTTTTGCAGTCGCCTCGGTCAACTACCGCCTAGCGCCCAAATACCACTATCCAACACAAAATAACGACGTTGCCTGCGCTATCGACGCCATCGCCAAACTCGCCAGCTCTTATGACATCGACACCAACAATGTAATTCTTTTTGGCGACAGCGCTGGCGGGCTCTTGGCTAGCGATTATGTTCTGACTCGCCAAGACAGCCCAATTACTGTCCGCGGCGTGATTAGCTTTTATGGCACCACCGACCTGGTCAACCAATTACAGCGCACCAAGCGCAACCCAAATGCTTACAAATTCCTCGGCACCCGCAATGTCGATACTGCCCGCGTCGCCAGCCCGCTATACCAACCGATTACCAAAACGCCGCCGCCGTTTTTGTTTTTCCACGGCACCAAAGACAGTATCGTGTCGATTGAGCAGGCTTACAAGTTCTACCAACGTATCTTGGCCTACCAGCCGAGCAGCCGCTTTATTCGCGTTGCCAATGCCGGCCACGGCTTCGACGACAGTGGACGCAGCACCAAACCGACCAGCGACGAAATTCGCCGCACACTTACGCTATTCGCCCTCAAGCATATCAACAGCGACCAGCCAGAAACTCAGGCGCAAACCACGCCAGAAAAAGTCCAGATATTATTAGACAATGATTAAGCTGTTTAATCAGCTAATTATTCACTAGTGTTTTGAATAAGCTTTGCTCAATAAACAATTATATTTTGTGATAAACTGTTAAATTAACCAGCATCGGTATCGCCTTAACACCTTAAACTTTGACAAAAATAGGTATTATTGTTAGCCTAGACATTATTCTTTATTAAAAAAAGTAGCAAAAAAGTATTTACCATAAGCGTCTATATTGTGATACAATATAATTAGTTAGTATTTGATTTGACAATCTAACTACTATGTATTATAATCAGATACGAAATTACGATATCAAACTAAAATCACTCTCGAGGGGCGGGGAGTGGAGATAAAAGGATAAGGATCGCATGACCGAAACTACCGGTACACCTGCTGTGGAGACTATCAAGACAGCAATTGAGGATATTCTTAAGACCATAGACCAAGAACGCGAACGCGAAATCATCACGCGCCGTTTCGGCCTATATGAACGCCGGGAAACGCTTGAGCAAATCGGCGAACTACTCGGTATCACTCGCGAACGTGTCCGCCAACTTGAAAAAGCCATCTTAGCCCGCCTCAAAACCGCTGCCGCCGACGGCAAAATCCCCGCCATTAACGACGCCGAGCGCCTAATTATCCGCGACCTTTCCGAAAACGGCCGCGTCGGCCGCGTCCAAGACGTCGCCAACCGCCTCTCGAAAGACAAAGCTTCCAATAATACCCGAGCTCACGTTGCCTTTATCGGCGAGTTATCGCCGCGCTTCGTTATAATCAACGAAACCGACAATTACCACCAGGGCATCAGTATCGCCGAAAACGGTAATGAGAAGAAAGTCCGCGGCGATATCGATAGCATTGTGAAAACCATCAAAAACCACGGCCAGCCAATCGACATCGAGAGCTTGCATGGTATGTTGACTTTCGAAAGTCCGTCCCAAATCCGCGGCCTGGCCAGCTTATCCAAAAAACTAGCCAATCTCAAAGACGTTTGGGGCCTAGCCAAGTGGCCGACCGTTAATCCTAAAAACATCCGCGACAAAATCTACGTTATTTTGGCAGGCAATGGCAAGCCGATGCACTTCTCCGACATTTCTAAAGCCATCAAAGAAAGCGACTTCAAGCGCAGAAACGTTACCACTCAAGCTATCCACAACGAACTTATCAAAGACAAACGCTTCGTCCTAATCGGCCGCGGCATTTACGCCCTCGACAGCTGGGGCTATAGCAAAGGCACCGTTTCAGATATTATCGCCGACATTTTGCGCAAGGCAGGCGAGCCGCTTCACCGCGACGAAATTGTTAGGCGCGTGCTCAAGAGCCGCCAAGTCAAAGAAACAACTATTCTGCTCAATTTGCAAAGCAAATCGATGTTCAAGCGCGTCGCTAAAGCGACTTACACTATAGCCGAACCGCAGTCATAGCCAGCCTGCGGATTCCGCTTAATCTTGCAAAAATAACAGAGGTATGATATAATGAAAGTATAGCTATGTCATTTATCACTTCTGTTATTGCTCTATTGTTGCAATGGTATGTCTGGGGGCCGTTGGTTATTGTGCTGTTATATCTAACTTGGCGCAATTATCGCAGTATTGATGTAATAAAGAACGTTGAGAGCGTCCTACTAACCCTCGAGATTCCAAAAACCAACGATAAGTCTGAGCTGGCCGCCGAGCAAATGTTCGCTAGCCTCCATGGTATTTTGCGCGATGCCCGCGAGCTGAAAGCTAACAATGGCTATCAGGAGCATCTAAGCTTCGAGATTGCCTCGGTGGGCGGGCGGATTCAATTCTACGTTTGGACGCCGAAATCGCTGCAAAGCTTCGTCGAAGGGCAGATTTACGCCCAATACCCGCAAGTACAAATCCATAAGGCCGAAGAAGATTATGTCGCTCACGAACGCCACCACAGCGTAGTCTATACTTCAGAAGTTACCTTAACCGACAAGGAATTTTTACCGATCAAAACCTTTCAGAGTTTTGAAGTCGACCCGCTAGCTGGTATCACTGGCACGCTCGCCAAGCTCGAAGATACCGACGAAGAAATTTGGATACAAATGCTAGTGCGCCCGGTCGCCGACAGCTGGCACAAAGAAGCCGACGCTTGGATTCAATCGGTCAAAGCAGGCGGCTTCAACCTATTCGGCACCGACGGCATAGGCAAGTGGATTGCCGGCCTATTTTCTGCCCTGTGGCAACCGCCTGAACAAGCAGGCGCTAGCGGCGGTCCAGAATTATCAGAACGCGACAAGACTCGAATATCTGAGGCTGAAAAAAAGGCGACCAAACTTGGCTATCAGGTCAAAATCCGCGTCGCTTACCTAGGCGAGCGCACTAGCGACGCCAAATTACGTATGCAAGGTATTATCGGCACCTTCAAGCAGTTTAATTCAACTAACCTCAACGGTTTCAAGATGTCGAACGACAGCTTCGCCAAAGAAGCGCTAGCCAAGTACAAAACCCGCCTCTTTGCTGACCGCGGTTATCTGATGAATATTGAGGAAGTCGCTAGCGTTTACCATTTGCCGCACACTAACGTCGAAACGCCGAACATTGTCTGGGCTAGCACCAAAACCGCCGAACCGCCGCCGAAGCTGCCAGTCCTAACTGGCGACCCAGCACATGATGAAAATATCTCGGCCTTTGGTATGACTAATTTCCGCGGCATCAATCATCAATTCGGTATGCTGCGCTACGACCGATCGCGCCACGTCTACATCATCGGCCAGACGGGAGCAGGGAAGAGCGGTTTGCTGGAGTTATTTGCCCTCAGCGATATTTTCCACGGGCAAGGCTACGCCATCATTGATCCGCACGGCGACTTTGCCATCAATAACATGCGCTTCATCCCAGGCTCGCGCCTGCAGGATGTTGTTTATTTTAACCCGGCCGATACGCAATACCCGCTAGGCTTCAACCCGCTAGAGGTCACCAATCCGTCGCAAAAAACTAATATTTCATCAGAAGTTATCGGCGTGCTGAAACGCATGTTCGGCGACTCTTGGGGTCCACGCCTTGAGTACATCTTGCGCTATACCATTTTAGCGCTACTAGACCGGCCCGAGACTACCATGCTCGATATTACTCGCATGCTCACTGACAAAAAGTTTCGCAAAGATACCCTCAGTTACTGTAAAGACACCGTGGTACTGCAATTTTGGAATGTCGAGTTTGCTAGCTGGACCGACAAGTTCCAGGCTGAAGCCATCGCGCCAGTCCTCAACAAAGTCGGCGCCTTCACCGCTAATCCAGTCATCCGCAACATCATCGGCCAGCCGAAGTCAACGTTTAACATCCGCCAAATTATGGATGAGGGTAAGATTCTTGTCGTCAATTTGAGCAAGGGTCTAATCGGCGAGGACAACGCTGGTATTCTCGGCTCGTTTTTGGTCACCAAAATTCAGCTCGCTGCCATGAGCCGCTCCGATATCCCTGATATCAAGGATCGCCGGCCGTTTTACCTGTACGTCGACGAGTTTCAGAACTTTGCTACCGACTCGTTCGCTACGATTCTATCCGAGGCGCGCAAATACGGCCTTAACCTGACCGTCGCCAACCAGTACATTAGCCAGATGGAAGAAACCGTCCGCGATGCTGTTTTCGGCAACGTCGGTACCGTAATTAGCTTCCGTGTTTCTGCCGATGATAGTCCGATCCTCGCCAAGCAGTTCGAGCCGCAGTTCGAGCCAAATGACCTACTGCAGATGCATAATCGTAACTTTATCATCAACATGGTCATCAACGGCGAGAAAGCTCCAGCCTTTAGCGCCAAAACGCTCAATCTGCCAACTGCGCAAGACGATAACACCGGCCGGATTATCCAGTGGACGCGCGATAATTATAGCCGCAACCGCAGCGATATTGAAGCCGACATCGCCAATCGAATCCTGCCGCCAGAAAACCTAGTCGTCAAAAAACCTGGTCCTGCCTATACGCCGCCAAAAACGCCCGAACAGCGAGCCGCCGATCGTGCCGCGCGCCAAGCTGCTAAGCAGCCGCAAGACCAGACCCAACCAATTGCCAAACAACCATCGGTCAAACTTGACAAGGGCGCCGTTGGTTTGCTACAAATAGACCACGGTCAAAACAATAAAGACACCTCAAAGGCCGCAAAGGATAATGACACCGCGAAAACAAATGCAGCAGCTAAACCTGCCGCCAATGAAGAAACAGAGAAAGTAGACACAGCTACTAGCGACAAGCCAAAACGCAAACGCACTCGCAGCCGCCGGCGCAAAACTCCAGCTGCAAGCGCTTCTAGTTCGTAATCAACCATCATACCATGCCTCTACCACTAAAAATAGCCACTACGTCGCATGCTCATGACGCTCAAGTTGGCGAGATTATTGATCTATTATGCAAACCCAGCATCTGCGGACCAATTTCAGACATACTAGGCCGAGATGCTTTCATGGAAGCATCTACCGACCTAACGCAGCGTTTATACTTGGGTGAGTGCGCCGCTGCACTGGCCAGATACAGCGATGAAAGCAGCAATACTACCAAACCAGTTGGCACAATTATCTATAACCAGGACTCAAACGATCCCAAAATAGTAAATTTGGAACTAATCGCCGTACGAGAAAAGTATCGACTCCGGCAAGTAGGCACGCAGCTGATGGAAATAGTCAAAAGAGAAGCGAGATTGCTCGGCGCAGTTCAATTACAAACACTAGCGCCCCAGAAAATGCCAGGCCTACAACGCTTCTTAGCAGAAAATGGTTTCTATTACAGTCGCATGGAAGAGAGTGAGGGCGGGGTTTTGTTTTTGCGGTATAAAAAAGATTTGAAAGAAAAAGATAACCAACAAAAAACGGGCCTACCGCCCGAATCTTTATAGAAACATTTTAGCTAATGCTTTATTTTAACCTGTAGTGTTATATTGAGGTACCGAAACGGTACAATAAGAATTATAGCCAATTAAAACAACGTTGTAAACCCTAAAAATAAGCGATATACTTAAAATAATTAAAGGGGATTTATGATGAAACAACCGTATTCTATTGGATTAGATATTGGCACAAACAGCGTCGGCTGGGCAGTTATCAATGAGGGCTTTGATCTGCGCAAATACAAGCACCAAAACATGTGGGGTGCCCATTTGTTTGATGAGGCGCAAAAAGCAGCCACTCGGCGGTCATTTCGCTCATCGCGCCGGCGACTTGCCAGACGAAAGCGCCGCATCACTCTCCTCCAGCAAATATTTGACAATGAAATGCAGAAAGTCGACCCACGCTTCTACCTTCGCCTGTCTGAATCAATGCTGCACCTTGGCGATAAAAACTCCGCACTAGAACTAGATGCTAACATCCTATTTGCCGACCACTCTTTCACCGACAAATCATATAGAGAGAAATATCCAACAATTTATCATTTGCGCAGCGATCTATTTCACAACTCTGCAAAACAAGATATTCGATTAGTCTACCTAGCTCTTCATCACATTATCAAGTACCGCGGCAATTTCTTAGTCGAAGGTGGAGTAGATAATGTAATTTCATCATTCGACAACCAAAATCTACAGAAGTTTATGGATTTTATTGGCGCTGACGAATCAATGGCTAAAAAAGTTAAAGCTATTTTGCTTGACCGCTCCCTGTCACGTAGTGCCAGAAAATCAGATATCATCAATCTACTACAGCCATCTTCTGACAAGAAGAGAGCCGTCAGCGAAGCTGTCGGTGCAGTTATCGGTTTAAAATGGAACGCTAATAAACTATTCGAGGACGATTCTCTCGAAGCAAAAGGGGAGTTCTCGAATAAAAATTACGAAGAGCAACGAGATGAAATTGCGGCTGCAATCGGCGACGATCGCTACGAACTCGTAGAAACTTTAGAATCGGTCTATCAGTGGACAGTTTTCAGTCAATTCATCAGAAAAGATAGCTGTCTATCTGACATTATGGTCGAGAAATACGATGATTACCGCCAAGATTTATCTGATCTCAAATCACTATTCCATGAGTTCTTGCCTAAAGAAAGCTATAAATCATTTTTTCACGGCGACGCTGCTGAATTTGAACAATACAACACACACAAATACAGTCTAGAAGATTTATATAAGTCAATCAAAAATCACCTGGGCAATGTAGCCAAGGAAGATCCGCGATACCAACGCTTCGAAAAACGTGCCGAGCTAGGCGAGTTCTTAGCCAGGCAACGTATCCGAGACAATGGCGCCATTCCGCATCAAATCCACCAATATGAGCTTGAAAGAATCATCGACAACCAAGCACAATATTACCCGTTCTTAGCCCAAAATCGCGATAAAATCATTAGTATCTTTACATTCAAACTGCCGTATTACATCGGGCCACTCAAAACTGGTGGTAATTTCGCCTGGTCAGTCAAAAAGAAAGATGGCGTGATTTATCCTTGGAACTTTGACGAGATGATAGACGATGAAGCTTCGGCCGAGAAATTTATTGACCGAATGCGTAACAATTGTACGTATCTACCAGACGAAGAAGTTCTCCCTAAAAATTCACTACTTTATCAGGAATACGAAGTTCGTAACGAATTAAAAAATGTAACCGTTAACGGCGAAAGATTAAGCCCTGACATCCAAAACCGCATAGTTGATGAATTATTCAACAAAGAGCCTTCGGTAACGCATAAGAAGCTCATCAAGTACCTCTACGATAACCAAATATGTAACACCACCTCTTTCGTCATCTCTGGAACAGCCAAAGAGAAATCATTCGCCTCTTCACGAAAGTCATATATTGATTTTACCCAGAAAGTCGGCACTCCAATTACACCAAAAAACCAGCAAGCAATTGAGGAAATCATTAAATGGATTACTCTCTTTGAAGATAAAAAGATTCTGGCTAAGAAGCTACAAAAATACAGCGATATATTTAACGAAAGCCAGCTTCGCACTATTCTGAAGCTAAACTATAGCGGCTGGGGGCGACTATCTAGCAAACTCCTTGACGGTATTACCGCGCACACGCGTTACGGCGAAATGACCGTAATAGAGACTATGCGCCGCTGTTCGGACAATTTTATGCAGATTATCCAGAGCGACCAATATGAGTTTAAGAAAATTATCGACGATATCTTATCCCTGGACCAGCGCACGGAGATTACTTACGACGATATCAAAAATCTTGCTGGTTCTCCCGGCATCAAACGCGCTTTGTGGCGAAGCGTTAGGATTATTGACGAGATTGTCGATACAATTGGTTACGAGCCAAAACTGATTAGCATTGAGATGGCTCGCAATGAAGACGAGAAAGTTAGAACCAAAAGCCGATACGGCCAACTGGAAAAAATGTATAAGGATCTTTACGGCAAGGCATATACCAAATCTGATATAAAATCGCAATTAGCCGACTATAAAGATAAGCTTGATCGGAAAAAATATTACCTATATTTCCTCCAGAACGGCAAGTGCGCTTATACAGGCGACCCGCTCGACATCGAAAACGATCTCAGAGATAGTGAGATTGACCACATCTTGCCGCGGTCACTAACCAAAGACGATTCGCTAGACAATACTGTGTTGGTGCTACGCAAAGAAAACCAGCGAAAACTTGATGATTATCCTATCGCGTCCGATATCCAAAACCATATGCGCCCGATTTGGACATCTCTGAAAAACGCCAAACTCATGTCGCAGCTCAAATTTCAACGCCTAACGAGCCAAAAGCAACTGTCTGAAGACCGCGTGGCTGGATTCGTTAATCGCCAACTCATTGAGACACGGCAAATCACCAAGCACCTAGCCAGAATGCTGACCGAAAAATATCATGACTCAGCTACCGAAGTATTTACCATTCGTGCTGGCATGAGCACAGAATACCGTCGCATTCATGACTTGCCAAAATGTCGCGAGGTCAACGATTTACACCATGCCAAAGACGCCTATCTAGCCGCAGTACTAGCGCAATATATAAAGATTCGTTATCCAAAGCTAGATAAGGCTTTCGTCTACGGTGAATACATGAAGTTCAAATCTAAAAAACAGATCAACACGGATCGCAGCAGCTTTATCCTCGCGTCAATGAGCTACGATCTTACCAATACAGAAACTGGTGAAATTATATGGCAGAGTAGAATCACACACGATGTCATAGACCGAACGATGAAATACAATGACTGTCTGATTACAAAGAAAACTGAGATTGGCGACAATCAATTCTACGACCAGACTATTTACGGTAAAAATTCTGGCGCCACCATGATCACCAGAAAAGCGAACCTGCCAGTCGATAAATACGGTGGCTATTCAGGGAGAAAAGCAGCCTATTTTATGGCCATAAGATATCTTAAACAGGTGCGTAACAAGGATGTTTTTGTAAACGAGATTATCAGCGTGCCAACTCAAATTTATACACTAGAAAAAACTAAACCGGGTTCAATCAACGAATATCTCCGCAACAACTATAGGCAGGCCACGATCCTTCTGTCTAAAATACCGATCAACCAGAAAATTGAATATGACGGCAATGAGCAATTCGTCGTTGGCAGTAGCGAGGTTACTAATGCCAAACAGCTGAAACTACCTTATGATATTGAGTACGCAGTGGCAATCGCCTTAAAACAGGGAATTACGCGTATCGCAATTTCAGAGGAACAGGCCGAAGAAGACAACAATCTACGCAATAAGCACGCTAAACAAATAGAAAGAAGAGACAGGGTTATGAGTGGGGTAGAGAAGTTTTGGGAGATCTATACCGATAAGCTTACTAATCAATACCAGCAGTTTGGAAGCGCTGTCGAAAAAGCAAAGGCTGCCAATAGCGATTACCAAGCAATGTCTGTAGAGGATAAGATTAAAGTCATAAGGTTAGTCTTAGTAGCTACACACGCTGGATCAGGACGCGTAGACATGAAAAAGAGCTTCCCAAAACTGGGCTTACCGGATGGATTTGGAAGAATGAAAGACAAGAACCTCAACCCAACCAAGCTAACTTTCGTTTACGAATCTATCACTGGATTGCATTATCGCAAATTAGACGGAAAATTACTAGAACAGGATCAATAAAGCATGTCCTGGCGAACCGTCATCGTCAAAAATCGCTGCAAATTAAGCTACAAAAACGACTACATGCTTATTATCAGCGACGGTAAAGAAAAGGCCCTCCATATTAGCGAAATCGGCACCCTAATAATTGAAAATACTGCCGTTAATTTGACAGCCTACTTACTGTGCGAGCTGTCTCGCTATAAGGTGAAAATAATATTCTGTGATCATCAGCGCAATCCATACAGCGAAATAATACCATATTACGGCGCGCATAATGCCAGCAAGCAAATGCGCCGCCAGAGTCAGTGGCTACAGCCAGTAAAAGACAGCATGTGGCAAAGAATTGTCGCTCAGAAAATCATCAAACAGGCTCAAGTGGTTTATAGAGAGACTGCCAATAATGCATCGTGCGAGACTCTCATGAGTTTTGCTGCGTCAGTGCTACCAGGAGACACCACCAATCGCGAGGCACACGCCGCCAAACTCTATTTCAAGGAATTGTTCGGTCCGCAGTTTTCGCGCGATAGCTCCAGCGACATAAATGCAGCACTCAACTATGGCTATGCGATTCTTCTCTCGGCATTCAATAGGGAGATTACCGCCGCTGGCTATTCAACAACCATGGGGGTTAATCATTGCAACGAATACAATCCTTTTAATCTCACCTGTGATCTTATGGAGCCGTTTCGTCCTGTCGTTGACCGTGAAGTGTATAAGTGTCGAAGTTTCGCGTTTGATGACTTCTTCAAGAGTCGCCTCATTGATATTCTCAACCACAAAGTCATTATTCTTGGTAAAGAACAATTCCTGTCAAACGCGATCAACATTTATGTAAAGTTATTTTTTAGAGCAATGGAAGAGGGTGGCGAAAAAGAGCTACCCGAATACGATTTAACATAATTATGAAAGTACGCTACATGAGAATGATTTTATTTTTTGACTTACCAATGGTTAGCGCTCGCGAGCGCAAAATATACGCGACATTCCGCAAACAACTTACCCAAGAAGGCTTTGTCATGATGCAACAATCAGTCTACAGCAAGCTAGTACTCAACTCCACCAATGAAAAATCAACCTACGACAGACTAAGGAAAATCATACCCGATAACGGTGTCGTCCAACTACTGACGATAACCGAGCGGCAATTCGCCTCAATGGAATATTTAGCAGGGGAGTATGAGGAGCTATCGATTCAAAGTACCGATAGGACAGTGGTTTTATGAATATTAGCATTTCAGGATTCGATAATACACTATTCATACCAAGCGATGGCGGTATCGCAACCTTAGTAATCTGCAATGACTTGTTCTTCAGGAGAGTTGTTGAAGACATTCTTGACGCATATGCTAAGAGGGAAGAGAACAATCGCACCGTTATTTACGATAGCAGCCACGACCCTCTGAATTTCGCAAAAGACATTCTGATTGTCACCGATATATATTCATACGATCTAGCCAATCGAACCATCACGGCGGCCCTCTACAAAAATATTCAAGACAACAGCGACATCGACGCAGTAAAATTAGCACAAATAGAGACAGGTATTTTGGATATCCTCAGCGCCATAAATACTGGATTCTCGCAAAATCTGAACTATCAAACAGGAATATCCATCAATGACCTCTTGAAAATGGCACACGTGGGACTCGAAGCCAACACAGGGAATAACTACCTTGATAAACTTTATGGTATTATAGACTCAGCGCAGCAATTATTATCAAAACGTTTAGCGATTTTGATAAACCAGCGCCAATTATTGTCACATGGCGAATTGCAAGCTCTTTTACAATACGTAGAGGACAATCATTTTTCAGTACTTTTTATTGAGAAAAACTGTAAAGATAAATTAAATGACGAAAACATTCTCATCATTGACGATGATTTGTACGATTTTAGTACCAATTCATAATAATACGAGGTAAGCGTTATCATGTTTACCTCTGTAAAACTTCACGATTGAGGTTTTACAGTAGTGTTATATTGAATGGTACTGAAACGGTATCGACGTGGATACTGGACTAACAGGCGTTTTACAGTAGTGTTATATTGAATGGTACTGAAACGCTTCAATTATAGTGGATATCCCCATCTGGGTTTTACAGTAGTGTTATATTGAATGGTACTGAAACAGCTATTGTTAGAGGCGTTACTAATCTATAGTTTTACAGTAGTGTTATATTGAATGGTACTGAAACACGCGAACTTCGGCGTATCTGGTGCGTTGAGTTTTACAGTAGTGTTATATTGAATGGTACTGAAACTGCAATAACCATAACCACCACAAAAGTCAAGTTTTACAGTAGTGTTATATTGAATGGTACTGAAACTCGTGGTTCGTTTTGCTGTCGTCGTAGGTTGTTTTACAGTAGTGTTATATTGAATGGTACTGAAACGCCTAAATTTAGGCTACCACCTGCCCTTTCGTTTTACAGTAGTGTTATATTGAATGGTACTGAAACACAACTTAGCCGATCGCTCCAACAGGCGAGGTTTTACAGTAGTGTTATATTGAATGGTACTGAAACATTTCAGCGAGGGAGCTATTGACAACGTGCGTTTTACAGTAGTGTTATATTGAATGGTACTGAAACCGCGTTGAACGTCAGGTATTCGCTGCTGTCGTTTTACAGTAGTGTTATATTGAATGGTACTGAAACTGCCAGGTAGCGACTTTGGCGACATTGTCAGTTTTACAGTAGTGTTATATTGAATGGTACTGAAACACACAGCGACATCTCACATGTAGCGGTTGGGTTTTACAGTAGTGTTATATTGAATGGTACTGAAACCTAAATGACTTCGGCAAATGTACGCGCACTGTTTTACAGTAGTGTTATATTGAATGGTACTGAAACCTACATAAATATTTTGTATAGCTATTTGCGGTTTTACAGTAGTGTTATATTGAATGGTACTGAAACATTTGCCGCCAGTTAACTCTTACCAGCAAGGTTTTACAGTAGTGTTATATTGAATGGTACTGAAACATGGCGGCGGCGATTTGAACCGCACCAACGGTTTTACAGTAGTGTTATATTGAATGGTACTGAAACTTTACAAACTATTCCAAGCAATGCCTGAGTGTTTTACAGTAGTGTTATATTGAATGGTACTGAAACCCAGCACACCGAAAGCTGAATTGGTTGGCGGTTTTACAGTAGTGTTATATTGAATGGTACTGAAACTAAGCAGCTCGGTAACGAAGTCGGTGCTGGGTTTTACAGTAGTGTTATATTGAATGGTACTGAAACCGCCGCATTGATTCAAGAAATTGCGTACCGTTTTACAGTAGTGTTATATTGAATGGTACTGAAACAGATATGTCGAAAACGTAGATAGACACATTGTTTTACAGTAGTGTTATATTGAATGGTACTGAAACACAAATTGTTGTTTGAGATGTCAGAGTTTGGTTTTACAGTAGTGTTATATTGAATGGTACTGAAACGGCAAAGCGCCGAATTATTGCTTGCAAGAGGTTTTACAGTAGTGTTATATTGAATGGTACTGAAACTCGTCGAGCCGACAGACAATCACATCTTTTGTTTTACAGTAGTGTTATATTGAATGGTACTGAAACGCGCACAGATTAAACTTGAAAAAATGGGCAGTTTTACAGTAGTGTTATATTGAATGGTACTGAAACGAACGTCTTGTCCGCGTCGAACTTGATATCGTTTTACAGTAGTGTTATATTGAATGGTACTGAAACTAAAATATACAGAGCGGATAGACAAAGATGGTTTTACAGTAGTGTTATATTGAATGGTACTGAAACTACAAACAAAAAGATGAAAGTCGTGCAAGTGTTTTACAGTAGTGTTATATTGAATGGTACTGAAACTCTTACCAGCGGCTCGCCTCCAAAGACCTTGTTTTACAGTAGTGTTATATTGAATGGTACTGAAACCTTTTGGCGTTTCACCTTTTCTATCCCGTCGTTTTACAGTAGTGTTATATTGAATGGTACTGAAACAGAGGAAGACTACTCTAAGACGGATTCTATGTTTTACAGTAGTGTTATATTGAATGGTACTGAAACCATGTATGGACAGGGCGCTCGAGAAGACCAGTTTTACAGTAGTGTTATATTGAATGGTACTGAAACCGTTTGGAAACGGTGCTAACCGTATGTACGGTTTTACAGTAGTGTTATATTGAATGGTACTGAAACTTTGATATAGGAACGGCGTTTCGTAGCGTCGTTTTACAGTAGTGTTATATTGAATGGTACTGAAACGACAGTATGGACACGTCGCTATGTACTATCGTTTTACAGTAGTGTTATATTGAATGGTACTGAAACCACGTGCGCGATACGCTGCGTTCACTTTCAGTTTTACAGTAGTGTTATATTGAATGGTACTGAAACAGTCTTACAGCCTAATCCTGATGGCGGCCGGTTTTACAGTAGTGTTATATTGAATGGTACTGAAACATTCGGCATAGCCAAGCGAACGGTCGATAGGTTTTACAGTAGTGTTATATTGAATGGTACTGAAACAACCGGCCGCAAGCTGGCTATCGATAACTAGTTTTACAGTAGTGTTATATTGAATGGTACTGAAACCGCCAAGCTCTGTAGACTGGACTAGGTATTCGTTTTACAGTAGTGTTATATTGAATGGTACTGAAACGTTTGTCACTCTGAGCTATCAGATCCCTTAGTTTTACAGTAGTGTTATATTGAATGGTACTGAAACAATAATCCAGCTTCTCGCCGTATATCGTGCGTTTTACAGTAGTGTTATAATAATCACGATAAGCTTTTTGGTATAATGAAGATATGGCAAGCGAGCTAAAAATCAGACAAAGTGATAGCATTTTTGAGTCTATCAAGCATGAAGATAAGCAAGGTGAGTTCTGGTATGCTAGAGAGCTCCAAGGGGTTCTCGAATATGCAAAATGGGATTCTTTCAGAAAGGTGGTTGAGCGCGCTAAGATTGCACTCCATACAACTGGCGTACCTGTGGAAAACCATTTTTCCCATGTGGGGAAAATGGTTTCGATAGGCTATGGTAACAGCAATAATATTGGTGACATTAGATTGACAAGACTGGCGTGCTATCTTATCGCTCAAAACGGTAACCCAACCAAAAAACCTAGAGTTGCGGAAGCTCAGAATTATTTTGCAACACAAACGCGCAAACAAGAAATTGCCGAGAAGTACCATCAGGATATGGATAGACTTGCGCGTCGGCGTGAATTTTCTGAGTCGGACAAGAGATTATCCTCTAGTATCATAGAGGCGGGCATTAGCCCAAGAGGGTTAGCCAGAATAAAAAGCGAAGGCGATAAATCTTTCTTTGGCGGCAAAACTAATAAGCAGATGAAAAGGAAGCTAAACACTGGAAGCAAGCCTTGGGCAAATAAAGCCCACAATGTTGTGCTTGCAGGTAAAACATTAGCGAACGAGATGACGGCAGCCAACATAGAAAACTACGGAATATCATCGCACGACTCTATACTTCATGATAATAACGATAATAATGACGCAGTTAGAACGACTATCCGCAATCAGCAAGGTATGAACCCAGAGGATTTTCCAGCAGCTGAAGATACTGAAAAAATACAGCGTCGCATTGAAAAGAGTACATCTAAAATTGATAGCTCTAACCTCTAACCTCTAACCTCTAACTTATGCTTATAGTAATTTGAAGTGTTATTTATAGGTTTGGTCTTTGTGATGTATAAAACTTTATCGCATGAGTAAGCGAGACTCTGCTAAAGCTAATCAGTAAGCGACAAGGACTAGCCCTACCTATCTGTATTTTGTCCAGCAATCAACAGGTTTAGAACAAATATAGAACATTTTAATGATTTGCTCAGAAAGCTCAAATACAAAAGGTTTGGATTTTTGTAGATGTAAGTAGTTACAATAAATATATACATAGTAAAATCTAATAAAATAATCTTGAGAAAGACTAACATGAAGACGACAAAATACAGACAAATACGCACACAAAGACAAAATATCGTACATACATAAAAGGCGGGGCAAACATAAAATAGCTAAAAGTTGTAAAACAATAAATCTTCGAGATTAATCAAAAACAGTAGTAAAAGGGATGCAATCTCATTCATGTTTTACACATAGACTTAACGTCGCACAATGTCCGTTTTACGTCTTATAATCTATGTTGGCGGGATGATTAATCATACGTTCGCAAATAACGGTTTTGCTTGATACAAACCGCAGCTTATTAATCTTGGTCTAAAATGGGGAGCTTTAGTCGCGCTACTAGAGTTATCTTTTACTTTTACTTTTACTTTTACTTTTACTTTTTATTTGCTAAATAAAAAATACTACCAACCAGCAGTTCTATAGATATAAGTCCATACACTCGAAAACAAACTCGAAATTTAAATTGTAGTAATTAGCACATGTTTATAGACTTAAGTTATCCACAGAAAAAATCTCAGCGCTACGAGAATAAATTTGCATTTTTTCAAAAATATTGTCCCCTACTACTTTTCCCGCCTCGCCTGCTTTATTTGACTTTTTGCATTTTCAATATTTTAATATAGTTTTTCACCTAGCCTATTTAGCTGTTTAATGGAACAAAAGTAGAACATAGCCCACCAGTGCAGGGGCAGACTTCTATCTAAAGCCTCTTTCTCATTTATAAAAAGCACGCCTGCTCACCCGCACATCAATATACTCTGCAGCTATTCCTCTGTTCGTTAAATAGCGGATGGCACGCACCGCGTCTTCGACTTGGCCAGCCGCTGGGCGGTCAACTGTCATTTTAATCGAGTACCCCACCCCGTCGAGGCTGACTAGCACCTGGCGAGTAGTGTTAGCTGGCAGAATCATTTTATTAACAGTAAGATTGTTCTCTTTGAAATGCCCCACAACCTTACCGATAAACTGCAGGAAACGGCCGCTAATTACTGAATTGCCAACGCTTGCACGAATTCCAGTTTGATCCTCGACGGCGATAACTGACGTGCCAAGGATATTACGTTCAAATACTACACCTGTACTATCAACATAAGCTTTCATGTTACCAGACTGCCAATAAACCACTGGCGAGCGCAAATTAACCGAAAAATCGGCCGACCAGAGAGCACCTTTAGCTGGCGGCGACACGCTAGACACCTCTGGGTATCTACTTTGAATGGCTCGGCTAAGATTATTAGCATTGATATTTACAGCCAGCCGCTCGAGGGGATTAGCAGAGAGGTAATCTTGAATTGCTGCTGTATAATCGCGGGCGGCAGTTTGTACTTCTGAATCGTTACTAGTGCCGACAATTTGCACTTTCGGCTCGACAATGATCTGAGTAAGCAGCCACCCCAAACCAGCAATTAGCACTAATGCGCTAATCAACGCTAAGCGGATAGAGCGGCGTTTGCGCTTCAGGTTGTGCGCCTGTACGCGCGGCGATTGCAAGCTAGCCGATTGTTCATTAGGGCTAGACACCGAGGAAATGAGGCTGCCAGTCAAGGTACGATTACGCCGAAATAGTGTTCCCGCACTAGGCGAGCTATCATCAACCACAGCACGGCGCCGCACAGGCTGTGCGGCGCGGCGTGATTTAGATTTTTTCGATCTCATACCAAACATGCTTGTGGTATTAATTATATCATTTTGCAGCGCTATCAGGGTTCGCTCGGCGGCTATTAGCAGCATCTAGAATCATATCAGCCATATCTTTAGCAGCACCAGGGTGCGCAAACGACAAAAAGGCCTGCCCCATTCGCCGTGCTTCTGCGGGATCATCAATAACGCTTTTTATCTCGTCGACGAGCAACTGCGGCGTTTTTTCCATTTGCATTTCGTCGATGACTTTGACAGCGCCTTTATCTTCGTACACCTTGGCATTTTTAATTTGATGACCACCGGTTAAGAAGCCGTTCGGCACCAGAATCGTTGGCTTGGCTAGCGCTGCCAGCTCGAGAATTGTGGTCGCACCAGCTCGTGCTACCACAACATCAGCCGCACCAAGCATATCAATCATACCATCGCTAACAAAGTCATAGACTTTAACTTGATCTGTATCCTCCGGCAACCGCCGCCGAATCTCGGCATATTGGCCAGTACCAGTTATTAAAATTACGCTAGTGAACTGTGTAAGTTCGCTAATAGTATCTGCCACAGCATTATTCAACCGTTCCGCACCCAAACCGCCGCCAGTAACCAGCACTAACGGTCTGTTACTTGGAAATCCTAGTTTTTCCTTAACCACGCGGCGCTGCTGCTCGCTGTACGGCTTAAATCCTTCGCGGATCGGTACGCCAACGTAACGACTAATCGCCTTGGGGTACGGATAATATTCTAGAGGAGCGCCAGTACCAATACGATCGGCCCAACGTGCCAATACGCGATTAGTTAATCCTGGATGAGCGTCTGAGTCGTGAATTACCAGCGGAATACGCAGTACATGTGCCGCCAAGCCGACTGGCATGCAAACGTAGCCTCCTTTCGTGAATATCACGTCTGGACGCCAGGCGATTAGTTTCACTAGGCTCTGGACAAAGCCCACGCACACCTTGAGCGCATCAACAAAATTTGGCCACACAATTGTCCGTAAGCGTAAAAGCTGACGCACAACGCTAAGATTATGATAGCGGCGCAATTTACCGCTAGCAATGACATCTACGCGCACCGAGTTATCAAAGCTAGTCATAACATTACGCGCTTGTTTGCTAAATTTGCGGTCAACCCAAAACCGCAGTTCTGCATCTGGCTGCTGTTTTTTAACTTCTCGCAACACGGCGACGACTGGAGTAACGTGACCCCCCGAGCCGCCGCCTACGGCTAATATCCGCATCTTGGCCTCCTATATCTATTGGTTTATGTGCAGTATATCGCGATAGCTGAAAAACAATCCCCAAAGCCGCGCCCGAAAACAGCATACTACTGCCGCCAGCACTCAAGAACGGCAGCGTTATACCTGTTAACGGCGCTAAGTGAATCATTGATGCAATATTCATGAAAAAGTGCGCAAATAGCCAGCCAAAAATACCCGCCACTACCAATCGCCTGGTCATATCTGGCGAGTATTCAGCAACTCGCAAAACCCGCAGCAACAAAGCTGCAAACAACACTACTACCAATACCGTCCCGGCAAAACCAAAAATCTCGCCAATTACAGCAAAAATCGAATCGTTAATTGCCTCTGGTAAGTAGCCTGTCGATTGAATACTCTTGCCGATACCGCGGCCAGTTAACCCGCCTGTCCCCAACGCAATCATTGCGTTTTTGATATGATAATCGTTATCGTCTTGCGAGGCTGATTTACTCGCTCCGAAAAACGTCGTAATCCGTTCCAACCGGTGCGGCGCCGTTACTGCCGTGAGTCCCAAAAACAGTACACCCACTAATGCAATTTGCATCAGAGTTTTCATTCTTATCGTACTCACCATAAATATCGACGCCGCAGCCGCCGCTATCGCCACTCCCGAGCCCATGTCTTTTTGCAACACTACGACAATAAATAACAAAAAGCCGACCAACGCCGCTGCTGGGTAGACTGTTTCTTTCAAGTCGTTTATCTTGCCCTCTTGGTAGCGTTTACCTAAAAACACCGCCATATACAAAGTCATTGCTAGTTTTAGCAGCTCGGACGGCTGAAAATTAACTGGTCCCAAGTGAAACCAGCGATAAGCGCCTAGCGTGTTCTGCGCTATTGCATCAATATGCAGAATATTTCCAATCAAAAAAAGCAAAAACGATAAGCCAATTCCAATCATCATTAACTGAAAAATATACTTCTTGAGATAATCAAACGGTACTAATACTAGCAGTACAAAACCACTAACTGCCAGGCTAATACCCATAAGCTGTTTGAAAAAGAAATATGTACTAGAATAATCGCTGCCATAAGCACTATTCTGCAAATTAGCATACTGCGGCCCGACCGAATAAACAATTATCATTCCTACCAGCATCAACAACGCCGCACATAACACCAACCAATAATCAGGCCGGTGTTTACGCTGGATTTTGCCATCGGTAAATTGTACGTACCTGTCGCGGTGCCGAGCGCCAATCACGGAGCAATATGCCCCCCGGTCATCGCCATCGCCATCCCCACAAACGCCGCCACGCCAGCAATCACCCAAAAACGCATCGTCACTTTAGCCTCTGGCCAGCCTGATGCCTCCAGATGATGATGAATCGGCGCCGACAGAAATATCTTGCGATGGAATAATTTCTTGCTGGTCATCTGCAACAAGCTAGACCCAGCCTCGACCACGAACAATATGCCGATAATCGGCAGCAAAAACAGCGTGTTGGTCATCATCGCTACTACACCCAAGCTCGTCCCAAAAGCAAAGCTGCCAACGTCGCCCATAAAGAACCGTGCTGGAAAGATATTGAACCACAAATAACTCAGCAAAGCGCCAACCACCGTGAAGCAGAACGCCGCTAACTTCAAGTGGCCTTGCAGTAGCGCAATCACACCAAATGCTGAAAACGACATTACCAGCAAACCGCCCGCCAAGCCGTCCAGGCCGTCGCTTATATTGACCGCGTTACCCGTCGCTACCACCGCAAACACAAACAATCCGACAATCCACGCGCCCATTTGCCAATCGCCAACGTATGGGATATGCACCGACGAGTAGCCGAGCTTACAGAAGAAAAACCAGCCCAGCACCAGCCCGACGCCGATAATCATGGCAAATTTCACCCAGCTGCGCAGACCAGCGTCCTTGCGGTTAGAGCCAAAAACATTCAAAATATCATCAATCAAACCAATCGCCGCGCCGCCAACCAAAGCCGCCAATGGCAGCCAAGTTTGCGCTCGATCCAGATTAAAGGCCAGCGTCACCGCCATAATCGCCACTACGGCAATTATTCCCGCCATGGTCGGAATATGCCGCTCGATTTTCTTCTTATGTAATAAGTTAAAAATCTTGAGTTTTTCGCCAGTTACCGCTGCTGTACGCTGTGTTTTCCAGAATTTATATTTGTAAGCAAAATATGTATATACTGGCGTTAGCAGCATTGCCAGTAGAAACGCCATCAAGCTCATTAGAAAAACCGAGTTCAATTCGTTTCCAAAAGTTACAATCGACATATTACCATTATACTCCCTACCCTACTCTCTCGGGGCTAATTTTAAGTATTTTATCATCCAGTTGGATATCTCGTTGAAAATAGGCTTAGCGTCCGAGCCGCCGCCCATACCGCGGCCGTCTGCCGCTATCTCTACCATGATAACGTAACGCGGAATTTTGCCGTATTCGCCGCCAAAACCCAGATAGGTACCAATCGTCTCGTTATCATCATACTTGCCGTTAACAATCACCTGCGAAGTACCGGTCTTGCCGCCGACTAGCCAGCGTTCCGAGTCGTCATGCGGCTTATATGTCGCATAATGAGCCTGATGCACCATTTCGCGCACTGTCTGCGACGAAGCTTCGCTGATAGCACGAGCGCTAGTCTTCGCCGCCGTAGTCGCAAACTTGCCGCCATCACCCATAGTGCCGTTAATAATCGTTGGCGCGTGATATACGCCACCATTAACTACCGAACAAAAACCGCTCGCCACCTGTAGCATTGTCACATTCATACCCTGGCCAAACACCATATTACTGTAACGCACAGCATTACCTTCTTGCTGTGCTGGCGAAATAACTGTGCCGCCCGCCTCATTCGCTAGCTCAATACCAGTCAGCTGCCCCAGCCGGAAACGATTATAAAAGTAATCATAAATCGTATCGCGAGCGCCGCGAGTAATATAAGAACCATTTCCCAGTCGCTGCGCAATCGTTACCATACCAGTATTTAGCGACCAGTTCAGCGCTGTCTGCATAGTAATATCGCCGTTCAAAAAGCTATTTTTCGAAGCGTTATTGATTGTGATGTCTTCAACCTTGATTTTGCCAGTATTATTGTAAGTACTCTGCGGCGAGATAACACCCTTGTCGATTCCGGTCGCTACCGTGAAAGTCTTGACATCAGAGCCCGCTTCGTACGGATGCGAAATCGTATCATTGTTAAATACCGACACGTCAGAAGTATTGATATTAGACGGATCATACGTCGGCATATTGGCCATTGCCAGCACTTTACCAGTACTTGGCTCCATGACAATAGCGCTTGCTCTGGTGGCTTTACTACGCTTAGCACCAGCCTCTAGAGCCGACTCGACTTGTGTCTGAATATTACGATCAATCGTCAAAACAATACTCTGACCATTTACTGCCGGCTGGCGGACATTCTTGTCGCCAATTGTTAGCGGTACGTCGCGAGCATCCGTCACCGTTTTGAGCATGCCGTCGCGCCCAGACAAAGTCCGGTCATTAGCTTGCTCGAAGCCATATACTCCCTTACCCTCGTGATTAACAAAACCCAAAACCTGGCTAGCCAATCGTCCTTCGGGATAGACCCGGCGCGTTCCAACTTCAAAGCCAATGCCTGCTAGCTTTTTCTTCTTGATTAATTCAGCCTGCGTCCGCGTAATATATTTCGTCAAAATTTGGTAACGGCTAGGTTTTTTGTCAATCAACTTTGCAAAGCCATCAACTACGTTGCCGCCAGCGACGCTATTCAGTGTATCTACCACCGCCTGCTTATCAGATACTTGTGTTGGATCAGCCCAAACTTTATAGACTGTCTCGTTCATCACCAGCGGCTTCGGGTCGCTGCCGTCCATAGCATAAATCTCGCCGCGCTGCGCTTTGAGTGTGAATTTCTTAATCTGCTCATTATCAGCCTGTGTTACATAGTAATCATGCCGCACTACCTGCACCACGAAAAGTTGCACTACGAAAATGGCCGAAACGACCAACACTATACTAAACAAAAAGCCAACTCTCGAGCATCGAATAAAACGAGTTGGCGATACACTCATGATCTTAAACTCCTATTTGCTTACATACTGAGTATCAGCCGGGGTAGCCATCCTTTGAGCAACACTGCTGTCTTTAACCGATTGCAGAGCTGTCAGGCGAGCATTCTCAACCGCCAGATCACTCTTCTGTTCGGTCAACGTCGAAATTTTATTACTGACGTCATTTGATTCATAATCATAGCCCGAAACACTCCCCGCTTGTGTTAAGTATAACAGACCTAGCAGCGTCAAGAGAAGTGCAATAATAATCGCATTAGAAATCGGGCCGAGTTTGATAGCCGATGCAAAAGCAACTGTATTGCGGTTGCGCCCATAATTACCTTGGCGCCGGCTATTAAATTGTGTAGTTCGTGAATATGACATGTGGTGGATTCGTTTTTGTTATTTATTTTGACACTCAAAAGCCAGAGGAACGTTAGGAGAAAAACGAAAATTACGCTCCTCTGCCCTATAGAGTTGTGTTATTTTTGCCTAAGCGGCGCGGCGCACGACAGTGATGTCATGCTGAACGTCGGCTTGGACTTGTACTTGGATGCGGCGAGTCATGCTACATCTTCCTTTCTGTTTTTATATTTTCACAGCGACACGAAGTTTAGCACTTCGCGAACGCGGATTGTGAACATCTTTAGTGGCTCCATCGACAGGATGCTTTGTAATGATACGAAGCTCCGCCTCGTAGCCGTTCTTGGCCTGTTCGGCAAAGTATCGCTTAACGATACGATCCTCCAGGCTATGAAAGCTAATTACACCGACTCGCCCGCCCTGCGATAGCAGCTCGGGTAATAATGGCATAATCGCTCGTACTTGCTCAAGCTCATCGTTTACAAAAATCCGAATCGCCTGAAAAGTACGTGTCGCCGGATGCGTTCGCTGGCGCCGTCCGACATGCGCCCTCAAGATAGCCGATGCCAAATCTTCAGTTGTCGCCAGCGGTCTAGCCTTAATAATCGCAGCAGCATAACGCCGCGCAATATTTGGCCACTCTTCGCCGTAATCGCGAATAATCCGCTCCAGCTCGCCCTGCGAATAGGTGTTAACCACCTGCTCTGCAGTTAAAGCTTGCCGCCGATCCATCCGCATGTCCAGCGGACCGCTATGCGAAAATGAAAATCCTCGCTCAGCCCTATCAAGCTGTGGTGACGACACCCCCAAATCAATCAATATCATATCAAACTGCTTACCTATAGCAATCAACTGTCGGGCAGCGCTGACAAAATCAGCGTGTATTAATTCTGCCCCTTTGCCGACAAATGCCGCTAGGTTTGCTTGTGCAAATTCATCGCGGTCAACCAAAGTCATTCCGCGATAATCATGCGTTCGTTCGACAATGGCGCGCGCGTGTCCGCCGTATCCAGCCGTCAGGTCGAGATAACTCTCGCCATCTTTAGGATTAAGCAGCCGCACAACGTCATTAAGTAATACTGGAACATGAAGTGGTGGATGTTCTTTAATACTCATTCCCCCATCATACCATATGGTCTGGCGAGGGACTCGAGATCACCAATCTGATAGCGAGCTGTTTGTTTTCGCATAGGTGTGTTTGTTTTAGTTTAGTCAAGTATGCTTAAAATCAAGAGCTGTCAAACAACTCATATCGTATTTAGCATACCTTTGAGAGACTTGTGTGTGAGGTGGAGTTTTTGGGAGGTGTTGTGTTAGAGGAAAGAACTTTCGACAATTTTAGCGTGGGTCGATATTCCACTGCTCACTATCAGGTTGTTGATCTCGAGGATGTCCAACTTCGAATTGTAAAAGTACCACAAACTATACGGCTACGCGCCCAAAGACAGCGTCGCCCGCGATACGTAAGCGTCAGGTACGCAAACCAAGACGCCCGCCCTACCGTACATAGATTGGCTAATAGCTGCGTCAGTCATGACTACCCTACTTTCTTTTGTTATTTTACGCGGTGGTGTTTGTTTTGACTCGAGATTCTTATCTCTTGCCTTGCCACTAGCTTTATCATACAACGTTTCATCATGCTTGTGCAATACCTTTTTTACTAAAAATGATAACTTCTTTACTTTTCCACAAAAACGTGGAAAACTATAGCGTTTCAACAAACAAATAGACGCTATATCTAGCGTCTATAGAGGTCAGCCATGACAGAAAACGCTGCTTATGCAAAATATATCCGCATCAGCTGGCGTGCTACTGCGTCAGGGTCGTGCCGGATAAAACTGCGTACTGCCGCAATCGGATCGCTCGACTGGGCGCCCAACCAAACTTTCTTCGCTAGGATACTCGCGCCGCGGAATTCGTAGTGCTGGCGTTTTAGCTCGCTGATATCATATTGCACCACATGCTCACCGTCATGAGCATACTTATCCATTAGTTCTGCCGATGGCTGATCAGTATTAAAAACTACATAATCAAGGAACTCGCTACCCGCCAAACGCTCAATCTCGCTAGCAAAGTCCACCACGCTCAAATTGTCAGTCGGACCAGGCTTAGTAACCAAATTACAGACAAAGACGCATTTCGCCCGAGTCGCTGCCAATGCTTCCTGAATTTCACCAATTACCAGCGCCGGCGCTAAACTGCCGTATAGGTTACCTGGTGCAATCACCACCATATCAGCCTCTAGAATCGCCTGAACGGCTGCTGGGTGCGCTACTGCCTCTGGCTCTAGCCACACTTTTGGCCGTTTAGCAATATTGGCATGCGCGATCTTGAACTCGCCTTTGATCGTCTCGCCAGACGCATCTTCGACGCATAATGTGATATCAGTCAGCGTCGTTGGAATCACCCTACCCTGAATATTGAGGACTTGGCTAGCTAGCTGCACCGCTTCACCGAAGCTGCCGGTCATTTTCTCGAGCGCTGTCAAAAATAAATTGCCAAAAGCATGACCCTTCAAACTACCGTCGTCAAATCGATAATTAAACAAATCACGCACCCGCGGGCTGTCGCTCAACGCTACTAAGCATTGCCGCACATCGCCTGGCGGCAGCACGCCTAGCTCGTCGCGCAATTGCCCTGTCGAGCCGCCATCGTCCGCCATATTAACTAGCGATGTTAAGTCTGATACGTATTTTCTCAAACCAGACAGCAGCGTGAAACTACCCGTCCCGCCGCCGATAACTACAACCTTTGCTCCACCGTATTCTTCGCTCATTTTTTACCTTTCTGGAACAGTCGCTTCGCTATCGCCGCGCAGTTCCTTCTTGCCTTTTAATTCGTATTTGATACCAGTCATATCGCTAGTCATATAGTCATCATTTAGCAAGTTAACGAATTTAGCCGCATCCTTGGCATCCATAATGATAATCTCGCCAGTAGCGTCGTCAGTCATCAGTTCTAGGCCCATTTCGTCGGCCTGCTCGATAACCTGCTCTTGCGTCACCAGACCGACGTCAACTTTTTGCAGCTTAGTTACTAACGATTTAGTATCGCGCACCAACGCATCGAAAGTCATACCTTCAGGGAACTTTAACTTAAAGTTTTTCTCGATCTCAGCAATTTTTTCTTCGGCAACAGCGAACTGCTTAGCGTCGTAACCAAACAAACGGATAAATTTCGACTCGTTAAAGGCAAAGATATCACCGCCGGCAATCAACACTTGATTGTCTGGCGTGATTTTCAGGCCGACATCAGCGCTAAACGGTTGAAACGAATCGCCGTTATACATCCAAGCGGTTGCACCTTTAAGCACTTGCGACTGTGGTAAAATCTTAGCCACGAAAAACGGCTCGGCCCCCTGGCGGCTGAAACGCGCTACGATCCCCTTGACCTTCTTGAACTCATGGTCGCCTTCGCGGAACACCTCTAGCGTTTCCTCGCCGTAACGAATCTGCTCAATCACCTCTTGCGCGTGATCTACCCGGTCCAAGGTAGTACGCTCCAACACATTATCCTCAGCAGCAGCCGCTTCAAAGTCGCGCACTGTCATGCCAGTGGCAGCACCAGTTTGCACCTGGCTAATCATATCGTAAAGGAATAATACCTTGAGCTGTGCCTTGAGCTCCTTAGCATAATTAGTGGCGTAGACAGTGTAGCCCTTCGTAAATAGAAATAGGTCGATTTCGAGCTCGTCCTTATGCGCATCAGCTTGGTTCGCCCAGAGGAAAATATCAGTTGGCTCTGGCGGCTGGTCATCAGCCGGTGTTGATTGGTCATTATTCATGATATATATTCTACTACAATTATTAGGCGCTATTCTAATATTGGTTTATTTACTGTACAACATCCTCGCCAAAATGTTTTTGCAAGCGCATTTTGATCGAACCATGGTGGCGGCCGAGTTTCTGGCTCATCGCAGCAATACTTTCGCCGTTAATGAACATTTGGCGCAATTCATCGTCATCAGCCTTAATCCATGGTTTATAAGCATTAGGATAAGTCTGGCGCATTTTAGCAATTTTAGCCGACCAGCTAGAATTGGCGCTGTTCGCTTTTTTGGCGGGCTTAAGTTCACCGGCCGCGCGTTTGTCGGCTTTTGGTTGTAAGTGCGCGAACTTTTTAGCATCATCCGCCGCCCGAGTGCGTAGCTGCTTGTCAATAGCATAGGCTTCATCGCTCATCTGCAAAGCCATGCGGTTAATACCAGTCAAATACAAGTTATCAATATCGCGCACCCGGCTAAGCGCCACATAGCCCATGCCCGGCACAAAGGCTTTGCGCAGGTCAATTCGCGCGCTATCCAGCGTCATGCCTTGGCTTTTATGAACAGTAATCGCCCACGCCAAACGCAGCGGAATTTGGCTAACGCTAGCTCGTTTGCGCGTACCGTCGCGCAACTCCCAAGTGTCAGGCTGCATAGTCACTGTCCGGCCATTACGAAACTCCACTACCGGATAATCCGTCGCTGGCTCGAAATCAACCACCATACCAATACTGCCATTGGCATAGCGCCGCGCCTGATCGTTCTTGACCGCCATCACCAGCGCGCCTATTTTGAGCGTCAGCACCTCTGGCGCTAGTACGCTGCGCTGCAAATTATCAACGTAGTTGTTATTACCAGTAGTGTGGCGTTGATACAGCACCTCGTCGCCTGGTAATTCAGCCAGCCTGGCTTGATTAATTCTATCGACGTCAACATTCACAGTATGCAATTCTGTCAGATCTGCTCCGGCTGGCGGTTGATATTCGGTCCGCTCTAACAGCTGCTCGGCGTGGCGGCGGCGCAAATCGCCAGCCCGCATCGCCGTCAAGATTTCTAGCAGCGTATCGCCGTCGCGCTGGCGAAACTGCTCGTTCAGATACAATACCGTCGGATCAAGCTCGCGCCACGCCGATGAATTCACTACGAACCCGCCCTCGCGGCTTTCTGACCGATTAACCGGTGGCAACTGAAAGAAATCGCCAGACAGTACCACTTGAATGCCGCCGAATGGCTCGTCGACTCTCTTGCGTACTAAACGGCAAACTTCGTCAACCATGTCCAAGCGATAATCGTGCAGCATACTAATTTCATCAATAATCAAGACATCGGTTTTTTCGATAATTTCGCGGCGGCTTTTGCTAACATGTTCGGCAAAACCATTCGGCAGGCGGTCGCTGACGCCAATCCCCGACCAAGCATGAATCGTCGCGCCGCCCAGATGCGTCGCCGCTAGCCCGGTCGTCGCTGTCACCGATACATACTTGCCGCTAGCCTTGCTCAAGTTGATGAATTGATTCAGCACGAAAGTCTTGCCCGTTCCTGCCGGGCCGGTCAGCAGTGCGCTTTCGCCGCTCAATAATATTTCTAAGGCTAAATCTTGCTTCACTACCCTTATTATACAACTTAAGGCGCGGGACTACTTATCCCAAGTAAAGCCGTTACCAAAATGGCCGTAGCGCGCTGTTGGTTCGTATTGCGGACGAGCCAGCTGCAACTTATCAATAATACCCGCTGGACTAAGGTTATAACCTGCGATTGGCTGCTCGACGCCGTCAACTACCGCTGTAGCTTCAACCGGCTGGTCGTGGCCGATTGCGTACGCCAAGCGCACCAACACTTCCTGAGCTGCAAACTTTTTAAGATAATCAACTGCGATCCGCCGCGCCATATAGGCACCGCTGCGATCGACCTTAGTGGCGTCCTTGCCGCTAAACGCCCCGCCGCCTAGCGGAATCCGCGGGCCATAATTATCAACTGCTAATTTGCGCCCAGTTAGACCAGCGTCCGCCGCGAAACCGCCAATTTGCCAATCGCCTGCCGGATTTATATGCAGAGAAATACCGTCAAAATCACCTGCCACATATTTTTGCTGCGCAAACCACTGCCGCACTGCAGCCGCCAGCTCGTCGTGCGGCGCATTCTGGAAGCTGGCAACAATCGCCGCAATCTGGCCGCCATAAGTCGTCACCTGCGTTTTGCCGTCATACGGCCATTTCTCATACAAAAAGCGGTTCAAGGCCCGCGCCAAAGCATATTCTAGCGGCAATAATTCTGGCGTCTCAGCGCAAGCATAACCAATCATTACCCCTTGATCGCCGGCACCGCCCGCGTCCACTCCCTGGGCAATCTCTGGGCTCTGGCGTGCAATCCGCTCAATAATTTCCACGTCGTCGCCAGCCAGCCGCCGCGCAATCTGCTTGACGTCAACTAGCTCGCTCGACGATACTTCGCCGGTTAGAAACAACGCACCATGGCCGCCGCAAGCCTCAATCGCCACTCGAGCTTGCGGGTCTTTGGCAAGATACGCGTCCAGAATAGCATCGCTGATTTGGTCGCAAATCTTGTCCGGATGTTTTGGCGAAACGCTCTCGGCCGTACGATATACTGCTTGATTATTAGATTCTACAGACATAAAAACTCCTTTCTATCTGCCCCGCTACAAGGCCAAGAAAGGAGCCGCAAAGACAATATCTCTCCTGGTCAAGCAGGCTGGAATTAGCACCTTGCTGCAAGAGCAGGTTGCCGGCGAGTCATCAGGCCAGTCCCTCGTCGCACTCTGGATATTAAATTATTAACAAGTCCATTATAGCACGCCCCACCCCGCCAAATCTAGATCGACAGTAAAACAGCCAAGACTCTCTCGCTATAGACGAACGCCAGCCCGCGCTTTGTTCGCCCACTCATCCGCTAGCTCGTTCTGTTCATGGCCGACGTGGCCGCGCACCCAAACCAGCTTCGGTTGCGTCGATTGGTAAAGCGCGTGCGCTTGCTGCACGAGATCAAGATTCTTAATTTCGCCGCCTTTTTTACGCCAACCTTTAGCAGCCCAGCCTGGCGCCCATTTAGTCAATACATTAATCCAAAATTCGCTATCGCTATGAATTTCGCACGGCTCATCGCCAGCTAATTCCATAGCCGCAATTAGCGCCAAACCTTCCATACGAATATTCGTCGTCTGGCCGTCTTCGCTACCCAAAGCTACCGGCTGGCCGTTTTCAATTACCGCATAACCGCCTGGACCCGGATTTGGGCTAGCACTACCGTCTGTAAAAAATACTCTCACTTCTTTCCTGCTTTCTAAATATCGCGGACTGGCCGCAGCAGCTTCAGCTCGTCTGGCATATACCACTTGTTGCCGCGATTATCTTGTTCATATTTATACTCTATCATGTGATCAGCCTGAAAATAGTCGCCCGTACCAACAATCTTGTACTGAATATACATTTTGCGTACTGAATCGCTCTGCGGCATCGGCCCGCGATACAAACGCAGCTCAAAAATCTCGCCTGGCTTGAGAAATTTATTCAAGTCACCTCGCTGCCCTAATATCTCATATTTATCAAGCTCCACGTCAAAGCTCGCGTGGTTGCGAATATGCGCCCACACCTCGAGATACTTATTATCGCCCGACGGATGCGCCTCGGTGCGCTCAACCTCTATCTCGGGAATCGCTTTTTGCCCGTTAGCCGAGTGATATTGATCGGGCTGAGGCTTACTGTCTGACTTCCTAGTATCTGCAGCAACCCCTGAAGTGTCTTTATCGAAGTTACTTTCGTCCCTACTGCCGCGATTATCTTGCGGCGAGACCATATCATTATTATTAAGACGCGCCAAATATTCGTCATCGCCATCCGGCTCGCCAAAAATTAAATCACGCAACCATCCCATACATCTATTGTACCGTATTTAGACAAAGCTACACATACGCTATATATAGCGCCACTATATATAGCGTATGTACTGCCGTGGAAAAATCAGGGAAATCTTTGAGGCACACTAGACTACTGTTATTCTACTTATGTTTGGCACTCTTGACACGCGAGTGCCAACCAATTACAATAAAATATAGAGCAAAAGCTCGCCAAATCATAAACGAAAGGAGTAATACAAATGAGTAAACTCGTTCGATTCGACCCGTTTGCCGAAATGGATGCCCTGCAGCGCCATTTCTTTAATGATGACAGCTGGATGCCGCGCCAAATGCGCTCAGTCGGCTTGCCTACCACTGATGTTTACATGAAAGATAATGCGCTAGTCGTCGAGGTTCACTTGCCGAAATTCGGTGAAGACGACGTCAATATTTCTGTCGAAAACGGCAACTTGGTCATCCAAGCCCAACGGCACGAAAAAGAAGAAGACAAAGAAAAGAAGTACGTCGTACGCGAGTCGAGCAGCAGCTTCTACCGCAGCGTCCAGCTGCCAGAGCGCGCTGACGCCGATGCTATCGAAGCGCACCTGGACGATGGCGTCCTGAAAGTCACCGTGCCAGTCACGCCAGCGCCAGAGCCAAAGAAAATTACCGTCAAATCACGCGGCAAGAAGAAAGAGTAAGCCTTTCTCAGCTTTGGCCGTCAAGAAGGCCTCGGGATTACCCGAGGCCTTTTGCTAATAACGAAATTCCGCAGTCTAGCTAGAAAGCGTCAAACTATTCCGCATATTTTTCAACGAACCGCCGCAATATCTTGACCGGTTCGGTCACCAATTCCGATTCGCGGTACGCTGCATCGATCAGATCTCGAGCCTCCTCCGGCGCGAAATAGCCGGCATGCTTATAGATATTAATCCGCAGAGCCAAGCCGTCAGCATCAAGCTCAGGATGAAATTGCGCCGCATAAACATTTTTCCCGGCGCGCAGCAATTGTATACAGGCCGCAGAACGTGCTAGCACTACGCTATTCGGCGGCGCCGTATCGGTGCCCTCTTTATGCCCAACGAAGCCGCGAAAACTAGCCGGCAAGCCAGCCAGCAGCGGATCGTCCTGCGCTTCCGGCGTCAAATTTATATCCACCGCGCAAACCGGCTCGCCATGATCAAAGTCCGTCTGGCCGCCCAGCGCCGTTACCAGCGCCCCCACACCCAAACAAGTGCCTAAAAACGGCTTATCCTCGGCTACAATCTGGCGAAGCAGCGGCATAATATAATCCTCAAACTGCCGCTGCTCCGGAGATTTTTTCTCTGGCGGATAAGCAAAATTAGCCGGCCCGCCACCCATAAAAATACCGCTGTAATCATCCAAATTAACTGACGAGAACTCGCCGCGATCAAGCCGTAAGCGTTGCAGCTGCTCCGGCTGCAAACCGCCAAATTTCAAAAAAGCTGCATATTCGTCGTCAGACGCTTCGTCCTCGGGACGGGATTGTAAAAGAAGAAAAGGTTTTGTCATAAATCAAGTGTAACACGCCGAAGGCTAATCGGCCAAAGCGTCGGTGAGTTACGAATCGCATACCCTAATTGCTACTAAATTTTAAGATATTCGACGTATTTAATTTTTCAGCCCGGCGGGCCCGTACCTCAGCTGGGTGCGATATATAGCCAAAGATATAATAAACTTTTGCCAACCCGGCAACACAAATCGAAGCCGCTGCGACAATGCCACAGTATAAACTGCATTTATCAAAACTGTTCGTAAAAGCCAAAACTTCTGCTCCAGTCGCCATTAAAACAGCTCGGGAAGAACAACTCTCTATTCTTTCTCCGGCAGCACTGGCAAATTTTAATATAGCCGGCCGATTATCTTCGTACAAAACACCACCTTGCTCGTCAGCCATATGCTGCAGCTCATGGCGAGCGGTCTTTGCCGCATCCTTATCGCATCTAATTTTAATACAATGCCGTCCGTTTTGGTATTGATAATATCCTGAACAACCGCTAGGTAATATTTCGCTGTGCTTTCTTGAGGCAAATACAATCTCGGCTTCATCCATTTCCCGCTCGCTCAGACCGACAGCAGCTGCCGCTTCATAAATCGCCTCAATATCCACATCAATAATTTCACCAGGCTTTAAGACTCTTCCAACTGTCGTTTCAAACGACACTAGTGGACCACAGTCTGGTAAATCGGCACCGCAAATGCGCGACTGAGGCTCGCGCTCAATACCTTGCCAAACATCACAATTTTTTCGCACTGATGAATTATATAATGCAGTATGATTTACGTCAAGAGATTTTGCTAGCTTTTTTAATATAATCACGAGGCGTTAAATCTTCAGCCGATTCAACATCGCGAAGCCACGGAAAATACCGAAGCACGTTGTCTTGATGCAGCACTTCTGCCAAAGGTGCTGATTTAACCGTAATATTTTCGCCGACATCAAGATGCTGCGCTGCTCGATGCAACACTCCCCCTGTAGCCAGGAACAAATAGGTAAACCACTCAATTTTCTTATCCATCTGCACAACATCTAGCAATACCCAATCAGAATCAGGAAAAGTACAGCCTGTTTCTTCTCTCAATTCGCGCTGCGCCGCTGCTAATACCGACTCGTCGCTAGAGTCAACCCGGCCGACTGGCAAATGGTTCTTGCGGACAATCCCGCCCGGCTGCTCTTCGTCGATTACTAGAACATCGCCAGCCTCGTCAAGCGCAATGACCATCACAGTGTCTGGACGGCGCAGCATTTCAAAAGTTTTTACGCTACCATCGGGCATCTTTTGCGGCCATTGATGTACTTCATAAATCTCACCTCTAAAAACAAGTTCCGCCTCCCGAGGAATCAGACGAGCACCTTTCGGCAAAACACGTTCGGTCATTACACTATGCCTCCAACTTTTTCATCAAAATATCATAACCGTCAGTCACCTCATCTTGACGGCTGATGCCTAATTCCGCCATAATGCGCCACAGATCATCGGTTATAACAGCAGGGTCGGCATTCTCGTCAGCTAATCGCTCTAATTCCATAAAGTCGCCCAAACCTTCCACCGAGTCGATACATACTTCCACATCATTCAGTTTGCCAGTCCGGCGAGTCTTCGACAAGTCCGAAAACGGCACGAAACCTAGCTCCTTAACGATAGCGATCATGACGTCTGGATCGCCAACTTCTGTTTCGCGCTCAATGCTATCCAGCTGCCCAGTCACTGATCGTTTGAGAGTGAATAACGTCCGCTTGGTTTCATTTTCGCCTTGTCCATGCGTTTCGGTACGCACCCGCAGCCAAGGCACTGTATTGCCGTCGCCGCCAGCTTCTCCCGGCAGACCAAACACTTGATCGCGCTGACGCACCGGCTCGCCAAGAGCAACGCCTTTACCCGCCAGCGCAGCCAACAACCCTTCTTTATCTTGCAACCTAACTTTTATCTCAATTTCTCTCATATATAAATAATATCACGTTTAGAGTACGTCCACTGGACCGATAATATCCGTATTGCCAAAGTAAAAATCGGTTAAGACCTGCCGCCATGGCGTGCTGGTTGCCGCAGCATATATCATTTTGCCAATATCGCCATGGCAAGCCAACAACACCGTTTGATCTGGGTGTTGATGCGCCATGAAATCAAGCACCCGCTGGCCGCGAGCCAATAACTCAGGAAAAGTCTCAGCGCCGTCAGGATGCAAAAAATAGGTCACGTTCTCTGCTTTGATGATGTCCGGCGCACAGATTTCCTCAATATCAGCCGCCAGCTTACCGGTCATAATGCCAAAATCACGCTCGATTAAATCATCGTGAACTATCGGATCGGCAAGGCCCAGCGCCGCCGCTACAATCGCTGCCGTCTCGAAAGCTCGATCAAGCGGCGATGCATACACTGCGTCAAAAACCAGCTCCCTATCCTTGATGTGACGCGCCAATTGCCGCGCTTGCTGGCGTCCCAAATCAGTCAGCGGCAGGTCGCGATGGCCGTTCAAAATTCCGCGCACATTGTCTTCATTCTGGCCGTGGCGAGCGATATAGATAGTAGTCATGAACCTTAGTATATCATCTCTATTGGGCGGCGAGAAACCTCGTAGAAACTCTACTTACCACTAAAATTCCTTGTTATCAAACCATTGATACGTCCCGCGAATGACGCTTCAGCCAATCAGCAATCGCATCGATATCGAGATGATCAGTCGCGACGCGGACAGCGAAATCTTCTAGTTCGCCTCGCTGTGCTGTAAAATTATACCCATTCACCTCCAGCAAAGTCAGTCCGGCGAGCATTGCTGTACGCTTGTTACCATCAGCGAACGGATGGTCGCCAATAATCCCGCGCATCAACGCCGCTGCCTTGGCAAATACTGTTGCATATAATTCCTCGCCAAATACTACTTGATGCTGTGTTGACACCGCAGCCTCCAGCCGTCCAACGTCACGCACGCCATCTGCACCGCCGTCTTTGACAAGCACCAGCGCATGAAGCTGCAGAATCTGCTCGAGAGTCAAACTAACCATTAGCGCTTCGCCAAGTGAGAAAAGTCCTCTTTGTATCGCCTAAGGAGCGAATTTGCAGTTTTGAGCACTTGATTATCGTCAGCCGCCTCCGAACGCTTACGTACCGTGACTTCAAGTTCATCGCCATCGCGAATCCCCAGCGCCCGCAAATCCCGCGCTGGCAGCGTCACGCCACGACTCGAACCAATCTTGATAACTTTTTGAATCGTAGTGATTACCATACAAACATTATAACAAAATTATAATTTTATTGCAATGTTAGCGAAACCAAATCAATATTTACCGCACGATTTCGCTATGCAGCTGTCGCCACTTAATATGCGCCCTATACGCTCGAGCTGGCGCGTCAACCTCGCTCTTCTGAAGCAATAATTCCTCAGGATTAATAAACATTATTTCATCACCCTCTTCACCTGGTATAAAATCAAGATTCTCCGGCCAGACGCGGCAATAAAAACAGATTTGATTTGCATCAAGCCGCTCAATATACATCTGTTCTGATGCGTCAAACAGTTGATAGCGCAAATCACCTTTATAGCCAACTTCTTCGTACAACTCGCGTTTCAGCGATGATTCAAAATCCTCATCATAATCCATGCCTCCGCCCGGCAAATCCCAGTACGTCCGATTAATTTCTTTAACGACCAATATTTGCCCAGCATCGTTATAGATGAGAGCTTTGAGCGAAATTCGATAGAGGTAATCGTGGCGAGTCACTCCGACTGAATCTTGCGTTACGAGATGCCCGTTGGTGAGTTTTGTCATAGGGACAATTATAACACTTTTAGCCTAAACCCGGCGTAAGTACCGTCTTGCTTATACGCTTCCTCGCCAAGGAAAGCCGGGATAGCTTGCAGCTCATCATTATAGACAAAGTTTTTAAGACCAGTTATGCTCTTTTCTTCCTCGGGTAAAATCTTCCCTGTCATCTTATAAAAGGTTCGCTCTAGGTCAACTGTCTCCTCGTCCAAATATCTTGCTATGTCGGCGCATATTTGCTCGTACAGATCATCGCTCAAATGCGAATTTGGCACTTCGTAAGCCATAAAGTTCGACACCACTGTCGTGATATCGTTGAGCGGCTCAACCACCAGAACGTCTTTTACAGCGCTAGAGTTGATAAACCTCTGCACTACTTCGTTATCTTTATTCGCCGTTATCAAAATATTTGGCTGCTCGCAGTGGTCGTATGAAAATCCAATACCAGCTCCGGCTTCAGTAACCGAATCCGCTCCTCAATCACCTTCGCTCTCTGACCCTCATAAGTATCTAAACCAAGCCCATAACTCCTATTTAGATCCGATTCAGTATAACGCACATTCTTTGCGTAAGCGCGCGGATTAGCTATGATAAATTCTATATCTTCCAACAGTTTAGACCGTTTGGCGAGCATATACGCCAGCACATTTGGACCTAATAATTCATTACCGTGGGTGGAAATTATTGCGAGTATTTTTGTCATTAAGACATTTCCCGATTTACTATATATCAGATATACTCCATTATACCAAAAACCTCGACGGGGACGAACCTAAGTCGAGGTGCTGTGACACTACGTTAGCAGAACTGTATATAAATCAATATTTACACTGCTATTACATATGTAAGCTGTACAATCAAACTAACGCATCCTCTTCACTTTTCTGAAGCAGCAGCCCCTTGGAATTATAGACTTACTAAATGTCTAATTTTTCTTGAGGTTCTACTTCTTCTAAATAGAAACTATCAGATGCAACTCGCAGGCCCGTCTTTTCAATATAACTAAGCTTATTATTATCTGATCCACTCCTTAATGTAATGGGTAGTCTATTATTCAAGTGTCCAAAAAGATTTACACTTTCGATATATCGCGAATCATCAAGAGGAATAAAACCAATCTTATTCCATACATCTAAATCAACTCCGTCATTCAAGCGAAAAGTAAACTTACCATTAAACGTCATTAACCCGTAAGGTTCTGATACGTCATCGTTTTTCAAAATAAACAATCTTTTCATTTTAAAATATTCTTCATGATTTCTTTACGTCTTCTTAACGAATAGTATAGCAGTTCTTTTCTCTTTTGGCCATATTTTAGCTCCCCGTCAGTGGGCATCAAGAGAATCATGCGAGCAATAGTTAAATCATCTACTTTGTTGATCTTAGAAAAAGCCCTCTTAAATCTCTTTAGCCAATCAGTTCTTTGCTGTGCATGGTCTGAAAGGATGTCAAAAATATTCTTCTTCTGGCAATCGGTCGATAAAATGAATCCGTATTTTTTACCCCGTATGTAAGACTTCTCAAAAAGATCACGATTATTATAGTATCGCTCAACTTTCTCTTCTCCTAACTCGAAAAGTAGACTACTACCGTGGTCGAAAAGTGGAGTAAAACCTCTCCCTCTTTTCAATCCTTCTCTCTGCTGCTTGGTAGGCTTCAGTAGAGTTAGCTGTGCAACTATATCCTTTTGACTAATAGCCCAGTTTTCATGATGTCTATCCATATTACCAATCCACGCATCAAACACAATCATATCAGCAATGGAACACAAAATATCCTCACTGTCTAAATATCTATCTCTGATACCCTTCTCCACCTCCTCTAGAGTAACTGGACTCTTATCCGTACCAATAATCTGAGCACCATACAGTATTTCGCACCCTTTAGGAAAAGCATGGCGTACAAGAGCCCCTACGGGAACCCAAGAATTAGGTAGATAGTCTCCAAATTTATTTCTGAATATTGTCTCAGCTTGAGTAGGAAATTTTTTTAGACTAACTGCCTGAATATCAAACTGAGCAGCCTCACCAAGCTTTGATGCAAACATCTCAGCCCATATCTCACGTGTATTATGGCGATACGTCTTGATAAAAAACTGCTGATTATTCGATTTATGTTTCAGAATAATACGCGGACGCGAACCGCCAGAGACTTCAACTTTAGCTTCTTTAAAGTTTTTGATATTTAGCTCTTTGAAATCATAATGTCTCATACAATACTTTCAACAGCCACCCGCCTCTGCTCCGTCGTATCCCGCTCGCGCACGGTGACGGTGTCGTCCTCCAGCGTCTGGAAATCAATCACCACGCAGTGCGGCGTGCCAATTTCGTCTTGGCGGCGGTAGCGCTTGCCGATGTTGCCGTTGTCGTCCCACATCACCCGGCCGGGGTTGGCTTTGGCGAGGCTAGTGTAGACTTCACGGGCTTTTTCTACCAATTCTGGCTTGTTTTTGAGTAGCGGTGAAACGGCAAATTTAACTGGCGCCAAATGCTCTGGCAGTGCCAAATACACCCGCTTTTCACCGTTTTGCTCGTCCTCACGGTACGCGCCCGACAGCACCGCCATCAGCGCCCGCTCGACACCAAACGACGGCTCGATGACGTGCGGAACAAATTTTGTGTTCGTCCCCTTGACGGTGTATTCCATGCTCTTGCCACTAACCCGCTGAATGTTCATCAGGTCAAAATCAGTGCGGTAAGCGATACCCATTAATTCCTCGCGGCCAATTGGATAGTCATATTCGATGTCAATCGTCTTTTTGCTATAGTGCGCCCGATCCTCCGCCGGCACGTCTAGCTCGTGAATGTGCTCTGGTTTCAAGCCTAGCTCTGCCAAAAACGCATGCGTCACCGCAAGTAGTTCGTCAAACGCTTCCTGCCAATACTCAGGATCGACAAAATACTCAATCTCCATCTGCTCAAACTCTCGGGAGCGAAAGACAAAGTCGCGCGGTGCAATTTCATTGCGAAACGCCTTGCCCTGCTGAGCGATACCAAACGGCAAATTAGGATAAAAACTATCGACGACGTTTTTGAAATTGGTGAAGATGCCTTGGGCGGTTTCCGGGCGGAGATAAGAAATACTGTCCTCGCTCTCAGTCGCGCCAACGTGCGTTTTGAACATCATATTGAAGGTGCGCGACTTGCTTAGCGGATTGCCATCGGGACTTTTGATACCTTTCTCAGCAATTACCGCATCCATCTGCTCCATGGTCATGCCATCTACATCAACGCCGTTGTCCTTGAGAATATGATCGGTACGAAAACGGCGGTGATTGACCGTATCTTCGCACAGCGGATCGACGAAGGTATCGACATGCCCACTCGCCTGCCAAACCTTCTGATTCATCAAAATTGCTGCATCCACGCCATACATATCGTCGCGCTCGTCAACAAACCGGCGCCACCACAAGTTCATGATATTACGCTTCAGCTGCACGCCCAGTGGGCCGTAATCCCACGTACCGCTCAGACCACCGTAAACATCCGACCCCTGATAAATAAAGCCGCGGCGCTTACACAGGCTAATAATATCTTCCATTTTTGATTGACTCACAAAAAGTCTCCTTTCTCCTCTCTGCGTTGGTGGCGCGAGCACTTAACTCTTTATGTTTTAGTATAACACGCTTTGGTTTTTGATGGCTTCGCTGCAATACAGCCAATACGGACAATTCAACGACTAAACGCCCGCATGTTGGCGAGCCAATAACCAGCAGCCTGGCAATATCTGCTCGACCCCGCCAATTTGTGCCACCAGACGCAACGATTTATTCGCTGCTAAGCGCAAAAACTTAATATGATCAGCGGTAAGCTCTCCTTGCTCGCTCAGTCGCAAACCTCGCTCAATCGAATCGTACATGTAGCGCTTTTGGCGATCAAGCGGCTGGCCAGCAACATCGTTCACTAAGCTCAGCTCATAGCCTGTTAGCTCAGCGTAGCGCAAGTAAAACCATACTTGCACCAACTGCAAAGAAACTGCATCGCCCAAGCCTGCCAGCGTCTCGCTCAGCACTTCAAACCATTCTGGAATATCGACGTCGCGGCTGGCGCGTTCAACCAGTTTGATACATTCATAACCAAATTGCAAGCGATCATAATCTTGCAAAATCTGGCGGTAAAAACGATCAAGCCGCGCCTGCGTAATCGTGTACAGGCTACCTTTACCGCGGCGCAACACTACATCGCTAACCGCAAACAACTCGATGCCGCCCGCCAAGCGGCTTTTCTCGCGCCGCACACCGCGCGCTATAGCGCTGCGCTGCCCCAGCGGCGTTAATAGTGTCAAAATGCGATCTGCCTCGCCGTAATTCGTCCGGCGCAGCACTATCGCTTTAGTACGTTCAATAGCAGTCATGCTACCGCCTCTCGTACCGCTTTGGCAATATCATCTGGATGCATTGATACTTTATCTAATAATAATCGCACGCCGTACGGCCGCAACTGCTCGAGAGTGATGTCATTTGCACTTGTTGTACACACGACAACAGGAATGCGGCCTAGGTCATCATGCGATTGCAACTCGTGCAGCAGCACTAAACCATTCGGGCCCGGCATGAATAAATCAAGAATAATCACCGCGGGTCGAAAACTATCTATCAAATCAAGCGCTTCTATAGCATTTGGAGCGCTCTGCACTACCATACCGTTGTACTCGAGACGCCGCGTAAACAGTTTCGCTAGCCACTCGTCATCATCAATTACTAGCACGCGCGTCATAATAGCCTCAGCTGTGTCGACGCTGGTACATCAACATAAAAAGTTGCGCCATCGCGATGACGGATAACGCCAATTTGTGCGCCAATCGCTAAAGCAAACTCATTAGCGATAAACATGCCCAGCCCGCTGCTGCCTGGACGGTTATGCAGCGGCAGCGGTTCGCGCAAACCCTGGCGCAATGCCCGCCAAGCTCGGGATGGAATTGCCGGCCCAAAATCGCGTACCCCGATCCGTACCCGCTGATTACTGTCGGCAGCCCGCACCGAGATCGCGACCGACGAATCATCAGCGCTATAGTGTAGTGCGTTATCAGCAAAGTTAGCAACGATTCGCCGCAATAGATCACGATTTGCCACCATTAGTCGCTGACGAGATTTTACCTGGGTTTTTAGAGATTTATTATGAGCATGGTATAGCGGTTGAAGTTCGCTCATCACTTCGCTACAAATACCAGCCGCATCAATCGCCTCTAGCGTAAATAAGGCGTTTTCTAGGCGGCGAGCTTTGGTTAAATCTGTCGTCAAGCGCAGCGCCCTTTCGGCCGTCAGTGTAATTCGCTGCGCCAAGACAGCTCGCTCAAGCACCGTATACTCCCCTGCTTCTAGCTCAATCGCCAACTGGCGAATCAGAGCAAGCGGCGCTTTCAGCTCGTGCGCCGCCACTGTAAACGACGGTGAATCTGCCCACAAACCAGCCTGCGCCTTACCCTCCTGCATACACCTAGTTTAGCATGCTGCAGCAGGCTGTTCTAGCACAAGCAAAACACTTATTCGTTGAATTTGAGAGTCTTCAGCAGCTTCTCGTAGTCAGCAGTGAAAACGTCGCCGTCAGTACGCATCGTCAGTGTACGATCGCGCATCTTCAACAGTACTGCCGTACCGTAAGTGTCCTTGTCGAAATTACCGACCAGCTTGGTGCCCGTATGCTTGCCATCGTTGTAAACACTCGACTTCAGGTCGCCTCTTTTAATTAACGGATCGTAAGTAGACACAGATTTGTCATAAGTTTTTTGCTCTATTGTTATCCTCAGGGCGATTTTCGATTCTCTAACAATCGGCGGGATTGTCACTGGGTTCAGATAAGCTTCATATGTCACGCCGCCACCCTTGCTAATATCGGTTGCCTGATAAGCACTCCAAGTCTTGGGATATTCAAACGTCAAGGCGCCGTAATCCGACGGCCCGTTAAACTGCCGATTCGGTTCTTTCTCGCGCTTTTCGAAGTCGCTCTCTAGCTTCTCGCTATTCTCTTTGACAGCTTGAGCTTTAGCTGTCTCGATTTTCTCGTCGACGTTTTCTTTCTGGTCGAGATATTGCATATATGACCAAATACTAAAACCGCCAAACCCCAGCACCAACACTACCAATACCGCAATAGCGACAATACTGCCAGTGATAGCGCCTTTTTCTGTATGATGCCTACTCTTCATGCTTACGATTATACTTTGTCGAGGCTAAATATGCAAAGGTTTAGTTTTGCGGCTGCAGCAAATAGAGATTGTACGCGCCCGCGGTCTTGTGCAAAGTAAGCCCAGCTGCCTCGAAACCGTAGCTCAACAGCCAAATATCACGCCCAAGACGATTAGTTTCGTGCTGCAAATACTGCACCATCTTGGCGATATCACGACCGTCGCCAAAAAGATAAACAACCGTCGTCTCGTCTGGCAGCGGCGTACGCCAAAAATTAGCTAACCGCACCGACACTTTCTCGTCCTGCCGCGATAACCAACGTGAAATTAGTACTAGCAGCGGTTGTAGTTCGTAACCAATCGCCCGCGCGCCGCGGCGGCTCGCTTCGCGCAGCACTACGCCGTCGCCCGAGCCAATATCCACCAACACGTCGGTTTTTTTGAGCCGATATAGCTCATCAAAAGCTTTTTGCAAGTCGCGGCGCCGCGACGGCACGTACGGTGCGCCCGTGAAAGCCACAAAGCCAAACAGCAGCACCACAGCAGCGACAGCGGCAAAAATCACGCAAATTTTTCCTTGAGAACGGTAATTTTATTACGCAAGCCATTCAAATCTTTCTCAATATCGCTAGCCAGTTTTTCAGCTGCCTGATAACGCTCAATCGCCTGCTCAATATCGAAGTCATCGCTTTCGAACCATGCAACCATCTGGCGCAGCTCTTCGATTTTTTGGTTGATAGTTTTCTCATTTTTGCTTGACATTTTTAACCTCCGCTTTGATAATTATTTTTTCTTCCTCGATACTAATAATTTCGCCTATTTCGGTCGAACCGCGCACAATCGCGTAACCGCGCGCCAGCGCCAACTGCGGATTGTACGCCGCCAAAATCCGCTGGAATTGCTTGATTTCGCTCGTTAAGACGTCAGTTCTGCTATCTAGATGTAGCAACGCGCGCTGCCGCAAACTGTCAATTTCACTACCTAAATCGCCAATCGCTGACTCCGTCCGATAGGCCATGCCGTCAACCAGCGCTTTTATTTCTCGCAGCAGTTCTCGCCGGTCTGGCACAATGATTTGCGCCGCGTTACTCGGCGTAGAAGCCCGCACATCGGCAGCCAAGTCCGCCAGCGTCATATCGACTTCGTGTCCAATGCCGACCAATGTCGGCACGCGGCTGGCAGCAATCGCTCTAACCAACAATTCATCATTAAACGTATTCAAATCGTCAGCACTACCGCCGCCGCGAATGATCACCAGCACCTCGGGCGGCGTTTGACTCTCGTTAAAACGATTAATTGCCGCAACAATCTGATCAGCCGCTGCCTCGCCCTGCACTTGAACATGCGCTACGTCAATTTGCAAACCACCCCAGCGCTCATTTACGATTTTGATAAAGTCCGCGTAACCTGCCGCCTGAGTGCTGCTTATCACGCCGATACGCGCTGGAATTTGTGGCAAAGAACGCTTGCGCTCGGTAGCAAATATTCCTTCCTTCTCGAGCTTAGCGTGCAGCAGCTGGAAACTTTTGCGCAAGCTGCCCTCGCCTAGCGGACGATAATTTTGCACGGTCACACTAAATTTGCCCCACTTCGTCACTTTGGGCTGCGCCCGCACCACTAGCTTCATGCCGTCTTCAATCGGCGTTCGCAGTTGATAAACTGGCATAAAGCAACCGACGCTCGCTTCCTCGTCTTTCAAGTCGAAAAACACCCATTTGCCCTGGTTTACTTTGAAGCTGGCGACCTCGCCCTCGATCTCAACAGCGCTGCACGAAAACTCCAGCACTTGATTAATCAGCTCGACGAAACCGCTAACGCCGAACCTTGGAATCGGATTTTCGTCCATATTTCACTATTGTTAGCTGGTAAAATACATAGCCTAACAGCAGCGCCGTCAGCAGCACAATTACTCGATAAAGCACAATCGCTGCAATCGACTGGCCGCTACCTATACCTGATAAAGCCAAAACACTAACCATGATCGCCTCGTAGGCGCCCGTTCCGCCCGGCGTTACCACAATGAATCCAGCAATTGTCGCTATGCCATAAGCAATCAAAATCGACGCCGGGTTGACACTCATTCCCAGCGCCCGGAAAGTAATCCAGATCGGCGCAATTTCGGTAGCAGTAAATAGCATTGCCCACAAAAACGGCTTCAGCAGCACGCGCTTGTCACTCTTTAGCTCGTTAAAATCGTCGTGCATATCATAGAAAAACTTCTCTATCGACTCCCGCTTCAGCACCACCTGCGGCCGCCGCGCAAAAAATGACGCCGTACCGTTAGTTATCATCGTAATCCTCTTGGCTAATTTTTTCATCCGGTGGACGCTATTCAAAAAGTACGCGCCCAGCAGCGTCGCCATCACCAGCAAAAATACCAGCGTTGAGCTCATCAAAATTATCCAGCGGTTAACACGGCCGTCAATCGTCACCATCAAAACAGAAACTACCAAAAAGACCACAATCGCCATAAACCCCACCACATAACGCACGAATTGTGCCATCGTCGCCCGCCCAATCGGCACACCGTACTTACCTAAACGCCAGTTAGCATACGAAATACCGCTAACGCCACCGCTAGGAAAAGCATGATTAACGAAATTCAACTCTAGCGATATGCGTGCCAGAGTTGCCGGATTAATATTCTTTACGAAGCCTTTCTGACGCAAATACGAAAAAATCATCTCGCCAGTCGCCAAATATCCGGCCGCAATAATTGGCAGCATCCACACAAGCTTGCCAAGGTTAATTTTACCTAGCAAACCCCAAGCATACACCAGTTCGCTTCTAGCTAGAAAAAGTATCAAAGCAATCAACAACAACGTGGCAATACTCAACCACAATCGAAAAGACAGTCTCCTTTTCATACAATCTAGTATACTATATTTATGCATATCACAATACTTGGCCGCCAGCCAGCACTTGGAGTAGCCGAGCTAGAACAGCTCTACGGTGCTGACAATGTCCGGTGGTTTTCGGAGCAAACAGCGCTTGTAGATTCGCCTGATTTCGATTTTGAAATCCTCGGCGGCAGCCAAAAAGCCGGCCGGGTCGTTCTCGAACTCGACCGCGGCAATTGGCTAACCGCCAGCCGCCAAATCGTTCAACACTACACCGCCAAATGGCGCGCCAGCGAGCATAAAATAACTCTTGGCATCAGCGCTTACGGCTTCAAAATCTCGCCGCGCGATGTCCAAAAAACCGGCTTACTCATCAAGAAAAAATTACGCGACAGCGGCACTAGCTTACGCCTTATCCCGAACCCAGAAATCGCCCTTAACACCGCTGCTAGCCATCACAACAAACTTGGGCTATCGCCAACGAAAGTTGAGCTGCTAGTCGTCCGAGCACCAAATAACCGTCTCATTATCGCTGAAAGTGTCGGCGCCCAGAACATTACTGCGCTGGCCGCCCGCGACCAAGCTCGCCCGCGCACCGATGCTTTCGTCGGTATGCTGCCGCCGAAATTAGCGCGGATGATGATAAATCTATCTGGCGATACAAAACCTGGCCGCCTCTGGGACCCTTTTTGCGGTACTGGCACTGTTCTCCAAGAAGCGCGGCTCAAGGGAATAGACGTCTACGGCAGCGACTTAAGCCAAAAAATGGTTGATTATGCCACAGAAAACATGCAGTGGCTCGATAATAAATACCAAATCAACCCCCAGTGGCAGATCTTCCAAGCTGACGCTACCACCGTCAAGCTCAACGCCGCGCAAAAATCTGAAATCACCCGCATCGTCTGCGAAGCCTACCTCGGTCAGCCCTTCTCGGCCCCGCCAAAGCCTGCCAAGCTCACCGCAGTCCGCGGTAACTGCAATCATATCATCAGCCAGTTTTTAGCAAACATCCGCCCGCAAATCAATCCGAGTACAACGCTAGTCGTCGCTGCGCCCGCCTGGCGCGACCATAGCGGTAAGTTCACGCATCTACCGCTTATCAATCAGTTAGCAGATTTAGGCTACCGACGCCTACATCTAAACTTAGTCAGCGACGAGCAGCTACTCTACTACCGCCAGAACCAGGTAGTGGCACGAGAAATCTTACTGCTTAAACCTCTCGATGAAAATTAAAAGCATCTCGCCCGCCAAGCTCGAGCCTGCTATAGTAATTACTTTCGTAAAGCTTGACATTTCCGATAGCTTCGCGTACAATAGCATAGATTGTCTTATATTAAATTAAAGGAGTTTTATGTCACACGTTAAAGCTGGCGGTTCGAGCGATAATACCCACAAAAGTGCTGGTAGGCGCAATGGCGTCAAGCGTTTCGGCGGGCAAAAAGTCAACCAGGGCGAGGTGCTAGTTCGCCAGACTGGCAGCACCAAAGTTGCCGGCCCAGGTACTTACATCAGCCGCAACTACACTATCCACGCAGCTAAGAGCGGCACCGTAGTTTTCAAACATATCAAGAAGCCATCGTTCACTGGCAATACTCACCCGCGAACCCAAGTTTGCGTTGAATAAGCTAGGTTCATATTAGGTGTACTACCTTGGCTAGCAAGATACCGCTACTAGCCTTGTTCGTTGTTTTCTTGGCGCTTTACTGATACGTTCATAAATCTTTGCAGTTCTGCGATACTGTTGTTCAGCTGTAAAGCGTGCTGTGAATATTCTTCGCCATCGATACGTCTTGAAAAGCCCTGCTCAGCAACATCATTCATTACTACCAAAGAGCGTCTAACCTGGTCTATGGCATCGCCCAGGCGAGCCGCTTCGTCCTGTGGTAAATCACCGCCGACCTTCTCTACAGTAGCACTGAACCTATTAAGCGCAGTTGAGATACCTGACGTATACTCTTGTATGCGCCCGAATAACACAGGAGCTCGCAAAGTATCTGCCGTATTCAGCACTCCAGCCAAACCCTCTGCCGCGCCCGCCATATTTCGCATAGCAGACTGTGTAGTATCCGCTCCTACTAGCCTTTTTAACGCCTCGGAGGCCTTAGGAGACTGCTTATCTGATACTTCTGGCGATTCATTTGGATCTTGCTCATCTGAGCTCCCCGGCTCCTCTTGATTTTCTGGCGCGACAGATTCGCTTTCAGTATCGGCGACAGACAAATCGCCGTCTGAATTAGCCTCCTTACCAGCTGGCTCCGACTCTGCTTTCGTCGGGTTCAGCTTGCCAGCCGCTCTTAGTGCAGCACGCAACGCATCCCCTGGATCCTCTGGCGGCTGATTCTCGCTCTGCGGGAATTGTGCCTTCCAAGCATCAAGAGCATCTTCAGCCGGCGGCAAACCATGATTTTCCTCGCTATCAGGACTTATCGTTGTACTGAAATCGCCTTGATCAACGCGCATCCAGGTAGCACGTCTACTACCATCACCATTGTCACCATCACTACCGTCCTTTGTATTTTCAATAAGTAAATAGGCAGGAGTACCTGGATGCAATCGGGACATTAGAAAAGCTCTTCTAGCTCTATCAATTGCTCTATCGCTATCTCCAGATTCATCAGACTGTCTACCAGTAGCTAATCTACCCAATCCAACGCTTACCTTACCCAATAGTTTCAACCTAGCCTCTTCTTCAGAAGCGCCTAGCTCCTCAGCGCTTGGGAGCTCGCTATCTGGCACTGGATAGCTAATTATTATAGATTCTTTAGGCGATTCGCCGCCTGGCGCTGTACTTTTTGATGTATGTGTTTCTGGCATATACTGCTATTATATCAAAACATAAGCGAAATGTCAACTACAACACCACAAATAAGTAAACTAAGCAATTCTACAAGCGGCTACTTGCTCATGCCGAGATGGTAGCGCACGCGCTCGACAACGTCGCCAATAACTACCTGCGATTTCACTAAATAATCGTCAACACCGAGCTGCTCGGCGCGTTCTTTGTCTTTGGGCTGGCTAAGCGCGGTTAGCATAATCACCCGGATATTGGTAGTCTCCGGTGTATTACGCAAAATGTCCAAAACGTCAAAACCGCTAATTTTCGGCATCATCACGTCCAACAAAATCAAGTCAGGATGTTCAGACACCGCCAACGACAGTGCATCCTCGCCATTATTTGCTTCACAGACGTCAAAACCCTCTAGCTCAAGACGCGACCGATATACTGATGCTAGCGCAGTGTCATCTTCTACTAGCAAAATCTTGCGTTTGCGTGTATCCATAGTTTATATAGTATACCAGCCTGGCAATAAGCACAAGGGCTATGACGCCAATTCTTTAGCGCGCGCCATTTGCGGGTCACGCCCAGCGTTATTATCATCCGAGCTCATCTTGACCGTCTGGTTCGGCTGGATGCCTTCTTTGGTGATGTTTCTGTCTTGCGGTGTATACCAGCGGGCTACTGTCACCTTGAGGATACGATTGTCGGATAAGTTAATCACCTTTTGCACCGTGCCCTTGCCAAAGGTTTTTTCGCCGACCAAGATGGCTGCTTGATAATCTTTCAGCGCACCAGCCACAATCTCACTAGCACTGGCTGAGCTGCCATTGACGAGGACAATGGTTTTCTTGCCTTTAAGTGTCGGATTTCCCGAAGCTTTAACTGTCTCGGTAACCTGGCCACGGCTTTTTTCGGTAACGACCGTCTTGCCGTTATCTAGCCATAGACTCGCTACTTCTTGCGCCGCCGTCAAATAGCCGCCGCCGTTGTTACGCAAATCAACAATAACGCTTTTAACACCTTTGTCAATGAACTCTTTAGCAGCTTTGCGAGCTAGCGAACCAGTATTATCGTCAAAGCGCGAGATCGTCAACATACCAACGTCGTCGCTAACCGACCAACGGACGCTAGGATCGCTAATCTGAGCCCGCGTAATCGAAAAATCTAGCGATTCGCTGCCGCGGCGCATGGTTAGCTTGACGGTCGTGCCCGCTTCGCCAGTAACCTTATCAGCCACGCCGCTAGCCGTCTCGCCTGCTACCGATGTACCGTTCACAGCCACAAAGATATCGCCCGTTTTAAGGCCGGCTTTCTTGGCTGGAGAATCATCGAGAACCCTGAGTACAGTCGGCTGCAAATTACGCACGCCGATTTCGGCACCAATGCCAGAAACTTCGCCGTTTAGACTTTTGTTAAATCCTGCCGCTTCTTCCTTATCTAGAAATGTCGTGTAGTCGTCGCCAACCGCTTTAACCATGCCGCGAGCCGCCCCGTCAGACAGCTTATTAGCATCCAGGTCACCGTCATAATTCGCTGCTAGTTGGCGATAGGCCTCTTTCATCACCTCGGTATCAAGCGGCTGCTTAGCCACCTTGATGCCAAAAATCGGCGCTGCTATCTGATAGATTTCTTCGCTGCGCGTACCAGCCGCAAACGATACGATTATCGCCAAGACCAACGACGCCAAGAAAACACCCTGCGAAACCTTCCGCTGCCGAGGCTTCCGCCACTTATTTTCAACTCCCTGTTCGTTTGCCATAATCATAATTATAGCGCACTCTGGCTGAGTACGCTATAATTTACTGATTATTATCTTGATCTCGCTAGAAATATATATAAGTTAGCCCAGCACTTGAACGCGTGTAGTAGTGATAGCGGCCCCAGCCTAAACCGTCGATATTATTGTTGTAGTCGCTAACAGTAATCGTACCATCGCCATTAACTGCTTCGACATACATAGCGTGGCCGTAAGCACCAACATACTGGATAGCTACCGAGCCGGCTTTTGGTGTTGGACCGTTGGCAATACCATAGCGAGATGTTGTACTAGGCCACTGATTAGCGTTACCTGCTCCGCCGAAATGCGGTACGTAACGGCCAGTACTAGCCACTTTCCAAGCGGTGTAGCTGACGCATTCGCGGTTATAGAGACCCCAGTTATCAACTATCGTATCTTGCTCGGCATTGGCCCAAACCGACGGATATCCGCCGCCGCTAGCCGAGCCCGTACCAATGTTAGTAGAGCCTGAAGCACGGGCAGCTGCAGCCATAGCGGCAGCCTGTTGAGCGCGGACACTGCTGATTTCGCTGTTACGCTTGGCGACCAGGTTATTGTAGGCTGATTCTTCGCCGCGCGTGTCCGAAACTAATTTAGCCTGTTCAGCCTCTTTGGCAGCTAGCGCGGCTTTTTGCGACTTCTGGTCGCGCAGTACGTTCTCGACTTGCTTTTTCTGCTTTTCGAGCTGCGCTTTGAGCGATTTAATCTGTTTAATCTTGGTGCTCAGATTGTCCTGCATTGACGAGCGGTATTCTTGCTTGTCAACGTAATCGCCGATGTTTTTGCTGCTAGCCAGCATCTCGAGCGGCGAGATTGAGCTATCAACGTACATATCGGCAACAATTTCGCCAAGAGCTTCTTTGTTAATCTCGATTTTCTTTTCGGTAGCAGCGATATCTTTCTCAAGCTTATCGCGCTTAGCTTGGCTAGTATTAATTTGCGCTTGGATTTCATTTTTTTGCTTGGTTAATACATCAAGCTGCGCTTGCAGCGTTGACGCCAGCGCGCCAAGCGTCGCCGCCTGCTGCTGATATGAATCAGCTTCTGATTGAAGTTTTTTGACCTGTTCGTCGTACTGGTCGGCCAACACGTTTTGCGCGAAGGCAACCGGTATACTTGCGCTCATCAAAACAGCTGCTGCGACGATTGACGACTTCGCAACGTGCCGCCTTGACGAAACTGGTGTGGTGGACCTATGTTTCATACCTCTAGCGTAACAAAGCATTACCGCTTTGTCAATAAAGCTACGTCGAATAAGCACCCCCTTTCGTAAATTACTCTACAATTTGAGATAACGGCGAGTAGCCAGTGTCGAGGAAATAATCCCAATCAACGAGCCTAACAACATCATACTTAGCAAGACCAGCAGCAAATTATTTACCAGAAAGTGCGATGTAGCTACAGCAGCAATTCCATAAGCCTGTAATTTGCCAGAAATCGTCGCGAAAACCCCTACCCCTATAGCGGTCGCTACAACCGCAGCAATACAACCATACACCATTGCCTCTACCAAAAACGGGCCGCGGATAAAGCTTTTATCAGCACCGATGAGTTTCATCATCTCGATCTCGCTTTTACGGTTGAATATTGCCATTCTAATGGTATTAAAAACAATCAACGAAGATATTACGACAAAGAGAACGCTCGCTGCCAAACCAGCCCGCTGTGCAAAATCTGTCCAGCGGCCGATATTTTCGATAGCATCGCGCCGGTCGCCAGCAAACGACGGTTCGCGCTTATCATCGATAATTTTTTTGAGCGGCTTATTAGTTTTGACAAAATCGCTAAGACTGTCGGTGTCATTGATATTCTCTAGATTAACGCGAATCACTGCTGGCATTTTATTGGCAGCTTGATTGAGGGCATCCAATATATCTTGGTCGGCCTTGTTGTCTTCGGCGCTTTGTTGGCGCGCTTTTTCCGAGGAAACGAATTCAACGCGCTCGACATTATGCAGTTTGCGCAAATCGGCAATAATCGGTTTAGCCTGCTCTTCGGTGGTACCCGTTTTGAGATAAATTGACATATCGACTTTTTTACTCAGCTCTGTTACCGAATCTGCCAAAATATTGCGCGCCACCACCGTAGTAAAGATAATCAGCAACGTAATCGTCATCACTGCGGTAGCCGCAATCGTTAGCCAAGCATTACGAGTGAAATTATTGACGCCGTAGCGGCACATTCGCACGAAAGTCAGCCATTTGCGCTGGCGACTACGCCTTTGTCTGGTCAAGGCGCGCGCACCGGTATTTTTTTTGTCCTCGCGGCGGCTTTTCTTTTTGGCGGCCGCTGCCTTAACTTTGTCTCGTCTCATTGCCGATAACTCCCTTGCGCTTGGTCGCTAGTAATCTTGCCGTGGTCAACAGTGATAACGCGGCGCTTTAACCTATTGACAATCTCGACATTATGTGTTGTAAGTATAACTGTCGTGCCGTACCGGTTAATCTTCTCAAGCAGGCGGACAATATCCCAACTGTGCTTCGGGTCGAGATTACCCGTTGGCTCGTCAGCGATTAGAATCTTTGGCTGGCGTACTACTGCCCGGGCAATTGCCACACGCTGGCGCTCGCCACCTGATAATTGGTGCGGGAACTGCTTTTCCTTACCCTTTAGACCCACCAGGTCAATCACTTTTGGTACAGTATTTTTAATTTCGCGGTTAGTCATACCGGCAATTTCTAGCGCAAAAGCTACATTTTCGAACACTGTCCGGTTCGGTAATAACTTAAAATCCTGAAAAACTACGCCAATTTTGCGGCGCAGCAGCGGGATATGCTTGTCCTTGAGCTGGTCGTAATCAATACCGCCAACGACAATCTTGCCGCTAGTTGGCTTTTCTTCGCGCGTCAATAACTTGAGCAAGGTCGATTTGCCAGCTCCGCTCGTCCCAACGATAATTACAAACTCGTTCGGCTCAACATGCAGATTAACACGGTCAAGCGCCGGTTTGCTGCCCTTACCATACACCTTGGTCACTCTATCTAACAGAATCATCACTACCTATTGTAGCATAAGCTAGTTTATAGCGATAGCCAGCTACTCGGTCGCTGCTTGCTGCTCGAGATATGCTTCGATAAAACCGTCAATGTCGCCATCTAGCACGCCGCGGGCGTTATGCGTCTCGAACTTAGTACGCGTATCCTTGACTAATGTGTAAGGGTGAAGCACGTAATTACGGATCTGCGCACCCCAACTAGCCGACTCGCCTGCCCGCAGATCAGCTAGCGTTTCGGCACGTTGTTCTAACTGCATTTGCGCTAAGCGGCTTTTGAGGATTTTTAGCGCGGTTTCTTTGTTTTGGAGCTGGCTGCGCTCGTTTTGGATCGCCACCACCGTGCCTGTCGGCAAGTGAGTGATGCGCACTGCGGAATCAGTTGTATTGACTCCTTGCCCGCCGTTGCCGCCGCTGCGATAAATATCAATTCGCAAATCTTTGTCGTCGATCTCGACCTCACCTGGCGCGTCCATTTCCGGCATGATTTCGACCAGTGCAAAGCTAGTCTGCCGCAAATTATCAGCGTTAAACGGACTGAGCCGCACCAGCCGGTGCACCCCGTGTTCGCTGCGTAATTTGCCGTAAGCGAAAGCACCGCGGATAATGTATGTCGCGTTCTTGATACCAGCTTCCTCGCCTGTCGAACGCTCGACTAGCTCGGTTTGCATATCATGCTTTTCAGCCCAGCGCAGATACATTCGCTCTAGCATCTCTGCCCAATCCTGCGCATCCGTACCGCCAGCGCCAGCGCTTAACTTGAGAATCGCCGCCCGGTCATCGTATTCACCTGAGAACAACAAGTCTTTGCGGCGCTCCTGGTATTCTGCCTCGAGAGCTGCTAGCTGCTCGGTGAATTCTGTCAGCATCGAATCGTCACCTAGATCCATCAGTTCGATTATATCCGAGACTTGTGAACGCAAAATCTGCCACGGCTCAATTTGCGAACGCAAGCTCGCTGCCTGCCGCGTCAGCATCTGCGCCCGCTCGACATTCGCCCAGACATTCGAATCGGCCAGCTGCTCATCAAGCACTGCCAGCTCTTCAGCGCGAGCGTCAATATGCAAAGCTTGGCAAGCGCTAGCCACGCGAGCGCGGAGATCTTCAGCTTGTTTTCGTAACGGCTGCATAGAACCTAGGCAGCAGTCTCGTCTTGATTTTGGCTGGTGTCATCTGATTTGCGGCGAGTTGATTTCTTGGTAGAATTTGGCTCTACGGTTGTCGGCTCGGTAGCAGGTTCTGATTCAGCGGGTTCAGAAACATTAGACTGAACAGCAGCTGGCGCAACGTTCTGCGGCTGAACTTGCGGCTCAACGACGCCCTTCCAATAGTCAATCTGACTCAACCGGCGCACCAAAAACGGATGATCACTGAATGTCTGCGCAAAATGATTCATCGGGCGCTCAGCCGTATACTGCATCCACTGGCGCGCCACCTCGTTCATGCTGTCTGCCGCATCAGGTCCGACATGCACCTTGATCAGCGATTTCTTGACCAATTCGCTATCGCCCAAATACATCAAAGCTAGACGATCGGCGGTTAGCTCGGCACGGCGGTGCCAGAATCCAGAAATCCAACTACCCAATACGCTGATAATCGGAATCGACAAAAACGGCATCAAATACACATTAGCGTTGGCATGGCGGTATTTGATATGTGCCATTTCATGTACGACAATCACTTTTAGCTCATCCTTGGTCAAGTAGCGAATCGATCCAGAATGCAGCACGATAGAATATGGCCTAGCAAAACCAAAAGCATAAGCATTCATCACTGGATTCTGGGTGATGAAAATCTCGACTTGCGGCATCTCTAAATCAGCCGATACCTGGTTGGCCCAATCGCGCAGCCACGCATAAGCGCTATATTCAACTTGCAAGGCATTACCCAGCATTTGCTGGCGCATCATCCGCACCATAAACATGCCAATGCCTAGCAGCATACCCAATCCCATAATCATAAAAACTATCGCCAGCAATACAGCAATCACGCCATCGCTGAACGATAACTCAACGTGGTGCCCAGCATTATCTGTTGACATTTCCTGGAATGTTGTATAGATAAAATAGCTAGCCGCAAAGAAACAAAAGACAATGATAGTTATTGTCAGAACGACATTATCTTGCGCATTGCGAGCCCGCGCTACGGCAAGCTGGCCTTTGGTTTGCGCCTGCGATTGCGGCGGCTGCTGATACTGTTGGTATTGCTGGTACGGCTGTTGATTCATAAACCCTCCGATTAGATACTATCTCAAGACTCGCGCCTATTCTGCTACATTATAACAGGATTAATCATAATAAGCAGCAACTCCACCGTTTTTGATCACGCTAAATATCACAACTAACTACCAAGAACGCGAGTCGCCTAATCAGCTAACTTTTCCACTGCTGCCACGAACTGCTCGCCGCGATCATTATAGCTTTTAAACATATCGAAGCTAGCAGCGGCTGGACTGAGAATCACCACGTCGCCAGATTTTGCCTGATTGGCTGCCGTTTCGACGACCATTGGCATCGTCGCCATTTCTAATTGCACAATTTGGCAAGAGACGTTTTCTTTGCGCAGAATTTCAGCAATTTCACTAGCATTAGCGCCATTGACAATCACTGCCCGCATTTGCTGCCTGGCGATTTCCTGCGCTAATTCCGCGTAGTCCGCACCCTTGTCAGAGCCGCCCAAAATCAAAATTTTTGGCTCCGTGAAGGCTTTTAGCGCGGCAATAGCGCTGCCGGGCGTGGTTGAAATACTATCATCGTAATATTTAACACCGTTGTTCTCAGCAACGAATTTCAAACGGTGCGGCAGCCCTGTGAAACTCTCCAGTCCGGCAGCATATTGCTCGTCGGTCACGGTGATTGGCAGTTTCGTCACCGCGCTCATCGCCGCACAGGCATTCTCTAGATTATGTGCGCCCGGCAAACGCAAATGGCTGGTGCTGCAAATCTGCCGATTTTGCACGCAAAAGTAACCGTCCCGAACATAAACTTGATCATCGTCAGCAATAGCGTAGCGCTGCGCGAAATCTAGCGCATCACCATGATTATCGCCCGTATCTAGCAGCCTATCAAGCGGCGCGGCAGCCACTTCCTGCGAATATTTATTCGTCGGGTGATATAAACAGACATCGCCAAGATACTGGTGGCGACGAATATTTTTCTTGGCATTGAGGTAGTCGGCGAAATCCGTATGGACATTCAGATGATCCGGCTCAATCATCAGCACTACCGCAATATGCGGCGACTTTTCCAAATCCCACAGCTGAAAGCTGGACAATTCGTAAACCACAATATCGTCTTTTTTGATTTTTGGCAAAACATCCAGCGCCGGCACGCCAATGTTGCCGACCAAATACACCGTTTGTCCGGCTTGCCGCAAGATCGAGGCAATCAAACTGCACGTTGTCCCCTTACCTTTCGTTCCTGTCACGCCGATAATCGGCGCCGGACATTTGTCGAAAAACTCATTGGTCGCCGACCAAATCTTGCCGCTAGTCTTGATGTTACGCGGCGGCAGACTAGCCGTCCGCACCACCAAATCAGCGCCGTCCAGCTGCTCGCTAAAGACGTTTTTGCCAGAAATCAGCTTCACGCCATCTGGAATTGTTGGCAGTTTATCCGCCGGACGCTCGTCAGCCACCACAAACTCCGCGTCAGGAAATTTCTGCCGTAAATATATCAGATTTGATATACCTTCTACGCCATAACCAGCGATGATAATCTTCATAACGACTATTATAGCACGCGCCTAACCCGCTAAAATACCAGTATTTCACGCGTTGATTTGACAACAAAATCATTTATTGATATATAATATATTAATCTTTTGCGCCGACCCGCAAGAGATGGAACGTTTCCGTCTATCATAAGAGAAAGGAGGGCTACCATGTGGTGGCTCATTACGGCGGTGGTCTGCACTATCGCCGGACTCTTTTTCGCTACCTGTTTTGCTTTTGCTATCTCCGATTATGGAGACAACAAAGGCGTGTTTGTCGTGGCTATGGCCACGACTGTGATAGTCATTTACGCAATCGCAAACTCGATGACATACACAAAAACCTCTGAACATGAGTCCAGGGCAGCAACACTCGCCGAAGCAGCGTCGCTATACGATTTCTCTAGCGGGTCTGAGTACCCGCTAGAGATTGGCGGCCGCTCGGTCTCCGCCAATAGCGAAGCCGCTGTTAGCAGTGGAGCTTTCGTTGTTAGCGCGTACATCAGAGTACAGGCGGGAACCAGCATTCTGGTAGACCACCAGTATCCTGATGGTAGCCACGAGGTACTGGAAGTACCTCTATCCAAAGTTAAGTTCAATTTCATCAGTGACAGTGAGATGTCGTCGATGACAATTGACTTCAGCGCAGTCTCGGGGTCAGTCCCCGAATACACCGCCGAGGATGTTCCCGGCGACTGCCACACCCATATTCGGTGGGGCTGGTGGACGCGCGAGTGCGCAACCATTGACACGAAAGTCACCTCGTCTACAAACGAGGGGGTGGCGGGCCTTCTTCAAAAGGCTCTTGCCAGCAACCCTGGCAAGTTTATCGTGATGAATGTCCGCGAAACCGAGTATCGACAGATACTCGGCTCCGCTGGTAGCGCCACAGAGACGGAGACGGAGACGCCAACTCCGTCGCCCGCCCAACGTTGAGCAAGTAAAATGCTCCGCTGGGTCGGCGGCGGAGCATTTTACTTTTGATTGAAATTATTATTCTAAAATAGCTTTTCTAGCTTATCATTTAGCCGCGCCAGTGATTTCTGGTCGCTAGCGCTGACGCCAGCCAGCACCCAGGTGTTAGCGCCAATGAATTCGCGCGCCGTCGCAATCATGCGTTCGCGAGTAATGTTGCGGATTGCCTCGGGCACGCGCTCGTAATCTTTGACAAAACCGTCGCCGAAATAGCGCCCGCTATAGAAATTGCTAATCTGTGCGACCGTCTGCGCCCCCATCTGGTGGCGCCCTAGTGCGTAGGACTGCGCTGCCGACAGCTCTTCTTCGCTAATCTGCCCGTCGAGCACCGCCCGCACTTCGCCAGCGATAATGTCGAAAAGCCGGTCAGCGGTCTCGACATTGACCTGCCCGCCAAAATCCCAGCTACTATCATAAAAACCGGCGCTAGCTTCACTAAACATGCCGTAAGCCAAACCCTTTTTGCGGGCAGCACCGAAGATACGCGAGTGCATCGTTCCGGTCAAGATATGATTCAAGCACGACATCGCCTCTAACTCAGCATCATTAATTTCGCGCGGCAGCGACATGCTCCAACCAAAGGTCAAATTAGTCGCTTCTTTACGCTTGATAAGGGTCGGAGCGGCCTTTTTCAAAACATCGCGCGGCACTGTGAAGCGTTCGCCGCGCGGCAACTCCCAGCCCTCAAGCATACTTTTAATCTGCTCGCGCCGGCCATCGAGCTTACCAGCAATCACAAAGCGCATATTGTCAGAGGTGTGTGTTTTTCGATGGTGGCGCTGGATATCCTCGAGCGTGATATTATCGATCGTTCGCAAACGCTGCCAAAATGTATAAACGTCCTCGCCCAGCAGCTGCTGGACTTTCGGCCAAAGCACGCGGCCGTGATTATTCAAATACCCCGTTAGTTCGCTGCGAACATTGCCCTTTTCGGCCTCTAGCGATTCTTGCTGAAAGCGCGGCTGGCAAATCGCCACTTGCTGCAATTCTAAAATCCGATCCCATTCAAAATCAGCGCAGTCAGCCACATACACCATTGACAAGTCGCTTGTCCATGCATTATGGTACGCGCCATTTTTGGTGAATTCTGCTTCGTAAGCATGCTCGCTCGAGAACTTAGCGTTTGCACCAAATGACATATGCTCCATCACATGAGCGGTTTCATAAATATTTTTGCGTCCAACATAGCGGTTGCCAGCGCGAAATTGAAATTGGAAGCTCATCACCGTTGCGCCAGGCACGTCAATAAGCAGCCCACGCGAACCATTGTCGAGCCGTACTTCTGTTACCGTGTGTTTCATCTAGCGGCTCTTTTTTCGATTCTGGCGCTTGGCCTTTTTCTTTTTGCGGGCAACGTTGCGCCTATGATTAGTTTCGGCGGTCGAGGCAGCTCTTTTTATTGAACCGCCGAAATCGTGATCGCGATTCTCTTCGCCGCCAGTGATTTCGTTGACACCATGCTCGACCGAGGTCTCGGCAAGCTTCGTTAATTCCGTTTGGTGATCATCGTCAATTGATTCGCGGCTAATAGCGTCGGTGGCGCGCACATGATAAATGGCACGCAAGACTTCCTCGCGCAATGTCGCTTGCAAGCTATCAAACAGCTTCTGCGACTCGCTGCGGTATTCAACCAGCGGGTCGCGCTGGCCGACGCTGCGCCAGTGAATACCTTCGCGCAAATGCTGCATATTTTCGAGGTGCTGCATCCATAGCGTATCAAGTACTTGCAGATAAACTTCGCGCTCAACCCCGCGGATTAGATCGTCGCCGAGCTCTCTTTCTTTGGCTGTATACATTTTTTGTGCAGCAGCTAACGCTTTATCGCGGCGCTGACTATCTTTTTTGATCGCGCCAATTTTTTCAATTTCGTCGACCTCCAGCGGGATAATCTCTGCGAATTCTTCGACAAATTTTGGATTATTCTTGGCCGGCACCTCTGTTAATTTATTAACCATCGCCCGCAGCAAACGCTGAATTTCTGGTTTGATATTATCGCCTTCAAGGATTTTGCGGCGCACCGTGTAAACAACTTTGCGATGGCGATTAATAACATTATCGTACTGAACAACATTTTTGCGCGTATCGAAGTTATAGCCTTCGACTCGCTTCTGCGCCGCTTCCAGTGTTTTGCTGACGGCACGATTCTGGATCGCTGTCTCCTCATCGACACCTAGGCGTTCCAGCACATTAGCAATCCGCTCGCCCTGAAAGATACGCATCAAATCATCCTCAGTCGAAACATAAAACTGCGTATCGCCTGGGTCTCCCTGCCGGCCGCCGCGGCCGCGCAGCTGATTATCAATCCGGCGCGACTCGTGGCGTTCTGAACCAATAACCACTAGACCGCCCAGCTCTTTGACGCCCGGCCCGAGTTTAATATCAGTGCCACGCCCAGCAATATTAGTAGCTAGCGTAATCGCGCCCTTTTCGCCAGCATGTGAGATAATCTCTGCTTCGCGCTCGTTGTTCTTGGCATTTAGAATTTCGTACTTAATACCTTCGCTATCCAAATATTTGGCGATCATTTCATTTTTAGCGATTGAACCGGAGCCAACCAACACCGGACGGCCTTCATCGTGATATTCTTTGATCGCTTGAGCTACCGCTTTCAGCTTGCCTTTCTCGGTCTTGTAGATTAAGTCCTGATGGTCCTGGCGAGTAATTGGTTTGTTCGGCGGCACCACCACTACGTCAAGCGAATAAATTTGTTGAAACTCTTCAGCCTCAGTGAAAGCAGTACCAGTCATGCCGCTAAGTTTTTTGTACAGCCGGAAGTAATTCTGAAAGGAAATCGTCGCTAGCGTCATACTTTCTTGCAGTACCGGCACACCTTCTTTGGCTTCAATCGCCTGGTGCAAACCCTCGCTATAACGGTTACCTTGCTTGAGCCGACCAGTGTGCTCGTCGACGATTATCACCTCGCCGTCGTTTGTCACCACATAGTCTTTGTCGCGATGAAACAGCGTCTGCGCCCGCAAAGCTTGATCCATATGATAAACGCTGCGCACATACTCTGGCGTGTATAAGTTTTTTATACCCAGCATTTTTTGGACTTTCTCGACGCCTTCGTCAGTAAGAGCCACCTGCTTGCGCTTCTCTTCTAAGGTATAATCCTCTGGTGTCAACTTCGCCGCAATCTTGGCAAATTGATAATAGCTATCAGGATTTTCAGCAGCCGGCGCGCTAATAATCAGCGGCGTCCGCGCCTCGTCGATTAGAATCGAGTCCACCTCGTCGACAATCGCAAAATTCAAATCGCGCTGGCGCACCAGCTCGATATCGTTAACCATGTTGTCGCGCAAATAATCAAAGCCGAATTCATTATTAGTACCATAAGTAATATCTGCCTGGTAAGCCTCTTTACGAGTGCACGGACGAAGCTTTTTCATGCGCGGATCAGTATGCGCCTCATTGTCATAATTTTCGTCGTACAAGAATGAAGCCTCGTTGATAATCACGCCGGTCGATAAACCTAGCGCATCATAAATCTGCCCCATCCAGCCGGCATCGCGCTGTGCCAGATAATCGTTGACAGTCACAACATGTACGCCTTTACCTTCGAGCGCATTCAAGTAAGCTGCTAGCGTCGACATCAAAGTTTTACCCTCGCCAGTCTTCAGCTCGGCCACGCTGCCCTCATGCAGCACCATTGAACCAATCAGCTGCACATCGTAATGGCGCTCGCCGATTGTCCGATCGGCCATCTCGCGCACCACCGCAAAAGCGTCTGGCAAAATCGTATCAAGCGTCACAGATTTCTTCTGCAAACGCTTGCGCAAAACATCGGTTTGACCAGCCAGTTCCTCATCAGACAATTTCTTGTATTTCGGGCCAAGCGCATTGATTTCGTCGACTTTCTTTTGTAAACGCCGCAAAATCCGCTTCTGCGGGTCACCGAAAACCTTCGTCAGCACCTTCTGTTGTGTTATCGCCATAACGTCAAATTTCCCTCACTTTCAGGTATTTTCCAAAAACTCCCCTAATTATAACTGTTTTCGGGGAGTTTTGGAAGAGGCTGCTACTAAATCGCTACTGTGTTTCGCGGTCAAAACCGCGTTTGAACCGCGCTAGTATATCGCGCCGGCCGACGTGAGCTAACAAATTTTGCTTGTACTTGCGAAGCTGCCCGGCTAGCTTGCGCTCGACTATATCAGTTGCTGCCATAACATTCATTGTCGAATCTTTGGCTTTGATAACCTGGTCTGGCACGTTAATAATCACTTCGACTTCATATTTGTTGCCGTTATCGCGATTGACTTCCTCAATCTTCACCGAAGCACTCATAGTTTTGCGAGCATGCCGCGTCACTAAGCGATCTAATCTGCCGATTTTCTTGCTAATATATTTTTTCGTCGGTTCATCCAAAACGTAACCGCCTACGCCAGTTATATCAATATCTGCAATCACTTTGACCCCTTTCGTTAAACCGATAATGTATTTTAATTATAGCATTTAGCCGCGGTGAGCGCTACCAATCGCCTCAGTAATGTTCTGGAAGCCATCGCGATCGAGCAACTTAACAAGGCCTTCGTTAATTTCGCCGACAACCTGCGGCCCCTCAAACATTAGCGCCGTCACCATAGCCACCAGGCTCGCACCAGCACAAATCTTCTCGTAAGCATCCTCGGCAGTAAACACGCCGCCGACACCGATAATCACAAAACGATCGCGGTATTTGGCATAAGTTTTGAAAATTAAGCCAGTAGTAAGCTCCCGCGCCGGCTGGCCGCTGAGATTTCCCCTGATCTCGTTATCCAGCAATTTTGAATTACGCAGCGCCGAGCGATCCTTGACTAGATTGCCAATCGTTAAACCAGCAATCTCATGCCGATCAATTACTGCTAGCAGCTTCATAAATTCCGGCCACTTTTTGTCTGTCGGCATCTTAACGAAAATTGGCCGCGTTAAGCGCAAGTCATCTACCGCCGTCAATAATTTATCCAGCCGTGCTGGCGTCGTAAACGGCTCGCCGCCATAAGTATTCGGACAGCTAATATTGATTTCGTACAACGGCGCGCAACCAGCTGCCTCTAGCTGGCGCAAACTTTGGCAATAGTCGGCAATCGCTTCGCTATCGCTAACATTTTCGGGATTATTGGTTTTAGCAACTGACACGCTCAACGGGAAATCGCGCCACAGCCGCCGCGGATACCGCTTAATCCGTTGTATATTGCGAGCGACTCCGTTATTTGCCAAGCCGACGTTAACTACAATCGATTTCTCGCTCGGTAAGCGGCGAAACCACGGCCGCGGATTACCAGCACAAACCTGTGCAGTGGTCGAACCGCCAATTTCGAAACCTAAGCCAATCCGTTTAGCTATTGGCGGCAAGTCGAAGTTCTTGTCCAGCCCAGCTGACATTCCTAGCGGATTCTTGAATTTTAGGCCTAAAATCTCCTGCTCGAGCCGCGAATTGCGATAATTCCACACCCGCAAAATATTCTCGCCGCGCACTCGGTGCAGTGCTCGCACCGCTTTGATCATACCCTCATGCGCTTTGTCTGGATGTTGTCGAAAAAGCAACGGCTTAGCAAGTTTCTGATAGCCGCTGCGCGAAACTTGGCGCACCACTCGCTTCATCACAACTCCTCGCGATTACCTAGATATGGCCGCAGTACCTCTGGCACGCGCAGCTTACCGTCATCGGTCTGGTAATTCTCGATGATTGCTACTAGCGAGCGCGCCAAGCTCACCGCTGTACCATTAAGCGTGTGCAGTACCTGCAGCGAGCCGTCGCTGCGGCGCACGCGAATATTGAGATTACGCGCCTGAAAATCAGTACAGTTCGAGCAGCTAGTCAATTCACGATACTGATTATCAACTGGCGACCAGTATTCAATATCATATTTTTTGGCTGCTGGCGCACCGAGGTCGCCCGCCGCGATATTCACCACATGGTACGGCACACCTAAGTTTTGCCAAATCTCTTCCTCGATCGACAGGATTTTTTCGTGCATTTGAGCTGATTGTTCTGGCGTACAAAAAATATACATTTCCAGCTTATTGAACTGGTGTACACGGAACAGTCCGCGGCTAAACTTACCAGCTGCACCCGCTTCCTTACGATAGCAAGGACTATAGCCAGCATAGAGCAGCGGCAGTTTTTTCTCATCGATGATTTCATCGGCATGAAAGCCAGTCAGCGGCGCTTCAGCCGTACCAATTAGCATCGTGTCTTCGCCATCTATAAAGTACTCGTTACTTTCTTTGTGGCTTTTAGGAGCAAAGCCAGAACCGCGCGCCACTCGGCCCGACACCATGTGCGGCACTGTCATCGGCGTAAATTCTTTAGAAATCAACAAATTCAGCGCATACTGATAAATAGCGTTCTCTAGCAGCATCAAATCACCCTTAATATAGTAGAATTTGGTACCAGCCACTTTGGCGCCGCGCTCAAAGTCGAGCCAACCGCGCTGCGTCGCAAACTCAAGGTGATCTTCTGCCGACTGGCGCCTGTCTCCCCACACCTTGACTTCGACGCTATCTTCCTCGCCGCCCAGCGGTACGTCCTCGAGCGTTACATTAGGCACGGCGTCCATCTGCGCTTGGAAATCTGCTTCGATATCGCGCAAATTGCTCTCTTGTTTCGCTAGCTCTTCTTTCAACGCCCTGCCCTGTTCAATCAGCTCTGGCGCTGGTTTACCGCCATTCATCTGGCCAGCAATTTCGTTCCGCCGCGTTCGCAGTTCGTCGACCTGCTGCTGCAATTGCCGTCGCTGCTCATCAGTGTCTAATAAACGAGCAATCGATACGTCATTGTAGCCTTTATTTTTTGCCGATTCTTGCACGCGATCGGCGTGTTCTCGAATATAGCGAATATCTAGCATAGCATTAGTATATCATCTCGTGATACCGTACGCCAACAAATCTATTAATCGTATCAAACCAACTTATTTCGCTGTAAATTACTCCGTTCGCAGTGCCTCAATCGGATCAAGCTTGGCAGCCTTGCGGCTCGGTAGCCAACCAGCGACGATCGCCACCAGCATCAGCGCCAACACTACAACGGCGGCGTTTATCGGCTGGAAAATCAGCAAACTATATTTGCCCAGACCCAACGCATTAGAAATTGCCGGATTAGCCAGCGTACCAGCTCCCCAGGCACCCAGCACGCCAAGCATACCGCCCAAGAAACCGACCCATGCCGCCTCGTAACGGAACAGCCGGGCAATGTCGCGTTTCGACGCACCCAGAGCCTTCATCAAACCAATCTGCTGCGTCCGCTCTAACACCGAGATATACATCGTATTAACAATACCGAACACGCTGACTACCAATGCCAAGATGCCAAACCCCATGACAATGGTTTGCAATATATTCACAAAAGTAAAGATCATACTCTGCACGTCTTTCGAAGTCATCGACGGATAACCGGCATTTTTCAAGCTGTCGCGAACTTCCTCGGGAGTTTTACCGCCAGTGGCGGTCGCATTAGCAAAAATATATTTCTGATAAGAATCCGTTCCGGCGGTGCTAAAATCAGTTAACTCCTTAGCAGCACTCGAGTCAATGTACAAATTCGGCCGGCTGACCATCTGATCCGGCGATTTCTTGATAACTGCCGCAATTTTAAACTGTTTATTTAGCGTTTTACCGCTTAGCAACTCTTTCACGCCAGTTTCGCCTTCCTCGGCATATACCCGCTGAATTGTCGCACTATCTGCCTGCTGCGGCTGCTGGCTAACGGTAATCGTTAGCGTCGAACCAACCACCTCTGCCGCTGTTTTACCTAATTTTTCAGTGTAGCTCTCTGGTATGACCGCTTCGTCTGGCGCTAGTTTTGTCCCCGATTTGATCTCGCGACCAGCCGCAGTCTCTAGCTGCAAGCTATTATCGCGCATCATGACTTGAGCGACGTATTTTTTGTCACCTTTTACGCTAAAAGTCACATATTTCGGCTGCAGCTGGTAGCCCGGCTCAACATTTTTGAGATCCTTGCGCTGGCGCAGCTTTTCGATATCGCTTTGAGTGAGTGTGTCGTAATCTTGGCCGTAGTATGATTTTGCATTCGGATTGTACTCGGTTAGCTCATTTCTGCTGCCAGTGGCTGCACCGGCAGTAACAACCCGCTTATCTTTGGCAATAATCAAGCCATTCGGATCAATATTACTGCTAATTATCCGATCAACGTACTGCCTAGCGCCCTCTCCAACCATCAAGCTAGCCATAATCGCAAAACCGCCCACCGCAATAGCTACACTAGTCAAAATCGTTCGCATTTTAGCGCGGCGCAAATTGCGGCCGGCTCTGGCGATAATATCAGTTGTTTTCATTGTTTTGTCTCCTTTGCTGGCTTGCCGGCCGATTTATTTTTGGCAGCAGTTTTGGTTAATGCTTTGCTTTGGTTTTTAGCGGCCAGTTTCCTAGCGACAGAGTCTGATTCAATTTTGCCGTCTTTGATATGAATCACCCGCTGGCATTTTTGCGCTAAATCTTCATCGTGGGTCACGATAATTAGCGTAGCGTTGTTTTCTTTACAATAATTAAATAACAAATCCTCGATTACCTTTGAGGTTGCCGAATCTAGGTTGCCCGTCGGCTCGTCAGCAAACAAAATCTGCGGACGGCCGACAATCGCTCGCGCGATTGCCAAACGCTGCTTTTGCCCGCCTGAAAGGTCTTTGGCGCGCGACTTAATCTTATCGCCCAAGTCAACCGCTTCCAGAGCTTCAATAATCCGTTTCTTGCGGCCGATTCTCGCCACGCCCGCCGTCTCTAACGCCAAACTGACATTGTCGTAACAACTCTCGCCGCCCTCGACGAAGAAACTCTGGAAGATAAAACCCATCTTCTGCGCCCGAAACCTATCAGTCGCCCGCGGCCTCAACCGCAAAATGTCTTCGCCGTCAATTAGTACCTTACCCTTTTGCGGCTTGTCGAGGCCGGAAATCGCGTGCATCAGCGTCGATTTACCACTACCGGACTTACCTAAAATAGCCACGCTCGAGCCCTCTTCAATATTCAAGCTAACATCATCCAGCGCCGTAAAAGCATTCTTCTTTTTGCCATATATTTTAGTAATGTTTTTGACTTCTATCATTCAGCTTTCCTCCTTATATCGCCGTTATTACGCCAGTTGTTAGCAATAATATAATTATCACGCCCAAACCGATGCGGTACCGAATAAATAACGAAAAGTCATTGCGGGCGACAAATTTCAGCAGCCACGCAATCGACCAATAGCCAACCGCAAAAGCCACCGCTGTCGCCAAAATTGTCGACACCCAGCCAACACCGCCGCCAATGTATTTGTAAGCGGTCATCGCCTCTAGCAAACCTGCCGCCACCAAGGCTGGAATACCCAAAAAGAAGCTTAATTTCGTCACCGTTACCCGATCAAAACCGCGAAACAGCCCCACCGAAATTGTCGCCCCCGAACGCGACACGCCTGGAATCAGCGCTAAGCACTGCCCCAAACCAATCGCCAGTGTATCCCGCCAAGTTGTCTGCCGCTCGCCGCGCCGCACAGCGCTGCATTTGTCGGCCAGCCACATGACCAGACTCCAACCAATCAACGCAAAGGCCACAAACCATAAGCTGCGCAGCACTGTTTCGACCTCATTTTTGAGAGCATAACCGATAGCCGCAATCGGCAGCGATCCAATAATAATCGCCCAGCCATATTTGTAATCAAACTGCCGCCGCGCCCGTTTCCACCACAAACCGCGCCACCAAGCACTCAACACCCGCCAAATATCATCTCGGAAATAAATTATCGCTGCAGCGATAGCGCCAATTTGAATAATAGCCGTAAAAGCCGTCAAACTCGGATCGTTGATCCGCATACCCATCAACTTCTCGACAATTGTCAAATGCCCGGTCGACGACACTGGCAAAAACTCCGTTACTCCCTCGACAATACCCAATATGATAGCCTGCCACCATTCCATAATATTTAATAGTATAGCATTTGCAGCCGTCTGGGCAAAAATCTCGGCTATTTTTGCCTATTTTACGCTAAAAATATTGACATAAGCGTGATTTTTTGCTATAAGTTGTATAGAAAGTCAGACAAAAATAAAAAAGGAATAAAACAAAATGTGGCGAGAAAGAATGCCAAGAGCAACAGGTACGGCCGAACACGAAGGTCCTGGACGATCGCCTACGCCAAAAGAAATAGCTGATGTCATAAATGGGGCCGAAGAACTCACTAGACAAGCTGCCGAGTCTGAGCAATCGCCTACATATAGCGCCGCAGCTGAAGCAGAACAATACACTGCGGAAGCCGCCGCCGAATACGAAGGTGTCGAACCCGGCCAAGAAAGCGCTGAAGACGCCGCCGAGGTACAGGCTAACGAGACACTGCGCACTGACGCTGAAATTCTAGGCAATCGCTACCCAGTTAGTCAAATGATAAAAGGCGCTGGTAATACACTACAATGGGGCAAGGAAAGAGCTGCAGCAGCTTGGAATAATGCCATGGAGCAGCCAGGCCTCTTGATGGATAAGTTTATGCACGGCCTAGCCCAAAGCTCGTATGACCGGCGCAAGGCAAAGCTTGACGAGGTTGCTCATCTCAGCGACAATCACCCGCTTAAAAAATTCCGTATGAGGAAGCTTCAAAAAGCTGAGGCTCGCCTGAACAAACGCAAAGCAAATCTCGAAATACGACAGAATCGGATGACTGGGCGCGTAGAAGCCGTCAAAAACGCCTATGAAGCACGCCGCGAAGCTACTATTGCTGAACTATCAAAACGTCGAGATGAGGCTCTTGCTCGCAAAGAAACTCGTAGAAAATTACGCGAACAAGGTGCAGGCTGGCTTGAGGCTCGTAAAGCTGCCAAAGAACACGTCAACTCTATACCAGAAAATCAACGCCGCCGCATCGCTAGCGCCCTTCTGAACGCCGTCGAAGCCAACAAAAACTCGCAAGATGCTAGCTGGCAAGCGCGATACGCCGAGCGAGCTTCTGCTGACGCACAAAATCGAGTTGAATCAATTGGCGGACAGCTTCAGCAGACCAGAACCGAGCTAAATAGTATGCGCCAGCAAGCTGGAGAAATCGCTAACATGGAGTCAGACTTGGTTTCGGTCAGAGAGAATGTGGCTAAGCTTCAAGAAAAAGCCGACTCGCTATCCGATGATAGCGCCAACAAATTTGCAGCAACGTACGAAGCCGTCAAGGCTCAGCAGCAACAAGAAAATATGGAGAAAGCAATCGCCGATTATCATAAACGTTTAGCCGAACTGCAGCGACAGGAGACGCAACTTGCGCAATCGCTGATTCAAGCTCAAAAAGACGTCGAAAACACCGGTAAAGAGCTTGAGAACAGAGCGCGAGCAGAAGCCGCTGCAAAAAAGAAAGCCGAAGCTACCCAGCAAGCCAGAGACCGTAGCGTCGAAAATACCTTTGTCTAAACTTAAAACAGAAAAAGAAAGGATAACATCATGCCAATTTTAAGCCGTAGTCTCCTCGCAGATTTAGGAATCAATCTATCAGACGAAGATTACCAATCGCTTGCCGACCATTTTGAGTCGACACTAGAAGAACGCGTCATCAACGAAATCGTCCTCGAGCTATCACCAGAGCAAGCCGAAGAACTATCACACATGCAAGAAGCCAGCGACAACCAAATCGTCGATTGGGTACGCGCCAATGTACCAGACTTTGCAGATATTGTGTCTGACGAAATCGATATCTTGCTCGGCGAGCTAGCTGAAGATAGCGAGAAAATGGCCGCCTAAAAGCCAGTACCGATAGTATCGACAACTTCAAAAACTATAACTTCACCTCTGGATATATCGCCCGCGTTGTCTCGTCAATCTCATAACGCAGTTGTGGAAATGGCACGCCCTCGCGGGCAGTTACGCCTTCAAAAATCCAAAATACCCGCTCAGAATAGCCCCAGCCGCAAGCTGGCGGCATACCGTACTCCAACATCTCCACAAAGTCGATATCCAGCATCATCGCTTCTTCGTCGCCAGCATCGCGCATCTGTTGCTGCTCAATAAAACGATTCAACTGATCAATCGGGTCATTCAGCTCGGAAAAACCATTGCCCAGCTCTGACCCGGCAATAATCGGCTGGAAACGCTCCACTGTTTGTGGATTGTCGGGGTTGGTCTTGGACAGCGGACTGACGAACTTCGGCGTATTCACCAACCACACCGGCCCCGCCACATCTTTGCGGATATTTTTCCACAATTTATCGATACTGCGCGGAATAGAATCGGTCTTCTCTACTTCCAAACCATGTTCTTTCAACTTGGCAGCTACCTCTTCAATCGTTGTATTATACACATCAATTCCATAATGCTTGTCGATCACCTCGGCATAATCCCAGACTTCCCACTCGCCGCTCATATCCACCGTGAACCGGCCCAGCTGGAACTGCAGCGTGCCAAATGTTTCCTGCAGAACATATTTATACATATCTTCCATGAAACGCATGCCCTGCTTCCAGTCCCAATACGCGGCGTACCACTCCATAGCAATATGCTCTGGCAAATGCTCATCGGAATAATTCTCATTGCGAAAACGCGGCCCAAGATCATAAACTTTCTCAAAGCCAGCACCGACCAAGCGCTTCAGTGGCAGCTCGTGAGAAATACGCAAGTAGAACCGCTGGTCGTCCAGCGCGTCCATATGCGTCACAAACGGGTTAGCATCAGCGCCGCCGGTCGTATGCTCCAATACCGGCACATTCACCTCAGTAAACCCATGCTGGTTCAGATAATCACGCGTCGCCTGCCAAAACTTGCTGCGGCGAACAAACCGCTGACGCACCTCTGGATTGACATTCATATCGACATAGCGGCGGCGGAAACGCTCTTCTTTGTTCTCTAGTTTTTCGGGCATCGGCCGTAGCGACTTAGTTAGCAACCTCAGCTCACTCACGCCAACCGACTTTTCGCCAGTCTGCGTTGTCGTCATCACTCCGCGCGCCTCGACAAAATCACCCGTATCTAGAAGCTTCAGCTGTTTCATGCCCAACACGCCGCGGCTAGTGTCCAATTCTGCTACATCATCGCGCTGCAAATATAGCTGCACCTCACCGCTCCCGTCGCGCAGTTTGATGAACGCCAGCTTACCAAAACTGCGAATTGAAGTGATGCGCCCCGCCACAACCACTTCCCGGCCCGTCAGCTCATCATACCGCGCTAAAACCTCACCGCAACCATGCGTCCGCTCCGACCGCGCTGGATACGGATCAACGCCTAGTTCACGCAGGGTTTCTAATTTTCGTAACCGTTCATTTCGATAATCTTGTAGTGTAGCCATAATTATTTATTATAGCACGCCCCTGTTAGTAGCTACGAAATTGCTTTAATCACGTAGACGGTTTCGCCTTTGGGTGTGTTAATAGCGGCGGTATCGCCCACTACCTTATCAATTAGTGCCACGCCCAGCGGCGATTCGTCGCTAATTTTGCCATTCAGCGGATCGGCTTCAACCGGGCCAACAACCGTATATTCAAATATTTTACCGCCAGATTCAAGCGTCACTCGACTGCCCAAACTAACTTTGTGAGTGGTGCCGCCCTTAATATCTTCGGCGTTCTGCAAAATATCCTCAATCTCGGCAATACGCGTCTCGACCAGGCCTTGCTCTTCGCGCGCCTGATCGTACTCGGCGTTCTCGCTCAAATCGCCGTAACCGCGCGCTTCAGCGATTTTCTCGGCAATCTCGCCGCGGCGACCCTTCAAGGCAGCTAGCTCTTCTTCAAGCTCTTTTCTTCCATCCTCGGTGATCTGATATGCTTTTTTCATAAGTTTTACTCCTTTCGTTATACCGCCCGAAACTTTCTCTGTCTAGAGAAACCCCAGCCCTCCAATACAAAATACTCAGATTAGTTCAGTGTAGCAAGCAACTCATCTGTCGTCAAGAGCCGTTGTTCGCCAGTCTGACGCGTTGACACCTCCCATTTACCATCATCAAGCAAGCGATCGCTGACCGTCACCCGATACGGAATGCCCAGCAGTTCGGCATCAGCAAATTTAATCCCTGGACGCTCGTCGCGATCGTCATAGATAGTCTCGATTCCGGCAGATTGCAACTTCTGATAGAGTTCGTCAGCTGTAGTGCGCGACTGGCTGCCAATTTGTACCAGATATACTTTAGCGGGTGCAATATTTTCCGGCCAAACCAGCCCCTTGTCATCAGCAAATTTCTCAACAATCACGCCCATCACCCGGGTAATACCGATACCGTAGCTACCCATGTAAGCGTACTGCTCTACGCCCTCAGCGTCAGTAAAGACCAGGCGCATTTCTTCTGACTTTTGCGTGCCAAAGTTAAAGATGTTGCCAACCTCGGCAGTTTTGACTCTTTCTAGTTCGCTGCGGTCAATGCCCAGCTCCTTGACGGCGTCATCCAAAACTTCCTCGTTCACCGCAATATTTTTGCCGCGATGCAGATAAATATAATCCTCGCCAGCGTCACAAATCGTCTGAAATTCGTGGCTAAATTTGGTAAAAGCGCCGCCTGAGGCAAACGTCACATATGTCTCATCGCCGATACCAAAGCGGTCGTAGCAGCGCTTATAAGCCTCAATCGCGGCGTTATAATACTTATCCAAGTCTTCTTTACTGGCATGTACCGAGTACATATCTTTCATAACGAACTCGCGGCCGCGCATAATACCGCTTTTGGCGCGCAGCTCGTTGCGCAGCTTATTCTGGAACTGATAAACGCTAATCGGCAAATCCTTATAGCTCTTTAGATAATTACGCAGCAAATCAACGATCGGCTCTTCGTGCGTCCAGCCGAAACCAACCTCAGTACCGTCTTGCAATTTAGACTTAAACCAAACATCAACCAACTCGTCACTCCAGCGCCCAGTCTCCTGCCATAATTCCTTACTCTGCAGCGTACTCATCACCAATTCTTGGCTGTCAATTTTATTCATTTCTTCGCGGACAATTTGCTTGATATTCTCAACCACTTTTAATCCCAGTGGCAAGTATGAATAAACACCTGCCATCGTTTTATGCACGTAACCAGCACGAATCAGTAACTGGGCGTTACGCGCCACTTCGTCAGCTGGCGCCTGCTTGATAGTTCGAGTAAAATTCTTACTTAGTCTCATAATATCCTCATTTTACCGTGAATCACGCATATCAACAAATTACCAAAACGCCGCCGCAACATAAACCGCATAAAAAGCCACACTATTTTTGATTGCGTGCAGCAAAAAGCCAGACCAAATCGATCCAGTATATTCGCGCAGCGTACAAAGCACCAAACTCAGCGCAAACGTATCAATACCAACATTCCACTGTCCATGCGCCACCCCAAAAAGCAAACTGACAAAAAATACGTTAGCTGCTACTGGCAGCTTCGCCGAACGCAGTTTGCCATACAGTATACCGCGAAAAATTAACTCCTCGCATAATGGCACCACTATCACCAGCACCACGAAAGCTATCGCTAAATCTAGCGAAAACAGCCTGTCTGATACCCCAACATCTTGAGCCTGATTCGGGTTAAAGCCTGGTATGATAGCTTGCGCAACAAATGACAAGCTCACTGTCAAAGCAATGTAAGCCACCGCGCCAACGATTGCCATACCGATATCGCGCCACTCAATCAACCGCTGTACGCCAGCCTGTTTGGCTGATACTGCTTTTTTGATACGCCAAGCTACCGTGCAAACGGCGGCAATTGTCAAGATATGAACAAAACATTGCAAAATTAGATTAACCACTGATACATTAGCTTGCGCCAACCAACCTGTCCGCAATAGCAATCGCCCAACGCCAGCTACCGCATAAGCAGCCGCTACCATCGATATCGCCACCAGCAGTGTCCAGCCAATCCATGATAGTACCTGCCGCCGGGAAAAACGAAGCTTTTTTAAATTACCCACCCGCCAGCGTTTCATTTGAATAGCTTCCCGACGTCAGAAATCGTTACTAATATTATCAATACTATCAAAACCAAGAAGCCAGTACCATGAATTTTCTCCTCGGTATCTTTGCGGAGCGGTTTCTTTATTAAGCGGAACAAAGCCGTCACAAACCACCGCCCGCCGTCAAGCGCCGGAATTGGCAAGATATTCATCACTGCCAGCGACAAAGCGATTAGTCCAGCAATCATCAAGACATAGCGGCCACCAGCCTCGCCAGCCGCCGGAAACAACATGCCAAATATCGTCACTGGACCGCCAACACTATTGCCAACTGTTGCTAATTTTTGATTAGCCTGCTGCTGCACCTGATCGTTCGGCACGATTTTCATGGCCAGTCCCGTCAAACCGTCATAGACAACTTGCCCAAGCCCTTGAATAGTCATCCCAGTCAATTGAGTAGTCAGCCCTACGCCGACAATTGGCGCCGACCAAGTCGAATGCATCAAAATTTCTTGTGACAAGCTAGCACCCAAATAGCCGCGCTTATCGTTATTATTGGACCGTAGTGTTACAGGCAGCACTGCCTCTCGGCCGTTTCGCGAGTAGCGAATCTTGACCGTCTTGCCTTTGTCGCGAGCTAATCTCTTGGTCAGCTCATCTGGAGTTTTAATCTTATCGTCGTCAACCGACAGAATATCGTCGCCAGTTTTTAATCCGCTTTTTTGCGCCGGCAAGTCGTTCTCGACGCTAGCTATCTTGACTTCTTTGCCTGAAGTTGTCGTGTCGCTAGCCACGGTGAATTGATTAGCGACAAGCGGCGGCATACCCCACCACGCCAAAATCGTAAATATCAACACCGCGCTCAGCCAATTCACCGCTACGCCGGCCAGCAAGATTTGTGTTTTTTGCCAAAATGTCGCTGCGCCGTAATCGCCAGGCTGCTTATCATCGTCGTGCTCGCCTTGTAACTTAACGAAACCGCCTAGCGGCAGCCAGTTAATACTGTAATCGACGTTTTTGCCCAGAAAGCTTTTCTTGACCTTCTTCTTATAGACTGCCGGCGGGAAGCCAATACCAAACTCTTCAACGCGCACGCCGTAACGCCGCGCCACCAAAGCATGACCCAACTCGTGTGTCACTACCAGAATAGTCAGCACAATTATTCCAATAATAATACCAAAAATTATACTCATTTACCCTCCAAACCGCCGCGAACGTTTCGCGTACTCATTTAGTATAGCGGTTATGTCGCGTTTTGTCATATCTGGCCACGATTTTTTAACAAAAATTAGCTCGCTATAAGCACTGCGCCACAGCATAAAATTGCTTAGCCGCTGTTCGCCGCTGGTGCGCACTATCAAGTCGCATGGCGGCACATCTGGCGTATACAAAAATTGCTCAAAGATTTGCGCTGTTACTTTTTTATGTGTTGAAAGCGTTTTACGCAAGGTGTTGACTGCATCTATAATTTCCTGGTGCCCGCCATAATTAAATGACAAAATTGCCGTGCCGTGCGTCAAATCTTTGGTGGCCGCTTCGGCCTCGTCAATCGCTTTTTTGACTCGGCGGCTGAGACGCACACGCGTCCCTGCCACCCTTAGCCGTATACCGTGTTCAACGAAAATATGTAAATCGCGCGTCAACATTTGCACCACCAAGTTCATCAGATGCTTAATCTCCGGGCCGCTACGATGCCAGTTCTCGGTACTAAAAATATACGCACTGACATACGGTACGCCGCGATCAATCGTGTCAATGATAATTTCACGCAACTTTTCATAACCAGCGCTATGCCCTTCTTGCGCTGATAGACCCTGAGCTTTTGCCCAGCGGCGATTGCCGTCGACAATGAAGCCGACGTGTACTGGCAATACTTTCCCGCTCATTAGATGGTCAGAATATCCTTTTCTTTGTCCTTGAAGGCGACCTCTAGCTTGTCTTGGAATTCATTCATCAAGCGATCAAATTCTTTTTCGATCATTTTGAGATCGTCCTCGCTCAGTTCTTTAGCTTCCTTCATTTTTTTGGCATCCTTGATACCGTCTTGGCGAATATTACGCAAAGCGATTCGCGCTTCTTCTAGCTTTTCTGAAGCTTGGCGAACCAGCTGCTTGCGGCGCTCCTCAGTCAAGGCTGGCACCGGTACGCGCACCACCCGGCCGTCATCGCTCGGATTAAAACCAAGGCCCTGATCATTGCGAATCGCCGCCGCGATATTTTGCAAATTACTCGGATCAAAGGGTGTCACCAGCAACATTTGCGCCTCGGGAGCTGTTACGTTGGCCACCTGATTGAGTGGCATATTAGCACCGTAAGCTTCAACCATCACACCCGCTAACATACCTGGATGCGCCCGGCCAGTGCGAATCTTGCGTAGCTCCTCGCCAAAGTGCTCAAATGCGCCTGTCATTTTTGCTTCATATTCATCTGTACTAAACATATATTCTCCTTTACTTTATTGTACCATTAAACGCTAATTTATCTGCGCCACTCCTAGCAAACTAGCCCGCCGGTCAAATCCCCGGCGCAAACGATACGCCTGGCGAAAATCCGGCGAGCCATCGACTTCTTGATAGGCATTTTCATCAAAAATCAACCACACGTCTAGCGGATAGTGCGGCCGTTCGGCTACCCGTGGCATCACTGTATGATACAAGCGGAAAAACGCATCAGTCGTGTGATATGGCATATATGGCACGAATGCTCGCCCCAAAACCTCCGGCTCGCTGCCATCCCGGTTTAGCGGCAAGCCGCCGGTCTCGCGAATCCGTTTAATAAACGCCGCCCGCCCTGTCTCGTTGGTATATTTACGCGACTGCAACCCGCAAACGATAATCTCTTGGTACATGAAACGATGCAAAAACACTATATCCACATAGCGCGAAATCTCGTAAGTCTTGGTGCGATTCGGCCCCATGCCAACGAAAGGATTGTCGGCAAAATCATATCTATAAGCTGGAATATCAATATGAATAATTCCGCCTGTATCTTTGCTTAGCTGGTCTCGCAAAGCAATCAGCTGATCGTCAAGATCCTTGCTATCAATCCGCTCGTGGTCTTGAAAAACTTCGCTTTCTGGCCGCAAATCAATATCATCCAGCTCGCTCGCACGCCCTCGCTCGCCGCCGCTTGGCTTTTCGCGATTGCTATAAAAGTCAAAACTACCAGATTCAAAATTCCGCATCTACATTCCGCCGTTGATTGCTCATGCTTTTATCATACCAAAATAACCGCCATATTTCAGCGGTTATATTGGTTGTATAAGACGTAGGCTTACTCGCCGCCAAGCTCGATACGCTTGAATTGGCTAACACGCACATTCTCGCCGCGCAGTGCTACTTGCTCTTTGATCAGCTCGCCAACAGTTTTGCTATCGTCAAGTACGAAGGCTTGCTCGGATAGGACTTGTTCGGCAAAATACTTGTTGAGTTGTCCTTCGACAATTTGCTCGCGCATATTCTCTGGCTTATCTTGCAAGCTGTCGCTTGCCAAAAACTCCTGCCTTTTCGCTTCGTAAACGTCGCTCGGAATGTCTTCGACCGTTGCGTACTTTGGTGCCATCGCTGCGATCTGCATAGCAATTTGGTGCGCAAACTCCTTGAATTCTGGCAAGCGCGCTACGAAATCTGTTTCGCAGTTGACCTCGACAACCACGCCGATACGGCCCGAGTGCACGTAACTCTCAATTAGACCTTCGCGCGTCTCGCGGTCGCCTTTTTTCTCGGCCTTAGTCAAGCCTTTCTTGCGCAGCGCCTCGAGAGCTTTATCGAAGTCACCCTCGGCTTCAACTAGCGCTTTCTTAGCATCAGTCAGGCCAATGCCGCTTAATTCTTTCAGCTTTTTAATGTCTTCAATTGATACGCCCATCCTATTTCTCCTCTTTTTTAGTCTTACCTTCGTTCACCGCTGCTACAAAGTAGTCTAGCAACAACTGCAACCCTTTAATCGCGTCGTCGTTGCCTGGGATTGGATATTCAACTTTGCTCGGGTCGGCATTAGTATCAGCGATTGCCACCACTGGGATTCCGAGATTTTCTGCTTCAGCAATAGCATTTTTATCAACCAGCATATCGAGTACGATTAAAGCGCCAGGCTTGCCATTCAATTCTTTGATACCGCCGTATTTGAAGTTCAAACTATCGATTTCTTCTTGGTAGCGCTGAACTTCTAGCTTATTGTAGCGCTTCTCGAGATCACCGTTGTCCATGCGGCGCTCGAGGTCGCGCAGCTTTTTGATTTGCGCGTTAGTAGTGGTGACATTAGTTAGCATGCCGCCGATCCAACGATTCACCACAAATGGCTGGCCGACCGACTCAGCAGCCGCTTTAACGATATCTTTGGCCTGCTTTTTGGTACCAACAAACAAAACTTTTTTGCCGCTCGCGACCGTCTTGGTAATAAACGGTAAGGCTTTGTCTAGCGCCTCAACTGTCTTCGCTAAATCAATAATATGGCTATCCTGGCGTTTTGAGTGAATATACGGCGCCATCTTCGGGTGCCAGCGGCTTGTTTTGTGCCCAAAATGAACACCAGCTTCAAACAAAGCTTTCATGTCTACTTCTACAGACATCAATTTATCCTTTTCCTCGCCCGCTGCTTTTGGAGCTGCAACGGGCTGTGTCGTTAAAATTATTACCATAGTAGTATAACATTACACAAGGTTAATGTAAAGCTATCTTTACATTAAACTGACTTTACTAATGTCGCTTATTTTTGTTATGCTTATAACCATGAAAGAACGCTTTCGCAAGATTTCGTCGCGCGCCTCAACGCTGGCTGGGTCGGCTGGCGTGTTTATCCTAGCGGCTGCTTCAATAGCTGTTTGGTTTATCACCGGGCCGATTTTCAACTTCTCTGACACCTGGCAGTTAGTTATCAACACTGGTACGACGATTGTCACTTTTTTGATGGTGTTCTTGATCCAAAATACCCAAAACCGCGATAGCCGTGCTATTCAGCTTAAGCTTGATGAACTAATCCGCTCTACCAAGGGCGCCCGCATGCGCTACGTTGGATTAGAAGACTTCAGCGACGAAGATTTAGCCGACATCGAGGAAGAAATTCGCGCTATTACCCAGCTGCCGGCCTCGCAGCGCGCGCTGCGCAAACTTCACGACAAAATCAGCAGCGAGAAGGAACGCCGTAGCAACGAAAAGCGCCGCAAAACTCATTTTTGACAGACAGATAGATTTTTGTTAAAATACTACAGTTATGAAAAGCAGTATTCACCCACAGGACTATCGCCTGGTCGTATTTAGCGACGAACAAGCAGGCTTCGCGTTCTTGACTCGCTCAACAGCGCAATCTACCGAAACAATCAAGTGGAGAGACGGCCAGACTTACCCGTTAGTCAAAGTCCACATTTCGAGTAAATCGCATCCATTCTTCACTGGCGAAGAAAAGATCATCGATACCGAAGGCCGCGTTGACCGCTTCAAGGCCCGCCAAGCCGCCGCGAAGGCCCGCCGCGAGGCTCTCGTCAACAAAGCAAAAAAGGCTAACGCCGCCGCTGCCGCCAAGGCTCAGCAAGCTGCCGATGACAAAACCAGCGACAACAACGCTAAACCAGCCAAAACCTCCAAAAAAGCCAAGAAATAGCCGCTAAAAGCACCTCTCGCGAGGTGTTTTTTAGTTTCGGGCGCTATTTTACGGCACAGGTCCCAGCCACAATATTTTTCGATGCCTAGACATCTTGTCCGCGCGTTCGCAAAAATTCTTCCAAGTCTGCATTCAATTGGGCGGCCTTTTCACTATTTGGATCAAACATTTCAGACTCAAAAAAGACGGAGCTTAGGCTTAACTTATTACCGTTAGCATCCTTGTGCGATATACTAAACCATTCAATACCTTCAGGCTTAATGCATGCCCCATAAACACAGTTTTTGTCCCATTCCATATCCCGCACTGTTAACTTTAGCTTATCAGTCGGCCCTGCAAAAGCCTTTTTTAATACGATAACTAAGCCGGCTTGTTTCTTTTGTCTAGCATAATGACCATAACGTTCATCGTAGCAAAAATCACCCGTACCCTTGCGCTCGTAAGCATCAAAAGCCACCACGTACGTATCCACCAGCTCACCATATTCACCAATAGCACTAAATGGACTAAACAGTCGAGCCCTCACACTAAATTTTGGATCGCTAAAGGGTGTATTATTCAAAGTTAATTCCTTCTTGCCAATAGCGTTGCTAAGGTGTCTTACAGGGTCAGACGGCCGGACTACATCGTGATGCTCAATTTCATCAGGATACTGTAACACTTTTATGACTCTACTGGCTAATTCTAATTCCGGTGTCTCTCTAGTTTCGTATACGCCATAGTTTTTAGTAATTTCCCGTCTATCCATTTATTTAAAACACTCCTTGAATTTCAGTACTCCGACCATCCGTTCCGCCTCTAGCTTTAACATGTCCATTACCAACCTTCACAATTTGCCGCGGTTATACATGTCTTTTGACACTTCGCAGCTTTTAGAGAGAACAGCTACCGGCAGCAAAGCTATACGAAGACCCTCGCCCGTAGATTTTGGCCTATCAATCGACCTGCTCATCTTACTATTATATATTATAATGTTTGACTTGTCAATATATGCTATAATTTATGAGTCATGGCAAGAATTTCTCTCGACTTGGATGCATTGAAAGCCGAACGCGCTCGCCTCGGCGATTTTTTAGCAAGTCCCGACGCTTACAGCTCGCCAGATTTTACTGCCAACAACAAACGTTTCGCCGAGCTAGAAACCATTATCGCTACCGCTAGCGAACGCGATACTATCGAGAAACAGCTAGCGGAGGCAAAAAATCTAGCCCAGGGCAACGATGAATTAGCCGAGCTAGCCAAAGCAGAGATTCCCGAGGACGAAGCTAAAATTGCCGAACTCGACGATAAGTTATTCATATTACTAACACCCAAAGACCCAAACGACGATAAAAACATCATCATGGAAATCCGCGCTGGTGCTGGCGGCGATGAAGCATCGCTGTTCGCGGCAGAACTATACCGCATGTACTTGCGCTGGTGCGAAGCCAATGGCTATAAAACTGAGCTTATCAACGAGTCCGCTAACGATTCCGGCGGGTACAAAGAAGTCATTTTCATGGTCAAGGGCGACGCGCCATATGCCAAATTGAAATTTGAAGGCGGCGTCCACCGCGTCCAACGCGTCCCAGTCACTGAAAGTCAAGGCCGTATTCATACCAGCACCGCCACTGTCGCCGTCTTACCCGAAGCCGAAGAAACTGATATTGATATCAACCCGAATGACCTGCGTGTCGATATTTACCGCTCCAGCGGCCACGGCGGCCAGAGCGTCAACACTACCGACTCGGCGGTACGGATCACTCACCTGCCGACTGGCATCATGGTTACCAACCAAGACGAGAAGTCGCAGATCAAGAACCGCGAAAAAGCCATGAGCGTGCTGCGTTCGCGGCTGCTGCAGATGAAAATTGACGAAGAAAACGCCAAATTAAGCGCTGAACGGCGTTCGCTAGTCGGCACTGGCGACCGCTCAGAGAAGATTCGCACCTATAACTTCCCGCAAGACCGCATCACCGACCACCGTATCCGTTATAGCCGCAGCAATATCCCTGCCGCCATGAACGGAGACATCAACGATTTGATTGAACAGCTGCAAGCTTACGAACGAGAGTTAAAAGCGCAAAACGCCGACCAGTAATAATCTATCGCCCGCCTCGCCCCTGATCATATTAATTTAGTTTGACCGCTACAAACTTGCATTTTATACTATTCATATGAATATATCGGCATGGCTCGATCACGCAATCAAACAATTACGAGAAATTGGCGTCGATTCTGCCAGGTTGGATGCAGAACTTATCTTGGCTAATACGCTGCGGAAAAATCGTACCTACCTGCACGCTCACCCCGAAGACGACATCGACCCGCGGCGTATTGATATCGCTAATGCTCGGCTGCGTCTGCGATTAGAACGCGTACCGCTTGCTTATATTTTAGGCTACCGCGATTTTTACGGCCGAAGATTTACAGTGTCACCGCAAGTTTTAGTACCTCGCCCAGAATCAGAAGCCATCATAGAGCTACTAAAAGAACTTGGTGTTTCTGGCAAGCTGCTAGATATTGGCACTGGCAGCGGCTGCTTGGGTATCACCGCAAAATTAGAAATCCCGAAACTTAACGTAATTTTATCCGATATTAGCCAACCAGCTTTACGCGTTGCCCGTCAAAATGCTGAAAAATTTCAAGCCGACGTCGCTCTGATAAAAAGTAATTTGTTGCGCGCCGTACCTGGCAAATTCGATATAATTATCGCTAATTTGCCATATGTCGACCGTTCATGGCAGCGCTCGCCCGAGACTAATCATGAACCAGCATTAGCGCTCTTCGCCAAAGACGAGGGCTTGGCGCTAATCTACCAGCTGATAGACCAGCTACCAGCACACTTAAGTCCTAGCACCCTAATCTTTTTAGAAGCCGACCCGCGGCAGCACGGTGCAATAATAGCCTACGCTGGTTCGCGCCAGCTGCAGCATAAACTAACACGCGGCTTTATCGTCGTACTGCAAGCATAATTTGCTTATTCTTGATAGGCCGCTAGCGTCGCTTTGATATTTATCGTTTTACCGCTGCGCATCACCGTCAGATCAATAGTATCGCCCGGCTGATACTGCCCGAGAACGCTTGATAAATTACCTCGCGCGCCCAATTCAGTACCATTGACCTTGGTAATTATATCTTTGTCTTGAATACCAGCTTTAGCGGCCGGGCTGTTAGCGGTAACACCAATATCCTCGCTGCGGCCGCCAGTCACGTACGCGCCATATTTTGATGGCAAACTATAATGCTTGGCTATTTCCGGCGTGATATCCGTGTAATTGACGCCCAGATACGCTCGCTGCACGCCTTTGCCAGCCAAAACTTGCTGGATTGTACCTTTTGCTGCGTTAATCGGGATCGAAAAGCCAATTCCTTCAGCATTCGAAGCTACCGCTGTATTAACACCGATAACCTGCCCACTATAGTTAATTAACGGCCCGCCAGAATTGCCAGAATTAATGGCCGTATCAGTTTGCAGCATATCAGTCAGAGATTCCCGCGAGTTACCGCTACTATCGCTCGCCGAGACCGCCCGGCCCTTACCAGAAATAATACCTTTAGAGACGGTGTTTTGGTACTGTCCTAGCGCATTACCGATAGCAATAACGTTCTGCCCGACTCGAGCCGTCGACGAGTCGCCTAGAGCTGCTGGTGTTAAATTATTAACGTCTTTGATCTTTAAGTAAGCCAAATCATTTAACGGATCGGTACCAACTAGCGATACCGCGTCGTAAGTCGACCCGTCCGAGGCTACAATCGTAACCGACTGCGCGCCTTCTACAACGTGCTTATTAGTAAGAACGAAGCCGTCTTTACTAAGAATAATACCTGTACCGGCCGCCTGCACCTGGCGGGAACCGCCAAATAGCGATTGCGACTTAGTATTGGTGACTATCGACACCACGCTTGGCGAAACTTTGTCAATAATATCAGAAACAGAAGCCTCCTTACTATCAGCCGCCAGATTACCGTCAACGAAAGTATTCAGAGAATTGCGGCCTCCTCGCATTAGCAGCGTACAAGTTATGCCGCCAGCCGCCAAAATAATCGCCGCAATCACGATAGAGATCGCTAGCCAAACCGTCTTCTTCTGGCAAGGTTTAGTAACCGCAACAACCTGAGGTGGTAGCGGCTGTGAGTCTGACGATCGCGGTGTAGCATTTTTCTGCTTATTATTCATCAGAAACCTCCTCTATTCGATAATTTGATCATATCCATTATACTTACTATGCGCATATAGTCTTAAATAATCCTTAAAAATCTGCTTAACGCCCTACAAAGCATCGCTGCCGCTCAAAACCGCAAAGATATACGCCACAACCATCGTCATTGCCGTTAATAATATCGGCATTGCAATATCAGCGAAGCGAACTTCGCCGTGTTTATGATAGCTGCGCGCTGTCCGCTCGGCCACGAAACCCATCAATACTGCAAATATAGCGAATTGCGATACCTTGATAGCAGCCAAACCCGGAATAGTATAAGCAATCATCCAATAATACGAAATCCAGCCGAGTTCAGCGCACACTGTTGCTGCTGCTATCGCGTAAAGATTAGTGCTGATTCCCTCGTAGCGGCTAGCTACATGCCGCGCTGACGCATAAGTAATCACCCAAACAACTGCTACGAAATAAAACGAATCCCATGAATAAGCTGTCAACGACAGTGTCACTAGCCCCAAGAACAGCGCAGTACCAGCCTGAATAACCGCATACGTGTATTTTGAGCGCTGCTTGATAAATAGCAGCCAGACAATATGTAACGCTGTTAGCCCCAGCTGAAGTATCATGTACCCACCCGATAGCCAAATTAACAGCGCAAAACTAACGCCAACTATAATATCCACCAAATTAGACAAAACATTAGCCGCCCAAAAACGTGGCCTTACCGACAAAATCCGCCATTTGCCAAGCGCCACCAGCAGCAAAGCAAAAATTGGCGAATTAGTTACATAAATAGTTCCAAACACCGCCAGTGCCAGCAAAATATTAAGCGATGCATAAGCCAGCGAGCTTGCCTTAGAGCTATACTTATGCTTTTTTGTTGAACTCATACCGCTTAATTATACCACCTTAGTATTGTTTCTATAACCCGCCTACTCGCCGGCATTCGGCTTGACTGCTATGATAATAACGTAGTCTACCTCTGCATTATATTTGACGCCTGGCACGCTCTGTACCGCTTCTGGGGCAGCGCCGTAAAGCGACTGCAGTTTTACAGACGTAGCTGTCTTGGCGCGCGTTGAGACTTTATATATCTTGTTGCTAGAATACGAGCCGTTTTGCGGCGCATTACCGACAGTACTAACCGTCATGCCAAGCTCAGTTAATTTATCAGCTTGTTTTTGCGCCACGCCTGATACGCCAGTAGCATTAAGTACAACGACGTTAGCATTTTCTTTAGTGATATCTGTCGCATAGAGGTTTTTCTTAACGAAAGCCCGCAGCTGGCTGTAGTCATACGTTCCAGCCGTCGGTACCACCGAACTAGCGCCGCCGTACGTGCCAGTTGTCAAGATAGCCGGCTCGACATCAATCAAACTGACGCTTTTGATATTATCGCTTTTGATGTCGTGTACTAGCTCGACCAGCGTACGTACTTCGCTCTTTTCGAAATTAGTTCGTAAATTCTTGCCAATCGCGTCGATAATACCAGAAATTTTAGTAAAATCTGCCAGCGTGCCGGCACTCAAGGCCTTGTCGCGAATAGCAACCATAATCTTTTGCTGATTTTTTTCACGGTCAAAATTGGATTGTTCGAAACCGTACGTTGGCGCTCGGTCACCGCGCGCCATCGCCAAATACAGCGCGTGCTCGGCATCTAATTCTACTTCGCCGTTTGGATAGCTAATATAGTGGCCGCGCGGACAGCGCTGAGACTTCTCGGCAGACGTCGTACCACACTTCCAATCAAAATTACTATCCATCACACCATTCGGATTGCGGCTGTCGATGGTAATCTTGATACCGCCAAGCGCCCCCACCAAATCACGCATCACGCTATAATTCAAATGAACCGAATATTGCACATCAATACCAAATATATTACCAACAAAAGCTCTAGTTGCCGTCTGGCGCTCTTCCTCGGCGCTGTCGCTCGACCAATTATCGTTGACGCAGTTAAAATAAGCGTTAATCTTACCAGAATAACCCGCTTGGCAACTCTTACCATATTTGACGTATAAGTCTCGAGGCACGCTAATCATATAAGCATTCTTTTTGTTCTGGTCAACGCTAAGGATCATCATCGAGTCGGTTAGATATCCCGCTTCGTGGCCAGCGTCGTCTTCTGAGGTGCCAAGTATTAGAATATTGCTGCGACCATGAGTGTCTTGCTTGAGCGGTTTCTTCTGTACGAAACCGAATATATCGCCCTTAAAAACAGCATTGCCTGCCATCAAAGCCCGTACCCCCAGGAAAATACCAATACCAAGTACAATAACAGTTATTGCGATTGCCGCACGCTTGGCGATTTTTTTCCAATCGCGCTTTTTTTGGCCATTTTTTGGCGCGCCTTTGCCAGAATGTTTGGATGGAGATAAATCAAGATTATTACTAATCTCGCGTAAAGACTCGTCAATATCGCTGCGAACACCTCTATTTGGCGCCGAAGTAATCGGCCGCGGCGGCAATTGCTGCTGGCGCCGTACAGACATAGTATGTCCCATATCGCCGAAATTAACCGCTGGTTTTTTCTGGCTATCAACAGGCGCTCTGCGCGCAGGAGTATTTCGCGGTACAAAACCGTCTATCGCTCGCTTCACCATATCTATGTACTATAAAGGATTTTAGCTAAAAAATAAATATCGCGCTTATTGTTTCGTTGGTTTTTACAGCGTATAATACGTGTAATGGAAGCCAGCTATCTCACCCGCCATCCGCGTCTTCGAGATTTTCTAAGTTTTAGCGGATTTGTTATTGCAGTGCTAATTGGCACTTTGTTATTAAATGCTTACGTTTTTCGCAGTTTTTCCGTCTCTGGACACAGCATGGATAATACTCTCGCCGACGGCGACCGGTTAATTATTAACCGAATACCTGTAACCATGGCGCAGATACAAAATAAACCGTATTTGCCAGAACGTGGAAAGATTGTTGTTTTTGTTAATCCCGTCTATAGGCCTGGAGCGCCCGATCGCTACATCATCAAACGGGTAATTGCTTTCCCTGGCGAACGCGTCGTTGTTAAAGACGGCGTACTGACAGTTTATAACGATAAGTACCCCGACGGCTTTCACCCGGACGACAGTACTCGCAAGAATAATATTGGCCCGAAATCGCCAACTAGCCACAACGGCGAATGGACAGTACCGGACGGTTCTATTTTTGTGGCTGGCGACAACCGGGTCGGCGACAACTCGTTCGATTCGCGCAGCGGCCTAGGGTTTATTCCAACCTATGACATCGTTGGGCCAGTAGCTCTAAGAATCTTCCCATTAGGCAAGATCGACTCATTTTAAGGCTAAGGTTAAGGCTATCGAAAATCACCAGCCTGGCGATTAATTTGCCTGCCGCTATAAAGCGTTATCGTTCTATTTACTCGCCGAGCAGCTTGGCAATTCGCTCGAAGTCTGCTTGGTTTTTGAACGAAATAATAATCCGTCCGGCGCCTTTCCGAGTCTCTTTGACGGCGACTGGTGTTCCGAAGCGTTTAGCAAAACATTCCTCTTCGCGAATAAATCTCGAGCTGCGGACGGCTTTTCTGCCTTTAGTCGATGCTGTGCCATGCAACTTTTTATAATTCGAAACATAGCGCTCAATCGTCCGCGCGCTCCATTGCTCTTTTATAATTATCGGAACAACCCGCAAAATTTCTTCTTCTGGTAAGCTCGTCAGCGACCGCGCCTGGCCTTCACTTAGTTCGCCACGCGCTACTATATCGCGCACCACCCCCGGCAAGCGCAACAGGCGCATTGTGTTAGCAATCGCCGCCGACGTTTTACCGACACGCTTGCCGATATCATCTAAAGTCAGATTAAATTGATCGCGCAGCTTCAAATACGCCGTCGCTGTTTCTAGCGGATTAAGGTCGCGGCGCTGGATATTCTCGATCAGCGACAGTTCTAACCGATGCTGGCCCGATAGCGTCCGCACCAGCGCTGGAATACGATCAAGCTTCGCCAGCTTAGAAGCCCGGAAACGGCGTTCGCCAGCCACAATCATATAGCCGTCGCCATGCGGCCGCACCACTACTGGCTGCAATACGCCATGCTCTTTGATCGATTTACTCAATTCAACCAACGCATCGTCGTCAAATTCGCGGCGCGGCTGATCTGGATCGGGCATAATCGACGCTAATTTAATATAGCGCAAATCGCTAACGCGTTCATCTTGCTCGGCTGTCGGATCAAATGATTCGTCTAGCAGCTCTGTCGGAATAAGCGAGTCAAAACCTCGCCCTAGGCCCTTTTTAGCCGGCACGCTCAATCACCTCCTTGGCTAGCGCTTTATAAGCGCGAGCGCCTTTACTAAACCTATCATACGCGCCAATTGGCAAGCCGTGGCTCGGTGCCTCGGCCAAGCGGACATTGCGCGGAATCTTCGTTTTGAACACTTTAGCTGGAAAATGCTTAGAAATCTCGTCTAACACTTGCGTCGACAGCGACGTGCGGTTATCAACCATTGTCGGCAAAACACCTACCAAATCAAGCGTTGGATTGAGATTTTTGCGCACTAGTTTCATCGTTTCCAGTAACTGGCCTAGGCCCTCTAACGCATAGAATTCTGCTTGTACCGGCAGCAAAACATACTGAGCGGCAATTAACGCATTAACTGTCAATAAGCTCAAACTCGGCGGACAATCAATGATAATGTAATCGTACTCTATGGTGCAAGCCTTGATAGCATATTTCAGGCGGCTGAAACGATAATCAGTCTGAGCCAGCTCTACTTCGGTATTAGCTAGGGTTGGCACAGCAGGCACCAACGATAGGTTATCAAACTCGGTTGGGACTGTTACTTCTACTAATTTTTTACGGCCGAGAATAGCATCGGCAATAGTTACTTCTAAGCTCTGCTTATCAATACCTAAGCCGCTAGTTGCATTGCCCTGCGGATCGAAATCAATCAATAGCGTCCGCTTGCCCATCTTTGCCAGATAGTAAGCCAGATTAATTGACGTTGTTGTCTTGCCAACGCCGCCTTTCTGATTGGTAACTGTTATGATAGATGCCACTGTTTATCTGCCCTCTCTGCTTACGTTTAATTATACCACAAACATCTAGTAAATATGAAATTGCCCCGCTTCAGAGAACAGGGCAATTTATTAAGTTTGTGTCTATTATTTAATCGACGTAATCTCGATCCGGCTATATTTTTGACGATGGCCGTTTTCTTTGTGAACGCGTTTTTTAGCTTTGTAGCGAATGACGCGGATTTTATCGCCTTTGACTTCCGCCTCAACGACTTTCGCTTTTACCACCGCGCCTTTTACGGTCGGCGTGCCAACTTTTGTTTTATCACCATCAATCACTAAAAGTGCGTCGAGAGTGAGTTCTTTTGTGCCTTCAGGGAGGAGATCCACCAAGAGGGACTCTTTTTCGCTGACAATATACTGTTTGCCAGAGATCTTTACGACTGCTTTCATTTCGTTCCTTAAAATATATTTACTATCAGTAGTTAATTATAACAGAGATGGATAATACGTGCAACTAATTTGCTAACAGCCGAGCCATGGCGTTATTGGCGCGCAACCAACCACTGGGCGAACCGCATTCCATGTAGTCACCCTTGGCCTCGCCCACCGCGATAACACCGCCACCCGCAATGTACGCGTTGATAGCGTCGGTCAGCTCAAATTCGCCGCGCTGCGGATTGGCGGGCAATGTACGCGCCAGCTCGAAAATTTCTTTGTTGAGAACGTAAAAGCTTGAATTGCTGAGATTACTCGGCGCGTCTTCCAGCTTCGGCTTCTCAATGATGCGCACAAAATTACCCTGCTTATCAGTCTCAATGATGCCAGTGTGCGGAATAAAGGCTTCCTCAACAGGGTTGCCCAATAGCCCAGCCGACAGCCCGCGCGCCTCCACCAGTTCCGCCAGATCAGCCGCATTTGAACCGCCATCACCACGCCAGAAAAACTGATCGCCCATCACCACAAACGCCAACTCGCCTGTATCGATAAATTCGCTAGCCAACCCCACTGGAATGCTAGTGCCGTAACCGCCCGTACCAGGCTGGGTTAAAAAATGTATTCGCACATCGCGCAGCGGCGCTACCAGAGGTAATTTATCTTGCTTGCCAGCGCGCCGCAAATAGTCGTTCAACTGGATATTTGACCGATAATAACTCTGTACCTGAGTGCTTTGCTCGCCAACCACGAAGTAAATATCCTTGACGCCCGCCCGAATTATATCCTGCACTATATAATCAACCACCGGACGCGTCCCCACCGGCAACATACACTTTTCGATTGATTTAGTAATCGGCAACATCCGCGTGCCCCAACCGGCGACTGGAATAATAGCTTTGGTAATCATATTTCCTCCTTACATCTTCAGTTCTTTATGCGATTTCTGTAAAATATCCGTCATTTTCGCATAGCGCATCTCACCCTCGGCAATCCTGGAATAGAGATAGACGACATTATCTACCGCCCCAATATTAACCTTACTTTTTCACTTTATCGAAGAAATAATCGCGACGATAAATACCAACAGCACCAGAGCTACTCCGGAAACTGTACCAACAACCATAGCCGTTACTCCCAAGTTGCCAGATTTTGCATACGGAGCATACAGGCGCAAGTTTTCGTACCACCAATGAATGCCTTTATCATTAGCTGCATTTCCCTGCGCAGCCAAGGTGGTAAAGCCAATAACCGGACTAACAGCCGCACTAGCCAAAAGAAACAGACTTTCCCGACTATTAAAATTAAGATTTAGACGTCTGCCAGCAGCTGTAATATACAAATGATCAAAGTTAATTTTAACTTTCGTAATTTGGCTAGGATCAACATCAAGCTCAAGCCCCAGCGGCCGGTTGGTATTCTCATCAATCCGAACCAGCCGAATTCTGTTAGCTGTCGTCCATTCCAGCATACACGCCGGCGAATCATTGAATATCGTTACGCCATAACTGATAACTTTTACATAGTTAACCAAAGGCACATTATCAAGAGCACTGACCATCGATGTCGGCTGGACCGGCACTTGAGCTGGCTGCTGCACTTGCATAATTTGGTTTTGCTGCGGATTCATTTCATTATCCTTTCTAATTTCTATAGCATTGCACCAAATATGTTAATTATGTTTTCTCAAGTAGATTTCCACCAGTTTGCCGTCAACATTAACGTCGTACTTTTCCATATCGTCCGCCGCCGCAGAGTCTAGCTTTACAGCCAGCGTCTCAGCCTTGATAGTATCAGCAAACATATCGACAGCTTGGGTGATTTCTGAGTCGCTACTAGTGATGCCAAGCTCAATCCGGTCGTCCACCTGCAATCCCGCCTTTTTACGCGCACTCTGAACGTGGCGAACGATCTCGCGCATCAGACCTTCGCGTTTGAGCTCGGGGGTGATAGTGAGATCGTAGACAACACTTGGCTGAGCGGACGCTTCAGGAACATCAAGTTCTGAACCAGTAAAGACCTCTACAGATTTAACATTCAACTCATCCCGTGCAATATCGACTAGGAATTGAGTAACTTCCTCTGGCGTATTTTGCGAAATAGTGCTGACAAGCTTAGCGGATGCCAGCGGCTGGCGAACCTTGATTCCCTCGGCGGCACGCTTCGACAAACCATCATTGACAGCAGCACGCAGTGCGTTCATATCGCGTAGCATTGCCTTATTCACCTCGCCAGCTGGCAGCCAATCCTTCAAATGAATCGACTCGTCATCGCCCGTCAAATTATGGTATAGCTCCTCAGCCAAAAACGGCGTAAATGGAGCCAAGATATAGCTCAGGCGCACCAGCACGTAATGTAGCGTGCGGTAAGCATCGTTCTTGTCACCATCATCTTCAGACTTCCAGAAGCGGCGGCGGCTGCGGCGAACATACCAGTTGCTGGCGTCGTCCAGGAATGGCAAAATTGGGCTCAGCGCATCAGGAATATTGTAAGCATCCATTTGCTTCTCGACCTCCGCCACCAGCTCGTGCAAACGACTGATAATCCAACTATCGAGCGGGTTAGATAGTTTATCAATATTGACACTAACCTGGAACGAGTTCTCAGTTCCAGTGCGAGACAAGGATTCGGGAGTATCGGAGTGAGCCGTATTGGTGATACGGTGAACGAGAAACGCATCCGAAGACGCCGTATCGTACGGAAATGTGAACTCGTCAACCTCGGCGTACATGGTGAAGAAATCATACATATTCCAAATCATACTGAGCTTGCGCGCCACGTCGCCGACGTCCTTATCATGCAGAGCAAAATCCTCACCATTGAGCAACGGGCTGCTCAGCAGCAAGAAACGCAAACTATCGGCACTAAATTTATCCATCAGCTCGTTCGGGTCGGTGAAGTTACCGAGGGATTTACTCATCTTGCGACCGTCATTGCCCGCCACCACACCAGTGGTGATGACGTTGCTGTAGGCGTTTTTGTGTTGCTCACCTGCCTCGCCAAAGGCACCAATCTCCGCCAAAGCGGTGTTGACGGCATGCACATAGTAGAACCATGCCCGCACCTGACCGATGTACTCAACGATGAAGTCCGCCGGATAATTCTGCTCAAACTTGGCCTGGTTTTCAAACGGATAATGCAGCTGCGCAAACGGCATCGAACCTGACTCGAACCAGCAGTCCAGCACCTTATCAATGCGGGTAAACTTTTCGCCGTCAATTTCAAAGGTGATTTCATCCACCCACGGGCGGTGGTAATCATCGAGCTCCACGCCGCTGAGCTCTTTGAGCTCTGCGTAGCTGCCAACCACCTTCACCGTGCCTTGATCGCCCTTCCACACCGGCATAGCCGTCGCCCAGAAGCGATCACGGCTCAGATTCCAGTCTGGTGCTTGTTCGATATTTTTGGCAAAACGGCCATGCTTCAGATGCGCTGGGAACCAATTGATGTTCTCATTTTGCTCCAGCATCAGCGGTTTCTGTCCCTGGATATCAAAGAACCAGCTCGGGATGGCCCGGTACATGATGCGCTGCTTAGAGCGCGGGTTGAACGGATATTCGTGACGAATGTACTCAATCTTCCATACTGCACCCTTTTCCTTCAGATCTTTGGCGATGAACTTGTTGTTATCCCACACCTCTAGGCCTTTGTAGTTGCCATCGGTGTAGTAGCCATTGTCGTCGATGACGTGGAAAGCACTGACACCATAGCGTTTGGCTAGCTCAAAGTCATCCTCACCATAAGCCGGCGCAATGTGCACGATACCCGTACCCGATTCATGCGACACGAAATCCGCCGCGTAAATGGTGTGAATCTTGTCATTTTCTGGCCAGGTCGAGCCGGTATCGAGCGGCTGGTATTTCTTACCCACCAATTCGCTCCCTGGGAAAGTGCGCAATACTTCATAATCAAGCGGCTGGTGCTTTTCATCTTGCAGGGTGCGCTCCAACGCTTCCTCAGCGATGATTAGTTTCTCGCCACCCACCAGCACTTCGCAATACGTCATCTCTGGATTGACGGCCAGCATCAGGTTAGCTGGCAACGTCCACGGCGTGGTGGTCCAAGCGAGAATATGGGTAGCGTTTTGTGCTTCGACAAATGCTTCAATCGCCTGCTGAGTTACAGCCGTCACGGGACGGTTTAGCAGCTCTTCTGGTGTACCTGTAGCAAACCCTGCGCCCTCGTGTAGTTTGAGTTTTTCAGCGTCCACACCAGTAACAATATAGATGGAGCATGCAACATTCGTTCCATTTTCATGCTTGACGGTCTGCAGCAATAGATTGTTCGAATTTACTTCAAGCTCAAGCTCCTCCTGAAGCTCACGGCGCAGCGTCTCAATTGGCGACTCACCCTCATGGCTCGTCCCGCCAAAGAGGCTCACCATACCTGGATTCGTGATACCTGGCTTATCATCTCGCTGCTGCGCAATGAGTTTTCCATTCGTATCCACCAACAAAGCACCGACATAACTCCTATCGCACTCGTCAAAGCCTACTGGCTTTTGAGTATCATCAACTACTTCACCGTTCAAAAGTTGCTTTACGCGCTGCTCAATCTCATCACGCGCCGTCCGATTTTTTTCAGCACTCTCGTTGTGTGGATCAGTCACATTCCACCAAATAACATTATCGCCCCTGAGCCAGTCCGGCGTCTGGGATTTTTCCGCTAGATTAATGATCAAATCATAATCACCCAGCTTATCGACCGTAAGCAATTGCCGCTTATGCCCAGTAATGTCGACACCCACTTCTTGCATTGTCTCGCTGCTTTTAGCTGGCTTATGGCTCATGGCTTCAAAATCACTCAACGTTGGAGCTTCGTCCCATTTTTTCTCTGGGTTCAACCCAGCCGAATCGGCATTTTGAGAGTGAGAATAGTGGTTATAAAACCCCTGTGCCATCTGCGAGCGCGCGGCATTTGCATTACATACAAACAAGACTTTTGAGTGCTCATTTAATACTATTTTGTGGCTCGTCTTACTATCTTTTAGCTTAAACTTCACATACACACTCGGATCAGTCACCGTCTGGTAAGCGTCATTATCCATAGTTACTTCGGCCTTGCTAACAGGGGTAGCAAACTTGGTGTCGTACATCAGCACCTTTTCGCCTTCATAGATTTTGCCAGCCTCATACAACTGTTTAAAGGCCCACCAGACGCTCTCCATAAAATTCTTGTCCATGGTGCGGTAGGCGCCTTTGAAATCCACCCAGCGGCCGATACGGTCGATCACGCCCTGCCAAGTCTCGCTATTGGCCACCATGCTTTCGCGTGCCTTGGTGATGTATTTTTCCAGACTGATGGTCGGCAATGGGTTACCGTCTTTATCCAGCGGTGCTGGCTGGTAGCTACTCATCACAATCTGCCGCCGATCCACAATATTCATCTGCTTTTCGACGAAATTCTCTGCCGGCAGGCCATGACAGTCCCAGCCCCAGCGGCGCTCCACGCGCTTGCCCTTCATCGTCCAGTAGCGCGGCACCGCGTCCTTAACAATTGAGCTCAGCAGAGTACCGTGGTGCGGCACGCCAGTGATAAACGGCGGCCCGTCATAAAAGACGTAGGCGTTATCCGCCGGCCGCTGCGCCACTGACTTTTCAAACGTATTGTCATCCTTCCAGCGCTGCACCCAATCTTTTTCATATTCTGCCGCCCGGCGGCGTGTTCCGTGTTTGAATTTCATTATAATTCCTCCTTTTCCTTAAACTTCGCTGTAAACTTATCTAATGCATCAATTATCTTTTGGTAGTTTGCAAAAACTTTCCCCCTGTCAATTACTGGATACTGGCTAATAAGCTCTTCGGCCTTATAATTAAATTTCATAAAACCAAACTCCTTATTCAGAAATTGCATCAATTCTACGCGTTTATCAACAGTATCAATATAACCAAAATTAATCGACATTTGCCCGTCCGAGTACAATGTGAAGAAAGAGTTTTTATTAAACCCAAAAAACCTTGGATTAACTGTAGCCCTGGTCGCGCCAGTTCCAAATATAATCTTATCCGACTTATTAACCGCCCAGTCGTAAATTGCCAGGATCGCTCGCTGCTGATCGACTGGCAGCTCACCGACCTGCTCGCGAAAACTCTGATCATCCCATTTACCACGTTTTTGCACATAAGCAGTTCGCGGGCTAATTTCCTTCCTTACCTCCGCGCCATACAATTTAGGAATGACTACTTCAAATTCATCGTGTTTGTAAAAATCAAGCTCCACAGCATAAATATCGAACTTGGAATTCTGATTAATATACGAAATCAAATCCTTGAGCCGAGCATCTAATTTGTCCATCAAAACCACAAATTTAATCGAACCATCTTCCAGGTTTGATTTGATATTATCAAAAGCTTCCACTGCATCCTCAATACCAAAAAAGCTACAAAACTTCTCTTTGAAATCTTGATCAAAATATTTATAAGAGTACTCATCTAAATGGTCAAAAAAGCCACTCGAATCCGCATGATGCTTCCAAAGCGCTGCACCATAGTCCATTACTTGCGCCAAAACCGTACGTTTATCAGGATTCTTGAAAAGTTTGGTTTCAATTACGTAAATATTGCCATGTTCATCAAGACCAAGCGCATCAATCGGACCGCTGGCAGTTGAAAATTCGCGCGCCGCCACAAGCAGTCTAGCATCTTCCTCAATCTCATAGATTGGCACAATTTCGGGATTGCTTATTAGATACTCTTGCATTGAATCTTCCTGCGCGAACTTCGACTCATTCAAAATTTCTGCATTTTGATTATTTTTCCTAAAAACAATTGCCATGCTACTCCTTAATTAACTTGCTCATCAGCAATAGATTTGCTCTTTCTGTAATTTCCCGCAAACTCCAAGACAGCGATACTGATAGCTCACCCGTCCATGCAACATCAATATTAACAAGCAACAGTCGTAATTTGGCGCATTCACTGTGAATACTTCTCAACAATTCTTGCTTGTTATCTGGCATTAGCATGCGCTTCCTTTCCAAAATAAAATCACCTCTCTTGAACTCGAGAATCCGCTGGAGGTGTTTCAAACGGACGGTACCATCTCGATTCCAAAAGAAGTGATTCTTTTAGCTCTTTCTTATGCTATTTACGCAAGCTCACGGCGGGGTCTAATATCAGCTGATAAAAGCCAATTTCTTCCCGCAGACTTCGCGGTTGATAGCCGCTCACTTCGCCGCACCGCCACAACAGCCAGCACACGCGAAAACGCCCTACTCACATTCTACTACATAAAATTAAAATACGCTATATCTAGCGTAAGCACACTAGATATAGCGTTATCTCGAGCCAATCCAAACTAAACTATTTTATTTCCAAACCACCCAAAACGCACTCGCCGCGCAGATAGATTGTCTTTTTGGCGGAAGATTTGGATACTGTTTTATCCTCGCTGCCGCCCAAAATGCCGTGAACTTCGTTTTTAACGATCACGTCGTCAGGCAAACTGATGCTAACGCCGCCGCAAAATGTAAAGACGTCAATGACCGCGCCGTCCTTAATTTTCGCCTGGCGCAAATCCAACTCCACGCCGCCGAATATCGCCGTTGCTGAACCGCCCGTGTAATCGCCTTTCACGCGCGACTCTTCGCCGTAAAAAATTGCAATTTTTTCATTACCGTTACCATCGGCAGCCGATTTTTTAGACCGCTTGTGGCCGCCTGAGCCGACACCTACCATCAAGCCTATAGCAATCAACATCACTGGCCAAAATATTTTCCAAACGCTAATATTAATTACACCGTAAGCGCCCAAGCCAATGGACACACCGATAGTCATTAGCAGTAATCCCCACACCCGCAGCGAGGCCCTGCGGGAGCTAAATATCGTCATCAGACCAGCCAAAATCAGACCGGCCGCCCAAACTGTTCCCCAAAATACGTGCCAGCTATCAAACTTGATAATCTCGAGGTTCTTTAGTAACAAAACCCCGCCGAACGCCGCAATGGTAACGCCAAAAAACGCTCTAACAAGAAAAATTTTCTTCATACCATCATTATGGCATATCAATCACAGCTAGTAAAACTATCGCTTCCGGCAACAACTTCTTCATTGCCATAACCAACCACTAAATTGCCTGAACTAGACAATTTGACTACCAAACTTAGCCAAAATCGCCATAATCACCAGCGCCGCCACCGATGCCAATACTAGCGTATCGTAACCCTGATCAACAAATCGGCGCAACCCGCGGTGTTCAATAATTTTGTTCAAAACATTGTGCCTGGTTAGTCCATAAAAAATCAGCAGCATACCCGCGTCCAGCGTCAAGCACCACGGACACAACGCACCAATCTCGACATAACTCATGTAGAACATCCAACCAGCAAACAGCAAGCCCGCCACCGCGCCAAGCTGCGCGCCCCACATAAACCACTTCGGAAACTTCGCTCCCGCTAGCAGCGCCACCGCAATTGTCACCATCACCGGCAGCGTCATCATACCAATAAAACTATTAGGAAAGCCAAGCGGCGCTGCCGACCAATGGTTCGCCACCGTCGAACAACTCATCGCCGCGTTCAAGTCGCAGTTCAGCACGGCATGCGAGTTTTTAGCGAGCGTCAGCGATTCAATCGATAATACAAACGAAGCCAACAAGCCCAAGCTGCTGCCAACCAGCATCAATAGCGCCGCCAATTGCTGGCGCTTTACTTCTTTGCCTGGTAGCTGCTTGTGCAACTTCTCAAACATAAAAACTTACCTCGCTAATTGTTGGCAGAGGCAGCCCGCGCCACATATTCTGCATCTGGCTATCAGCACTCAGCGCGATAATCGTCGGATACTCAACGACATCGTACGTCCGGCAAAAATCGCTGCCCTCAGCCGAATCTGGGTCAATTTCCTCAATCGTGTGCCCTGTCTGCCGATTAAAGTCATGCAAAAAATCTATAACTCGGCGCGCGTAATCGCTTTCCGCCCGATACACTACGACTACCCGCATTATTCCCGCCCTTTCTGGCGGCGCTGCTCTAATATTTTGACGAAATCATCCAACGTCTTGAACTTTTGAAATACGCTGGCAAAGCGCACATATGCGACTTCGTTACGTTTTGCTAGCTCATCGAGTACAAACTCGCCAATCAAACGAGATTCAATTTCGCTCTCGCCCAAGCTATGCGCGCGATCTTCCACGGCATCGATTATTTCCTCCAGCTCAACTTCCGATTTGAAGAACTTACCAACTGAACGGCGGATAGAATTGGCTAACTTGGCCCGCTCAAACAATTCGCGGGCACCGCTAGATTTAATAACTGCCAAATTCGGACGTTCGATTCGCTCATACGTCGTAAAACGCTTGCCATCGGGGGTTTCTCGGCGGCGGCGAATCGTAATACCGTCAGCCGATTCTCTCGACTCTAGTACGCGACTGTTGCCGATCTTGATCCCTTTCATTTAGTCCTCGTCGTTATGCTTATTTTTTCGGCGACGCCGCAAAAAGGCTGGCGTATCATCTTCATCATCCTCATCAACCGAGCTACCCCATATATCTGCTGTATCCTCGCTAGCAAATTGTGCTGCTGCCGACTGATGCGACAAGTCCATATCAATGTCATCGACAGCTTCGCTAATTGATTGCGTTTGAACGGCCGGTGCTTGTTCTACTGGCGCCGTCAATTCCTCTGCCTGCTGTTGATAGTATGCATTATCAAAGCCAGTCGCGATCACGGTGATAATTAACTCGTCTTCTAATTCCGGCTTCAAGGTGGCGCCGAATATAATATTAGCATCTGGGCTAACAGCACTCGTAATGATCTCAGCAGCTTCTTGAATTTCCGCCATACTCATATCGTAGCCGCCAGTAACGTTAAAGAGTACACCCTTAGCACCATCAATCGATACTTCAATCAGTGGCGATTCAATTGCTTGCTGTGCCGCCTGTGCCGCCCGGCCTTCACCACTAGCCCGGCCGATACCCATTAACGCTGATCCAGCATTACTCATGATGGCCTTGACATCGGCAAAGTCGAGATTAATCAAACCATGCTCAGTTATCAGCTCTGAAATACCCTGTACACCTTGGCGCAGTACATCATCGGCAATCTTGAAAGTCTCAAGCAGTGGCGTTCGACGATCAATAGTCTGCAGCAATCGATCATTCGGGATAGAAATTAGTGTATCAACTTGCCGGCCCAACTGAGCAATCGCCCACTCAGCATTAGCCCGGCGCTTTTCGCCTTCAAAGCTAAACGGCTTGGTAGCCACGCCAACAGTCAAAATACCGAGATCGCGCGCTACTTCAGCTACCACATGACCCGCTCCCGATCCAGTTCCACCACCAGCACCAATCGTCACAAACACCATATCGGCTCCCTCTAGCGATTCGCGAATTTCATCAATCGACTCGCGGGCTGCTGCTTCACCAACGGCTGGATCGGCACCAGCTCCCAAACCATTCGTGGTATTATGGCCCAAGTGAATTTTGACATCGGCTTTTGAATTATGCAAAGCCTGCGCGTCTGTATTCATAGCTATAAACTGGACGCCATTTAGCCCTGCGTCTTTCATACGGTTAACCGCCGAACCGCCGGCGCCGCCGACGCCAACAACTTTGATGCTTGCGAATGTTTGGATTTCGCTCGGTTTTACCTCTGGCATTACAACTCCTTACCCCTTATTCTCTGGATCTTATTTCTAGTATATCACCTATGGCCGAAACCTGTTAAATAGCGAACGGAAAAGCCCGCCTTTACTACCCGACTTGCTAGAATCAACCGCAGCACTATGATAGCCGTCAGGATTAATATCAACCAACATTAAGCCAATTGCCGCCGCAAATTCAGGTTTATCAACATTATCGACCACGCCGCCATAACCCTTAGCTTTACCTTTACGAACAGCTACGCCGAGCTGGGCTTTGGCAAATTCAACAATACCTTTCATGTTAGCCGTCCCGCCTGTTAGAACAGCACCGCTCGGCAGGCGTCCAGCACGACCAGCTTTCTTCAATTCTTTGTTAACCGCTTCAAAAATCTCTTCTAACCGCGCCTCAACAATTTCATCGATATCGGCAATATCAAATTCTAAGCTCTCGCCGTCATGTTTAATCGAAACTTTGCTAGATTTGTTACGGTTAGTAGCCGACGCATGTTTCAACTTCACTTCTTCAGCTATTTCTGGATCAATTTTCATTCCAATCGCCAAGTCGTTAGTTATATTAATGCCGCCATACGGCACCACGCCAATATATTGCAGATCACCCTCTTCATAGATTGCTACGCCAGTAGTCGCCCCACCAAGATCAATCACTGCCACGCCATTTTCCATCTGAGAATCGTCTAGCACAGCCTTAGCCGCTGCCATCACCGACGGCACCACGTCATTCGGCCGCACAGTAGCGCCCTCAACCGCCTTTTCGAGATTTACTACATACGGCGCCATCGCCGACACCACATTAGCGCTAATCTCGAGGCGCGTGCCCGTCATGCCTAGCGGGTTCTTAACTCCGCCCTGCCCGTCAATCGTGTAGCTAAACGGTACGACTTTCAATATTTTGCGGTTAGCTGGTACTTTGCCAGTCGTTGCAACATCTTCTATACGATAAAGATCGTCTTCGTTAACTTCGTGGTCAGCCATACCAACGGCAATCATACCGTCAGTACGCGTACTCATAATGTGCGAACCATTTATACTAACAGTCGCATCATTAACTTGGTAGCCGCTCATTCGCTCAGCATCGCCCAAAGCCTTATCAATCGCCTCGGACGGTCCGTTCAGGTTCGAGACCGAGCCTTTGCGCATACCGCTGTTCGGGTATTCGCCAACGCCAACGATTGTCGGCGTGCCAGTCGTCGTATCTACATGCCCGACCACGCACCGAATCATCGTAGTTCCGACATCTATACCAACTGCATATCGAGATTGTTCTTGCATATAGGGATATTATAGCATAACCCGTATAGTTATTTACAACTGCGTAATAATTTCAGCACCGTTTTCGGTAATCAAAACTGTGTGTTCAAAGTGTGCAGCCAAACTACCATCGCGCGTACGAATCGTCCAGCCATCATCTTTATCAGTAACGATTTTCTCGCCGCCCAGCGTCGCCATCGGCTCAATAGCAATCGTATCGCCTGGGTGCAACAGTACGCCAGTGTGTTTGCGGCCGTAGTTCGGCACATCCGGCGGCATATGCATTTTCAAACCGACACCATGCCCAACCAATTCGCGGATAATTCCTAATTTGCCGTCTTTCAAAACTTTTTCAATCGCAGCCGCGATGTCGCCAGTACGAACATCGCCTTTAATTGCATCAATCCCGGCATACAAACTTCTCTCGGTGGTCGTTAACAGGTGTTTGACTGCGCCTTTCGGCCTATCGTCAACCACCATCGTGAAAGCGCTATCTGTCTTCATATCTTTATAAGTGATCACCAAGTCAAAACTCACCACATCGCCCTTTTGAAAGATATAATCGCTCGCTGGGCTATGCACGATTTCGTCGTTAGTACTGATACAAATAACCCCCGGGAAGTTCACCTCATCTGTTTTGTAAGTAGCCGAAGCGCCATATTCTTTTATCTTGCTGTCGACGAACGCATCAACATCCTTTTCGCTCATACCAGCATGAATATAATCGCGAATGTCTCGGAAAATCTGCGCTAACTTCTTGCCGCCATCGCGCATAGCCTGAATTTGCTCGGGAGTTTTCTCGCCAGTAATTAAACGATCCTGCATGCTTGCAGCTCCTCCATAATCCGATCGTGAACCTGCCCAACCGTACCTGTTCCGTCCAGATGAGCGATATTAACTCCGTGCTCTGTCAAATAATCAAGAACTGGATACATCTCGTGCCGATAAATCCGTAAGCGCTCATCAATTACCTCGGGCGTATCGTCGATACGGCCGCGTACCTTCAGGCGGTGCAGCAACTCAGCACGCGGCACCTCCAAGACAATCACCAACGCAACGTCCCGACCATGCTCAGGACGATGCTCAATCAACCATTTTGCTTGTGCTAATTGCCGCGGATAACCGTCTAGCACCACGCGATCAATATCTTTGGCTCGGTCTAACGCTTCACCGATTAGTTTATTCACCTTTTCTGGATCAACCAAGCCGCCAGTCCGCATCTGCGCAAATAGCTCGGGATCGCGCGTGTCGCGCAGCAGCTGGCCCGCGCTCAACCAGCGCCAGCCATTACGCGCTGCCAGCATTTGCCCTTGGACACTTTTACCTGCGCCAGCCGGGCCAAAAAATACAATCATGATACCTTCTTTCTGTTAATCCAACTTTTGTTTTACAATACGAGCAATCGCCGCACCATCCGCCGCGTTGCCAACTTGCTTTTTAACTGCGCCAATAACCTGGCCCATTGCCTGCGGCCCAGTTACGCTAAGTTCGGCTATTTTCGCCTCGATAATCGCCGCCAGCTCAGTTTCATCTAGCTGCTTCGGCAAATATGCCTGCAGAACCTCAATTTCCCCCTCTTCTGGTTCGGCCAAATCTGGACGGTTGTTATCGCGGTAGATTTTAGCCGATTCGTTGCGTTTTTTGACTTCGCGGGCAACGACTTTTTCGATTTCTTCATCGCTCAAACCTTCATCGCGCTTGCCTAGCTTAACCTCTTCATCCAGAATTGCTGCCGTCAGATTACGCAGCGTCTCGCCAACAAAACGATCGCCGCTAAGTAAAGCGGCTTTCATTTCATCTTTAATTCGCGCCTTCAGCGCCATTGGCTAGCGAACTCCCAAACGCAACTTCTGCGTCTTTTCCGCCTTGCGCATACGGCGAACAATTGCCCTGCTGCGTCGTACTGTTTTGCTAATCGGTTTTTCAAAGCGCATTGACGCTCTGGCTTTCTGCATCACGCCGCTTTGCAAAAGCCGGCGGTTGAAACGGCGAAGAACGTTTTCATTCGCCTCTTTCTCGTCTTTACGTGTAACTCGTACCATATCGCTATGCATTATATCAGATGAAGAATACTTTTGCAAAACAAAATTTTACCCGGCCAAGTATCAATCCAGCAAAATAATATGCAACAGCCGCCCTTCAACCGTCCGCACGCCCTGCCATTCGTTGATAATCGGCTGGAACCACGCCGCTACCTCGTCGCCTGGCTCGCGGAAGAATTCCTCTGGCGCGTTAAACGCCAGCATCTGCAATACTTTACCGTTTTTATCACGCAGCGCTAATTTAACGTGCTGCCCGTCCGCACCCATCCGCCGCATACTCAAAACTGATGCCCTGGTAATTTTTAGCACTGGTTCGGGATTACCATTGCCAAATGGCTCCATTTTCGCCAGATTTGCCACCAATTCCTCATCAATTTCCGAAAAATCATCAATTTCTACATCAGCTCGCGGCAGCAAATATCGCTCTTGGTTTGTGAGTTGCAGCGAATCATAAAACTCATTAACGCGACGACGAAAATCGCCAATTTTCCCAGTCTCCAGCGTCACGCCCGCTGCCGCTCCATGTCCGCCGCCTTTGATGATAATATCGTCCGCCGCCCGCACTGCATCGGCCGCTGAAAAATCACCAAAACTGCGCGCCGAACCCGTCGCTTCCTCGCCACGCTCGCCAATGATAAACACCGGCTTTTTATATTTCTCCACCAATTTCGACGCCACAATGCCGATAACACCGTGATTCCAACCATCACTACTAACCACTAGCACCCGGTCATCAGCCAATCCCTCGGCTTGCACGCATGCTTCCTCAAAAATCGCATTCTGAATTCCACGCCGCTTAATGTTCAATTCCTCCAGCTTTTCGCTCGCCTCCAGCGCCGTCAGTCCATCGCGCGCCACCAGCATATCTAGTGCGTACTGCGCCGTCTCCAAGCGCCCAGCCGCATTCATACGCGGACCCAAACCAAACCCCAAATGCCTAGCATTGACCTGCTCTGGTTCAATACCCGCCACCGCCATCAAGGCCTTCAATCCTGGACGTTGTTGTTTTTTCAACACCTCTAGTCCCCAATAGACATTCGCCCGATTTTCATCCGCCAACGTCACAATATCGCAAACCGTCCCCAGCGCCACCAAATCTAGCAGCCACTTTTCATAGCCATCAGGCAATCCATCCAGTTCAGTCTGCAGTGCCTGCACCAGCTTAAACGCCACGCCCGCACCACACAAATCACGAAACGGATAAGTATGGCCAGAAAATTTCGGATTCACCGCTGCCACGCTTGGTGGCGGCGTTTCGGCAACGTTGTGATGATCCGTCACCACCGTATCAATCCCTAGGCTAGTGGCATATGCGATCTCCGCATGGCACAAACTGCCGGTATCGACTGTCACGATCAAATCTACTCCCATATCGCGCACCTTGTCCACCGCACCCATGGTCATGCCATAACCCTCAACAAAACGGTTCGGAATGAAAGCATCGACGTCCTCAAAACCAAACTTACCAAACGCATCCAGCAGCAGCGCCGTAGCGCTCAACCCATCAATATCATAATCACCATAAATGACGATTTTTTCGCCCCGCTGCCGCGCCTGTTTCAACCGCGCCACTGCCTTTTTCATGTCCGGCAGCAAAAACGGATCATGTTTCACCGCCATATAATCTGGCTGCAAAAAAGCCTGGCGCGCTGCCCGCGTCGTCAGACCGCGCGCCGTCAAAATCCGCTCGAATAAGGTCATCTACTAATCTCGGAAGTTGTACGTTTCGGCCGATTGCTATTAGCGTGCTGCTGCGACTTAATGACAATACTTTGCAATTCTTTGAAAATCGGGAATTGTTTATTAGTCGAGTAAATCCGTGTATTACCCTGCTTTTCGGCATGCAAAAAACCGACCTTTTCCAGCCGGCGCAATTCGCGCTGGATGTTGCCGGGGTCTTCCTTGATCAGCTTGGCCAAACCGCGGACATGCGTCCGAAAATCTGGATATTTGGCATAGACGACAACTATCTTACGACGCACCCGCGAGGTAATGAATACATCAAGCATCTAGCCAAGCCCCTTTCTTCCAGTTTAGTTTGTTCTGTTGCTTTTTATTCTACATTCTTTTCATAACCAATTCAAGACCATTTATCGCCAATTCAATATGATTTGGCTAATCTTATCAATTGATTGCTGTAGTGTTGGCACGTTGTTATCTTCATAATAATGATCAACTCCCAAGAAATTCTCTTTAACGTCCAGCAAATGTAGCTCATCAGCAGTAATGTGCAGCCGATCAACCACTGCCACCGACGCCACTGGCGATGCTACGACCAACCTCAGAGTCCTAATCGGCTTCAAGAAGTCTAAAGCCACTCCAACGCTAGCAGTATTAGCAAAGCCATCCGATACCAGCACCACCACGCGATCTTTCAGCATATCTTTATCGACTGTACCGCCATCGCCGATCAAGCGATTGAGACTACTATATGTTTCGCGTCTCTTCTCGGCCAAATAACCGTGAAATTCGCTCGTATACTCATCAATCTCGCCTGCCGAAAATTCATCATTATATGTGAAATCGCCAGTTTGCGACACCGCTCCAAAATTCATTCCTTCGCCTGGTATCTCGATATCCTGCGATACCAACAACATCAACACGCAGTGCAGTTGCGCCGCAATTTGCTCGCCCACCACTACGCCGCCGTTGCTTAGCGCTACCACAGCGCAGTTTTCGTAGCGATATTTGACTACCAATTGATCAGCCAAAATCTTTCCTGCTTGCGATCTACTCTCGAAATACATATGCTTATAGTAGCGTGTTAAATTGCCGTAGACAAGGTATAATTAGGCGATGCATTATTATGAAGTAGCGCCCACCAAAATCGTTAAAGCCGACGCTTGCGTATTCACCTACAGCAGCCAGCAACCTCTGGCTATCGGCGCTGTTGTCATTATATCAATCGGTCAGCAATTGCTCACCGGTATAGTTGTAAAAAAAACAACTAAACCTGATTTTGCTACTAAAGAAATTACAACAATCCTCGATCTACCCCCGTTACCGCGTCCGTTGTTGCAAACTGCACAATGGATGAGTAATTACTACATCGCTCATCTGGCATTAGTTTTACAAACTATCTTGCCAAGCGGCCTCACCAAGAAACGCCGCACTCTAAGCTCAAACAGCACTGCAGCAACGCGAAGAGATAGAACACATTTTGTACTCAACAAAGACCAGTCGGCCGCCATTGACAGCCTGCTAAACACCAAAAGCGGCACCGTTATTCTGCACGGCGTCACTGGCAGCGGCAAAACCGCCGTCTACATTGAATACGCCAAAAGACTAATCGCTACCGGCAAATCTGTCATCGTAATTGTTCCAGAAATTGCCTTAACCGCCCAGCTAATCGCCGAATTTCAGCACTCTTTTCCTAACCTCATCACCACGCATTCGCAACAAACCGAAGCCCAGCGCCACCACGCTTGGCTGCAAGCACTCAATGCTACCCAGCCAAATGTCGTTATCGGTCCGCGCTCAGCCTTGTTTATGCCATTTAACAACATCGGCGCGATCATTATCGACGAAGCTCACGAACCAGCACTCAAACAAGATCAAACACCGCGCTACTCTGCCTTGCGGACAGCCGCTATTCTAGCCCGGTATCACCATGCTACCGTAGTACAAGGTTCAGCCACGCCGCTGGTCAGCGAATATTACCTCGCTGCCAAAACTGGCCGGCCCATCATCAATTTACCAGCCCGTGCCAACCCAAACATCATCACTCCCTCTATAAACGTTGTAGATATGACATCGAAAAACGGCTTTTTGCGCCATCGTTTTCTATCCGACTTATTATTAAATACCATCAACCAAAATCTCGAAAATAACAAACAAACGCTAATTTACCACAATCGCCGCGGCACCGCCAGCACCACTCTTTGTCAGAATTGCGGCTGGAGCGCTTTATGCCCGCGCTGCTTTATTCCAATGACTTTGCACGCCGACCAGCACGCGCTAATTTGCCACATTTGCGGATACCGCGAACGCGTGCCCACCGCCTGCCCTGATTGCGGCAGCACTGATATTGTCCACAAGGGCATCGGTACCAAACTGATTGAGAGCGAATTGCAAAAGCTTTTTCCGCAGGCCGCCATCGCCCGCTTCGACGGCGATATTACTAGCAAAAATAGCCTCAATCAGCGCTATCAAGAACTCTACGACGGACATATCGATATCATCATTGGCACCCAAGTTGTCGCCAAAGGCCTCGACCTGCCCCGCCTGACGTCTGTCGGTATCATTCAGGCTGATGCTGGTCTGGCTCTACCCGACTTTACCACCCGCGAACGCACCTTTCAGCTGTTGGCCCAAGTTATCGGCCGGGTTGGGCGGAATAATCAGCCGACATCAATTATCGTTCAAACTTATCAGCCGCAAAACCCAACCATTGTCCAAGGTATCCGCCAGGATTACGCCAGCTTCTACGCCAGCGAACTAGCCGAACGCCGCCGCGGCATTTTTCCGCCGTTTGTTTATTTGCTCAAACTAACTTGCATTTACAAAACCGAAGCCACCGCCATTCGCAACGCCCAAAAATTCGCCGCCAAACTCCGCAGCGAATACCCCGATACTACGTTCTTTGGGCCGGCACCGGCTTTCTACGAGCGAGTCCGCGGCACCTACCGCTGGCAAATTGTTGTCAAATCGACCAACCGCGCCAAACTGCTCGCCATCGCCAGCCAATTACCCCGAACACACTGGCAATACGACATCGATCCGGCAAATCTGTTATAATATAAAGTTGTGAAGAAAGAAGCTATCATTACCCTGCCAAATCCGCACCTGCGCCAGAAATCGCAGCGAGTTCATGTCGTCTCTGACGAAACCCGCCAGCTCATCAAGGATATGACTGACGCCAGTATCGACTGGGAGAATTCCCGTCCGCACGAAATTAGCGCTGCCCTGGCCGCCGTGCAAATCGACCGCCTCGAGCGTGTCGTCATCGTTCGCGCCGATTTCGAGGACAAAGACAACCAAGAATTTATCCCGCTAATCAATCCAGAAATCGTCAAGTACGAAGGCGAAATCACCTACGATTACGAGGGCTGCCTCAGCGTCAAGGATTTTTACGGCAAAGTCCCCCGCTACAGCAAAATCCGCGTTAAAGCCATCAATATCGACGGCGACGAAATCCGCATCAAGGCCAACGGCTTTCTAGCGCGCGTCTTGCAGCACGAAATCGACCATTGCAACGGCATCGTTTTCGTCGACCATATCCGCGATGATCACCAGGCTTTTTACCGCTTAAACGACGAGGGCGAGCTCGATCCGCTCAACTACGAAAGATATGTCAAAGACAACGCCGACCTCTGGGATTAGCTGCCAGCCGATAGTATTCTTCGGCACCGAAGACTTTAGCTTATATAGCCTGCGCGCGCTCGTTGAAGCTGGTTTTAATATCGTGGCCGTCATCACCAAGCCAGACTCCCGCCGCGGCCGCAGCAACAAGCTTATCCAGCCTGCCGTCAAACAATTCGCTAGCCAGCACCACATTCCAGTCTGGCAGCCAAAACGACTAAAAGATATCATAAGTGATATAAAAAATATTACGCCGCAGCCAACTGGCGTCTTGGTTAGCTACGGCAAGATTATCCCGCAAACAATCATCGACCTATTCCAGCCTGGTATCATCAACGTTCATCCGTCGCTGCTGCCAAAATACCGCGGCCCGTCGCCCATCGAATCAGCTATCGCTAACAGAGATAAAATCACCGGTGTAACCATCATGCGGTTAGAACAAGCGATGGATGCCGGCCCGATATACTACCAAGAAACTTACCCGCTAGACTTTACCGAGACCCAGCCCGAGCTTTATCAAACCCTCGGCCAGCTCGGTGCGCAATTATTAACGCAGAAGTTACCTGACATCATAAACGGTATACTACAGCCAACACCGCAAGACGATAGCCGCGCCACCTATTGCTCGCTGCTCAGCAAAGACGACAGCCGCCTCGATCCGCAACAGCTAACCGCAGACCAAGCGCAAGCCAAAATTCGCGCCCACCTGACTTATCCGCGTTCGCGCCTGAAAATCGGCCAATACGATCTGATCATCACCAAAGCCCGCGCCGTCTCTACTCCAGAGACACCGCTTGACATCAAATGCGCCGACGGCACCTACCTAGCAATTGACGAGCTAATCGCTCCTAGCGGCAAAACTATCAGTGCCGACGCTTTCTTGCGCGGCTACCCGCTGCAAAGATAGCTGCAACCGTCAACCGCGACAATTGCAATCGCAGACACCTAAAAATCCGCAACCGCAGCCGTAGCCTATGCTCCCGCGTCGCCTAGAAGAATCATATCGCGGTTGGCGATAACTTCTTCCTTGAGAGCCTTGACCGTTTGCATCACCACCTCGCGATAGTTCGGGCGATGCTGACCCAACCACTTTAGCGACGCGTACTCTGCTAGTATCGCATTTTGCGGCACGTTGGCTGGCGCATTAGCTTTCAATTGTACATAAATCTGATCATTTTCGAAATCCGGCGCGTTAGCGTCCAGCCAGGACGTCACCCGCACCATATCGCGATCCATAAAGCTCTCAAACTCTGCCAGCTGCATCTCGCTCAAACCCTCGCTAAGCTGCAAACCAACACGCAGCTCTAGCTGCTCGCGAAAGTGGTCGAGAAACAGTTTTTTCTGGTCGTCTGGCAAGCTGCCCAGACCCACCTCTTCGAGAAACTTATCGTCTAATTGAAACATTTCACCCCCTCTTGCCTATGCATTTAGTATACCGATTATAGCGTTACTACGCAATACCGAGCTGCTCATTGACAGCACGGCGCATATCGGCCAATTCTTCGACGTATTCATTCATGACTTCTTGCATGATTTTGCCGTAATCTGGCACAGCATAGCGCATCCACAGCGCAGACGCGTAGAAACTCATCGCATCTTCGTCAGTTTCGAACAATTCACGGATAGCCTGGTAATCCTGGCGGCTAGCATAATCGCCATGAAACTCAGCCAGCCAGCGCCGCGTTCGGTCTGGGTTACTGTTGACATCTTCGAATTCTAGCGCCTCTTGCTTTGATAATCGCGCCAAGACTTCTGCAGAAGCCCGTTGATTGAGCTCTTCGGATATCTCGCGCCGATATTGATTTTTCTTCTCCTCTGACAGCGTCGCGACGTTATAGCCGATTGCCGCTAGCAAATTATCGTCAATGTTAAACACTTATTTATCCCTCCTTTTTATTTATACCACCGGATCATTTGTAATTGTTCAAAATCTCCAAGACTGTTTTTGTATCGCTATTACTGTCTATCGACAGCCATTGGGTATCGCCGTAGCCATGCCACTGGATATTGTGGCCATCCCGCGCGGCAGCATCAGCTAATTCGTACAATTTAGACATGGCATTATTCTCGCCAAACTGATCAACCGCCCAATCCCACGGATATTTATCAGTGTAACCGCTGAAATCAACTTCTGTTGGTGCTGGTGGCGGACCACCCTGATTACCACCTGAACCACCGCCTCCTGAACTAGAAGCTGCAGCAGCCTCAGCCTTATCGCCCGTTATTTTATCACGCAAGCTATCGGCCATATGGCCTACTGGCGTATGGTCGTGGAGCTGCTGACCAACCCAGCGGCCGCCAAGTCCGCCAACAGCACCGCCGGCAAGCCTACCGAGAGCCAGAGCCACCCCGTTATCTTTTATTCGCTGCTCGACTTCTCTCGATATTTTATCTCGGTCTTCTTCGGCCGCTTTACGGGTTCGCTTAAACAATTCGTCGGCAACATGCTGTTGACCTTGCAATCCGCCAATTCTGCCAGCCGCTTCTTTAATCTGACTAAATTCATCATCGCCAGCAACTTCCCTTATCCCGCGTTTTTTGCGGCGTTGTTGCATAGCGTCTAGACGAACACCACGCCTAATAGCAGCATCGCCAGCAAACGAGGCAACCGCGCCAGCAGCCATTGATATCGGCCAGACGGCACCAAAGAGGCCTGAAATTACGCCAACTGCCGTACCTTTGACAGCGCCATGCGCAAAACCAACTGCACCAGCCTTCAGATTACTCTTCTTCTTAGATCCTCTAGCAGCGATGAAGCTGCCCAATTTCGCCAAGACGCGGTTATGCCACTTACCAGCTTCTTCTTCTAGAGCCTCATTCTTCTTCCTCTGTATCATGCCGAATATTCTGCGTTGCTCATCAAACATCTCGTCGGACATTTGCTGCGCAATTTCGTCGTCGGTACCGTTATATTCGCCTCTCTGGCGCTTAGCATTGACCTTCTCGGACAAATGCTCCATGACTTGCTCTCGCAAATCATCCTCTACGTCGCGCATATAGCTGAGGCGCTCTGCCCGCCGCCTATTCTCTCGGCTAGTCCAAATACGGCTAATGATGCCTCTATTGCCACCTTTAGATTCCTCGAGAGCCAAAAGACGAGCGTACCTATCGAGATCCTCAAAGAACGGAAGTTTTTCTGGGTTAGGTTGACGGTTGAGATTTTGTCCTGGCTGGCTGGTGCCTTCAGGGCCATCGTTTGCTGGGCGAGGAGCGCCAGGATTGGTGCCTTCAGGGCCATCGTTTGCTGGGCGAGGAGCGCCAGGATTGGTGCCTTC
>CAUVHH010000001.1:0-685146 GCA_963551735.1 uncultured Candidatus Saccharibacteria bacterium | reverse complement strand
AGCTTATCGCAGTCTTCCACGTCCTTCATCGGTAATATACGTCTAGGCATCCATTTAGCGCCCTTGAGTACCTTTTTATGCATTGACTTAACTAGTAATTGCTATCCGCAAACGATAATCTACCCTGCTAAATGAATAGCTTGCTATTATTTGGCCGGTATATCCGCAACTGCTATGCAATCACTTGCCGTCAATCTTTCTTTTACATCACTGAATTGTTAAGTAGCCTGCGTCCGTCTCGTTTCTATAAACTTGAACGCACATTTCGTCGCATCAACTAGAAGTTGATGACACTCGTCTGCGTTCAAGACGTGGTGGATTGACTTTACTCATCATAACACTGCCAGACTGATTTGTCTACACTGTCATGCAAGCAAAATTGATGTTTTTTCGACCACAACCTCGCACATATGCCGTCGATCTTTGCCATTGGTTCATTACTGAACATCAGCTAACTGACAGTTGATTATAGCAGCTATCCCGTCCAATTACAATACCGAATTTAAAAAAATTACACAAAATAAAAAACTTGCCTACCGGCAAGTCTAATGGTGGGCGGCGAGGGACTCGAACCCCCGACCCTCTCGGTGTAAACGAGATGCTCTAGCCAACTGAGCTAGCCGCCCGCAAACAATCCTACTTTTCAGCTAAAACTATGGTGGGCGATGAGGGACTTGAACCTCCGACCTCGTCATTATCAGTGACGCGCTCTAACCAGCTGAGCTAATCGCCCATATTTTGGTGGAGTGTCCTGGACCAAAAGCCCAGTCCACCCCATACTTATAATGGTGGAGATACAGGGACTCAAACCCTGGACCCCCTGCTTGCAAAGCAGGTGCTCTAATCAACTGAGCTATATCCCCATTAAATTGTTAACAAACCATTAACTGTGTACATTTTACACTATGATTACGCGATTATCAAGTGTATACTATTAGGTATGGTATACGAATTTAGTTGGTTTTCATTTCTCATCGGCATAATAATTCTAATCTGCGGCGCTGCCTTGACAGTCTGGTATCAACAAATTGCTGACAACTTTGGCAGCGGCGTCGGCAGCTACGAGCGCTACCGTCTATGCGGACTAATAGCCTGCGCACTAGGATTTGTCGTTATGCTTAACCTGCATACACTTTTGCTAAAATTATTCTTCAGTTTATTCTTCAGCGGCATCTCGCGAGAATAGCTAGCGTAAACGTAATCTGCATTTAGAGGCTCTGCTTGCTATCGCTAGCAAGCTTTGTACTTAGCGGCTAATTAATTGTGCATTTTGTTCTATCACCATGCATAATCAGGTTCGCTCACGCCGACCATCGCGTTCAACAACTCTTCTGGAGTAACAACTTTTAAACCACCATAAATCGGATCCTGAAATTTATAGTACGGATCTACATAATAAACCAGCGCAACATCTTTATTGTCTGGCGTAGCAATATAGCCCGCGCCAGCAACATTATGTTCAGCGTTTGCTATTCCAGGGTATATTTTGCCAGGATTAAAAGTATAATACATTGGATATCCGTCTTGAGTATTCTTTATGAGCCTCTGTTTAAATAGTTCAATTGATGCGCTATTAATTTCCCTCACCGTTTCAATCCGATAGCCAGCTTGATTAGTTTGAGGAAACTCATAACCGAACATATGTTTGTTAAGTATTCTTATGGCATCTCGATTATGCGTGCCAAAAGGTTCATAGGTTCCCATCTCTCTAGCAAGCGTAAATTGATCTACAATTTTGCCTCTTGAAGCTAGCATCATACTTACTGTAGCTGGCGCACAAAAGTTCCAACGCTGCTGAATTTGTGTCGTCACGTTTAATTTATTCCTCTTGCCAATAGGAATGCCATATAATTTCTCTACTTCTTTTGGCGAATTTGCCTGTGAAGCTTGGTTGTTGCTTGTCTGGGACTCTTTCCTTGCATTATGATCCGGCTGATCTTTTTTGGAATCATTCGCTATTTCTGACTTGGCGCTACTAGCTTGAGTGTCTTTAGTTACGCTGCTCGGTCGCATCCTCGACGCCAAAACGGCAATTGATATAGCTAAAGTGCTAATAATCGCGATTACTATAATACTCTTCTTTTGTACAGCCATGGTCTTAATCTTAAGTATACAGCATTTATATCACCGAAAAACCAAAAGACCCCTGCTAACAGGGGTCATACATGGCTTAACAACTTGATTGTGCAATCTATCTCAATCTGTGGTAAATTTTAGCCTTGCCCCTAAGGGCTGAATTCGAAAGTGAAATTTACTAAAACTTTCGAAAAGACCGACCTAGCTTCAAAGGCTGATTTCTCGAGCCTTTGGCATAACTCTCCCTAGAAAGGAGGTAATCCATCCGCACCTTCCGGTACGGATACCTTGTTACGACTTAACCCCAATCATGCCCCCCACCTTAGGCCGACGAATCGGACTTCGGGTGTTGGTCACTTTCATGGTTTGACGGGCGGTGTGTACAAGACCCGGGAACGTATTCACCGCAACTTGCTGATTTGCGATTACTAGCGATTCCGACTTCATGGAGGCGAGTTTCAGCCTCCAATCCGAACTGGGACTAGCTTTGATGCGATTTGCTTCACCTCGCGGCTTCGCTGCGCATTGTACTAGCCATTGTATCGTGTTTCTAGCCCAGGACGTAAGGGAAATACTGACCTGACATCATCCCCTCCTTCCTCCCCGTTACCGGGGCAGTCTGAATAGAAAAATCCAACTAGTCACAAGGGTTGCGCTCGTTGATGGACTTAACCAAACATCTCACGACACGAGCTGACGACGGCCATGCATCACCTGTCACAGGGTTCCAAAAGGCACTAATTGGTTTCCCAAAAATTCCCTGGATGTCAAGCCCTGGTAAGGTTCTTCGTTTAGCATCGAATTAAAGAACACGATCCACCGCTTGTGCGGGTCCCCGTCAATTCCTTTATGTTTTAGCCTTGCGGCCGTACTCCACAGGCGGGATACTTAACGCGTTAGCTTCGCTACTGAAGGGGTCGATACCTCCAACAGCTAGTATCCATCGTTTACGGCGTGGACTACCCGGGTATCTAATCCGGTTCGCTCCCCACGCTTTCGTGCCTTAGCGTCAGAAATGGTCCAGTCACCTGCCTACGCCATCGGTGTTCCTTCTTATATCTACGGATTTCACTCCTACACAAGAAATTCCAGTGACCTCTACCACTCTCGAGTTTGACAGTTTGAATAATAGTCTGTATGGTTGAGCCACCAGGTTTCACTATTCACTTACTAAACCGCCTACGCAACTCTTTACGCCCAGTCACTCCGGATAATGCTCGCACCCTACGTATGACCGCGGCTGCTGGCACGTAGTTAGCCGGTGCTTATTCATGAGTTACCGTCATATTCTTCACTCATAAAAGAAGTTTACAACCCGAAGGCCTTCATCCTTCACGCGGCGTTGCTCCATCAGGCTTTCGCCCATTGTGGAAGATTCCTCACTGCTGCCTCCCGTAGGAGTCTGGACCGTGTCTCAGTTCCAGTCTGGCTGGTCATCCTCTCAGACCAGCTACGGATCGTCGGCTTGGTGAGCTATTACCTCACCAACTACCTAATCCGACGCGGGCTTCTCCCAAAGCGGATAAATCCTTTAATCCGAAGATCATATGCGGCATTAGCCACCCTTTCGGGCAGTTATTCCTCACTTTGGGGCAAATTCCCACGCGTTACTCAGCCGTTCGCCGCTCGCCGCCAAGTAGTAAACTACTCGCGCTGCCGCTCGACTTGCATGTGTTAGGCACGCCGCCAGCGTTCATCCTGAGCCAGGATCAAACTCTCCATAAAGATGCTTCATTTGAAGCGTCTACTCAAAAATAGACTGACGATGATAATTGCACAATCAAATTGTTAAATTACTTAACCTGACTGCTAAGACGCAATTTGTAAGTTTACCTCTCGCAACCAGACTGTTCACTATTGTAGCGCTCTAACCTAATCAAGTCAACACCTTATCGCTAGTTTTTTGTAGCTAAAAATACAACGATACCCGCTAGTAAGCCAATTACAGCACCGACTACCACCTCCAAAGGGGTATGTCCCTTAGCGCTACGCGGCTTCGATACATCAAATTTCGAGATATCAATAACTTGCTTGATAGCCTCGCCCTGCTCGCCAACAGATCGTCGCACCATCAATGCGTCGTACATCACAATCGCCGCTAGAGCTAATGCCAAACCAAACAAACCACTGCCGACTCCGTCTTTCAAACCGATAATCGATACTAGCGACATCATCGTAGCACTATGAGCGCTTGGCATATTTCCCGATATGTACAGATGATCAAACACTTTCAAGGTACGCATCTTAATAGCAGCAACGACATACTTACCGCACTGCGCCATAGCCCAACCGACAGCAAAAGCTATTATATAAGGGGATACTACCATCCGCTATTTTTCTCCTTCGTCTGTATCACGTATAATCCCCATTGACGAAACTGTATCTCCGTCATTAATACGCATCACTCGAACACCCTGAGTAGTACGGCCAAGTGCTGGAATATCGTCAAGCGACACTCGGATAGTCTGTCCATTTTGACTAATCATAATTGCCTCAATCGCATCCTTCTCAAGCGTTTGAACAGCAACTATCGGACCAGTTTTTGCCGTAACAACAGCAGCCTTCACACCAACGCCGCCGCGGCGGTGACTCGGAAAATTAGCTACCTTGGTTACTTTGCCGAACCCGTTTGCGCTCATCACCAGCAATTTTTGATCAGCTGAAGTTACAATATCCATACCTACAACACTATCGTCCGTTCGTAGTCGCACACCACGCACACCGCGAGCAGCACGTCCCATCGGACGACACTCCTCCTCGCTAAAGCGAACCGCTTGTCCAGCTGAAGTCGAGATAATCACATCGTTCTTGCCAGTAGTTTGCTTGATCCAACGCAACTCATCGCCTTCATCCAAATTAATAGCAATTAAACCATTGGTGCGAATATTTGAATAGTCAGCAATCGCTGTCTTCTTGACTGTACCCTTGGTCGTCGCCATAAATAGGTAACCTTCATCAACATTTACATCTTTAGCTAGATTGATAATTGAAGTAATTTTTTCCTCTGGTTGCAGCTGCAATAAATTGACCGCTGCTACACCCTTCGCCGCTAAGCTAGCTGCCGGCACTTCATAGGCCTTCAGACGAAACACTCTGCCCCTGTTCGTGAAAAACAGCAGCCAATCATGTGTTCCAGCTGGTACTAGCTGATCAATAACGTCTTCCTCTTTAGTGGTCATACCGCGTTTACCCTTGCCGCCGCGGTTTTGACGGCGATAATCGCTGGCCAAGGTGCGTTTGATGTAATTTTCCGTTGTCAACAGTACAACAGTATCCTCTTCTGGAATTAGTTCTTCATCACTAAACTTACCGACTTCGGTGTTGATAATTTTACTACAACGGTCATCGCCGTATTTATCTTTAATTTCTAGCAACTCCTCTTTGATGATGCGAAGGATTTCGTTTTCGTCAGCCAAAACTTTTTCAAAATACGCGATCTTTTTCATTAACTCAGTTAGCTCATTCTCGATAGCTTCACGTTCTAGACCCGTCAGCCGGCGCAATTGCATTGCTAGAATCGCCTTGGCCTGGATAACGCTCAGCGAGAACTTTTCGATGAGCGCCTTTTCGGCTTCATCTTGCGTCTTGCTAGCCCGGATGATTCTAATTACCTCGTCGATATTGTCCAGTGCAATCTTGTAACCTTCCAGGATATGCGCTCGCTCCTTAGCCTTGCGTAGCTCGTACTCTGTGCGACGGCGTACCACTTGGCGGCGATGTTTGATAAACTCATTCAGAATATCATGCAAACCCAAAACGCGCGGCTGCAGACGTGTCGCATCGTCAGCACTCGGCACCAAAGCTAGCATATTGTAGTGGAAGTTAGTCTGTAACGCCGTCAATTTGTATAATTGGTTAAGTACTTTCTTCGGATAAGAGTCTTTTTTGAGCTCAATAACTACTCGCACATTACCGCGAGCCGACTCATCACGCAAAGCGCTAATCGCCGTAATCTTTTTCTCGTGCACCAAATCGGCAATTTTTTCGATAAGCGTTGCTTTATTCACGCCATAAGGCATCTCAGAAACTATAATTTGATGACGGCCGCGTTTGGTTTCTTCAATGTTCGCCACCGCCCGTATCGTCACGCTACCGCGGCCGGTCGCATAAGCTTGGCGCATCGGCGCGCCGCCATAAACTACCGCGCCAGTCGGGAAATCTGGCCCCTTGATGCACTTCATGAGGTCATCAAGCGTTGCTTCCGGATTATCAATCAGCGTAACCGTTGCATCAACCACCTCGCCTAGATTATGTGTCGGAATATTAGTTGCCATACCAACAGCAATACCAACTTGCCCATTCAACAGTAAATTCGGCAATTTAGCAGGCAAAACAATCGGTTCTTGGCGCGTAGAGTCATATGTATCGCGAAAATCAACCGTCTCTTTATCAATATCTGCCAAGAGCGACTCTGACACCCGAGTCATTTTTGCTTCGGTATAACGCATAGCTGCCGGCGGGTCACCGTCCATTGAACCAAAGTTACCTTGGCCCTGAACCAACGGATAGCGCTCCACCCAATCTTGAGCCATACGTACCATCGCATCATAAATCGAACTATCGCCATGCGGATGGTATTTACCCATCACTTCACCGACAATCTGCGCGCTTTTCACGGTCTTAGCTGTCGGCCCGATACCCATTTTATCCATTACGTACACAATACGGCGATGAACTGGCTTCATACCATCGCGTACGTCCGGTAAAGCACGGTCAACGATGACCGACATTGAATACCGGATAAAGCTATCCTCCATAACATCTTCTACTGTTCGAATTTCAACAGACTTTGAATGGCTAACGTCGTTAGTCTGCTCGATAATCTCGCCTTCGACTGGTTTTTTTGACTCTGGTTTCATATTCCTATCCTTCTTCTCGTCCATTTACACATCTAGCTCATCAAGACTGACTTTATTAGCATTAGCTTGAATAAAATTCTTGCGCACTTCGACATCATCGCCCATTAACTTCGTAAAGATAGCATCAGCGCGCTCAGCATCCTCGAGCTTAACCTGTACCAGCACTCGATTTTCCGGGTTCATAGTTGTTTCCCATAGTTGACTAGCGTCCATTTCACCGAGACCCTTATAGCGTTGTAGGGCCGACTCGCTCAGGCCAGCTTGTTTTGCCCGCGAATCGTTTAAATCAATCTGAACACCCTTCTCTTTGCGTGCCGCAATTAGCTCATCGTACCGCGCTTCAAGCGCCTCCTCATTATATAAATACTCTTGTTTGCTTTGAGATAATTTCAGCTTAAACAGTGGCGGTTTAGCTAGATATATGTGCCCGCCTTCCACAACTGGCCGCATATAGCGGAAGAAAAACGTCATTAGCAGCGTCGCGATGTGGCTACCATCGACATCGGCATCGGTCATGATAATAATCCTGTGATAGCGTAGTCCGCGAATATCAAAAGCATCGCCAATACCTACGCCTACCCCTTTGATCAAGCTCAAGATTTCTCGATTGGCATACATTTTGTCTAAGCGAGCCCGCTCGGTATTGAGCACTTTACCACGCAGAGGCAAAATCGCCTGCGTACGGCTATCGCGGCCAGTTTTTGCTGAACCGCCGGCCGAATCTCCCTCAACTATATACAATTCACATTCCGACGGATCTTTGCTAGAACAATCAGCTAATTTGCCGGGCAAGCTAGCGCCGTCAAGTGCTCCTTTGCGAATTACATTATCCCGCGCTGCCCGCGCTGCCTTGCGTGCTCGCGCCGCCAACAAGGCTTTATTGATAATTTTTTTAGCAATAGCTGGATTTTCCTCTAGATAATATGCGAAATATTCGTTCATTACTTGCTCGACATAGCGACGCACCTCTGGATTACCTAGTTTATTTTTAGTCTGGCCCTCAAACTGCGGATCTGGCAATTTTACTAATATCACCGCTGTCAAACCCTCGCGGATATCATCGCCAGTCAAATTATCTTCTTTTTCTTTGAGCAAGTTATTTTTACGGGCATAATCATTAATCACCCTGGTAAGCGCTGACCTAAATCCGACCAAATGCGTGCCGCCATCTGGCGTCAAAACGTTATTCGCAAACGGCTTAACGGTTTCGATGTAGGAATCGTTGTATTGTACTGCTATTTCAACAACCGAATCGCTGACTTGCTTATCGACATAGAATATCTCATCGCCAAGCACATCTTTACCCTTATTCAAATTCTTGACATAGCTCTTGATACCACCCTCGAAGTAGAATGCCTGGCGCTCGCGAGTACGCTCATCATAAACAGAGGTATAAACACCTTTAGTTAGATATGCCTGATGGCGTAAATAATTTACCACCCATTTATAATCAAATTTAATTGTCTCCTTAAAGATTTCAGCATCTGGATAGAACGTGATACAGGTGCCATCTGGCCGATCGGTTTTTCCTATTTTCTTGAGCGGTACCACAGTTTTACCGCGAGAAAATTCGATACGATATAGCATACTACCTCTAACAACTTCAGCAATCAGCTTAGTAGATAGAGCGTTAACCACGCTAGAACCAACACCATGCAAACCGCTTGACACCTTGTAGCCGCCGCCGCCAAATTTACCGCCAGCATGCAGCACAGTCAGGACTGTCTCAAGCGTACTAATGCCAGTCTTAGGGTGCTTATCTACTGGAATACCACGACCATTATCAATTACTGTCACGCCGCCGTCCGCTAACAATCTCACATCAACTCGCGACCCATAACCAGCTATAGCTTCGTCTACCGAGTTGTCGGCGATTTCTTTAATTAAATGGTGTATACCATCATATCCCGTGCTGCCAATATACATTCCTGGACGTTTGCGTACTGGCTCGAGACCCTCAAGAACTTGGATCTGCGAACTATCATACGAACCATCATTTTTTTGTTTACTCATAACGAAGTCACTCCCTATTTACAGTCGCTCAGCTTGTCTATTAATACCCACATTATACCATAAAAAAAATTGTTCATTCAAGGTATTGCTGCGGTTGCCATAAGTATGATATTATAAAAGAGAGGAAAATATATCTCAAAATAACACAAAAAGGTAAGCAAAATGTTTAGAAAGCTAGTATCAAATCTCGCCTTTAGCCCCGCATTAGTCGGACAATTAGGTTTTTATGCAAAACGGTTACGCAAAGAAGAATCGGTGCGCAGATTAGGACTTATTTTTACAGCTTTTGCGCTCGTTGTACAGTTTTTTGCCGTATTTCAGGCACCAGAGCCAGCTACCGCTGCCGACGCTACTGATATGGTTTATGGCGGCGTATGGAGTAAGCAAGCCTTGCTAAGCACCTATGACAGCAACGTCAACAATATCCGAGACCTCTACGATGCCGTCGGCATTTCTCGCAGCGATATTGACCAAGCTGGTAATAATTTGGAGTATCACAGGAGCAACGAAGGCTTATATTCTTGGGGTATGAAACCTGTATTCGGTGCAAGCCAAGGTGAAGGCGGCTACACCGTAAAAACTGGCGGTGGTACGCGAACGTTTTATTACAGACCGCAGCGGCTTTGGGGTAATTCAGGCGCTTATTCAGCTTACGTAGCTCGTTCATCAAAGACAGGAATGTGGTTCGGAATTATGCGCAGCTGCGGTAACCTAATTACACTAACCGTCCCGCCAGCTCCCGCTTGCCCTCCTGGACAATCAGGGACCTATCCAAATTGCTACACTCCGATGTGTACTGTCCCCGGCAAGACTAACCTGCCCGCGAACGACCCGAGGTGCAAAGCTGACCCTGTCGCAGTGTGTTCGTCGCTAGCGATCGTTAACAACAAGAATACTTACCAATACACCGCCTCCGGCAACACCAGCAATGGCGCTTCAATTACCGGTTATAGATTTGTTGTCTATCGAGATGGTAAACAATTAAAAACCATCGAAAGCAAGACTCGAACTGTCACCGACAAAGAAACTGTAGCTGGTAAATATACAGTTAAAGCTATCTTGAAAACATCTCTAGGCGACCGTACTAGTGATAGCTGTACCAAGGAATTTCAGATTGTAGAGCCAGCTAAGTGTCCGCAAAATCCTGCCTTGCTTGCCACAGATCCTAACTGTCAACCATGTCCAGGCGACACAACTTTGTGGATAAAAGATGCTAAGTGTAAAGAAGATATCATTCAAACAAAAACCGCCCAAAACACCTCGCAAGGCAACGCCGACGCTTCGACAACTACCGCCAAGGCGTCCGATCAAATTATTTACAAAATTACTGTGACCAACAAAGGATTAAAAGCTACCGATTACACCATCACCGAGAATCTCGCCGACGTCCTCCAATATGCTTCGCTAGAAAACAAAGGAGGAGCTACCTTAACCAAGGACACCTCTGGCAGCCAAGACACAGAAACTCTATTGGTATGGCCAAAAATCACGCTAAAGCCTGGTGAAACTCAAACTCGCGTATTCAGCGTGAAGCTCCAAAGCACGATCTCACCAAAAGCCACTGGCACCGGCAACCCTAATTCATACGATTGCAAGATGACCAATACTTTCGGCAATTCCGTAACCATTAATGTAGACTGTCCGGCACAAAAGCAAGCAATTGAACAAACTGTTGCTCAACTTCCACACACCGGACCTGGCGAAAACATGCTATTTGCTGGAATCACCTTCGCTGTTGTCGCATTCTTCTACGCACGATCGCGTCAGCTGAAAAAGGAAGTCCGCTTAATTCGTCGAGATTTTAACTCAGGCACTATATAAACTATAAGATTATATAAAACAAAGATGAGGTAGCTATCAATGAATAATGAAAAAATACCATCACTTAGCGATAAGCATAAAGAGCAGTACACTAGCTCTGAAGTAATCCATCAGAAAACTCAAGAGAATATTAACGCTAAAAATAAAACAGAGAAAGAAGCTAGCTCTGAAGCCTCTCAGGAACAGCTGAAAAAAGCACGCCATGAAGCCTTAAACCAAGCTAGAGAAATCGCCCAAGAACGTAAAGAAAACAAAATAAAAACCAATGAAGTCAGTCCAGAGAAGAAACGCCGCGGCCCTACCTCTAAACAAGAGCGCAAAGCCGCCTTCGACAAGACTATGACCGAGATTCAATCCGAAATGTCACCTGCCAGCAGAACTTTCAGTAAAGTTATTCATAACCCCGCCGTCGAGAAAAGCAGCGAAGTGATTGGTAATACTGTAGCACGTCCTAATGCCATATTGTCAGGGTCAGCTGCAGCTTTTATCCTTACAGCTGGTATATATTTAGTCGCTAAGCACTTCGGATATTCGCTATCTGGCACAGAGACCATTGCCACCTTCGTTTTAGGGTGGGTTATCGGCTTGATTTACGATTACATTCGCGTCCTAATATTCGGTAAATCCAAGTAACTTTTGCCAACTAACGTAATTTTATCGAAACTTCGCCGCTATTGTCGCTGTCGCGCATATTTAGAGTATTACTAGCAGGCTGTTGTGGCGCCGAAATCGGACCATTATCTGCAATTGGCTCTGTCGACAAATTAACACTTTGCGTGGCAGAATTAACGTTAGGAGACTCACCAACTTGCAGCGGTGCAGTAACTGCTGGCGGTACTGCACCAAGCTGTGACTGTGCCAAATTTATTGGATTATTTTGAGACGGCTGCTGCGGAAGCTGTTGTAGCTGCGACTGAGCTGGCAAGGTACTGCTAGAAGCACGAGAATAAGCGTCAGTATAATCTTGAGATTGAGCGGGTCCAGCGGCCACTGCATTGCCAGTCGAAGGCATCGGCGGTTTGGTATTAGCTGGTAGCGGCGAAGATACTGGACGCGGCGTAGTGCTATTTCTACCGGTTACTTGCTTGCGTTTCGCTAACCATTCATCCAAAAAAGATGAACTACTACTCGGTGCTATTTTATTAGGGGCGTTAGCAGCGGCTCCAGCCGTATTTTTCAACTGTTTATTATTTCCAGAAGATTGATTCATGCTAGTACGTGCCGCTATCTCACGCTCAACTTGAGCCCGCGGATGTCCGTATTTTGCAGCCGACAGTCTGCGCAAAGCATCGCCCAACTGAGCATTTTGGTGGCCCATCGGGGGAATCCATGCCATACTAAACGGCGCAGACGGCACACCTTCAATCTGGGCGACACAGACAGATTCAAAGTTTGGTAATTTCGTCAAATCTTCTGCATCAAACACTGGTGTATAACGCTTAACCATAATCTCTGCGTCGGTTATACCAATCCGGCCGGTGATAGTTGTACCAACGTTACCGAGAATAGCCTCGCGCAGTTCTTCCTTCAGCTGCGTCATGAACTGATTAGCTAATACCAAGCTCAATCGATATTTGCGAGCCTCGCTCAAAATAGTCTCGAAGCTATCAGTCGCAAAGTTCTGAAACTCATCAACATACAGCGTAAAATCTTTGCGCTCGTCCTCTGGGATCTTGGCCCGCGCCATCGCTGCAGCCTGAAACTTCATCACAAAGACAATACCAAGCAATTTAGAGTTAAGATCGCCTAATTTACCTTTCGATAAGTTCACCAGCAAAATCTTGTTATTATTCATGATGTCTTGAAAATCAAAGCCGCTTTTTGTCTGGCCAATAATATTACGCATGGCATCATTGCTAATGAACGGGCCAAATTTAGCAATAACCCAGCTGATGACCTCGCCTGCCTCGCTTGATCGCTGCGATGCCGGGAACTCCTTTGTCCAAAAATCTAACACCTGCTGGTCGGTAACGTATTTCAGCTTGTTATTTCTGAAACTATCATCAACCAAGAGCTTCGGTATATCGACAAAAGTACCGCCCGCCGGATCGCTCATTAATAACAGCGCGCAGTTGCGGAATATATGCTCCAACCGCGGACCAACGATACCAGTATGTCCTGGGTCATACAAACCATAAAGCATACCGATAGCCTCTTGTACCAAAAAGTCTTTTTGGTCTGGGTGGTCAAACTCAAACATATTTAGACCAATCGGATTGTCCATATCGCTTGGGTTGAAATAAATAATGTCTTCAACGCGCTCCTTTGGCACCTTTTCTAGCAAGTGCTCCGCAAGGTCCCCGTGCGGATCAACTAGGGCAAAACCACGCCCATCCAGCATATCTTGGTAGGCTAGATTTTCCTGCAAAACTGATTTACCAACACCCGTCTGTCCAATAATATGTATATGGCGACGGCGGTCTTTATCACTGAGCCTAATCGGCTTCTTAACACCGCGAAATTCGTTGTATCCTAACAGCAAACCAGTCTCCATCACCTGCGTCGGTCCATCGACTTGCTTACTCATCTGGCGCTTGACTTGCGAGCTTGGAATACTATTCTGATCTGGCAAATGAAAAATTGTCGCCAGCTCTACGCTATTTAATATATTCTTATTAACCTGCTGCGGGAAGAAACGAAAAATATAAGACGAAGTTAGTTCTTCAATATTTTTTGCTAACGTAAATTTAAATCCGTTAAACGTCGGCGAGTCAAATAATGCAAATGCTGCGACAATATTTTTCAATATTACCTGAGAACGGGCTGCTGTATTAGACGAAACAACAGCCCGTATCAGTACCTCGTACCCCGGATAACGGGTTTTTTCTTGAATAGCATCAACGGTCGCCTGTTCGACAGAATTAAGCGGCTTTTTATCCTCTGGCTTTTTGTCGTCGCTCTCTGGCGGCTTCCATAGAGACTCCATAATTTCGCTCGGCGAGAAGAACACCGAAAGTCCGGTCTTTTTTTTGTCTTTGTCTTCTATGATTTTTTCAGAGACAGAAACTGCCGACTTGGCCCATCGCTCATTAGCTGGACGAATTAATATTTGGATACCTATACCATCTTCGCGAGTCGCTGCTGATAAAGCATTCAGCAATGCGCGCGACGCATCACGTTTAGATTCCATGTATGTTGCAATAGGATAAGCAAAGTTCTTCCTCAGAGTAAACTCGCCACCAATCGTACCGCTCATCTTACCGACCTTACTAAAAACAGTATGCTCCGACACCTCTTCTAGCCGAGCCGATGGATAGGCTGCTGCAATTGCCTGGCGAACTACCTCGGTGAGCACTGTAGGTACAACAGCATAATAGAACACCAAGCCATCGCGAGCCACTATTTCAAACGACAAATGCCTCTGCCCATAAATCTTGCTCTTAAAACCTTTAGTGGCAGTACTGGATATAATATTGTACATAACCTGAGCTTGCGACAACACTTCTTCCGTCAGATCCCGTTTATCACGCCCGTCGCTAACAATATCATCGCTAGCTGGCGGTAGATGAATTAATATCGGCACCATCTTAAGCCCGCGCTCATAGTTCTTCGCCTCACGAAGAGTATTACGATAGACCATAAACACAACAAAAGACCCTAGCCCGATCACCAAAGCTATTGCAAACAATGTTACAAGAGTGCCTATCCCGCCGCCAGACACTACCTAATCCTCTACTTTCCCTATTTCGCGCCCGTAGCGTTTCCTTATATATTCTATCTGAAGTTTGCCGATCTCAACCTCGCGACGATACGGGTCGTCTTTGGTCTCTGCGATAATTTTCTTAGCTTTATCAACCCACTCCTTTTCAATAAGGTCATCATCATTGGCTATCAGCGCCGCGGTGTCACCAGATGTCGTAGACTGAGCAGCGCCAGAATCCACAGTTGGCTGAACTATAGGAATTGGCTGAGGTAGCACTATTTGAGGAACAGCGTTAGCAACAGCCTCTGCAGAAGCAGCATTCATCACCTCTCTAGAAGTATTTTGCTTCTCAAGATTACCGCCATCTATGCCAAAAGTAGGTGTCTCGTAACTATTCTGCGGCAGCACCTCTCTCTGCACAGGAACTTGTTCTCTTATACCCGGTTCCATATTAAGTAAATTATACCATATGCGTTTACAATTTTTCTAGGCCTCAGTCCTCACTTCACACGCTTCTGATGCCGAACATACAAAAGAGCCAACAATACAAAGAGCGTAATTAATACATACGTACCTGCTTGAATTTGTCCTATTGATTGCATAGCAACAATCACAGTCGGCGCCAACGCCAACACTGCACCATACATTAAGGTATACATGTCATCAGCACTCCCCTTAGACGACTCAGAGTTATACTTACTCACAATCTTGCTTATGAATAGAAGCAAGAGAGTCAATGTGCAAGTAAGAAAAATATATATTAATACAAACACAACAACTACAATAGCCGGACCAACTTTAGACGGCGCGGTCGTCTGCGTTATCGCTAGCAACACCACTAACGACAAAAACATCAAAAATGCAATTAAGCGTTTATACATGATTTAAATAATAACATCTAGGAGGCAAAAGCAGCGTCGCAATATAACGAAGCACCTTTGTAAACAACTATTAGGGTCGCTGCAACAACTGCTTTTTGCCCGATTGACCGCTCGCACTTAGCGAGCAAAAGACTTGCGATCGCGCGGACCTACACCACACACCTGATGGTCACTGACATCGCAATCTCAAGGATTAATCAGGTGTGTAATGCGCGCACATATCGCGCGCTCAACGCCCTTTAATAGGTAATAGGCGGAGCTTAGGTGGAACCACAATTATTTGGCGCCACCTAGTTTCCGTCGATTATTGTTGTGGAGGCCTATTTGGTTGGTATTGTTTTGCTTTTTTTGTTTTTCTAAAAGCTTACTCACACTATAGCAAACCAATGATAAAAAGTCAACGTCTATCGTAATATAAACATTGTTATTTATACTACAGCTCACTATTTTATTATACGTACCTCTGTTATTATTGTAATGTTGCGTTTTTATCTACAGTGTAATAATTACAATGATAGCTATTTTATCAAGTTATTATTAATTATTTATTACAACAAATAGACTTTAGATCGTATCGAATTTAAAAAATACAACACTACATCAGGCTCTACACTGCGAATTTAACTTATAACAAACAGCTGACTGCGATACATTTACACAAACTATTTTTCATTAAAATTCATTACACTATTTGTGTTCAAAGATCCTTTATATAATTAACGTTCATATAAAACTAAGCAAGATCTTCAGTACATTTTATGACATCCGAGATGAGACAACTATACATACAGATCATGGCAAAAATTATATTAATATCATAAAAAGCTGGTGTCCACGCGATGAAAAATCTACTATATAATCTGTCCTGCAATGTACCGTATATACAGAAAGACAATCCAGCAACGAACCAGAATCAGAGACAACTCAGCATGTCGATCTATGTACATGCAAGCAACAATATACTTTAGCTGCAAAAACAAAAATTCAACAACTTAATTCATAAAATCTTTTTCATAGACACAATGCAACTTACACACAAATACGTAATACCCACTGGACTAATAGCGCCAATGACCGATCTCTAACCGTCAAACTTCATCTACCAAAAACAGTCACCGCCAGTTTTCAGTATCGCCTTTCAGAACTTGTCTGTGAAGCCGGAAGAGCTTGGCCTGAGCCTCCTTAGCCAATCGCTAACATTTGGGCGCGTTAGTTTTCCCTGCACCTTACGATAAAATTTCTGGTGATAATTCTGTTAAGCTATTCACCAGAAACAGCCCTCTCTACATTCAGTCGTTAGTTGTTAACTTGATATTTTACAGAATTGCAAATCGACATATCTAGCGTATCGTTTCAAGGCATAAACACATTTATTTACTCCAACTATCCCGTTACCTAGTGTGGTATTTTTTACCTAGCAATCTTGCTAAAAAACATTGACACAAGCAGATTTTCACATTACTATAGAGATAGTTCCTGAATAAAAAAATTATACAGGAACCAGAAATAAACACTTCAGAAAACTCCACAACCATTAGAATGACTACTACTCGCAGGTAGTCATTCTTTTTTATCGTATAAATCAAAAAGAGCCCGAAAGGCTCTACAACAAACGATGTGGTGGAGCTGCCGGGTACTGCCCCCGGGTCCGCAGAGTAACCTGTTGTTTGTCTACGCACATAGTCTAACTCGTTAAATAATCGCTTATCCGCTCAAAGCTAGACAAACATACGAACTAGCGATCTGCTTAAAATCTTAATTAATGATATAGCAGAAATATCAATTAACCGATCTTGCTAGATATGACACACCTAGCCTATAGCAAGAGTCTAGGCGGATGCGGCTGCCAGTAATATTACGCAGCTAGCGCAAAGGCTGTCTGCCGTGGCATCAATGATGCAACAAACGCCTTCGCTTTGTTTGCAAAGTTTGCAACTATTAATTCTGATAACGTCAGAAGTCGGTACGCAAAACAACCTGTTAAATTCTCTACGTCGAACGCTATATCAGCCCCGCGTTACTCTTGACATTATATCACTTATTTACATCATCCGTATAGTATGATTAACTTTTAACTATATGGTCATGGCATCAACCGCTAAAATCCTTACGGTTTCACCCGTTGGATACGATGGCAGTATCGTAGAAGTAGAAAGTGACATATCAAATGGGCTGCCTAGTATACGCATAGTTGGTCTCGGTAATAAATCAATCGACGAATCTAAAGAACGAGTCCGCAGCGCCATCGTCAATTCTGGCCTAGAGTACCCAACTAAACGTATCACCATCAACCTTGCGCCTGCCGAAATTCCAAAGGAAGGTACACATTATGATCTACCTATCGCCTTGTCTATCTTATTATCAGCCGGACAACTCCGCAAACAGGATGTTGCAAATTCTATATTCGCTGGTGAGCTAGCGCTCAACGGAGACATCCGCCCCACTAGCGGCGCTATCAATATCGCCGAAACCGCAAAAAAATCTGGTATTAATACTATATACTTACCCTCTAATAACGCCAACCAAGCGTCTCTCGTAGGCGGCATAAATATCATACCTGTAGATAATATCAAGCAGCTTTACCTGCACTTAAAGAAAGAAAAAATCATCACCAAGGATGCTGTTTGTCCGCACATTTATTCAGAAGAAAGCGAGCCCAACAAACAAACCCTGCTCGATGAAGTGGCCGGTCAAGAACAAGCAAAACGCGCCCTCATAATCGCAGCGGCAGGACATCATAATATATTGTTATCCGGACCTCCAGGAGCCGGAAAATCAATGCTAGCAAAAACCCTACCCAACCTACTACCTCCGCTCTCGCCTGAAGAAATGCTAGCGGCTACAAAAATATACAGCATAGAGGGTTCCTCGACAGGATCTATTATCCGTCAGCGTCCGTTTCGTTCCCCGCACCACACAGCCAGCCAGACATCGCTTATCGGCGGCGGATCAAGCCCGAAACCTGGCGAGATTAGCCTGGCGCACCTAGGAGTACTTTACTTAGATGAAATACCTGAGTTCTCGCATTCTTCTATTGAAGCCCTGAGACAACCCCTAGAAGACAAGAAAGTTACTATTACCAGATCGCGTATGCGTGCCACCTACCCCGCTAACTTTATGCTGGTTGCTACCATGAACCCTTGTCCTTGCGGGTATTTTGGCGATCAAACCAAAGAATGCTCCTGCACTCCAGCGCAAATAGCTAATTATCAACGCAAACTATCGGGTCCGCTTATGGATAGAATTGATTTAGTCGTACACGTCTCACGCGTACCGAACAGTACATTGTCTTCGTATAATTCGTTGTCTTGTAAACAACATAAAACTGCATCAAACTTGATTCAGAGTGCCCTCAATATCCAATCAATAAGATACAATTGTAGCGATAAATACAACAGTAACTTAACAAATAGAGAAATAAATACGTTTGCTAAACTTGATGAAAAATCAAAAAATATGTTGTCACAGGCTTCGGATAAACTGAGCTTGAGTCCGCGTAGCTACTTCAAAATCATCCGTGTCGCCCGCACTATTGCAGATCTAGACAATAGCACCAAAATACAAGCTGCACATATCGCAGAAGCTCTCCAATACCGATAACGAGCTTGATTTATTATCGGTAATTTGTTACCATGTACAACGAGTATAGACTCAGTAAAACAACTGTTCTAAAGGAGAACTTACGATTAATAATTCAACTCGCATAAATAACGCTATCCGCAGCAATGAGCTTCGCGTGATCGGGGCTGATGGTAAGCAGCTTGGCGTTATGTCTTTAAGAGAAGCTCTAGATATTGCACAAAAAGCAGGCGTTGATTTAGTAGAAATATCGCCTAAAGCTAACCCTCCTGTAGCTAAGATTGTTGATTGGGGAAAATATCAATATCAGAAGATGAAGGAGCAGCAAAAAGCACGGCGCAATAATAAAGCCAACGAGCTAAAGCAAATGCGATTTGGTTTGAAAATCGGTAGTAACGATCTAGAGATCAAGCTGCGCAAAATACGCGCTTTCTTGTCGGACGGACATAAAGTAAAAATCCTTATTTTCTTCCGCGGTCGAGAAATAGCCCATAAAAACTTAGGTTATGACTTGATAGACAAGATGATGGAACAGCTAAAAGACGAAGCTACGCTCGAGCAAAAACCAACGATGGCCGGGAGAAATCTCAGCATAGTAATAAGGAGTAAATAATGCCAAAAATGAAGACCCACAAGGGCACTGCTAAGCGCATAAAGCTAACCAGTACCGGCAAACTTACCCGTCGCCGCGCATTCGGGAACCACATGCTATCCAAAAAAAGCAAGTCGCGCAAGCGAAATATTAATACCAGCGCTATTATTAAAGGCGGCATAGCAAAAAACGTTAAGCGAGCATTGGGAGTCTAATATATGCGAGTCAAACGAGGAGTCGCCGCTTCGGCGAAACATAAGAAGACCTTAAAATTAGCCAAGGGAATGCAGCATAACCGCACCCGAAGCTTTCGCTTAGCTAAGCAAGCCGTAATTCGCGCCTTGCAGTACGCATATCGCGACCGCCGCAACAAAAAGCGCGATCTGCGCAGCCTGTGGATTACTCGTATCAATGCAGCTGCCCGCCAAAATGGCACAACCTACGGTAAATTGATAGCAGGTCTTCGCGTGACCAACATTGAAATCAACCGTAAGGTCCTCGCTGACCTAGCTGTCAACGAGCCGGAAGCTTTTTCTGAGATCGTCAAAGAAGCAACAAAGCAATAAAAGTTCTTCTTCTACTTAGAACTTAAGCCTAATAAAAGACCGCGAGATCAACTAGCGGTCTTTTATTAGGCTATCTATAAGCCGGGTTCTGTTATCGGTAATCATCTATCTAGACTGCACATTGCTGCACAGTTCAAGCGGATGTTAGTATTATCAAGCGGACAACTTATACGATAATACACCTTGCAGCTGGCAGGGTTTACCCTCCTTCTATGTCACCATAGTCGGCTACGGTCTCTTACACCGCTCTTTTCACCCTTACTATCAGTCATCGTACATTAAGCAGATTTGAGATAGCGGTATCGTTTCTGTGGCACTTTCCCTAGAGTTACCTCTGGTCGCCGTTAGCGACTGCCATGTCCTACGCTGCCCGGACTTTCCTCTTGTTCTGTAAAAAACCAGCGATTACCCGATAGCCTAGCGTAATTATATCACAAAAAGCCTCCAGGCTAGCGACTGATATTCCCCGCTTATTGCAAGGTGGGTTCTCTCACAATATTCCCACGAGAATACTGCTGTTGAGATCCCTATCAATGATTTGTTAGGAAAATCATATACGCTGGTGCCTAAGAGGCTAATTATATTGTACCACCTACCCGCCAAAAACGATAGAGAATCCTTTTAGCATGTTTACGATTATAAAGTTCATATAAGTAACTATTAACGAACCGCCAACCATAACTATGGCAAAAATCAATAAAACACCATATCTCTCTATAGTATCGAAAATACTCCTCACAAAGTCAGGGGCAAGCGCATACAGTACCCGCGATCCATCCAATGGTGGTATGGGAATTATATTGAAAGCAAAAAACCCTAAATTCACCATTGTAAAAGCCGTTAGTACAGAGCTCGACAAAGAACCCGCCTCGGACTTAGAGACCACAAGTATTGCGTACGCTACAAACGCTAAAAAGAAGTTCACCAACGGACCGCTTATAGCTACCAATGCCACTCCAATCTCGCCATGCTTTATATTGCTTGGGTTAAAAGGTACTGGTTTTGCACCACCAAAGATTGGCACACTAGCCCCAGTTGTCATGTTTGTGATAATTATTATCATCGGCAGTAATATAGTCATATACGGATCTATATGTTTTATCGGATTCAAAGTTAATCTGCCAAAATCATACGCAGTTCGATCACCCAAACTATTTGCCACCAAGCCGTGAGCTAATTCATGCAACGTCATCGACACAAATATCACCACCAAAACAATAATTATATACAGAACATCCATCTAATTTATCATTGTACCAGCTCTTGACGAAGAATCAAAACCAGAGTATACTAGGACAGATTGATAATAACCGTAATTAAGAAGTGGAATCTACAATGGCAGCACGATGTGAGCTGACTGGCAAAGGCAAGCAGTTCGGAAACAAAGTAAGTTTCTCTCTGCAGCGCAACAAGCGAGTATTCAAGCCCAACCTCCAAAGAAAGACTTTTGTTGTTGGTGGTAAAAAAATCACCATGGTACTTTCAACGAAAGCTATACGCACACTCAAGAAAAAAGGTATAATAGCTTCAGCTTAAACCACAAAGTAAAATCCCCCTACGACAGGGGGATTTTATTATTTAACCTTAGACTATATTATCTCGTTCGCGACAATATATACGTCGTTAATACCGTTGGTAGCGAGGAGTCATTCTTTACTTTTAGTTTAGATACATTTTCGACAGGCGCACCCATTTCTTTAACAAAAACTTCGGCCGAGTCCTGCGGCACTTCGTAAGATATACCGCTATCAGCATAATGTATCGGCACGACAACCTTCGGGCTAATAGTACGGACCAGAGCCACAGCGCTCGTGGCGTCAAGTGTATAGCCAGATCCACCGACCGGAACTATTAGGATATCTATCACTCCAAGATTTTCTAATTGATCATCGTTTAATTTTGGTTCGATGTTACCAATAACACCTATAGCAACATTACCGCATTCTACCCGATAAATTGTATCTAGTTTTTCATTGCTGCCGCTATCAAGATGTCGAACAGCAGCAATTCCTTTTATAACAAAATCTCCTATTTCGTATTCGCCAGGACCATTAACTACGAGCTTTGTGCCATCCGCCTTAACAGCGAAGCGATCCTCGGTAGCAAGTTCAACGCAACCGGTAGTTTTGGCATCTTTTAATCCAATCAACGACAATTTCGGATCTGTAATAATAGTAGTCTTTTTACCCGAAAGTACAATCGTATTTCCGCCTTTGTATTCTATGTCAAACACTATTTTTTCCTCCTTCATTTCTATCGCTGCAGAATATTTTCACTATCCACTACAACTTCGTGTCTGCTTGATAATATATCATTAATGAACCTATCATGCACGCTCAAGCGATAATAGAATTCGTCGTACAGCATTCTACTAAACGTTAGCTGCCTACCAACTTTTATTTCTATTTTATTTACTGCATCCGCTACACGTTTAGGTTCGACATTACCGACGATCAATAAATCAACCTTGCTCGCTGAACCGCGAACCAATGCGCCTGCTGCTATCACAATTTTTGCTTTAGGCAAAGCCGCCAGAGCAATTCGCCAATCGTCTGTCTCGCTACTAGCAGATTGTTTTGAAAATCTTTTTGGTTTTTGTTTGCTAACATCATTATTAGTAAAAATCTCTTTGAGCGGTTTGTAGTGAATGTAAGAGCGGTTAATCTCGTAATATAGTTTATTATCGTTTGTATTACTCAGCAGCACACCAGCATCAAGCATATTGGATAGCTCTCTGCGCACAGAATTTATCTGTTCGCCAATCAACCGCGTAATCTCGCGGACATAAAACGACTTTCCAGGATTGTTAAGAAAGAGATGTAGAAGTTTTACCCTCGTTTTTGAACCAAATAATGCGTCAATCATACCGTAAACCTTTTAGTATAAGAGTATCATATCTAAGAGCTCTTATCTAGATTGTTCACGATGTAGATCCATGTTTCATCAATGCTAAACCATTTAATATCCTTATTCCGCCTCAGCCAAGTAAGCTGGCGTTTAGCCAACCGCCAATCTAGTACACAAAGTTTTCGCTCAAGTTCAATCTCGTTAATTGTGCCATCTAGATATTGTTTGATAAGCGGATAGACATTCCCAGTCATTGCCTCGTTGTACCAGCCCCACTTCTCTGCCGCGCGTATAGCTTCATTTATTGTTGTATTACCTACAATATTTTTTGCCCGCTCTTCAATTCTGCTTCTTAGGATATCTCTGTCTGTCGCTATACCTACTAGTATAGTATTGCTAATTATTTTATCATTTTTGAGAGGATCTTCCCCCCTGCGTAGAATAGCGTTAATAATATGTCGCTTATTTTTTATATTTTTTGGCAATTTAATGTTGTTTTTTTCGCAATGATATATAAGCTGCTCTAACGATTTATCCTCAAGTTTACGCCGTTCATCAAGATTGTTTGAACATGCCGTAAATTTAAAATCGTACAGTACGCTATCGATATACAAACCAGTACCGCCAGCTATAATCGGCAGATGCCCGCGTGAACGAATTTCGCTAATCTTTTGCTGAGCATACACCTTAAAATTTGCTGCCGTAAACCTCTCTCCTGGATCGACCATATCAATGCCCCAATGCGGTATCCCTTGTTGTTCTTCAGACGTAGGTTTAGCTGTACCGATATCGAGTCCGCGATAAATTGCTCGCGAGTCAGCCGAGATGACCTCACCGTTAAATTTTTTAGCGATCCGAATCGCTAGCTCAGTTTTGCCGCTAGCAGTCGGACCAGCAATAACGACTAGCGGCAAATCTATTACGTCAGCTGCTGCTAGCAATTTATTATCGCGCTCAACAGCGGCAGCTAATTTTTTCATTATTGGATGCTCTGAATGTATTCAGCTAGTTGATCAATAGAAACCTGCTCCTCGCCCGCGCGAGTACGAACGCTAACGACACGTGCAGCCTTATCCTTTGGACCAACTATAATTTGTACTGGAATTTTTACAACAGTCGCCTCACGGATTTTTTTGCCTAACGACTCATTACGCGTATCTGCTGTGAATCTTACTTCGTTGTATTTTATAGGACGCATCAATACCTCTGTTTTTAGCACTGATGTAATTTCATCAACATAGTCATTTACTGTATCATTGACTGTAAGAATACGAACCTGTTCAGGTGCAATCCAGAATGGAAACCAGCCAGCCGTATGTTCAATGAACACGCTCAAAAAGCGTTCAATTGAACCAAGCAATGCACTGTGAATCATTACTGGACGCTCCGAATCGCCAGACTCATTTATGTATTCAAGGCCAAAACGTTCAGGCTGGACAAAGTCTAACTGCACTGTCGCAACCTGATGTTCTCGTCCAATCGCATCGGTCGCCATGAAGTCTATTTTTGGCCCATAGAAAGCTGCTTCACCTTCCTGTTCAAAATAGTCAAGACCTTTAGCGACGACTGCAGCTTTGAGTTGCGATTGGGCTGATTGCCACAATTCTAACTCGCCCAAATAGCCTTCGCCATCGTCGCGGTAACTTAATCGCACGCGTAATTTCATATCAACAATATCGTACAATTCTTGCGCGCAAGCTAGCAAATTATTAATTTCTTGTTCAATTTGGTCGGGCCGGCAAAAGACGTGGCTGTCGTCCTGAGTTAACGAACGCACGCGGCTCAAACCGCCTAGTTCACCAGTTTTCTCGTCGCGGTAGTCGGTCGTTGTTTCTAAATAACGTATCGGCATCTCGCGATAACTGCGCGGCTGCGAGGCAAAAATCTGAGTATGATGCGGACAGTTCATCGGCTTGAGCGCCATCTTGTCGCTAGTCTCTTGGCTAGTCACCAAAAAAAGTTCGTCGCCAAATTTCGCCCAATGTCCTGATGCTTCGTATAAATCCTTCTTGGTGATATGTGGTGTCCAAACTTTCGTGAAACCGTATTTTTGGCGCAGCTCGTTCGATAACTGCGCTGCCTTTTCGCGCAGAACCGTACCGCGCGGCGTAAACAACGGCAAACCGATGCCAACAAGCGGTGACATAGTATAAAGATCAAGTTCTTTACCGAGCTTACGATGATCGCGCTTCTTTGCCTCTTCTAGCATATCCAAGTAACCGTCCAGTTCAGTTTGAGTCGCAAAAGCGACACCGTACAAACGCTGCATCTGCGGGTTGTTCTCATTACCGCGCCAATACGCACCAGCAACGCGCATTAACTTGAAAGCTCCAACCTTGCCGGTGCTTTCAACGTGACCGCCACGACATAAGTCAGTATAATCACCCTGCGAATACAACGATACAGTGTCAACCTTGCTTTCATCATCGCTGGCAGAACCAAGCTTCTGGCCCACTAGGTCTTTCGCTATTGTCGTACCTGACCGTTTCAAGTCGTTAAGCAATTCAATTTTGTAAGGCTGATTGTTTTCTTTCGCCCAAGTTATCGCCTCATCAACTGGCACATCTTGACGCGTAAACGGCAGATCGCGTGCAATAATACTTCGCATTTCTTTCTCGATTCGGCTAAAATCATCCTCCGATATTTTTACATCACCAAGATCAATATCGTAGTAAAAACCATTATCGATAGCTGGCCCAACACCGAATTTAGCCTGCGGCCATAAATGCTGCACCGCCTGCGCCATAATATGCGCTAGACTGTGCCGCATTGATTGTAATTGCTGTTCGTTCATAATGAACCTCCTTTTTAGAAAATATAAAAGCACGCAAGCGTTTTACGCGCGTGCCTCGGTCCCAAAAACGGGAGGTTCCACCTTGGCTATTACTCTTGCTCCGACTTTTTACGTGCGCCGCAACCGCCAACACGAGACTCAAGAGGTGGTTAGACTCCGTCAACGTCTACTTAGTATATTACTGGCTATTCTGTCATATTGCAATACGTATTGATTTCTGCTACCATTAAGTGCAGCTGGGCGATTAGCTCATTTGGCTAGAGCGCTTCATTGACGTTGAAGAGGTGAGAGGTTCGAATCCTCTATTGCCCACCAGAGCAATCATGTAACTTGCCGTAATTTAGACGGCAAGTTTTTTATTTTGCATAATATTTTATGCACAAATACTAAAAGTTTTCCACGTCGTTATTCGGTGTCTAATCAACATTTCTATGCGTCTGGTGATATATTTTCGTAGATTATTTAACTTGACAAAAAATATTACTTATGCTAATATAGAAGTATGGCTAAACAACATACCAAAACAAAATCTACAACATATAAAAAGCAATCTCGGCTAAGCCGCTATACCATTTACTACGAGCTCAAATAACGTAACAAGCTGAACTGCTTCGCTTGGTATTGTAATCACGTAAAGTAATTCAGTGTCTCGCGACCAGTGTTGGTAGTCTCAGCTAAAAGACTAACCTTTCGTTTACTATAATAATTTGTTTTTAATATAAACTCACCTGTCACCCATTTTTATTTAGCTTAAAACTTAATGATAATTTTATAATTTTGATTTACGTCTAGCTTTCTTGAGAGCATCCTTCTTGGCCTTTGTTTTAGCACGCGACGATAGTGTTGCCTTGTCGGTTACATCAAATTTCTCAAGATATTTACCTAACAACAAATGCGTCTGCGCTGCCATTGATGCTGCAGAGCTATAACAGATTGATATAACAGGCATCAGAAACCATTGCAAAACCATAAAAACGGTTCGCGAACGCTTATAGCGTTCTGGACGAGGAGGCAGCATCTTCAGCATCAGTAAAATCGTAATAAATATTCCGATAACTGCTACCTGTTGAATGTGGCTAACTATTAGCGGCAGAGCATGCGCAGAAATATTTCTGGAAGCTTCGGGATTGGTTAATAATGGCACCCACGCGCCAAAAGCAACCAATATTGACATCGTAGCTAAGCTAACATGATTATCAATTAGCCGTATAAATCTTGCCAATGTTTCCCAAAAAGGAGCTGTTCGCTGGCGCGTAAATAATCTGACTGCTACATATGGTATATCCGAAGCACCATACCCCCAGCGCCGCAACTGTTTAAACTGGCTGATAAGTGTTGCTTTAAATGTATCTGATAACACGGCATCTTGATATACAGGAACATGGATTGGCATAACACTATAATCGCCTTTAAAGTAAAAATAACTGCGCCAATACTGATGCCCATCCTCAACAATACTGCGCTTACTCCAGAAATCCATACTCACAAGCGCCGAAAGCGGCTGGCTATGAGCTGCAAAATTACGCAAAGCATGCGGCCGCATACTACCAATAATAGTCCAAAATGAATTGCCCGTTGCTAGCACCCGCATTGGCGCTGGTGCATCCCAAATATTACCAAAATACAAGGCCACCGGCTGATATGATAGTCTTTCGCGGTTAGGGGTAACAGCATATTTATACGCCACATAATCAAAATAGGTTGAGTAAGGCCGATTATCGCTATCAAGGGTTGTAACGATTACTTGGTTATATTCAATCTTTTTATTGTCGCACCACTGCTTGAGGTCATAGCCTGCATACGTAATATTTGGACCCTTGCCTGGTATCTCGTCCGGCAAATCTTTAGGGTGTTGAATAGTCCGAAAGTCGCAAAATACGCCAGCGTATTCATCACGAAGACGCTTGGCAGTCTCTGCCATCTGCTCGCCGCCGCGTTCTTCGTAAGCCAAATATACAATCAACTTCTCGTTCGGATATGTTGTATTATTTACTGACTCTACCGTCGGCTTCAATACTTCGTAAGACTCGTTATAAGCAGCAATTAGTACTGCATGATAAATATCTCTGGGATCTATGATCTGCAACTCACCTTTTTCGATAGACAGAATAGTTTGCTGATGCACATCAGCTTCAAAATCTTTTTTATTAATTTTAATTTCGGGCGACTTGCCCGCGGCAGCCTGCGATAGATCATCAAGTCGAGCACTCCAATCAATTTTCTCGGCCCGAACAAGTTGCCGGTGGCCCAGCAAAGTTCTATAAGAAATACCTATGGCCTTAACAAACGTAGTTAACACCAATAACAATAAGTAAATAGCTGCCAGAAAAGGACTAAGTACTGATAAAACTACTAACAAAATTAACATGCCATAGCTTATTAACGCTGGCAACATCTCAAAAAAACGATAAAGCTTCGACCTTTTGCCAAGAGGAATTTCTAAGTCTGGACAACTCATGCCGCCCGTCCTAAAGATAGGACGCCAAAAGCGTACATAGCAGCAATCAGCATAATAACAAACGTGCACCATCCAATTGCCTTAGCAGTTGTTGTTTTTTTCAATAGATAAAACTTTATCATTAGCGCGCCGTGGATGATAGTTACTAACGTGAAAAATCCAGAAAATAATAATAAATATTGCCAGTGATCTTTGTAAAAATGTACTTGCCCGAAAGCAGTATAACGCGAATAAACCGTAATCTCGCTGGGCATAATCTGCATAGACACGGCAATTGAACAAACTATATCTAAAATTAGCATCGCTACGAGAAAAAGAACAAGAGTCCTATTCTTGAGAACACCTAATAACGACTTAATGATTTCGCTTTTCATAACTTATAAACTATGGAGCCGTCTGCCGGGATTGAACCGGCGACCTGCGCGTTACGAATGCGCCGCTCTACCAACTGAGCTAAGACGGCAATACGTTTATATTATAACAAAAGCCAAACAATCCTACCATAGAAAAAGCCCCACTTCGTGGGACGCTTTCTATGGCGCGCCCGACCGGATTCGAACCGGCGATCTCCTCCGTGACAGGGAGGCGTGATAGACCAGCTTCACTACGAGCGCAAACTATTCAGTGTGCATTATATATCATTACCTAGTTATGTGCAAGCGAAAAACGCCTACTGGTTAACTACCGCGCCGCCAGTTTGGCTGTTATCTGGAATGGTTATATATTCGCTAATCTTACCACTCTTTTTTAGCTGCTCAAATTGCGACTTAAAAGCCGTCAACGGTATATGAATATATTCAAAGGTTATCTTCTTGTCAGTTTTCGCAACAACTTTTACTATGTAGTAACCATCGTCATTAGTGCTCCTTGTAATACCGGATAGGCTGCCGACTGGAGTTTTTGAAATGTCCGAAACCCTAAGCCCATTAAATTTACTGCTAATATCAACTGATCCGCTATTGCCAGCTGATAATTTGCCCTCGGTCGATTGTTTATTGATAGCTTCAACCGTTTTAGCAAAATCACCACTAGATTTCAGTAAAGATAAGGCTTTATCAGCCTGATCTTTTGCAGTTGTATCCATAGCAAAGGCGACTTTGTTTTTTAGCAGCCCGTTTTCGACAATTAGCCGATAGTCGTCAGCGCTCTCTCCATAAAGCATACGAATCGACGCATCATATGTTTCTTGCGACACGCGGCCGTTAATCGTCGTGCGTTCCTGGTCAATAAAATCGTTAACGTCTTTTCGCGAAATACTAACATTATAGCGCTTAGCCAGTTTGCGAGCGTAAGCTGCTTGTTGAGCTAGATTCATTGAACGATATTTAATGTCGTCAAGCTGAACATACCAGTCTTTGGAGTTGACCTTAACCTCACCATATTTGTTTAAGTAATATTCAGAAGCTCGGTACTGCACCAAATAATCGCTATACCGGACTGGCTCGCCGTCAACACTGCCAACTGGCAACATTGCAATGCGAGAAATTCGATAAGCTATAGTGCTAGTATTCTGCATCGGATACATTACCGCCCAGCAACCAACTAATAGCAGAATGATACTGGCTATCGAAATAAGTACTGTATTAATAATCAGCTTATGCTTGGTGTATTGAATCGGATATTTAAACCTGCGGCCGCCAGCTAAAATCTGTTCGCGATGCTCAGCGATAGTCTCATTAGTAATACGGCTCGCCGCTGGAGCTGGTTGTTTTTTACTTCGCTTCAACTTCATTTTCTTCATATATTTTCTGTCTCCTTAGTTCGGCTTCGTGAACTGCATCTTGCAACTCATTATATATCTTGCTAGGATGCTCGACTAGCCGAATAACCAAATCGCCAACGTAAGTGCGCATGATGATGGTGCCAAACTTGAACACTTCGCCGCTAAACCCAGGTATATTATAACTTATACTTTGGACCTTATCTAGATTTATTTCTACAACATCCCGGCCAAAGAAGCCGCGCTGAGTAATCTGGCGAATGCGCTCGTTAGTTACCGCGTACACAGTATAAAACCACATCAAGAAGTGATAAATAAACAAGATTAAGCCAAGCACAAAACCGCCAAAAAATATCCAAAGCAAATCAAGATTAGTCTGCCAAATCAAGAACGGTATTGCACCGACGGTCATCGGAATTAGCAGCGAATAAAAACCCTTCCGCATAGCAATGATGTGCCGTCGAAAAACTAGCAATACTTTCTCGCCGTCGTGTAATCCTTCAAATTCTGCTGCCATAGTAATATCCTGGTACCCCGGACAGGAGTCGAACCTACAACCATTTCCTTAGGACGGAACTGCTCTATCCAATTGAGCTACCGGGGCCCTGGGATTAGTGTAACATCGCAAGCACTAGCGAGTAAAGCGCTCGCTAGTTCGATGATAACTATATAACTCATCATCGCTAAACCAATGCGATATTTCTTCTGCGGCTTCCTCGATGTTACCGCTAGCATGAATTAGATTAGGCACTCCTTTACCTTCGCTATCAGCATATTGGAAGCTCATGTGCGAAAAGTCGCCGCGAATGGTGCCAGGAGCAGCACTCTTTGGTTCTGTCGCGCCAACAAGTTTGCGAACCAGATCAACCGCTTCGACACCCTCAAGTACCATTGCGATAACCGGCCCCTGAACCATCATTTCTAACGTAACGTCAAACTTTTCTTTACCGCGGCGAGTGATCATTTTGCCAATTTCTTCGTAGTGGCGGTAGTAGTGCTGCTTGTCGGGCGCAATCATTTTAGTAGCGACTATTTTCAGTCCAACCTGCTCGAAACGCGTCAGAATACGCCCAACTAAGCCCCGCTGCACCGAATCCGGCTTAAAGACAATTAGTGTTTTTTCTACATCACCCATCATCTATACCTCCTATTTATACAGTTGCTTTACCGCTATTATATCAGATATATCTAAGTTATTTACTATAAATATTTTGAATAACTTTTTTGTTCGATATATTGTTTATCTACCCTTAACGACGTACAATACTCTTATGGATATGTCAGAGCTGATTGAAGATTTCATGGAGTATCTCCAAATTGAACGCGGACGATCAATCAAGACTAGCGAGGCGTATCGCCACTATCTAGAGCGTTTTCTAGAATTCGCTGGGTTCGACTTAAAGGTTGCTAATATCCGCCCAGAACTGGTCAGAAAATATCGCTTATGGCTCAATCGCTATCAGACAGATCGCGGCGGCACTTTATCGCTTATTACTCAGAATTACCACCTCATTGCCCTGCGGGGTTTCCTAGATTACCTAAGTAAGCGCGATATCGAAAGTATGGCACCAAACAAAATAGAATTGCCGAGAGTTCACCGCAAACAAGTCACTTTTTTGTACAGCGACGAGGTGCAGCGTATGCTTGATGTAGTACCTAATGATGACAGTTTGCCAGCACTTCGCGACAGAGCCATTCTCGAGCTTCTCTTTTCTAGCGGACTGCGCGTATCGGAACTTGTTGGACTTAATAAAGATCACGTCAATATGCAGCGCCGCGAGTTTACCGTCCGCGGTAAAGGACAGAAGGACCGCCCGGTTTTTATCAGCAAACGGGCAGCTGAACGCGTCCAGGATTACTTATCGGCGCGAACCGATTCTTTACAACCTCTATTCCTGAGCTATAGCCGCAATAGCGGCACGACTAGCACTTCTGGCGATTATCGGCGGCTATCGCAGCGCAGCATTCAGCGAATCATCGAAAAATACGCTAAGCTAGCTGGCATCACCAAACACGTCAGTCCGCACACTATGCGGCATAGCTTTGCGACCGATTTGCTAATGAACGGCGCCGATATCAGAAGCGTACAAAGTATGCTCGGACACAGCAGTATCGCTACCACTCAAGTATATACCCATGTAACTGACCAGCATCTCAAAGACGTTTACGAGCAATTTCACACCGACACTGAATAAATTTTTTATTCAATTATCTCTATTGTTCTACGGTTTTACTGCTCTTCTGGAATAACTTTGCATGTTAATGCCGAAGGTACTCCTTGATTAGTTACCGAGAAGTCTTTACAAAGACTGCCTGTAATATCAACTGCATATTCAGGATAATTGATATTGCTAGACGAGCTAATCCGGCTAGATACGCGACGATATACATCACCGGCTCGGCCGGTTGAATCGACTTTTGGCTGCACGCCGTCAAATTTAATCGTACCATCGCCGATATTATCAAACGATAATCTAATATCAGTGTCGTTATAAATACTGGTGATTCGCAAAAAAGCCATTGGATTGCCAACAATAAGATTGCGCGGCAATGTGACATAGGCCGAACAAGCATATTGATGATTATCAAAAGCTTCCGCTGAACACGTAATTGGCGAGACGCCTGCCGTCGCGTTTGTAGCGCTACCAGCAGCACGAACCGATTGCGGCGCCACTACATTAAACGTAGTACTATCTAACAAATTTCTCGGCGCGCGAATACCAGACGGACGCAAGAAGGCAGTCGAGACAATCGAGCTATCAAAACTTTGTTGCCCATTAACTGTCGTGCTCTCTGGAACAACCGCTTGAATGCGCAATAGCGCTGGCGCATCAGCCGGCCATTCCACGCGTTTTGGTAAAGTGTCGCCGCCATCAGCAGACGATATTGTCGACACTTTATCATTTTTCATCATCCATTGAAGCCTAATCATAGAGGTATCTTTGTTGACGCGCAGCGGCACAACGCGCGAACTGCCCTCCTTGAGACTATACACCACATCGCTTGTTTGCGAATCAATCAATACACAAGTATAAGCCTGTCCGCTAATGTATTGTAAGTTAGTACCACTCTTGATAGTGATAGCGGTATTACTTATGCTACTAATTATGCCAGCATCTTGTATTGTACTGCAACGTTTAGCAGCAATCGCCTTACAAGCAGCGCTAGCCGAGCCGCTGCGCTGGCAAGCCATAATCGCCCGCTTGCCATCCTCGACGCCCGCCACCGCAGATTCGTAGGCAGTGCGCGACAAGTTATTATTGGAAGCGCGCGATTCTTCTTGAACCATGATGCGAATAAAGCCAGTTGATACTACCATTAATAATATGGCTGTAAACATTACAACAATAATTGAAACTAGGCCGGATTGCTTGGAATGCGTCATGATGCCCTCTCTGTAATTATAGTTTCCGCGAACTGATTAATCGCGCAAAAAATATAGTTATTAGTCTCTTCAGACTGTGCTAAGCACTGCGCATCGCTAGAATTAATTATGCCATTACGATAGGTATCCTCTTCATAAGTACCAAGCGTATAACCAATCGTATAACCAGCCCGGCTATTACTATCGACAAATAGATCGGTCAAAGAAATATTGTGAATTGCTAGACCGGTATCTTTATCGCCTAGTACTTCTACAGCATTCATCGGAGCACCCTTAGTAATCACTTTTGGGTATTGCCCTCTCGTCGCCTTGCATAGAGAGCCATCCGGGTCAGCCACGCGGGCAAAAACGATTTTGCTGTGGCTAGGATCATCATCGTAAACCACGCCAGCACTAGCGTCCCTTGACCTCAAGTTCTCTGGCGTATTCCAAACATAAGTATACGAGCCAAAACACAATCGGCCCAAACCACCGGTACCGCTATCGCTAGGAGCCACCTGAACGATATCTCGGCCCTTTGCCGACAAACCATCACGCTTTATCATATCGCCAACCTCGCGGCCAGCAGAATTAATCGTTTTAATCGTGATACCTTTGTGATACATGTTCATCAGCTGTATCGTAGTAGTTGCCACCGCCACCAAAAGTATCGCCACCCCAGTCATAGCCAAAAGCAATTCTACTAGAGTAAAGCCCTGTATCTGATTTGTATTCTTATTACTTGTCATATATCCTCGTCACCGTTCCTATGGTTAACGGCGCTGCCGCGCCAACACTATCCCAGCAAGCATTCACATACACATCGTAAGCTTTAGCAGTATTTACGCCTGAGTTCTGCTCGGCTCGAACAATTTGGGCAAAAACACCGTATGTTTTAGCGTTAATTAAATCAACATTAGCGTAAACTGAAGGCGACGAATACGTCGTGTTCAAAACGCGCACCGGCAGAACTGTATCATTCTTTTGATCAACCGACATAAAAAAGGCATTTGTGCCAGTGGCTAAATCAACACGGCCGCCAGGCGCAGGGCAGCCATCTGAGCTGGCACTCACAACATCAAGTGGATTATTGACCAAAAATTTGCTGCTAGTTAACTCCGCCCACTGCGTAGGATTAGTATCTTTAACATATCTAATAAGGGACACTTGAGCGTCAAGTTGCTGGCGAACAAGCGTAATCTCAAGCGAACGCTGGGCAATCTGCGTGCCGCGATTCATAACTATGTAAGTTCCTACGGTCAACAAGCTAAATACCACAAAACTAAACATTACCTCGATAATGGTGTCGCCGCGGCTATAACGCATCTAACAGCCCTCCCCGACAACTTGTACTGAGCTCTCTAATGCTGCATCGCGGTCAATCCGCACACCTAACCGCGCGCCAGTTAGCCAGCCGCTAGGATCAACGCAAAGCCTCGCCTGATTTAACCCGCCTACCGTTATCGTGTCGCTAACGCTTGTCTTGTTAGAAAAGTACGTGTGGATAACACCACTGACTGGCGACCGTACGATGGCGATCGAGATTATTCGATCAGTTTTACTATCATCAATTCGAGTATCCCAGCCAAGCGCATAACTATCAACAGAGTGGCCAGTATTTGAGGTGGTCAACAGCGCCGACTTAGTAGCCGACAACGCGCTCCTATCGGCTGCCCTCTGCAAAAAATCGTAATCGCCTTGCGATAATAAAGCCTTGTTCATTTGGTCTTCGTTTTCTGTCGCTATATACAGCGGCCGTGCTGTAAAGTTAACGCCATCAACCGACGATATAAAACGTCCAACAATCATACACACGCGGCTAGTGCCTGCCAATACTGTACTGCTATCGCTAACAACTATCCGGTCTTTATCGGCATTAAGCCCGCATTCATTGTGACTTTCTGTGTCATTTTGAACATTCACAGTTTTGTCATATTGGCCTTGGATAAAATCGGCAAACGAGTCAACAGCGTCGCGATAACGCTGAGCGCCAATAGTACCGCCGACTGTCGCCAATATACCAGCAGCCAGCACCCCCGAAACAGCCAGGAACAACATTACCTCGATAATTGTGAAGCCCCCCGACAACTTATTCATATCACTATTTTAGCATAAGCATCATCACATTGATACTAGAAAAACGATGCAATCACTAGCCAGTCCATAATTCGCGCACCAACAAAAAACGAAATAAACGATCCTAAGGCCAACAATGGGCCAAAAGCAATCTCGCTATTAGCTTTGAGTTTCTTGCTAGCAAGTCCTGGAATCACCAAGACACAGCCAATTAAGTTAGCCAGAAACAGCCCGACAAAAGCCGTCTGCCACGAAGCCAATATCAACCCCAAGCCAACACCTAATTTCACGTCGCCTAGACCGATCCACTTACCTTTCGATATCAAGTAGAGCACGCCATAAACACCCGACATAATTATTAGCGCTATTGCCAAACTATATAATTTAACATCATTAACTATAAAATAACGCAACACCACAAAGACTAGCGAGACCAGGCCATACGAAACAGTAAGAAAGTCTGGCAGAATTCGCCACTTGATATCGTAAGCAACTAACATGATTAGAGCTACCAACGATATACACCAAACAGCAAATAATACCCACTGCAACCCCGCCAGGTGCCATGGCCAGGCCAAGAACGACACCATAAATGCCACGGCGAGAGATAATTCCATCAACGGCTCAAAGTAGCCGATGCGCTTACCGCAATATCGGCAACGACCGCGTGTCGATAGCCAGCTGATTAGCGGAATCAAATCGCGTAAACCGAGTTGGTGCCCGCAGCTCAAGCAGCGCGAGCGGTCGTGCTGCTTCTTGCCCTTCAGGAGCGGTGATAATTTTTTGTATTCGGCCTTGTTGTACGATTCGCCGGCCTTTTTGTCAGCAACAAGTTGGCGAGCTCGCAGCCGCCAGACTTGCGCTCCGGCAAAGCTGCCAAGCACCAGCCCAAATACCCCGCACACTATAGCAATTGATACAACTATCATACGTCTAGTATAGCAAAAAGGTTACGCTTTTGCGCAACCTTTTCAAAAAACTGTAGATATTATAGATTTACGAGTCTAAACAATACGCAGCATGATTGCCAGCCTCTAAGCGCGTAAACGTAGCATACTGACGACGAGTACCCCTAATTAGCTCCTGCTGCCCGTCAGGGTTTGATGTGCCACACCTAGCTCCTATGACTAAAATAATCTGCGCATCATTGACAGTGATCCTGCTATTAAAGCCAGCGATGTTTATATTATCAATACTAGTATTTTCCGATACGCCATTAACGAACCTTCGAAGCACATCTTGGCTTACAGCAGTACCGCCGCGGTTGTTGCTCAAAGCGCTATTATAAGCAGCCGATACGATACTAACATCGCTCTTGCGAGCTGTATCGCGCTGGCTAGCTTGCAGTGCCGGCAACGCAATAAACACCATCAAGAAAATCAGTGCAGCAATCGCCAGCACCAAAACGACCTCGATGATTGTAAAACCGCGGTCTTTAATCTGTTGTTTTGTCATAATTTAGTTCCACCTTTCCCTTTGAACTTATGCTCAACTGTACCCAGTATAACGTAGGTTTTTTCAGTTGTCTAGACCTATCGTACGCTGCCGACTAGGCTGTAAATTGGGAATAATACCGCCCCAATCAACACGCCAGCGAATATAGCCAGAATTACCATCATAATCGGCTCAATCATTGTTGAAATCGCTTGAATTTCTTCGTCGAGTTCGTCTTCGTAAGCTTGCGCTGTCTTGCCCATCATCTCGTCAATCCTACCCGATTGTTCGCCGATTTTGATCATCTGCGGCACCATCGGCAAAATATAATCCTCTGTCTGCAAAGCAGCCGAAAGTGCTTTACCGCTCTGCACCTTACCAGCAGCTCTAGTAATCTCTTCGGCTACAACAGCGTTATTAACACCCTCAGCGGCAATAGCCAGCATATCCAGCATTGGTACGCCAGTAACTAGCAAGGTCTGTCCCATACGCGTAAACCGCGCCATATAAAGACGGCGGAACATACCTTTGAACGGCGGCATATTAAGCTTCAGATTGTCCAGCAAACGCGAACCCGCTTCGGTACGAACATATTGCCGCGCAAAAAAGATCGCTAGCGCTAATAGAATTAAAGTTAACCACCAAAAATTAATCACAAAATTAGATATTCCGATTAAAATTGATGTCAAAACTGGCAAGGTCTTCTTCATATCAGAGTACAACTTGGCAACCTGCGGCACGATTGTTACCATCATAAATACGCCAACCGCAACCATCACCGCTAGGACAATACCAGGATACACCATAGCGCCGCGGATTTTGCTGACCATCGCCGCATCCTTTTCTTGCTGGTCGGCAATCCGCTTTAGTGCATCATCAAGCGTACCTGATGCTTCGCCAGCGGTAACTAGCGCAATGAAAATTTTGTTAAACACTTCTGGATGTTTTCCAAAAGCCGAAGATAATGTCTTACCGCCTTCGACGTCGGCAATGATTTCTTGGACTATCTCCTGCATTTTTTTGTTGGCAGTCTGTTCAAATACCGTATGCAGGCTTTGCGTCAACGGTAATCCAGCACCGATCAATGTTGCCAGCTGGCGCGAGAAAACAATCTTATCCTTGCTAGAAATTCGGTTGGTAAAGCGCGCTAGCCAGCCGCCTTCGACTTCCTCCTTGATTGATAACGGCATATAGCCCTGAGCGGTCAGCGCTTTAGCGGCTTCGCTCTCAGATTCAGCTTGAACCAGCGATTTGACAATGTTGCCCGTCGCTTTATCGCGTGCTTCGTAGGTAAACTTTTTCATTAATTACCCCCTGATTAACCTTTCAAATTCGGTCAAGTCAACAGCGAATTCCCGCGCGCTATCGTAAGTAATCGTGCCACTTTGGACCAACTGCACCAATGTGCGATCCATCGTCTGCATACCTTGATCGGCACCAGTTTGGATAATCGCGTCAAGCTGATGAGTTTTACCTTCGCGGATAACATTACGAACAGCTGGATTAGCAATCAAAATTTCAGCCGATACTACCCGACCGCCGCCAATCGCTGGTACTAACCGCTGCGAGCAAATTGCCATCAAAATATTACTAAGCTGCGCGCGGATTTGCGGCTGCTGATGCGGCGGGAAGACGTCAATCATACGATCGATCGATTGCGCCGCCGAGTTGGTGTGCAACGTCGCAAACACTAAGTGTCCAGTTTCGGCAATAGTAATCGCCGCCGAGATCGTCTCCAGGTCGCGCATCTCGCCGATCAGCACCACGTCTGGGTCTTGGCGCAGGCTAGAGCGCAGCGCCGCTGAGAACGAATAGGTATCGTAATGAACTTCGCGCTGCACCACTACCGATTTTTTCGACTTGTGCGTAAACTCAATCGGGTCTTCGATAGTAATGATGTGCTGCGATTTTTCAGAGTTGATCTTATCAACCAGCGCCGCCAGAGTCGTCGATTTACCAGAGCCAGTCGGCCCAGTCACCAGCACCAAACCGCGCGGGTAATCGGCAAAATTCATCACTACCGGCGGCATACCGAGCTCGGTCACCGACTTGATCTCGTTTGGAATTAAGCGCAGCGCTGCTGCTAGGTTACCGCGCTCATGGAAAGCGTTAACCCGGAATCGTCCAAGCGTACCGAAAGCAAAGCTAAAGTCAAACTCTTTGTCCTTGAGGAGGATCTGCTGCTGGTCTTCGTCGAGAATTGCAAATACTAGCGACTCGACTTGCGCTTCATCGAGAGCATCAAAACCAGCAATAGCTATCAATGTGCCGTCAATTCGCAGCATCGGCGGCAAACCAACTTGAATATGCAAGTCGCTAGCTCGGCGCTTGATGACTTCCTCTAGTAAAACTTCAATCCGTAATTCTTGTTCTGGCATTGTCCCCTCCTTTTATGCTGTGTCTGCCGACGTTACGCGGTTTACTTCTTCTAGTGTAGTGATTCCTTGCAAGGCTTTCAAGTAGCCGTCTTGGCGCATTGTGATCATACCATCCTCGACTGCTTTGCGCTGGATCTCGTTGCTAGTGGCCCGGCGAACAATTAAGTCTTGGATACCTTCATTTACATCCATTACCTCGTACAGCCCAGCCCGACCACTATAGCCATGCGGCGTAGCTGGCGTATCGCGACCTTTGACCAGCACGTAGGCTCGTTGATTGGCTAATGGCAAGTCCTTGTAGCCCAAATCCTCGGACACGCGCGCTACATCCTCTTTGGTCTTGGGCAATAAATGCCCCACCGTCTCGAGAATCATCTGCGTCTCAAGCGGGTTCGACCAGTAAGCATCGCGATGCGGCGACACGCGGCGGACTAGCCGCTGGCCAATTACTGTGTTGACCGTGCTAGCAATCAGGAACGGCTCGACATCCATATCGAGTAAGCGCGGCAACACTCCGGCCGCCGAATTGGTATGCAGTGTCGAGAACACCAGATGTCCCGTTAGTGCTGCTTGTACGCCAAGGTTAGCCGTCTCGCTATCGCGCATCTCGCCGACCATCACTACGTCTGGATCTTGGCGCAAGATACTGCGCAGGCCATTAGCAAACGTCAAACCAACGTCGTTATTAACCTGAATCTGATTGACACCGTCTATCTTATACTCAACCGGATCCTCAAGCGTCACAATGTTAATCGCGTCAGTTTTGATCTCTTTAATCAGCGCGTATAAGCTGGTCGATTTACCGCTACCAGTCGGGCCGCTTGTCAGAATCATACCGTTAGGGCGCTTGATGCCTTTACGAATCATTCGTAATGCTCTACCAACATAGCCCATTTGCTCGAGATCGAACGTGTTGCCAGTTTTGTCAAGCAAGCGAATCACCACCTGTTCACCCCAAACAACCGGACTAACAGCGATACGCAAATCGACTTCTTTTCCGGCAACATTAACTGCAAATTGACCGTCCTGCGGAATGCGATGTTCGTCAATTTTCAAATTGGATAAGATTTTGATGCGGCTAACTAGCGCCGGCTCAATACTCTTCGGCAGCTGCATAACCTCTCGCAGTACGCCATCGACGCGGCAGCGTATTTTCAGCGATTTTTCGAGCGGTTCAATATGCACATCGCTGGCGCGGCTCTTGACTGCATACTCTAGGATAGTGCTCAATGCGCGGCTAATCGGTGAATCCTGGACGATAGTTTTGATATCGCTTGACGATTGAATAGCCTCGGCCTGAGTAGCCTGCGCCGCTTCGTCAACGGTCGATAAGTCGGTTTTATACTGGTCGAGAACATGACGGACACCCGCTTCCGATGCCATAAAGACCTTGAGCGGCCGCTGAATACGGTTAGCTAAATAATCTACCGCCTGGACGTTATTGGCATCAATCATCGCCACCGCCAGACGATTATTCACCTCGGCTAGCGGCACCGCCATGAAACGCTCGGCAATATCGCTCGGCAGCAGCGATAGGATACTCTGGTCAATGATACTAGCCGTCAAATTAACATACGGCACACCCGAAACGTGAGCAATAGCATGAGTCAACAGCTCGTCGTCTATCTCGCCAATATCTTCCAAAACCGTCAACAACGGCTTGTTCGTTTTAGCCGACTGCTTAGTGGCTCTATCAATAACCCCGCGAGAAACCAAGCCCTCGTCAACCAAGAGCTTGATGAGCTTCTCCTGAATGTCATCGGTCATCAGCGCCACTAGAAAGACTCCTACCTATTTTGATTCTGACTACGATCCCGGTTTTGGCTCTGGTTGGCTGCGGCATCAGATGAATCAGGCGAGCTAGATGAACCAATTATTGTTTCTACTGTCGGATTTATAGCATTAGAATTAAAAACTTCCGAGCTTGGCTCTTTGACATCACTGCTCATTTTCTCGATAGTGCTAACACTAGTACCAACCCGCGGTGCCTTAAGCGCAGGAATATTGTTACCAATAGTAAACGCTATTAGCATAGATAAACCGGCAATCAGCACAATCATCGCTATATCGCTCTTCTTCACGGCTTTATCCCCTTCTTGTTAAGTTGAACTGTTTTACCTGGCAAGTAATAAGCATGTCCAGAAATTGACATCGTAAACTTAGAATCTGACGCTTCAATCGTTGATTCGTCAATATCAATCACGCGAATTGATTTCTCGAAATTACGCAAAACACTGCGCAGTATATCCGCATTGCTGGCTGATAATTCCATCGTAAAGGCTATCTGTTGAACACTTCTAGAATTATCGGCATTGTTGTCGCTTGACGAGCCATTATTTTTGTTACTGTCAGAGGAATTTTCGTTCGAAGAAACTGTTTGGAAAGACTCAAGCTTAGCGCCAGGCACTCGGCCAACTAAATTCTGCACAGAGGCGCCAAGTGCTAGCGAGTTGTCGTCAGCTGGCAAAGCATCCAAGATAACACGCAGCGGGTCTTCCTTGTCGTTAAGTTTTGCAGAGCCAAGCGCCGAATTGGTATTTAATACGCGGATATTGTCGCGCAAACCATCATACGTCTTAATATTACTATCAAGCGTCGATGTCGTTTGATTCTTTTCGGCTAGAACTTTCGTCTCAAAAACTATGCGCTGTACTAGAAAACCGCCAATAACCAGCGCAAAGCCAACCAAAACCGACGCGCCTGCCACCCAGCCGAACATTACGCGGCCGCTACGATCAATTTGCCGGCGCTTATTTAGCGAGGTATCTTTCTTTGCTTCCGCCATTATTTATCCTCCTTTTTGTTTGAAGTCTTTGCCTCAAACAGCGAATCTGGCACGTGCTTTTTTGAATCAGTCACGTCTACCGAGCCAGTCGGCGAAACGATTACTAAGCTTTTAACGCTATTCGATAACAATTCTTCGGGATAAGAAAACGTCAGAGTAAACGTCAGTTTCTTCTCTCCGCCAGAATCTTCGGCATACGCCGTGTTGGTAATTCTCACAGAGCTAGATAGCGGCGTTTCTGCAGACTCCGAATCTTTCGTGTATTTCAATTTAGTATTAAGAATGGTTTTTTTAAGCGCATCTACCGCATTAAAACCGCCAGCGGTTGAGCCTTCTATGGTAATCGTTTTTTCTGACGCATTATAACGTACCGTTGACATAGTCACGTTGTTTGGCGCCTGCGGATTAACCGCGCTCAAAGTATCAAAGATGCGTGAATTAACACCTCGATTGCTACTAATCATATCAATCTGAGTTAGTTGATTCTGAATGGTCAAAAGATCATTAATATCTGGTTTATCGCTAAGTTCTTTATATTTACTTTTAATAGCATTATCAGCCTGGCCGCTAGCAAACTGCAGCGACCCCAAAGCAAGCCCCAACACAATCACAGTACCTGCCGCAGCTGCAGCCACTAACATTGATACCGATATCACCGTATTACGAACCCGCTGAGCGTGCAAATATTCCCGCTTAACGTCTGGTATTAGGTTTACTTCAATCATGACAAGTTTCTCCGTTTCGCCAGGCCAACCGCCGTAGCAAACTCGTTAGCAATCGGCGCTAGTTGCTGCTGCATGCTCTGCGAGACATTTATATTTTGCCAAGGGCTAGTTGCAACCGCTGATATATTAATCTTGCCCGCCAAATACGAATCAATTTGCGGCACAGTCGCGCCGTATCCAGACAACAAAGCTTGAGAAACGGCCACATCTTCATACCTATTCTGGAAGAATTTAATCGATTTTGACAATTCAGAAGCAAAATTATCAAGCGTCATCTCGACAGCACGGAAAACTTGCCCTTCGAGGCGACTTTGATCTAGACCAAATTTCAGGATAAACTGGCGAGCCTGATCCTCTTGGACACTCAGGTTCTGAGCTACAGCCTTAACTAGCGAGTTCAGCCCAGTCGGAATCGTTCTGATTAACCGCGGCGTATCGCCGTAAGTCAAAGCGATATCTGTCGATAACTCGCCCATATCGACCAGCATATAAGCTGAATTGCTAGCAGTCGCTGGCACTAACGCTCGCACCATCGCTAACGGATCTGGCTCTTCAGCTATCACATTCAGGCCAAGCGATTCAATTAATTCCAGACGTTCTTCGCTATACTGCTTGGATACGCTAGTGATTAATACTTCGTTTTGGTTTTGCGACTTTAGCGAACCGCCTAGCAATGCCCAGTCAACTTTCGCCTCGTCACTGCTCATCGGAATATACTGATCAACTTGGTATTTCATAGTCGCCCGCAGTTCCGCTTCGCTCATCGCTGGTACGTCAATAACCGTAGTGAATGTCTTGCTCGACGGCAAGCCAATCGCTACATTTTTAGTACGAATACCAGACTGGCCTACTGCCGTCATCGTGGCCTCGCCGAGCCGGCGCCGCGCTTCTGGCGAGTCGCTCGCGGTAATTTTGTGATCGACAGGCACATATCCGTATGCAACCAGATTCCAACTGCCCTGGCCAGAAGCAGCTAGCTGCAATACTCGCACCGCGTTGGTACCGATGTCGAGTGCAAAGAAATCGCCCATCCCTTTTTGAATTTTCATATACCTTATATTATGCATAAGCAAAGTAAAAAACGCAAGCTTTTTAGATAATTACTTTTCGGACAATACCCTTTAAATGCTATAATGTAGGATTATGAGTTTATCTATCGGAATTGTCGGTTTGCCGAATGTTGGCAAATCCACGCTTTTTAATGCTTTAACTAATAATAATATTTTGGCGGCCAATTATCCTTTTGCCACTATCGAACCAAATACTGGCATCGTGCCGGTACCCGATGAGCACCTAAACGTCCTCGCCAAAATGTACCACGCCGAGAAAATTACCTCGGCCACCGTGACTTTTGTCGATATTGCCGGGCTAGTCGCTGGCGCTTCCAAAGGCGAAGGCTTAGGCAATAAATTCTTAGCCAACATCCGCCAATGCGATGCCATTGTCCACATCGTCCGCGCTTTTGAAAGCGACGATATCGTTCATGTCGAGAATGTTATTGACCCAAAACGCGATATCGATACTATCAATACCGAACTAATTCTGGCTGATCTGCAAACGCTAGAAACTCGCCTGACTCGCCTTGCCAAAGAAGCCAAAGCCAACCCCAAAGCTAGCGCTATCAAAAATCGTTTAGAAGTGCTTGCTGAAAAACTGCGCGCTGGCACGCCAATTAACGAAATTTCCGGCGTCGATCCTGACGATATCGCTGATTTACACCTTTTGACCGCCAAGCCAGTAATTTATGTGTTCAACGTCAATGAAGAAACCCTGGCTAGCGAAGACAAGAAGCAGAGCCTGCGCAATCTCGTGCCACACTCCCGCAGCCTATTCATCTGCGCCAAGCTTGAGGACGAAATTAAAGGTCTTAACCCCAGCGACGCTCTCGAACTGTTACAGAGCTACGACGTACCCGAAGCTGGATTAACCCAAATGATCCACGCCGCCTATGATTTGCTCGGACTGCAAAGTTACTTAACTGCCGGACCGAAAGAAGTCCGCGCCTGGACAATCCACCAGGGCTGGACCGCTCCGCAAGCCGCCGGCGTAATTCACACCGATTTCGAGAAAGGCTTTATCGCTGCTCAAGTTGTTAATTACGATGATTTAGTCGCTGCCGGCTCAGAGGCTAATGCTCGCGCCGCCGGCAAAATCCGCACCGAAGGTAAAACTTACGTGATGCAGCCAGATGATGTAGTTGAATTTAGATTTAACGTTAGTAAATAATTTAGCATTTAATCGCTTAAATTTGATATAGCTTAGGCTAATTTGCCAGCGAATCACCGGCCAGCCGCATAAGCCGCTAACAACTTTCAGCTTTTCTCAATATATAAAACCGCTCCAAGTTGCCGTGCGCGCCTTTCACTTCGCTGTCTGCTTTATCAATAATTATGAAATTAGCACGCACCCACTGCTCGAACTCGCGCAAGATTGCCCGCCGCACGCCGTCATTTTTGACGATACCACCGCGAGTCAGCTGCTGGCGTTGCGCCTCAAACTGCGGTTTGGTCATTGCAATTATCATTGTGTTTTTATCAACAATTTTCGCAAGGTACGGTAAAATTTGCCGCAAGCTAATAAACGATACATCAATCACTACCATATCCGGAGTCTCACTTGGTACAAAATCCCGAATGTCAGTTTTTTCGTGCAACTCAATTCGTTTGTCGCCGCGCAAGCTCGGATGTAGTTGATCGGTGCCAACATCCACGGCGTATACTTTCTTCGCGCCGTGCTGCAATGCAAAGTCGGTAAAGCCGCCGGTGCTGCTGCCAATATCCAATACCGTCTTGCCACGAAAATCCAAATTGAAAACTTTCGCCGCGCCCGCCAATTTTAGTCCGGCCCGCGACACGTAACGCTCTGACGCTGCTAATTCAATCGACGCCGATTCATCAACGAACAATCCCGGCTTGGCTGCCGCCCGCCCGCCAACACGCACACGTCCCAAACGAATCCAATTCTCAGCTTCCGAACGCGAACCTACCAATCCGCGCGCCAGCATCAATTTATCTAACCGCTGCTTCATTCCTCAATTCTACTATGGATACATAATCCGCTCAATGTCGCGGGTCATCGCCGCAATTGCTGCGTACGATTTACCCTGAGTCATAATCGTCATCACATATGTGCCGCGCGGATGCCGGACAATCGCCGTGTCGTGCACGTAGTTCCACAAAAAGCCAACCTTATCATAAACTTCACGCGCTTGGCTACCCGTCGGTATACCATAACGGTAAGGATGGTGCGACAAAGAATACAACAGCCGCTCGCGCTGCGCTCCGCTAATTAGCGAGCCGGTCTCCAATCCGACCATGAACTTCGTCAGATCACCCGCCGACACATGAGTTGCCTGCGCGTGCGTGAAAGTCACTGCTCGCGAAAACCCTAGTCGGTAAACAAAATCGTTCAGATTTTGCCGGCCAAATCTATCTAGCCACGCCACCGCGCATGGATTAGTACTGGCAATAGTCATCCGATCAAAACAGCCCGACACCGTCGTGTCAAGCATCGGGTCGCTCCAGCTAATTCCCCCGGCATTTATCTCATCAAACAAACGTTTAGCAACAAATAACTTATAAGTACTAGCGCTAACAACACTCTCCTCGGCATCGGCATCTGCCGACCAACCGCTACCGCCCAGCTGGCGAATCGAGAACCAAGCACCATTACGTGCCTTATCACGTACATAAGCTCGCAAGCCATCTTCGGTAGGAGTATAGCGATTATTATAAATTACGCTCGGCTCTAAATCAGTCATCGCCGCCAAGATCACGCCACTACCTTGGCCTCTCAGCAGATAATCAGTGACTGGTTGCACTATTGAAGCCGCATCGATTTGGCTACCTTTCTCACCAGTGGTTCGCGAGACTTCTCGCCCGTTCTCAATATTGATATTTGTCTGGCCAGCCGGATGCCCAGCTGCTTTTGACCAATTATCAATTGAGCTTTGTAGTTTTTGCCTGTTAATCACCAGGTTCGTGCCACCTTCTGTTGTTTCGCCAAACTCTAGCCACGAAGCTTTCTCAGCATCGCCAATCACAAACGTCTGATCGGCGGCAAGAATTGTCAAGGGACGCGCCAATGCTTGCTCGGCTTGATTACGGACAGAAGCGAACGCCGTACTGCGCCGCGACGCCTCTTGCAACTTAGCATCAATTCGAAGCTCCGTCATGCCAGCAAATGAATACTTGGTTGTTTGCAGCACGTTTTTGATAGCTTGCGCGCTCACCAAATGTCCCGGCACATCATTAACCGCCGTTAGCTGACCATCTTTAAACGCCACGCCAGCGTTTATTGGCGGCCGCGACAGTTGCGAACTAGTTTTTTGTGCAAAAACCTCTAATGTCGGCAGCGCGAAAGCTAGATCTAGCGTTTGCACATTTGGCAGCTGCCAAAATATCGAAAACGGCACCAAACGCAGCCAAAAGGGATAGTTCGCCAGTCGACTCGCCATCTCTTCAGCCTTGATATCAGCACCAGCTTCACTTAGCGTATAAATACCGCTCGGTTTGCCGCCAATAATAAATTTAATTTTCGATCGCTGGAATACTAACGTCGCTTGGTTAGCCAAATCTGTCTCACTCTGCCAACCAACCCAGCGGCCATTCATCCGCGCTAGCGGCAGCGCTCGATCAAGCGGATACAATATTTGCACAGCCAAAATCGCCACTACAACAAAAAACGCCGCCCAAACTAACATCCGGTGGCGTTTTTGCTCGGGCATTGCCGAACGATATGTTTGTTTAACTTTTTTGTGCAGGCGTTTAGCACTACTTGCAGCGGCACGCGCTCGCTTGTTAGTCATATTTACATTTTAACACGCTGCGAAACACTTATTTTAGTTTAATAAGCTATTTCTTGCGTTCGCGATACTCGCCTGTAGAGGTGTCAACCGAAATAATATCGCCAACCTTTATAAAAGCTGGCACCTTAACGACCGCGCCTGTCTCAAGCGTTGCATCTTTCAAAACGCTACTAGTCGTATCACCTTTAACCACTGCCTCTGTATAGGTCACTTCCAAATAAACATTTTTTGGCATCTCGACGGTAATCACCTTACCGTCAAAGAATTGCAAAGCCAGCTCGTCGCCCTCTTTCATGAAGTTTTTAGCTTCGTCAACCAAATCGGCCGACAGCTCAAACTGCTCAAAACTATTCGGATCCATGAAAAAGAAAGCTGAACCGTCATTATATAAATATTGGACAGTTTTGCTAGTCACCTCGGCTGACTCAATCTTATCTTGACCTTTAAATGTTTTAGGAATAACCGCGCCTGTGATTAAATTCTTCAATTTGACATTAACAATAGAACCGCCGCGGCCCATCACTTTCTGGTTGTAGTCAATCACTCGATACGGTTGACTGTCGATTTGGCACACTACGCCTTTTTTTAAATCAGTTGGTTGATACATTTCATCTCCTTTTGCGTCTTTAGAAATACCCTTCAGCGCACGACAAAGCATTTCGTACGCTGGAAAATTCCCTAATCTCGCGTCACAAACGGTAACAGCGCCAGATGACGCGCCCGCTTTACCTCGCGAGCCAGCATCCGCTGCAATTTAGCACTCAAGCCCGTTTTGGAAATCGGCTCGATTTGGCCGCTCACTGGACTAATATAGCGCAACAGTGTCTTCACCTCTTTATACGAGAATACTACTGGAGCATCCTTGCGCATTTTTTTTGCCATATTTTATAATCCTTTCTAATCGTTAAAATGGGATCTCGCTTAAGTCGATTGGCTTATCGTCGATATCCTCGACGACCACATCTTTGGTGCTAGTCGCTGGCGGCGGTGTCGATGCCGGTGTATTACTGTCGTTGCGACCGCCAACAAAATTGAAGTCTTCGACAACCACCTCGACAGCCGACCGTTTATTGCCATCTTTATCCTCGTAGCTACGCTGGTCGAGCCGACCGCTCACCAAAAGCGGCGCGCCTTTTTTGACATATTGCGAGATAATCTCGCCCGGCTTGCCCCATGCTACGCAGTTAATGAAGCTGGTCTGGTCTTGCTGCTGGCCGTCTTGGTTGCGCCAGCTACGGCTAACCGCCAAACTAAAATTAGCTACGCTCTGGCCGCTCGTCGTTGTTCGCAATTCAACATCGCGCGTCAGATTTCCCATTAATATTACTTTGTTAAACCCCTTTGCCATGATAGATTTCCCTCCTATTTATGGCTTAATCTTCGCTGTTTTCAGCCTCGCGTTCAGCCGCGCGCTTCTTGGCCTCGGCTAGGGCAGCGCGCGCTTTATGGTCTATCTTAACCAATAAATACCGAATAACTTCGTCGCTAATATTTAGCGCATTGTTGATCTTGAGCGGCGCGTCTGCTGGCAGCTCGACATCCATCGACACATACACCGCAAAATCTTCGCCTTTAATGCTGTAAGCGAGGCGATTTTTGCCCCAATTGTCCTCGGCCTTAACCGAACCGCCGTTATCGGCAATCAGCTGCTTGACCTTACCAAGCACCGCGTCCAAATTCGCCTCCAAATCAGGCCGAATAAGAACCGTCAGCTCGTATTCTCTCATACATTACCTCCTTGGTATCCGTACGGATGGTTACGTTATCTCACGCAACCTTAGGTTTAATATCGCTTAATATTATACCCTATATGCTATGAAAAAGCTAGCTATATAGTACACAACAACTCGCAAGCACGCCAGTAGAGACATACTGGCGTCAAAAATACCTGCCATCAAGCAGGTATTTTATCCTAATAATCCTTATTTTTAATTTATTATTTAGATTTACCCCAATTACTTTCTACATTATCAATCACATTCTGCATTTCTCTCACTGCGTTATCGCCTGTAAAAACATTTCCTATTTCATCGCTATCCTCGTATCCACTCGCACCGTCCTCTTTATTTACACTAAATTTCCAATGGTCATCGCCGCCATTGTAAGCGCTATAATCTATCGTCTCCCAATCAAGTTTTTTGTCTTCGTTAGCGTCTTCAAGCGACGAAATCTCGCTGACGCTAACACCATCACTTTTTATAAAATCCTTAACCTCGTCTATGGTTAGTTCGCCACCATCTACTAGACTATCGATATCTTGGGGGTTGTCAGATTTAAATATGAAATCTGTCTCTGTTACCCTACCCTTGTCATATTCGTCACTCTTCTCATTATTTCTATCATTTACAGTAATCATAACATACGTACCTGGCGCTTCGACCTCACCAGTAAGCGGATTTGGAAGGGACTCAGCTCTGCTATACGCAAGTAAATCCATAGAATCGCCTTGGCTGTTGCGATAACTAGAAGAGCTACCATCCTCGTTACTATAAGTATAAGTGGAATTTTCTCCTTCAAATTCCCCCATTTTATCCGAAACAGCCTCGGCTGCTATACTTGTCGCTTCATTCAATTGTTTATCGTCCAGCGCAGGCTCACCTAGTTTATGCCCAATACCAACGGCCGCTATAACAGATAGGATGAGAGCACCGAATTTCCTCGTGCGACGGTATTTTTCTTTTTTATCCGCTTCTTCAGCGGTTCCAGTAGAGTGCTTAAATTCTCTAGTTTTATTCATATATTTATCGTATCCTTTTCTGTCTATAGACGGTTAATGACGTAAACTGCTTATGATTATACTCCATATTTGATAATTTGTCAAGTATATCTCCGCAATTATCTAGCCATTGCAACCCTTGGATACTTTACCAGAAGGTTGTAATACTTTTACCATCTAATTTTGCAGTCAAAATCACAATTGTGCTATGATGCTAGAATGCATGTCGCAATCCAGGGCCAGGCTGGCTCTTTCCACGACCAGGCCGTCCGCCAATGGTACGGCGCTAGTGCCAAACTCGTTCCCTGTACAACGTTTAGCGAAGTTTTCGCCGCCTACGACGATGGTAGTGCCGACGCAATTATTACAGCGATCGAGAACACCCTATTTGGCAGCATTAACGAAGTTTACCGTTATATCGAAGAGTGCAGCGCGCCGATCGTCGGCGAAATCAAGCTGTCTGTCGAGCAGATGCTCATCGGCTTGCCAAATACTAAACTCAGCGATATTACCGAAGTTTATTCTCACCCGGTAGCCCTTTCTCAATGCCGCCGCTTCCTGCAAAAGCAGCTGCCGCAGGCAACGCCAATCGAGTTTTTCGATACCGCCGCCGCTGTCGAGTTCGTCAAGCAAAATAACTCCCGGCACTGCGCCGCTATCGCCAGCCAGACTGCCGCCGAATTATATAATTTGCCAATACTACAGCGTTCCATCCACGACAATCCCGATAATATTACCCGCTTTTTAGTCATTGAGCCATCTGATACCCCAAAGGACGCTAATCGCGTGTCGCTGGTCATCACCACCGACCATCAGCCTGGCGCCCTCGTTGAGGTGCTGCAAATCTTCGCCAAGCGACATATCAACCTCGCCAAGCTGCAATCGCAACCGATCGTTGGGCAACCTTGGAAATATAAGTTCTTTATTGTTGTCGATTGCGCCGGAGAGCCGCTTTATCAAGCTATCCGCGATATAGAGCACAGTAATCACGAGGTGACTATCCTCGGCGAGTACGTTGGCGCAAATTAACCTTAGAAATCGCCGCCCGAGTTAATCTCGTCTGCACTTGAAATCAGCACTTCGCGCGGCCGCGAACCATCTGCCGGACCAATAATTCCTTGCTCTTCCATTTCTTCCATAATCCGCGCCGCTCGCGAGTAGCCGATTCGTAGCTTCCGCTGCAATAACGACGTCGAGGCTTTGCGCATCTGCACTACCACTTGCACTGCATCTTTGAACATATCGTCGCCACTATTACCACCGAAGTCCATCACTACGCCGCCCTTACCGTTTAGCTGCACTGGCTGGCTAACGATTTCATCATTGTACTGAGGCGGCGCCTGCATCCGCAGCTGATCAGTAATTTTGTTCACCTCACTGTCCATCACCCAAGCGCCCTGAATACGCTTCGGCTTCGGCATACTAGCAGTTTTGATCAGCATGTCTCCTTGGCCCAGCAATTTCTCGGCGCCAGCCTGGTCGAGAATTGTCTGGCTATCGGTCTGGCTGGCCACTGTAAAGGCAATTCGCGCCGGCACATTTGCCTTGATGAGACCGGTAATCACATCAACGCTCGGACGCTGCGTCGCTAGCACCAGATGAATACCAACCGCTCGCGCCTTCTGCGCCAAACGAACAATTAAGCCCTCGACATCGCGCTTGGCTACCATCATCAGATCAGCCATCTCGTCAATCACAATCACGATATACGGCATAGTACCCTCGTCAACTTGCTGTACATTACCCTTTTCATCGGCAACGCCAATTTTCTTACCTTTTGCCTTAGCCCGTTCATTGTAAGTCTTGATATCGCGTACTCGCTCTTCGGCTAGCAAGCTATAACGGCGTTCCATCTCGTTAACCGCCCACTTCAGTGCGCTCATTGTCTTCTCTGGCTCGACAATCACTGGCGTCAACAAGTGCGGAATATCCTGATACGGCGCCATCTCGACCTGCTTCGGGTCAACAAGAATCAACTTCATATCGCTCGGTGCGTTACGATACAGCAAACTGCTTAGCAGCGTATTAATCATTACCGATTTACCTGATCCAGTTTGACCAGCCACTAGCAAGTGCGGCATTTTGTTAAGCTCGCCGACAAACGGCAGTCCTGAAATGTCTTTACCAATCGCAAAACTCAGCGGCTCTTTGCGGCGGCGCCATTCAGCACTCTCGAGAATTGAACGGATACGCACGTCGGCCGCTTTCCTGTTTGGCACTTCGATACCGACAGCTTTTTTACCTGGAATCGGCGCCTCCATGCGCAAGCTCGACGCCGCCAGATTCAGCGCAATATTGGTTTCTAGCGCTGTAATCTTGCTCAACTTGATGCCCGCCGGCGGACGCAGCGTATACTGAGTCACTTTCGGGCCGATATTGGCGCCTTCCATATCGACATTAATGTTAAATTCACGCAAAGTGTCTTGGATAATGCGCGCATTCTGCTTGATATCGCCCGCATCAGCTGGCGCTTCCTTCTTCTCTAGCAAATCAAGGCTCGGAAATTGCCAGTTCGGGTCGCTAACCGCCAGCATCGCCATTTTGTCGTCGCGATCGGCTTCGGCTTTTTTAGCCTGCGGTTTATTCTTAAGCTTGGCACTTTGCTTGCTATCATCTTGCGACACCGTCGGCACGCCTTCATTAAGCTTGAAATCATCCATCTTGCCGTGATCATCTTCGGCAGCTTTGCGCATAACCTGGACATTCGCTTCATTCTCTGCCTTTTCGTTGCTGGCTACTGCCGTCTTGAACATTGCTGCAATATCGCTAAACCGCAGTTGCAGCACAAATAATAGCGTAATCGCAATTAGCAAAATATAAATAAAAACACCGACTGGTATATTGACCAGCGACAAGACGACCGAATTCAAACCATCGCCAACAACACCGCCAGTCGACGGCGCACCCTTTTCGCGAAACAGCCCGAATAAGCCGCTGAACCAAATAACTATCAAAATTGAGGCAAATTTCATGACTGCCGGCAATCGGTTGTTTTCGGCGCCAAATATTCTAACAGCTACATATAAACCGACAACTGGCACTATATAAACCGCCCAACCAATCGTTCGCTTAGACACTTCTAGCATTTGATTAAGTAATGGACCGCCCGCACCGAACCACGATACCACCAGCAATGCCGATAGCGCCATCAACAGCACCGCCGCAACCTGCGGCCAAAACCCAGAGGGTACTTCATGCTGCGGTGCTGGTGCTTTCGCTGCTTTGCTAGCGCGTGCTGTACGAGTTGTTTTAGTCGATTTTCGAGTTCGCGTCGTCTTTTTCTTTGCCATAACTGTTACCTATTGTACTCTGTTTATATCTAAAAGGGTATACTGCTATTGTAGCATAAATTACTACAAAAAGCAATAGCGCTATCTGTTAGTACGAGCGACTGTCTGAGCGGTCGCGCGGCACTACTGTCTCGGTATCAGGGGTCTGTTTGCGCGGGAAACGCTTGCCTGACGGCTGCGGCATCAACGGCTGGCCAGCAGATTTAGCTTGCGGGGCGCGGCCGTGCGCTTTCGCTGCGCCGCCAACTTCATTAACCACTGGAATGACAATCGGCGTTCGCCGCGTCTGATCATACAAAATATGCGTTACTTCGTCTTTGATTTCTTTTTTGACCACCTCTATGTCATACTTACCAGAGAAACTGCGCGCCGCTTTCTGCTTGAGATATTGGCGGATCATTCCCATTAGCTCTTCATTATCGCGCATGTAAATAAACCCGCGGCTGATAATGTCTGGACTAGTCAAGAGCCGCCCCGTACCGCGCTGAACCGTCAATATGACTATAAATATACCTTCTTGACTCATGTGGATACGGTCTTTGAGTACCACTTCGCTGACTACCGCGCCGGCATCGTCGTACATCGTACCGCCAGAGTGAACAATGCGGCCAATTTTGTGCGCGCCATCGCTAGTAAACTCAATAATATCGCCTGGATCACAAACAAATATATTTTGCCGCGGAATACTGCATTCTTTCTCGGCCAAGCGTGCATTATGCACTAGCATATGAAACTCGCCGTGATTAGGCAGATAATACTTCGGTTTGACCGCATTAATCACTCGCACGTGGTCGTCATAATAGCCGTGACCCGATAGGTGCAGTGGCCCGATACCAGTCAGGTGTGTTTTGCCATTTTGGATAATCTCGCCGCCCTCGCGCATCAGGCCATCAACTGTCCGCACTACGTATTTTTCATTGCCAGGAATTGGATTCGAACTCAGCACTACCACATCCGAACCTTTAATTTTAACGTATTTGTGCGCCCCCGTCGCCATCCGATTGAGTACCGCATTGAACTCGCCCTGGCTGCCAGTACAGACGATTGTTATCTTGTTATCAGGCAATTTAATCAAATCTTCCATCTTGACTACAGTATCTTTCGGGACTTTGATTACACCCGAACGCAGTGCTACTTCCAGGTTCTGAATCATACTAAACCCAGCAAACGCTACTTTGCGATCATGCTTTTTCGCTTCCTCGAGAAGTAGCTGAATCCGATGCAACTGGCTAGAAAAGCTACTGACAATAATCCGGCTCTTCGACCATTTATCCATCACCTCGCCCATACTGTGCTGAATATCGAATTCACCGTGCGTATGCGTACCGTCACTTTCACAGTTAGTCGACTCGTTCATAAACAGCAAGAAGCCTTCTTTTTCGGCGATTTCGTTAATCCGATTGAAATCAAATTTTTTGCCATCAACCGGATTTTCTTCAATACGCCAGTCGCCGCTAGAAAGGATATTACCAACTGGCGTCCGCACCACCACGGCAGCTGCATCTGGAATCGAGTGATTAACGCGTACCAGCTCAACGCTAAATGAATCACAAAGTTGTACAGTATCATGATTTTCTGGATTTAATTCGTGATATTCTGGCGTGAAAGCGCCGTCTGTCTCTTCCATCGTCCGCTGCAGCATGCCAAGAGTGAACTTCGTGCCATAAACTGGTGCTGGCAATTTCGGGATGATATGCCGGAATGCGCCAATGTGGTCGAGATGGCCGTGCGTAAAGACGTGCGCTCGAATCCGATGCTTATTTTCTTCCAGCCACTGAGTATCAGGAATTATATAATTTATACCCGGATAATCGCTGCCTGGAAACAAGAAACCCATATCAATGACGATGATATCGTTATCATATTCAATCGCCGTCATGTTCTTGCCGATACCCATCTCGCCGACACCGCCAATCGGAATCACCTTCAATGTTGGCCGCGGCGCCCGCGGACGTTTCGGTTGGTCTTTTAGGCTGAATTGCTTGCCGCCATAGCCGTTGTATACCGATTTATTAACCGGCACATTAATCAGATGCTGGCTAGCCTGCGCATTCACACCTTCCGACATCCGCCGCTGCGCCCGAAAGACTTCGCCTTTGCGCGTAGTTGTCGCGTTCAGTACAGTATTGGTTGATTTTTGTTTAACCTGCAAAGGGCGTTTGCCAGTATCGTCGCCTTTGGGGGTTGCCAGTCGCCGCTGACCCATATTGTTATACTCCTTTTTTATTACAATAATCTAAAAACCAGGTAGAGAGGTGCTTTTACTCGCTAGAAATCCCTCTCGTTAGTAGCTTTATTTTAGCAAACTGCCCGTATTTTGTCAAAAATGACCCTACACCAACCAAAATGCCAGCGCCGTTTTCTCAAAGACGCTGGCATTTTCTAAAAGCTTCAAATAGGATTAATCGTCGCCATCTACCGAAGTATGAGCGAATTTACGCTTGCCGCGGTAGATAAAGAAACCGATCATTAGCAGATTAGCCGCCAGCAAGAATCCAACCAGCACCCACATGCTATCGCTATAGAACGAACTGCCTAAGCCTCCCGAGATAGCCTGGCGCAGCGCCCAAATGGAATAAGTCATCGGCACCAGCGGATTGACTGCTTGGAAAAAGCCATTGGCTGTTTGAATCGGGAACGTCCCCTCGCTCGACCCCAGCTGCAGCACCAATAGTACCATCGCTAGGAAGCGTCCTGGATTGTCTAGCACAATCACCAGCAGCGACACGATCGACATATAGACAAACGATGTCAGATAGATCGCCCCGATGAAATTCACCGGATGATCTGGCACTAGACCCAGGCAGTAAACCATGATCAGCATCAAAATCGTTGCCTGAACGAAAGCCGCCACGCCAGTAACCGAAGCTTTGGCCAGCCACCAGCGAAAGGCGTTTTCTTGCTCGGCAAAAGTTTTGCGGATTGGATAAATGATATTCAGAGCAATCGCCCCGACAAACAAGCTCAGCGACAGCACGTACGGCGCCAGCGCGTAGCCGTAATTCGGCACGTCGCCCTGCTTGGTCGTTTCCGACTTCACCGGATTCGCCATCTGCTGCTGGGTGGCTGCGCCAGTTGGTTGTATTTTGAGTTGCCGGGAAGCGTCTGCTAGCTTCGTAGACAGAGTATCCGCGCCGTCCGCCAATTGCGACGCGCCATTCGTTAGTACACCAGAGCGGTTATCTAACAGCCGCGCGCCGTTCGCCAGCTGTTGGCTGCCAGTTTGCGCCTGCGCCAGACCATTCGCCAGCGATGTCGAACCCGCCAGCAACTGATTATTTACCGCTCTTACACCGTTATATCCATTAAGAGCGGCAGTTGCCTTTGGTGCCAGCTGGTTAACGCCGTTGTTCAGCGTCGAAACACCAGCCTGTAATTGCGCTTGCTGTGTTGACAGACTTTGAGTAAGTATCTGCAAATCTTTAAGCAGCGCAGCTGCTTGCATACTAATCGTTTGCGTTTTACTAAGCGCCTGGGAAAGCTGGCTAATTTGCGGCAAAGTTATGGTTGTCGAACCGCCAGAAGCTACCGCCTGGCTGCCCAAATCTTTCAATACAACACCTGCCGCTGATAAATCAGTTAAAGACGTTTGCATTGTTTGCGCCAAAGCTTGTGCCTCGTTCTGCACCTTATTCTGCTGGCTGGCGAGTATTGGCGATGGATTATGGACGCTGGTATTTAATTGATTAAGACCTGCCTGCAACTGTTTCATACCGTTTGTTAACTGCGCAACTTGCGATTCGCTTGGCAAACCGTTCGACAATTGCCCCAAACCTGCCTGCAATTGGCGCGATCCATCGCCGAGCCGCGCTAAGCCATTAGCCATCGCCCGCTGATTTACCGCCAATTGCCGGACACCGCCAGTATACGTCTGCGCGCCCGCTTGCAGCTGCGTCAAACCACCATGCAAAGTAGCTGCACCGCCCGCTGCCGTCTCCAAACCATCGCCGAGCTTACCGATATTTTCCAGCACGCCCTTAGCGTACGCCTGAGTAATTTGCTCGGCCACCGACGTTTTGACTTTTTCAGCCGCTTGATTGCTGACCAGCGAACCGATATAGTTCTTGGCTGGCGTAGTCGTGTAGCGAATCACCGCTTGCTGCGGTTGAGCAGAAGTAATCGACGCCGCTTTTGCCGAAAAATCCGTCGGAACAGTCACCACCGCATAGAAATGTCCGCTATTGACCCCGTCATCAGCCTGCTGTTTATTTACAAATTCCCAGCCCAAATCGTGATTACTTTTGAGTTTTTGCTCGACCGATTGCCCAATATTGACCGTTTGACCGTTCAGCTGCGCGCCTTTGTCCTCATTGACAAATGCCACCGGCAAGTTTTTCACCTGCCCATATGGATCCCAGATTGAACCCAAGAAAAAACCGCTGTACATAATCGGAATAAACGAAATAACCGCCATCGACAGCAGTAATATTTTGTTTTTGCAGAGGTGCTGCCATTCAGCTCGCACCATATTGACGCGGCGTCTATTTGACAGCCGCTTTAATTTTTCAACCATGCATTACCTCCTTGACAACGTCTGCTAACGTTACCGTCTTTAGATACTCGCTCCACTTTTCTTGCGCCTCGGAAAAGACTTTTTCAATCATAGTCATGCCAATTTCCACCTGGCGAGGCCGCGACGCAAACACTCTTTCGACAATTCCTTGAGGCTGAAAAAACGGCGCTTCGCCTTCAATCGCCAACACCACATCATGCAGCGTTACTTGGCTCATTTCCCTCGCTAAAATGAAACCACCGCCAGCACCCTGCGTCGAGGTAATCAACCGTGCTACCACCAGCTTGCGGCTAATTTTCTTCAGATACGTCGGCGATACTACCATCTTTTCCGCCAAAGCATCATTGGTCATCGGCGCTTTTCTCTGCGGATCAGCTAAAATTGCCATAATACAGCAAGCTTGTTCAACAGCTCCCGATAGTTTCATAAAGTCCTTTCATGAATTAGATATAGTGGATATCGATTATCCACTATACTACGGTTGCTTAATTTTGGCAAGAGTTTTTATAAACAGATTGGGAATAAGCCCCGGATTTTGAGCAGATATCTATAGGCTGCCAGCGTGTCAATCTTACGATTCAGGATTATTCTGCTGTACAAACACTGCCGCCCGCATAAAATCATCAATCAGCGTCTGGCGCATGCCGCCGTTATATAGCGCTGCTGCCGGATGATACAGAGGAATCACTGCAAACTCCAACTCATGCAAACGCACCCGCCGCGGTCGGCCATGATCATGGCTGATCCGCAGCCCAGGGATAAAACCGCCGCCACTGTGCCGCCCTAATGTTAACACCGCTTTTGGCTGAATAATCTCTAATTGCCGCATCAAATATGGCCAAAACTGGCGCTTTTCTTCTGGCAGCGGGTCGCGGTTATTTGGCGGCCGATACTTCACAATGTTGGTAATATAAACGTCTGGGCGCTGCAAACCAGCTGCCGCCAGCATCTCGTCGAGGAATTTCCCCGCTGCACCGACGAATGGTTTACCTTGCAAATCCTCGTTCTTACCCGGTGCTTCGCCGATAAATACGATATCAGCATCAGCATTGCCATCGCCCATCACCAGCTGCGTTGCTTGAGCCGCCAATTCCGAACAAATCCCAGCTTTTATGATTTCTGCCGCCAATGCGTCTAATTCAGCTTGCTTATCCATAATTACATTTTACCAAAATAGTACCCTCTGATGATACAGAGGGTAATACCGGCGCGGCGAATATTAACGCAGTGCAGTTAATTTTTGATTGACAACGCTTGAAAAGTCGTTGTAGTACCGATCCATTCCGCTATCGGTAACTTTGCGGCTAGCGTTAGTAATTAACGTATATCCAGTAGTCGACGGTTCTATTGGACGGCGCGGCCGAGCGCTGAAATTACCGCTGGTATAGGCTCTAGCGTATTCGACGTAGTATTTCTTCAACGAAGTGTAGTAATCGCTCCATTCTTTACCGAAATTAGCCACATTGCTATTATTTGATTTGCTCAGTTTCTGCATCAAGGATGTACAATCGCCGTATTTTTGACTGACTTCCTTATCAACTTCATCTGGTTTCTTGCTTATATGGCCAAGATAAAATACGTTATCGCATTTTTTTCTGACCTCGCTATAAACCTCTACGTACTGCGACAAGCCCTCCATTTCCGGCTTAGCAACATCGTAAGCTTTCTTGTATTTGTCGTAAGCTTCTTTGACATCTTTATCGTGCATAATCTTAGATTTCGATAATTTGTCGTTCAGCTCATCGCGGCTCTTGATGGCGCTATTAACCGTTTCTTTGTAGGCTTCTGGATTACGTACAGATGAATACTGCAAACTGTTTAATTTCGAGCTTTCATCATTCATCCACGAAACGGCTTGACGGTAATCTTCTTTGCTCGGCCCCATATTGAACAGCAAAACAACCACTATTACGATAATCAGCAGTAAAAATCCAACAGAACCGCCAATTATTCCCCACAAAGCCCCCTTGCTAAGACCTTTTTTAACCGGCATTTGCGGCGGCATCGCTGGCTGCTGTTGCATAGGCGGCGCGGACATTGGAGCTGGCTGCTGTACAGGCGGCATTGGCTGCGGCGATTCAGGTGGTTGCGGTTGATTGTTCATAGACTTCCCCTCTTTTATAAGTGTATCTCTATTAAGTATAGCAAAATTTAAGCTGTCTCGTATAGTATTTGTTTACGTAGAAATATTATCGCTGTTCAATTCCCTTCATTGTCAAGCTTAGGCGCCCGCGGTTATCAATCTCTGTTAATTTAACATGTACCGTTTGGCCCTCTTTCAAGACATCAGTTACTTTGCCGACTCGTTTATCCGATAGTTGTGAAATATGCAACATACCATCAATCCCCGGCAAAATATTCACGAATGCTCCAAAGTCTTTAATACTGACGACCTTGCCTTCGTAGATTTTGCCAACTTCTGGCTCTTCGACCAGGCTTTTAATCCAAACAAGCGCCTTCTCAATTGACTCGCCGTTCGGGCTGGCGATGGTGATCAAGCCGTCTTCCTTGATGTCGACTTCGGCACCAGTCTCGCTAGTAATCTTGTTAATCACCTCGCCGCCCTTGCCAATGACCGCGCCAATTTTATCCGGATCAATCTTTAGCTTTTCAATCCGCGGTGCGTACGGGCTAAGTGCTTCGCGCGGCGCTGGCAGCACACTCAACATATGCTGTAAAATATGCGCCCGGCCCGCCTTACTCTGTTCAATCGCTTGGCGCAGCACTGCCACCGGCAAACCATGCACTTTCATATCCATCTGCAGCGCCGTGATGCCCTTGGCTGTACCGGTCACCTTGAAATCCATATCGCCGGCAAAATCCTCAGCATCGGCAATATCGCTCAATACGTACGGTGTATCACCATCCATCATTAGACCCATAGCGATACCGCTAACCGGTGCCTTCAAAGGCACGCCAGCATCCATCAACGCCAGACAGCTCGAACAGGTCGCTGCCATCGACGTCGAACCGTTCTGGCTCATAATTTCAGTGACGCTGCGAATAGCGTATGGGAAGTCTTCTTCGCTCGGCAGCACCGGCGTCAAGGCTCGCTCCGCCAAGTAGCCGTGGCCAATTTCGCGCCGGCCCGGGCTGCCCATCCGCTTGACCTCGCCAACCGTATAACCTGGCGCATTGTAATGGTGCATATAGCGCCGCTCGCCGTCGTTAACCTCCATAGTATCAACCAGCTGCGCGTAACTCAGCGGCGCCAGGGTGACAATATTCATACCCTGCGTCACGCCGCGAGTAAACAAGCTCGAACCGTGCGCTCGCGGCAGCAAACCAACCTCTGAGCTTAACGGGCGAATTTCCGTCAAAGCGCGGCCATCCGGGCGCTTGCCGTCCTCGACGATACCGCGGCGAACATCTTTGTGTAATGCCAGCGTGAACGCCTCATCGTATTCGTCGCGTACTTCGTCGTATTCCTCAGCGCTCAAGCCCAACTTTTCGGCCATCGCTTCGTGGAATGCCCAGCGAATCTCATTAACCACCTCGTTGCGCTCCGGGTACGGCCGGCGAATTTTCTCGCCCAGCTTGCCGTCAACCCATTCGTCAGCCGTCTGCTGAATTGCTTCATCAGGTAAAACTAATTCATATTCTTGCGCAGCTGGCGCCACTTTGGCTGCTAATTCCCGCTGCAAAGCAATCGCTGGCTGCATCATCTGGTGCGCCCAGGCCATCGCATCGACGATCGCCTCTTCTGATACTTCCTTGGCTCCAGCCTCCACCATGGTGATGCCGCTGGCAATACCGGCCACCACTAGGTCCAAATCAGATCGCTCACGCTCCTCGGGCGTCAAAAAGGCCTTAAACTCGCCATTCACTCGGCCCACCCGCAGGCCCGCCACTGGACCATCAAATGGCGTCCCGGTCAGCATCAGAGCACTCGACGCCGCGATCATCGCCACCACATCCGGGCGGAAATCCGGATCCATGCTCAGCACCGTCGCCACCACTTGCACCTCTTGGCGGTAACCCTTCGGGAATAGCGGCCGAATCGGGCGGTCGATCAACCGGCCAACCAGCACTGCTTCATCGCTGGGACGGCCTTCGCGCTTGATAAACCGCGAGCCAGAAATCTTGCCCGCCGCATAAAATCGTTCTTCATAATCAATCGACAGCGGGAAATAATCCAGCTGCACCGGCCGGCTGCCCACCTGGGCACTGCCCAAGACCACCGTATCGCCGTAGCGAACCAGCACACTACCAGTCGTCCGAAAACCAACGCGATTGACCTCCAGCGTCAACGGCCGGCCGCACAGCTCGGTGGTAACGCTAAAAATCTCCTTGCCGCTCGGGTTAATAATACTCATAAAAGAGCTCCTTTCTTCGCGGCAAGTAACAGGGATGAAAATTCGTCTTGGCCAGGCTTGGCAATTCAAAGCCGCGCGCCGGAAATTCTCGTCTCTATCACTTCCGCGTTAACAATAACTGTCTTATTATAACAGACAGTAGGCATTATTTCATCTATATTTTATCATGCTATTGCTTTTTTATCATGTTTATGCTATAATAGAAGAATGAGCACGCTTCCTGTAGTTCAGCTAAGACGCCGCCGAGAGTTCTGGCAAAAAAGCCAAGAGACTGCGGAAGCATTGCGGCGAGAAGCGCATATGATTGATCCAGAACGCCCGCGGCGCGGTATCGGCCAAGCTGCGCACAATCTACTACGCGTGATGAATCAGATTGAACACCCAACTGCTGAAACTAACCAGCAAAAAGAGTTCTACATTCTCTACGGCACCTATCGCGACTGGATTGCTGCTGTAACTGCCGAAAAAACAGCTAGAGACTCAAATAGGAGACCTTCTCCTAAAGATCACGAAAAAATTGTTAGTGTGCATTCTTCATTCAACGACTCACTACGCGAAATTTTTAACCGCTGGGGCACTACTATCACGCCAGCTGATATAATGCAGCTTTTAAATAATTTTATCCCTATAGCCGACAAACCCCACTACCGCAAAAAAATGGAAACAAGCATAAAAGGTGTACGTACAGAATTACTAGCTGAGCTAGCTCTCGAAAACATGGGCTTTAAAGTGGTCCGTGCGACTACCGAACAAGACAAGAGAGGTATTGATTATCTTATAACTGACAGCCAGGGAAAGCAGACAGCGGTAGATATTAAATCTTCAAGATTTAAAGCGAACAAAACCAATGATCGAAACGCTAAGTATTATAATGACGGTACTATAGCTATCTGTCCATTTTCGCCCGAAACCCTCGAAAGTATTCATACGGTTTTGCCTGCCGATCCATACGGGCAAATGCTGGAACCTTCAAAAGAGATGCTTGCAAATCTATATACTTCTGGTATTGTAGATAAGCATGAATATACTAGAATTATAAATGAATTAGAGAGACAGATGAAAGATCTGCGTGAGAGAAATAATAATCCGGCATCCAGAGGAAAACTAGCTCATGTCTAGCGAAACCGGCTCCATAGAAAGAGGCGGCTCAGCAGACTCATGGCTTACTCAATACGATCTGGTTAATCCAAAAAAGGCGTATGAAGACATTACCAACTCAATCCAGAACGGAGAAAATGTTACACTGGCAGCGAGAGTGCCTGCTGGTATAGGGGAAATCTCGGTTAGAGCAGCTATTACTCAAGTTGAAGTTGAAGCTTTATTTAATGGGGTCTGCCGAGTAGAGGCAGATGGATTGTTCGGGGATGACTCGCCTCAGATCGAGGCTAGAGGTGTGACCAATCATCCTGATCCTCGCGGCAATAAACAAGCTCTAACCGTCGTTATCAAGCTAAGCGGCGATAATAGTATTAGCTCCGGACACTTTTTTCTGGAAACCACACAATATCCTTGATATTATATTCTAATGCTAGCCCTTGCTAAATTAAGCTAATCGCAAGCTATTCAAATTCAATCAACGAGGAGTTTCTTATGCCACAAACCGAAAGTCTATATACTGGGCGGCGCATTAATGTGCGCGCTATTATTTATCGCGAAGGAAAAATACTCGCTGTCAAACATCGCCGCGGCGACCAAGCGGCCCCTTATTACGCCGTACCAGGCGGCGGTCTCGACCCGCACGAGTCGCTAACTGAATGTTTAATCCGCGAATTACGCGAAGAAACTGGCGTGACCGCCAAACCTGGCAAACTGCTATTCATTCAGCAATTCCCATCATCGCGGGCTGGTTATGATGAAGAGTTAGAGTTCTTCTTCGCGGTCGATAATCCTGATGACTTTACCGATATTGACATTAGCCAAACAACGCATGGCGCTCAAGAATTAGCCGTTTGCGAATACATCGACCCGTCGCAATGCGTTCTCTACCCCGAATTTCTACAGCACACCGATATCGCACAGTACATCAATAGCAACCAGCCGGTTCTCGTCGTCGATAATTTCAACGAGCAGCACCAACAACTACTCTAGCGTCACGTTTTGCCGCGCCCAATCAACCGCCGCTTGCGCCCGTTTGCGAGCTTCCAAACTCTTTCGCGGCGGGCGATCATCGCCCCACCACTGCCGCCATGCCCAATCTGCCGGGTTGAGACATTCTAAGCAATCCATATGACGTAATTTACCGTTCACGAACTCTTCATTGCGCTCGGTATAGACAAGTTCGTAGCCGCACTTCTCAAGCGCTCGCCAGCTCGCCGCGTTGCCGTGGATGACTGCCGACTTAATTCGGTGCAGGCCTAGATTTTCGAAAGCATACCACGTTCGTGCCCGATGGCAAGCACTGGCAATCCCCTGGCCCCAATATTTCTTATCGGCAATAACTATACCGCTTGTCGCATAATGAACGTGATCTTTGGTTATCTCGGTAAGCGCTGTGTTGCCGATCAGCTGGCGCTTGTCGCCATCTATAACCCAAATACCCCAGTTTAGGCTGGTTTTGTTCTTGATCATTTCATCATACCAGACTTGCTCGGTCTCGATTGTCTGCGCTCGGTGCGCTGATAAGTACTGTGTTACCGTGCCGCGCGCAAAACCCTCGACAAACACCGCTAGATTATCGCGCGCAAACGGCGCCAGTTCAACCGATAAGCCCCTATCGGTTGTTAATTTCATCATCGGCCCAAACGCCATCGCGCACTCCTTTCGCTTAATTGTGTTTATATTATACACAATTGCGGAGGTTTAGTACACAAATAGTTATAAACTATAAACTTTCAATGATACTCTGTAGATCTCTGCGAGCTCTGCCAGCAAATTGCTGCAAAGCCGAGCCGCTGCCTGGTCTGGTTTGCCATATCGGCGACCGCAGGTTAGCTTCTTTCGCTAGCCTAGACATTGCTTGAAGAGTTTCTGCATCAACATTTAGTCCGCCTTTAGCTTTTAGCCTATCGGCTAACTCTGCCCTAACCTTTTGGTCAAGAAATCCGCCATAAGCCCTCAAGAAGTCTCCCGCCCATTTGTTAGCTTTCTTTTGGTCAAATGGTTGGCGCTCGCCAGGTTTTGTCGTATTTTGCTCTCCAGCAACCTGTTTTTCGCCTGTCTTTGATACGTCCGCTTCAGATTCTAACGTGTTTTCCTGGTTGCTATCTGATTGCTCTACTGGTGATGTCTTATCTTCTGCCGGCTGCCCGACCTGTTCTGCCGGATTTTTCTCTGCGGCGCGATCACTTGTGGCAGGTTTAGCTTCTGTAGTTTTCGCCTTTAGACTTTCGTTTCTAGCGGTTTCTGGCGGCGTGTTTTCTTTCGGCGCTTTAGGTTCTGGTTCGCTAGACGGCTTGGCGGCATCAGTTTCTGCTTTCGGAATTTCGGCACGCGGCGGCAACGGTGTTTCTTGTACTTTGGGCACAGCATCGCTAGCACTGGTCTCATGCGATACCAGCTCATTTGACTCCTCGCGTATCGCTGGCTGCTCGTATACTGCTTGCTCAACTGGCGGCCGCGAAGCATATTGGACTAGATTATCGCCTCTGTCCCTGTTATGCTCACCACTGACAATACCATCAACCAAATCCTCTGGAACGCCTTTTGCTAACAAATCAGCGCGCCAATTAAGCATTTCATCAACACTTTTCGACCCTCTCTCGGCGTAAGCATGCGACGGCAACTTACCAGTTATTTTCTCGCCAGTCATAAGGACTCGCCGTGTAGATGCACGCTCGTTTGTCGGTGCCGTACCGCCGTCAGTAGCGGCTTTGTAAGCTTCGCCGACCAGCAGCTGCCTGCCAGTATTCGACTCTTGGCGCGCCATAGCGGGCGGCTTATCGCCGAAAGCAATCGCCACCGCATCGCGAGCATCATTGACTTTCTCGGCCCGGACAGCCGGCGTCCATTCGTGCGGCGTACTAAAATTATCACCATCAAGAGAGTTAGACTTAACTGTCGGCTCAATACTGTACTTCTTATAGTCAAACAACTCGTCTTGCTCGCGGCTGTTAGTCACCTCATGAGAAGGTGTTGGGAAGCGTTCTTTTGTAATCATTTTTATTTTTGCCGTTTACTTACCTTTTTATGCTAGCATAACTTATGCTTTTTGTCAATAATATTACTTAGATTAGTAATTTTAGCAATCCGGCAGCTGCGATCTACCTTTACAAACCAAAAACCGCCTCAATACGAGACGGTTTTTAGCTCGAGCCGCGCGTTTATTTGCGCAGACCGAGCTTCTCTAGCGTTGCCTTGTAGGCCTCAAAGTTCGTCTTCTCAAGGTATTTCAGCAGGCGCTTGCGCTTACCTACCATCTGAATCAGTCCGCGGCGCGCCATACGGTCGTGCTTATTGGACTTGAGATGTTCAGTCACCTCTTTGATACGAGCCGTCAAGATCGAAATCTGCGCTTGCGGGCTGCCGACATCGTTCTCGTTGACCTGAGTCAAAGCAATAGCTTTCGCTTTGTTATCCTTTGATATCATAGCTAATAACTTTAGCAGAGATACGCTAATCAGTCAAGATTAGGCCATAGCTTTTAGCTAAAACTAAACAATACGTACGACACAGCATCTCTGCTATTAATCTTACACAATACTGCTAGCGCCAGGATTGGTTTATGATTCAACACCAAAATCAGCTAGCTTTTGCGCTTGGCTGACTTGCCAATCGGCAACCTGCGTACGGCGCAACTCCTGGCAATAAGCGCCCGTATTTAGCGCTTCACCGATATCAGCCGCCAGGCTACGAATATAGGTGCCGCTAGAGACATGGGCTCGAACTTTGAGCAGCGGATAAGCGTAATCAAGCAGCTCCAGCGCATAAACCGTCACTGTACGTTCTGGTATATCAACTTTTTTACCGCTGCGGGCTAATTTGTAAGCCCGCTGTCCGTTAATTTTGATAGCACTGAACGCTGGCGGACGCTGTTTGATATCGCCAACGAATTGCGCTAGAACATACTTAACTGCTGCTGCATCCGGTTGTTTGAGTAAAGGTAAAGATTCAGCTCCTTGTAGTTCGTCGCTTGCAACATACGGCATAATTTTGCCTTCCGGGTCGCCAGTTGTACTAGTCTGCCCCAACCGGAACGTCGCTTCATAAACCTTATCAAGCTTGGTATAACGCATCGCGTTGCGGCATTCCTTGCCCGTAACCAAAATCAACAGGCCCGTCGCAAAAGGATCAAGCGTCCCGCAATGACCGACTTTGACTTTTTTGCCAGCCCGATGGCTAAGCACGCGGCGAACTCGCGCCACTACCCCGAAGCTAGTCATGCCTGGCGGCTTATCAATCAATATAACCCTGTCATTCATACTTCAAGTATATCAGCATACCCCGTAGCATTGATTCTAAAATCTTTTCAGAGTCAATCTGAAGTCTATCCGCAAACTTAAGCTTGCCCTGGAATCTTGAACTGAGCCGGATCATTTGATGTTGGTGCCGAAACTGCTGGAGCTGGCGGCGGCGGTAGAGTAGATTCTAAAGTGTCAGCTCCGACCCCGCCATTAGCTGGTACTGGCGGCAAGGATGAAAAATCTGGCAACGGCGGCAATGGCGGTAATGGCGGTAAATCGTCAACCGCGCCAGACGATGGCGCAGCTGATGCTGCCGACAGAGCTGCATCAACGGCAGACCGCGCTTGGTCTTGGTCTGAACTAGCAGGATTTGCGGCTAGCGCAGCTTCTACGCTAGGTGCTGGCATACTCGGCTGTACCGTTACCCCTTTCGAAGAAACCGCCTCGGGCGCCGCGTCAACTGGCGCAGCTTCTGATAAGACATCGCGAACTGTCGGTTCTACCTCGGTCTTATCAGCTACGGCATTAAATGGCGATTGCATTGACGGCGGCTGCGACGCCACCGCGCCGCGATCGTGGCTTAAAATGACGCGATTATGCATGTCTTTTTCAGCTTTTCTAGCTTCCTCGGCAGCCTGTTCGGTTGTCGCATTGAAAGTACCGCCAATCGACGGTTCGCTCGGGCTAACTGGCATCGCTAGACCTGGCCCTGGTGCAAACGGAGCAACTGGTGGCAAAGTTAGATCCTCTTTGGCCGCTTCATCTACTTCTGCTGAGCTGGCAGCAATATCGCGCTGCAAATCGGCGACCGACGGCACATCTCGTCTATCAGCTTCAGGCTCAACAGCAGGAATTGATGCTAACTGTTCGGCTAATTTCTTTTCGGCGGCAGCGGCGGCATCTCGACTACTTCGCTTCTCTAATTCTTCATTGGCAGCCCTCAGAGCTTCGTCGGAATGGCGCCTATCAATTGCATTCTTGACGTCGTCAACATCACCGACTGGCTCGTGCGAAATCGACAATGCGCCAATGTCGCCAGAATTTTTAGACTCATCCTTTTTGGAGGATTTTTCTTCGTCCTTGCTTTTTGCTTCAGGCACTGGAATCGGCTTATCGTGCGATTCTTTGAGCTTAGTGGCAATCAGCTGCTGGTTAGCACCATCTGCCATCAATTGAGCAGCCACGGTCATCGCCGCCGAGCTAGTATGCGCATTGCTGAAACGATCGGTTGCTGCCACGATACCTGTCAAAAACGCCGTAGCGATTTGTTCGTCAATCAGCCGATTCTCGCCTCTTAATTCGTTAGCCAACCGGCACAAAACCTCGCTATAACAGCTAGCTCGCGGATTACTCCACTCCAGACTACCGAGCTGGGTTGACTCGCCAAGCGATACGCTTGCTACAACCGCATCGTGCAAAATTCGCCCATGGCTCTCGAGTGCATGGTCTAAATCAGCTTCGTCTTTAACGCCAATTGCCAACACCATCTCGACATTATAGTCGCCTTGGCTAAAGTCCAAATCTTTCTGGTTGATTGTCGTACGGTACGGCGTAATAAAAATCTTGACCATATCATCGACAATCTTGTAACGTAAGTGATCAGCCTTTTCCTTATCCAGCGCGATGATAAAGTCGCGCAAACTATCAACCGTACTTTCAAAGGTTTTCTCGGGCTGTAGAAATTTAATCGCTGGCGGCACCGCCCCGCTGAATACTGCCGTCGCATGCTTATTTAACTTATTGATTAGCAGCGTGATGCCCAAAGCAGCGCTCAATTCGTCAACCGACGGATTGGCGCTAACCGTAACGAGAATATTATTACTTTCTTTGACTTTCTCTACTATCTGGTTTAGCACGTCTGCCATATTTTATCCTATTTGTTTTTATTCGCTATAGACTTTATGTACTATAACATAAGCATCACGACAAAGTCAATACTAATTTACAAAACAACATCACTTTACAAACAGAGGTGTATAAGTTATAATTGAAAACTGATTGTATACACTAAATCAATAACAGAGGTAAAGGAATTTATGCCACTCATCAAATCAGCCGTTAAGCGAATGAAGCAAACCGCTAAGCGCCGCCAGCGTAACATCGGTATTAAGCGCGATATCAAATCTGCCACCAAGGAATTTTTGGCCAACCCGAGCGCCGCTACCCTAAGCAAAGCTCAAAGCGAGCTAGATACTGCTGTCAAGAAAGGCCTGCTCAAAAAGGCAACCGTTAGCCGCCGCAAATCAGCCCTAGCCAAGGTCGCTAAAGCTGCTGGCGTCAATCTAGAAAAGAAGGCAGCCAAACCCGCTGCCAGCACCAAGAAAACCCCTACAAAAAAGCCAGCTGCCAAAACCACAGCCAAGAAGACTGCAGCTAAAACTGCTTGATTTATACTAACGAGATTAAAGCGCTCCGCAAGCCGGAGCGTTTTACTTTTGCCGCGAAGCCACCCGAAACAAAAAGTCCTCCAACGCCGCCCACGGATCGACTGATGAGGTTTTCATTTGATAATCGCGCTCCGCCGCTAATTCAGTCAATTCCGCCAAGTCCTTTGGCGACAGCTGCCGAGCAAGCGGCCGCAACTTCTTGGCAACAAACGGATGTATGCCGAGATCAATCGTATCGCTAGCGCCAGCTGCTTCGGCCTTGGCTAATAACACCAGCTGCGACCACTGCGACCAGACCAACGGCGCCACTTTATAAACATCGTCGCTGCGGCGAAGTTCATCAAGCGCGCTCCGTAGACTTGCCGTTTTGCCGCGCACTGCCAATTCAATGATATCAAACACCGAAAACTCACGTGCTGGCGGCAAAACCGTTGCAATCGCTGCATCGTCAATTTTCACGGCATTTTTCAAGGCAGCTACAGCATGCGTTAATTGTAATTGATCAATTTCGGCAGAACGCGATTTTTCATCGACGATAATCGCTCGCGCTACCATATCGCTAGCCTGCACTTTCGTTAATATTACACCGTACTCGCTTGCATAATCCAGCAGCCACTTTTCGGCCGCTGGACGCTGGCGATCAGTCAGCGGCGTTGCTTCAATTAGCTTTGCAGTTTTTTGCAAGGTTTTGAAAGTTTTGGTACGCTTATCTGGGCGCGGCTCAATCAATACCAAGTAGGTTTCTGCCGCAATATCGCTAGCCCATTCGCCGAGCTTATCCCACAAATCTTTTCGTTCCGAGAGCCGTTCAATAACAATCAGCCGCCGTTCTTGGAATAAACTCAAGCCGCGTACCGTATCGGCTAATTTATTCAAATCAAGACTGCTTGCATCGATTTTTTCGGGCCGAACGCCTAACGATTTCACCAATCGCTGCAGCTCATACTGCGCACGGTAAGCGTTCGTGCCAATAATCAGATAAATCATTTAACCTCCACCTGGCAGACCGGACAAATATGCGTGCCGCGGCCGCCGACTTTCAGCTTGATGATCTCTTGGTAGGGGTGGCGATGGCAGGCTTGACCTTCACGGCGAAACACATGAGCAAATGTCAGATAGTTCCCTTTTCGACCCTCGGCATCAACATAATTCCTATCAGTCGAACCGCCCTGGTCAATACTCAATTGCAAGATTTGCCGCAGCTCCTTAAATAATGTGTTCAGCTGCTGGTCACTGACATTTTTTACCCGCGTTTGCGGATGAATCTGCGCCGCCCACAGCGCCTCGTCAGCATAAATATTACCAACCCCGGCGATCACCGCCTGATCGAGTAGTACTGGCTTGATCATCGAATTTTGGCGGCGGCGAATCCGCTGGATGAAATCCTCGGCGCGCGTCTGAGGATCAAGCGGCTCCGGCCCAACCTTTTGCATGAACGGCAAGTTCTTCACCTCATCAGTCGGCAGCAATTTTACCCAGCCAAATTTGCGCTGATCGTTAAAAAACAGCCGCGACCCGTCCACAAAATTAATCTGCACCCGCGTCGACCGATCCGGCAGCTCGCCAATCAAACTGTCGTTCGGATGGCCGCCAGCGAAGTTAGGCACCTTGTCATCCTCGAGTATCATCGGAAAACAATCCGGGTCCCGGTGACAAGCACGCCCAGATTTTTTCCGACGATACATCGCAGGATGACAACTGCGAAACACCAACTGCCCCGTCATCTTCAAATGCACCACCAGCGAATAATGCGTATCCAAATCAATCATCAGTACCTTTGCCCGCCGCCGCACCGCCGTCACCCGCGCGCCGTACAAAAATTGTTCAACGTCAGCCGGCGCATTCGGAAAACTCTTCGGCGAGTCAAACACTACCACTCGCGCCACCACTCGGCCTGGCAGTAGCTTCGCCAATCCGCGGCGAACCGTCTCGACTTCGGGAAGTTCCGGCATTTATGCCTCCAACAGAGCGTTCAAACGCTTAATAAGCAGCTCATTATCGGTGTACTGCAACGCCATCATTCCCGCTACCTCGGCGCCTTCGCAATTTTCGACACGATCATCAACCATCACACATTCGCTAGCAGTGACACCTAAGCGGCCAGCTGTCAGCGTGAAAATTTCTGGGTTTGGTTTGGCCAAGCTTTCCTCGTACGACAACACGCACACATCAAACATTTTTTCTAATTCGCCTGGCACAAATAGATATTCCAGCGTACCGCCGCCAACATTACTCAACATCGCCATCTTCAAATTAGCGTACTGCTGGCGTAAATTTACGATATAGTTTATCAATTCCTCGTTGCGAATCCGCTTGTGCATCAAGAAATCATGCGTCTGCTGCTGTGTCCAGCCAAACAACTCAGCAATTCCCGATTCATACTCGCTGCCGCTAATAAAACCGTAATCGTGCTGTTTACTGAGGTCGCGCAGCATTACCTTGCCCTCTGGCTCGGCCATTCTTATTAGCGTATCAATACTGCCTCCGTATAGTACGCCAAAACAATCGAAAATAACTGCTTTTATCGCCATAATTAGAAAATATTATTAAATGACGGTTTGAAATCTGGAATCTGATTGACAAAAAGAGCTTGGAGCTTCAGAGTATCAGCGTTAAGCGTACCAGGCGAGTCCTTGCAAGTTGAAGTCCACAAATTGGTATCGGTATTGTCGCCATCGCGCGTCTCGAATACGTAAGCCAGCCCTTTAGTGGCGCATACACCGCGAATATCATCGTTTGATTTGTTATCAGAGGCCTGAATGTTGACCTTGACTAGCGCATAAGTAAACTGTTCATAAGCATTACTGTTATTAGCATATTCCTTCTTGTCCAAAACTCTATCCAGATAACCCGAATAAATAACGTATTTACGCGATGTTGGACTAACTGTAATCTGGTAGCTCTTGAACTCTTCATCGGCAACAATCGGACCGCGCACCGTCCAGCGCACGCTGCGAATTGGGTCTTGATTTTTGATTTTGCTCTCTAACGATTGTTCGGGAGTTTGCGGCTGCTCAGTCTTTTTATCCGGATTCAGCAACGATCGCACAAGTGTTACCAAAATAGCAATAACAACCACCACAGTGATAATAGTAATGATTATCGGTAAAATTCTCGGTCGGGATCCTCTGTACATGTTTGTATTTTAACACACTTATCACGCAGCTACGCGTACCGTGCCAGAAACAGCCGCAGCACCCAAACCTTCTTCTACGTCTGCGAGAGAAGACTCGACGATTTCTTTAAAACGTTTATCTGTATCGTCCTCTTTATTATCAGCTGTTATTTCTTCAGGTCGTTTATTATCTGTATCGTTCTTTTTAGCGATTAATTCGTCAAGTGGTAAAAATTCTATACCACGATTATCTGCTACTGCTACTACTAACCCTTCACCTTCATCTTCACCTTCATCTTCATCTTCATCTTTGTCTTTGTCTTCTTCCCAGAAAACATTAATGCTGGGACCACCACAAGCAAGATGAAGCGTATCAACAGCCTCAATGTCAATTGGCAAAAAAGGATATCTTTCGCGCTCAGTTTTTCCTACTTTGCTTATGCCTTGTTCTTCTACTTTTATTTTTGGTCGATTTTCATCACTCTCGTTAGACACACAGCGAACCACTAGCCAATCACCAGGTACCATGCCGCCATATCTGTTTTTAATACCCCAAACAGCGCCATCCGGACCAACAAACATACCAACTAAATAACCATAATCGGCTCTCCTAAGAAACTTTTTTACGGCGTCGCCCTGCTCAATAATAAGTTCTAGTTGTTGTTTGTTCTGCCTTAGCTGCTCTATACGCTCTTGCCTAGATAAAGGCCTAGCACCTTCAAGTTTAAGGTTGCTATTTTCTGGTAACATATTCCGTTCCATAACATCCGCCTTTTTTGCTTAAGCTAACTGTATCTTGATTATACCACAGTTGCCGTTATTTGTCCATATTTGTACGGGTTTTCGCTAATTTTCAACAAATTTTAAGTTTTTACACTTCGCCCCAGTTATTGCCGATTTTGACGTCGACTTTGAGCTTAATACCGAGCTGCGGATAGATATTTTCCATAGTCTCTACCAGCATTTTGCTGACTATTTCGGCGTTTTGGCGCGGACATTCAACCATAATACTGTCATGGATTTGCAAAATTTGGTAGCCGAGCGGGGTATTCTTGTCTGTAGATATAGACTTGCTGCCTGAAGAGACTTGCCTTTCCGGCAAGGCGAATTCGTTCTTTTCGAATTTGCCGGTCTCTGAAGGTAGCAAATCTGCATCTGCCGCTGGCATCAGTCGTTTCTCTACCGCCAGCATCGCTAATTTCATCAAATCCGCCTCGGTACCTTGTATCGGCATATTAGCTGCTGCGCGCTCGGCAGCCGAGCGAACAGCAAAATTATTCGATCTGACATCGGGCGTCGGCCGGCGCCGGCCAAACAATGTCTGTACGAAACCATCTTCGTGTGCTTGACGGATTGTTTGTTCCATGAACTCTTTGATGTGCGGACGGATACGATAATATTCGTCAATGAAATGCTGCGCCTCGCCGTAACTCATATTAGCAGCCGCCGCCAAACCATGCTGGCTCATGCCGTATAATACGCCGAAATTCACCACTTTAGCGCGGCGGCGCTGCGTTGGCGTCACTTCATTAATCGGCACGTTATAAACTTCAGCTGCCGTCTTGGCGTGAATATCAACGTCGGTATTAAAATCTTCAATCATCTGTTTTTCGCCAGCCATCACCGCCGCCAGGCGCAGCTCAAATTGCGAATAATCAGCATTTACGAAAACATTGCCAGGTGCTGGCACAAAGGCATCGCGAATCTGCCGCCCCAACTCAGTACGAATCGGAATGTTCTGCAAATTCGGGTTAGTGCTCGACAGCCGCCCGGTCGCTGTCGCATCTTGGTTAAAGGTTGTGTGGATATAGCCGTTAGCGTCCGTTTGCTCTGGTAAGGCTGCCGCATAGGTATTCTGTAATTTCGACAGTTCGCGAAAACGCTCGACCAACTCAATAATTGGATGTTGCCCGCGCAACTTATCGAGTTCCTTTTGGTTGGTTGAATAACCAGTTTTGCCCTTTTTGATACCGGCTGTCGGCAAGAACAGCTTATCAAATAGCGCGCTAGCCAACTGCGCCGGGCTAGCAACATTAAATTCGTAACCGACCATATCATAAATATTCTGCTGAACCGCTGTAACCTCTTGCGCTAATGATTTATTCATTTTTTCAAGTTTGCTGGCATCGATTTTGATGCCTCGAAATTCCATTTGCGCTAAAACATTAATCAGTGGAAAATCCATCGTCTGCGCCACCTGCTGGAGGTTAGTCTGCTCAGCAAACGCCGACTTTTGTTGCTCATAAACTGCCCACAGTGCTGCCATCGCCAATCTTGGGTCGTCCAAAGATTCTACGCCCGCCAAATCCGCTAATTCGCGCGATTTGCGCAAAGGATTTAACAAAAATGAGCCCTGCGCGGTATCGTGTTTAACAATCGGCAGTTGCTGGCAACCAGCACTGAGAAGTGCTTTGAAAAACTCCTTGGTATCGTGGCCAACTATCGAAGCTTCTGCTAAAATAGCGCTTGCTTTAGCCAGCGGCAAGCGGGCGACCTTGCCTTTTTCATGGCTCAGCCAAACCATATCACCATCCCAAATTACCAGTAATTCTGGCGCCATTACTAACATTGGCATGACTTTATCGCCCAATATTTCAACAGCCGGCGCAAGGATGTCGTTTCTAGTCATTTCTGAAGCACCATCGCGCATGTGTTGTGGTAATTTTCGCAACAATGAGCGAAATTCTAGCTTCTCGAGCAGCTCTCGCAATTTCGCCGTGTCTAAGTCGCGTACGTCCATCGCTGCCAAATCGAGTTTCACTGGAGCATCGGTGAATAGCCGCGCCAATTCCCTACTCATATAAGCAGATTTTTTACCAGCTTCTAGTTTGCGGCGCAAACTGTCTTTAATCTGCCATAGATTCTCATAAACACCGTCTAGCGTTTCAAATTGTTGTAGTAATTTGACGGCTGTCTTTTCGCCGACCCCCGGCACCCCAGGGATATTATCCGACGAATCGCCTTTCAAGCTTTTCAAGTCGAGAAATTGGCCAATCCGAATACCGTAGCGCTTTTCAAATGCTGGAATATCAAATTTATCAATGTTAGTCAGGCCTTTTTTGAGCGCGTAGAGATACGTATTTTGGTCGAGAATTTGCAGCGCGTCCAAGTCGCTAGTAATCAAATAAGTTTCGATGTCGCCGTGATGTTCAGCCTGTTTGTCTAGCGTTGCCATGATATCGTCGGCTTCATAATCATCAAATTCATACAGCGGCCAGCCAAAAGCCGCCAGTAGCTCGTGCAAAATCGGAATCTGCGCATAAAAATCCGGCGGTGCTGGTTTGCGGCCGGCCTTATAATCAGGATAAATCGCCAACCGGCGGCGAATATTCGTTCCTCGTTTATCCCACGCTACACAGACATAATCCGGGTTAAGTTGCTTAATTAATTCCAAGCTCAGCGCCGCGAAACCATACACGCCGCCTGTCGGTGTCCCGTCTGCGGTCGACAACCCAGGCATAGCATAATAACCGCGATAGAATACGCTTTTACCGTCGATAATCACTAAGCGTTTGGCCATATTTATATTATACGCTATCTAAGGGCCGTTACTTACAAGCGAATATAGCCATAATCATGTATACTAAGGTTATGACATCACAAGAAAAACCAGCCAAGATTTTGGCATTCGTCGGGCTGCCTGGCGCCGGTAAAACCGAAGCAACCAATTTCGTAGCCGCCAAAGGTTTTCCCAAAATCTACGGCGGCGGCATTTTGTACGACGAAATGCGCGCTCGAGGCGTTGAAATCACGCCCGAATCGCAAGCCGAATTTCGCAAACAGTGGCGCGAACGCGACGGCAAAGACGTTATCATCCGCCGCGCTGCCGAGCAATTACACCGCTTAATTGATGCTGGCCAGCATCGTTTATTGTTCGACGGGCTCTATTCCTGGACAGAGTACAAGTTCCTCAAACACGAGTTTCCTGGCGAGCTCATCGTTGCAGCCATTGTCGCGCCAAAACATTTACGCCACCGCCGCCTCGCAACTCGTCCCGAGCGGCCATTCACCGCCGAACAAGCTAACCAGCGCGACTGGTCAGAGATTGAAGATATCGAAAAAGGCGGACCAATAGCTATCGCTGATTATTATTTAATTAACGACAGCGATATCACTGCGTTATATGCCAAGATTAATTCGCTGCTCAGTACAACTGGTTTCGTTAACGTATAACACCTAAAATCAAAACTATTGCAAGTAAGTATAAAGTTTTTTAGCGTCTTTATGTTTGCGTAGCTTCGCTAGTGCCTTAGCTTCAATCTGGCGAATTCGCTCGCGCGTCACTGCAAACTCCTGACCAACCTCTTCAAGCGTATGACTCTTGCCGCTATCTAATCCAAAGCGCATCCGGACGATCTTTTGTTCGCGATCGCTCAACGTACCTAGCAAATCTTTAACTTGTTCCTTTAACAGCTGATTCGAGGCCGATTCCTCTGGACTAATTGTACCTTCATCCTCAATGAAATCGCCCAGCACCGACTCGCCTTCGTCATCGCCATCGCGGCCGACGCCAGCGTCCAAGCTCGAAATGTCCTGCTTGATCTTCATGACATATTCGACTTTTTCCGGCTCCATCTCTAGCTCTTTAGCTAGCTCTTCAATCGTTGGCTCGCGATTTAGCTCCTGCGTCATTCGCCGCTGCGTGCGCAACAATTTATTGATGGTTTCCACCATGTGAACTGGAATACGAATCGTTCGCGCCTGATCAGCAATCGCCCGGGTAATCGCCTGGCGAATCCACCAGGTGGCATAAGTCGAGAATTTAAAGCCTTTATCCGGATCAAATTTTTCAACCGCGCGCAACAAACCAGTGTGGCCTTCTTGAATCAAATCCAAGAAGTCTAAACCGCGGCCCGAATACCGCTTAGCGATCGAGACCACCAGGCGCATATTCGCCTCGGCCATCTTGTCTTTGGCTTTTTTGTCGCCTTCTTTGACGCGTTTTGCTAATTCTAGTTCTTCCTCGGCGCTCAGCAGCGGGATTTTGCCAATCTCGCGCAAATGCAGCCGCACTGAGTCGTCCGAAATATCATCGAAATATTGATTAGCATTGAGTACATCTTCAGGAGTATCTTCGTCCATCAAATCGTTGATATCAGGCTCATTGATGTCTTGATCTTGTATATTGTCGTCAGATGGCTTCTGCGCTTGGTCGTCGTTTGTCACGAGCTTTCTCCTTGATTATATTATTGAGTGCCGCACGCAACTCTCTAGCCGCTGCCTCATCGCCAGCAGCTTCAGCGTCGCGTAACTTAGCTAATAATTCTTGTTGAGTTTGTTTGTTATGTTTATCCTCTTTATCCCGCAGCAGTTGGCACATCTCAATATAGCGATCGCCGCTATCCCATGCTGCATAACGCTCCTCAGCGCGCAATGATACCATTTTTACATAAATATCAGCTTTTTGCAACTTTTTAGGGCGATTTTGCGGATCGTCTTCTTCGAGGAGTACCGTCGCTAATAACTCTCGCTCAGCGCTGCTCCATTGCTGGCGGCCGGCGCGGCGCAATTCTTCCAAGCATCTAGCATCATAAAGCGCCAAGGCCAAAATATTATCTTCTAGCACCGCCTGGTCATTCTTAATAATCGATGTATTTGCAACAACGGGTTTGAAAGTTTGTTTCTTGACTGGCTCGCCAGCTAATTTTTGGCGCACCGCCTCCTCGCTAGTATGCGACATAGCAGCTATCCGCTTGATATAGTATTCGCGCTCGACGGGGTCAGCTAGCCCGCGCACTACTCGCAGCGCTGCCGTAGTAAAAGTTCGCTGGCCAACCGCTGTATCCAAATCGCAGCGCTCGGCATGCTGGCGCAACACCCATTCGACAGCCGGCTCGTTGCGAGTTACCGCTTCGCGCCACGCCTGAACACTCGATTTGATCAATTCATCTGGATCTTTAGCGCCATCTGGCAACGAAATAATCGTCAGCTCAACGCTCTCATGTGAAGCCAGCTCAATTGCCCGCTCGGTCGCTGCCACACCCGCTTTATCGCTATCATAACAGAGGCGAACATCGCTAGTCAGTCGCTTAACCGCTTTGAGATGATTCTCAGTCATCGACGTGCCAGCAGTCGCTACCGTTTGCGCTACGCCCGCTTGGTGGCTGCTAACTACATCCAAATTTCCCTCAACCATCACTACGAAGCCGCTTTTGCGGATCGCCTCCTTGGCTTGACTCAACGCGAAAATATGTCGCCCTTTATCATATAGTAATGTCTGCGGCGTATTCAGATATTTCGGCGCATTCGGCACATTGCCAATAATCCGCCCGGTAAAACCAATTACTTGCCCGCCCTGATCCATCAGCGGAATCATCATTCGACCGCGAAACAAATCTTTGCCATAGCGGTTTAATAGCCCCGCGTCGTTGATCTCTCGCTTAGTAAAACCTCTTTTTTCGAGCGCCGCCAGCAACGCCGTACCGCTATCCGGCGCATAACCAATCTGAAAATTTTGAATAGTTTGCCGCGACAATCCTCGCTGCTTAAAAACATATTCAATCGCCTGCTGGCTACGCAATAAACTCTGTTGGAAATATCGTGCTGCTAGCTCGTTGGCTGCCAACAGCCGCTTTTTGTAGGCGGTGCGCTTCCTGGCACTAGCCGATTGATATTCGCTGAGGTCAACTCCAGCTTTGCGCGCCAAAAATTCCATCGCCTGGCGAAAATCCATCCCCTCGGCCTCCATCACAAAAGTAAAAACATCGCCGCCTTTGTTGCTCGAGAAATCATGCCAAATATTTTTTTCAGGACTTACGAAAAAGCTAGGCGTTTTCTCGCCAGTAAACGGACTTAACCCCTTATAGCTGCGCCCTGCCCGCTTCAGCTCAACATATTCGCCAATCACATCTTCGATATTGAGCCGCGAGCGAATTTCCTCCTTGGCATCCATACATTTTAGTATATCACTCTTTACCTCTGTTATCGGTTGTGGTTAAATATAGATATGAATCAGGACCCGTACACCAATCCGCAACAACCGTATTCGCAGGGTTCTGCTAATAATTTACCGCCAGAAAACCCGCAGCAGCCAGCCGCACCGTACAATCAAGTCTACGGCCAGCAAACACCGCAGCAGCAAACGGCGCCTAATCTGTATTACAATAGCCAAGCCGCCCAGCCGCAGCCGCCGGCATACCCGCAGCAAACATCCAGCCTGGCAACTAATCAGCCTGATCAACTACCGCAAATTAACCAAACCGCACCATCGTACGACACAGGACCGCAGCCGCTAAGCACCTTCCCAGTTTACGCCGGCAGCTCGGATGATGATTATAATACTGTCGACTACCTTAACCGTATCGCTCCGCAAGAACAGCACACCATCAATCGAATCGCTATATTTGCGCTCATTGGCACTGTTATTGCTAGCGTTATCATCATTTTGATTCTAATCATCAACCCTGGCGCATCTGATGCCAACAGTCTAATCCAGCCGATCCGCGATCGCACCGATACACTGAACAAAGTCGTCGACGAAAACGAAGGCCGCCTGACGCAGACTGAAATTGCCGAGGCCAACACTGCGCTCAACAGCACCCTGACGACCATGCAGACTCGGCTAGACGCCATCATCAAAGAGCGCAAAATCCAGAAAAAATCCTCTAGTACCGAAAAAAGCTACCTAGAAGCCCTGCAGAAAAAGCTCAATGATTCCTACCAAAAAGGCAAGCTCGACAGTAGCTACGCCACCGCCATGACTTACGAATTAACCATTTTAAAGTCGCAACTCAACAAGCTTAAAAAGGTTAGCGACTCCAAATCAATCCGCTCGTTCTGCGACGAATCCATTAATAATATCAATGTTATTCTTAAAGCTTACCACGACTTCGCTTCAACCAAGCAGTAGCAGCTATTCCGTCACCAGCCGATAACTTAACCGCGCCAGATCAAAAAGTTCTTCGTCGCTGAGCTGGCCGCTGCAAATCACCGTAATCCAGTGTTTTTTATTGAGATGAAAGCCTGGCTGGACCGATTCGTACTTTTGTTGTAACTTTAACGACAATTGCGGATCACATTTCAAGCTAATCCGCAACGGTTTTGAATTTTCGGCTATCAACGCAAACATTTTTCCGCTTTGGCCAGCATCTTTGCGGCCGACTTTGTACACAGCCACCTTATCGCCAAACGGATAATCCAGCCATACGCCTGGCAAACTTAGCAAAAACTCTTCAAATTGCTGGTGCGTCATAGCCATTTGCTCCGTATAAAGCATACCAGCATCAATATCGGCAAAACGACCAGCAGTGCCATCGTTATCCAAAACATTACATCGCTATGAAACGGCAGCTGCGAAAAGTTCATGCCAGCTAGACCCGTCAAAAACGACATCGGCATAAATATCGTTGTTACAATCGTCAAGCGCTTCATTACATCATTCATTCGATTAGATACCACCGACAAATACATATCCAGCGCGCTAGTCAATAGATCGCGCATGGTATCGATTAGCTCGTGCACGCGCCAAGCGTAATCGTAGCTGTCGCGCGCATAAATCGCGCACTTTTCATCAAAAATACTATACCGGCCGTTACTCAAACCATTCAGCATATTCATCAGCGGCAAAATCACTTTGCGCAAATCCGCCAATTGGCGCTTATACACAAAAAGCTGCTGCAACTGGTGCTTGCCCGGATCGCGAATCATTGTATCTTCTAATTGATCGGTTACGTCGTCAATTGAATTAAGAATCGGCATATACTGCTCGACTGTAAATTGAATCATCGTTGCTGCAATTAGCGACGGCGACAGAGCGCCTGGCCGATACGCTTCAATCCGCTCGGCAACCTCGCTATCTAATTCGTCGCGGTGCAAGGTGATAACTTTGTTTTTGCTGAGCAAAATCGTCAACCCTTGCCAATGGACATTGCGGCGTTCAATACTCGGGATTTCCGCCTTAATCAGTAGCCAATCGCCGCCTTCGACCGCTTGCGGCAGCCAACGGTTCTCAATCAAAATCCGCCGCTGCAACTCCGATAAGTTTAATTTTTCAATTAAACTTTGCCGTACTTCTAGCGAATCCTCGCTGATATCATGCCATATTTTATCTGTCACGCCTTCACCTTCTTCAAATAATATTTTAATTCTTGAATACTGCCGCGAATGTCCTCCAGTGCCCGATGATCCTCTGGTTTGGCAAATTTCTTGCCGTATTTACCCTCAAACACCACTTTCCAAGCACTGACATCTAACATCCGATAGTGTAGCCTTTTTGACAACGTAGGCCACCACCCGTCAATAAACCGCCGGTCTTGGTGAATTGAATTGCCACCCAGTAAAATCCACGGCTCATCTGCAAAATGTTTATCGCAAAACGTAAGCAGCTCACGCTCCACCTCGGTCAGCGGCTTGCCCGAGGCATTTTGTTCCTCCAGCCCACGCCGCGCCGCTGGATGCTCATTCCAAAAGCTGGCGTTGCGGTCCAGTAGCCGAGTCAGCTTCGCCGGGTCGTGTTGTACAACTCCCTCATACGTCGCCATCTCTGTAAAATCCCAGTCGGTAGTGATTGCTGCCACCTCCAAAATCTCATCATGCACCGGATCCAGCCCGGTCATCTCCAAATCCATCCATAAAATCTTTTTTGGCTTGAAACTGGCTTTCATATACCTAGTATACTACTTTTTGGCGTCATAGTAATCGCTAGTATAGCGGCCTGACACTTGCTGTAGCAACTCCTCGACCTCATCACCGAATCGCGCCGCCCCGCCGAGACTCAAACGTCTTTCTCTGCTCATTCGGACAAATTCATAAGCGCCTTCCGACGGATTAAAATTTGCCTCTTCTATCAATGCTTCGTACAATGACACCGCGTCACCACGATCATACTCAATACCATACGGCATCATATCTAAACTCTTAAGATTCGCCGCATAACGCTCGGCTACCTCGGTATCTACACCAGATTCCAACGCTTTATCCAGCTGCAACGCCTGCATGAAATAATCGTCCGTCGGGTCGCCGTACAATTCGTGCGGCAGACTCACGCCTTCAATGCGCGCATCATCAACACCGCGAACTTGCATCTCCGAAAGCAGCCGCACTGCCTTGAGCGCTAATTTGTTACCAAGCTGATGATACTCGTTATGCTCATAAACCGTCGGCCGGATAATATGCTCGGCTGTATCTAGCACTGCCTGCGTGGTCGCTTTCAGCTCCCAACCGTTAGGGCCTTTACAAACGAGGACTTGATTAATCGTAAAATCGCACTCCTCCATATGCTCATTGACCGAACCAATCCGCTCTGCCCCGTAACCATGCATCGTATCGCGCGGCGAGAAACGGCACGACAAATCGTAGATGGTTCCATCGGCATCATCGCTATCGCTACCTTCAAGCTTTTCTTCGAGAACCACCAAATCAACATCGCGCGGCGGCGTCAGTTCGCGACTGTCGTCAACTAGCGCCTCAAGCACCTGGCGTGCCGCGCCTCCTTTGAGGCCTATATATTCTGGCAGCTCGTCCAGGTCAAAGCCCAGGTTTGCCCGTCCTATAATTTCGGCCGGCAGCCTATAGCTATATACCTCGTTGCAGTCTCTCTCTGGAATTATTTGGCGTTCGCCCTTGTCCAACGCCGCTAACGAACACGGCCGATGGATATTTGGTTGAATATCCTTGGGTGTAAGTTTTATTCTCTCCATTTTTTTATTTTAGCATAAACGTGATAAAAAGTCAATAAGATTACCCAATGAAATACCCCTCCTGGCGCGAAGAGGGGTCTGCCGCCCCGGCGAGAGTTGCGGCCGAGCAAGGCCAGGCAACCCCCGCCGAGGCGGGATGGGAGGCTACCGCTGAGATTTGAGTGGCAGCTTCTCGTAGAGAATCTCTACGAGCTGCCAGGCGTCCTTCGGACGCCTGGTCACCGTAACTGAAGTTACGGTGCTGGCTCGATAGATAATCTCCTGGGGGGCACCTGTCGTCCCCAAAAAAACGATCTCAACGCCGATGGAACCCCCACTCTCGAGGAGCTCCATTGCCAGAGATACACGGACATCGGAAAGGCGCGCGCCTTTCCGATGCGAGAAGGCCCAACCCAGCACTTGAATGTGCTGGGTCGGGAAAATGTTCAAGTACCACCCCCACAAAGGGGGGGCCTCCTCAAAATTTTTGAGCTCCTTAAGCTCCTCGGCCATCTCGACCCCTTCTGCCCCGTCCGGAGCGACAGTGGAGCCCGATCCGTTACCGAGCCCTCTTTAGCGCCGTGAAAACCACCATTTCACAGTACTAAAGAGAGCTCGGATTCTGCCGTACATACGATATTCTAAAATGCGCCAAAGGCCGATCATCGACCAGCCCCTCGTTAATATTATAACACACTGTTGTAGGTATTACTAGAATATTTACCAATATAATATCCCGATTTGAATGCACGATAAATACACGTAAGAGCCTCTCGTGTTATACTAAACCCATGATCAAACGCATTCTCCTCAAACTCTCTGGCGAGCAGCTTCAGGGCGAGTTCGCCAGCGGCTTCGACCCCAAACGGGCTCGTTGGATCGCCGAACAAATCAAACCAGCGCTAGAAACTGGCGCCGAAATCGTCATCATGGTCGGTGGCGGCAATTATGTCCGCGGCAACCAAATCATCGGCCACGGCATCCAGCCTGTCTCAGCCCATAATATCGGCATGCTCTCTACCCTAATGAACGCCATTGCTCTGGCTGATGTCTTCAACGACGCTGGCTTGCCGACCCGCGCCCTGTCCACCGTCGAAATTAATCAATTTATCGACCAATACACCTTTCGCCGCGCCCTCAGCCACATCGAAAAGGGCCGCGTGGTCATCGTTGCCTGCGGCACTGGCCGGCCATTCCTGACCACCGACACTGCCGCCCTCAACTTAGCCCTGGAAATGCAGTGCGACGTTGTGATTAAAACAACGAAAGTTGATGGAGTGTACGATAAAGATCCTGTCAAATTCCCTGATGCTACCAAATTTGACCAGCTCAGCTATCACGAAGCCCTGACCAACCCTGACATCACCGTCATGGACAAAGCCGCCATCGGCCTGGCTATGGACGAGCACATCCCAGTCATCATCTGCGACTTACTCACCGACGGTAATATCGCCCGAGCCTCCCGCAGCGAGACAGTCGGTACGCTGATTAGTTAGCATTTTTAATACTGCCGAGGCAAATCGCCGCAATGACCGCCGTTCCGTCAAGCCACGGCCGAACCTCAAAAACGTTAATCTTTTTTCTTATCTAATTTATCGAGTTTGAAAAGTTGTACAATTGCATATACCACAAACGCCACCGCCAGTAATGTGATCAACGAGCTAATAAACGCCCCGTACAGAAACTCACCCTTACGCCCGGCAATTTCAACAGTAAACGATGCCGCCTGAAGTCCCTGCTGCGAACCAACGATCAGCTGTACTAGCGGGTCAATAAACGCTGTCACCAACTTTTTCACTGTATCGCCAGCTGCCGTACCGATCGCTAGACCAACCGCTAGACCAACTATACCCTGTTCGCGGATAAAATTAACGAAACCGCCCATGTGGGTGTCTTTAACTATTGTTTGCGCCAATTTTTTGTCAGCTAGCTTTTTGGCAGCTGATTTTTTGGCTTTTTTGACTGTTTCTGATGACATTTAGCCTCCTTTAACTGTTTGATTATAACCTGGTTTCTTGTAATAAATCGCTCGTATTAGTTTATTCCGCGACCTTACAACGTAACCCTACAAGCGCTCTGGCGCCGTAATTCCCAAAATCGTCAGCCCCGCCTTCAAAATATCAGCATACACCGCCACCAGACCGACGCGGTGCGCTTCTTTATCGCTGCCAACAACTTGATTTTTCTCGTAGTAGCGATTAAATTCTTGCGCCAACTCAAACAAATAGGCGCAGATATGATGTGGCTCCAAACCTTCGGTAGCGCGGTTAACCGCCTCGGCGTATTCACTCATTTTCCTGACTAACAGCCGATCTTCGTCGAACAATTCCGTCGGGAACGTGGCTGCTTGCTCAGATTTTGCCAAAATACCCCGCGCCCGAGCGTGTGCATATTGCAGATAGCTACCGGTATTACCGGTGAGACTCACCGCATCATTGATATCAAATACCACGTCGCTACCGATTTTCACTTTCAAAAATTGATAGCGCAGCGCACCCGCCACCACCTCGTCGGTCGGCTCGCCGCCAGCTTGTATGATGGCTTTCTTGAACTCGTTAAACAGCCAGTCGATGGTAATCACCTCGCCAGTGCGCGAACTCATCTTACCGGTTGTTAATTTGACTAATCCGGTCGCATAATTAAACAATTTACCTTTCAATTCTGGAATTGCCAGTTCACTAGCGGCGATCACCCCGCGGAAATATGCCGCCTGCTCTTCGCCGTTGACAGTAATTGACAAATCCAAGTTTGGGTAATCTTGGCGCTTCAGCTGAATTAGCCCCATGTCGTGTGCGCCGTACAACCCGTTGCCGTGCGAACCGATGAACACATTATCAAACGCACCGTATTGGCTGCCCTTGAAAATGTACGCGCCATCTGATTTGGTAAAGACCTCTGGGGTTTTTTCTTTGATCAAGGCCTTGCCTGGCACTTCAGTCTCGCTCTCGACATAACGCCGTTCAATTGGCACATTTCCCAGCCGCGCCACATTGGCGTCAATTTCATCAAAGCTCCAGGCCTTACAAATCTCATACACCTGCTTATACAGCGGATCGTCCAGCACAAATGATTGCTTGGCTAGCTCGTCAATCTCTGCCCGTGCCTCTGATGATTCCTTGGCTGCCCGTGCGCCTTCAACGTACATACGGCTCATAAACTCGTTGCGCTTATCAGCCGGAATAGCGCCTAGCTTACTGACATCGCCGTCAATTTTGCGAAGAATTGCCCACATGCTCTTGCCGACATGAGTGCCGACATCGCCGTGGTAACTAACTCGGTGTACTGACGCACCATCTACCGCCAGCAAATTTGCCAGAGTGTCCGCCAAAATCGCATTCAAAGCATGGCCAATATGCATGGCCTTAAACGGATTCGGACAATTGGTTTCAATGACCACTGTTTGCCCTGAACGATTAGTCGCTGGCCGTACTTTCAGCGACTCCAACACCGCTTGGTCGCTTAACGTTATGTTGATGAAGCCCGGCCCAGCCACATTGACCTCGCTAAACTCCTGGCGGCCGCGCAGCTCCTCAGCAATCGCCTCGGCAATCTCGCGCGGATTCTTACCAAGCGGCTTGGCTAACTGCAGCGCCGCATTGGTTGCAAAGTCGCCGAACTTTGGGTCGGGGCGCGTTAACTGTACATCAACCTGCTGCTGATACAGTTTGTCAATTATTTTCTTCAGTGTAATAACACAATCAATCATAGACCATATTATAACACTTTTTTGCTACGATTAGTCTTCCGTGCCGTCAAAATCTGGCTGGCGATACACCGACACCGGCGTAATATTACGAGCATGATCCGATTGCAGCACTGCTCGCAACATCGCTGTATCGTCGCTGCTCTCGTCGTAAGCTGGCTCGAAATCTTCTACTTTTTGTTTTTCTTCTTCTGCCATATCCTCATATTAGCATAAGTAGTATAATTTGTCAAGAGACAGCCGCTCTAATCAGTCCAGCAAACAGCGGATGCGGCCGCATTGGCCGCGAACGAAACTCGGGGTGCGCTTGCGTTGCGACAAAATAGCGGCAATTTGGCGCCTCGACAAATTCGACTAGCCGCCCGTCTGGCGACAAGCCCGACACCGCCACGCCGCCGCGGGCAATCTCATCTAGAAATTGCTGGTTTACCTCATATCGATGGCGGTGGCGCTCCTCGGTGTGATCCGACTGATATACCTTAGAAGCGAGCGACCCTTGCGTGAATACTGCCGGATAATTGCCCAGCCGCAACGTACCGCCAGTCGATTCTTTGCCCTCTTGGCCAGGCATAATATACACCACATCATGCGTCGTAGCATCGTCAAACTCCGTGCTGTTAGCATCGTCAAGCCCGGCTCGCCGCGCCGCCGCAATTACTGCTGTCTGCAAACCTAAGCAAATCCCCAAATATGGCACGTCGCGCTCAAGCGCATACTGCGCCGCCGCAATCTTGCCCTCAATCCCGCGCGGACCAAAGCCGCCTGGCACCAGCAGAGCATCAACCGTCTCGAAATCGCGCTCGGTAACTGTTTCGGCATTGAGCCACTTGATATGCAAACCAACATTTTCATGCCAGGCCGCACTCTTGAGCGCCTCGGTCACCGATAGATAAGTATCCTTGTTTTCCATATATTTAGCGACTAAGCCGACAGTTACGATATCGGTTGGCTTTTTGCTTTGCAATTGAGTTAACGCTTGCCATTTCGCGAGATTCGGCTGAGCAAAATTACCAGTGAACTTATCAAGAATCGTCATCAGCGGGCTAGCAGCTATCCGCTCGGGAATCATAAATACGGTATCGAGATTTGGCAGCATCAGCACCCCCGGCAAGTCAACGCCGCCGTACAAAGCAATTTTTTGAGCAACCGACTCAGGCGCTGGCTCGTCGCTGCGGACAACCACAATCTCTGGCACGATACCGAAACCGCGCAAATCGTTTAAGGCATTTTGCGCCGGCTTGCTCTTGAACTCTTTACTGGTATCAATAAACGGCACATAAACCACATGCGCGTATAAGCAGCGCTCCTTGCCGATTTTGTGAGCAAATTCGCGGATCGCCTCGATGAAGCTTAACCCCTCGTAGTCGCCCACTGTACCGCCGATTTCTACGATGTGCACATCGCTGCCTTCGCCAGCCGCAATGATTGACTCTTGAATGGCATGTGTTAAGTGCGGGATTAGTTGGACAGTTTTGCCGTGAAAATTACCGGCGCGTTCATCGGCAATCAGCTCTGATAATAAGCGTCCCGCCAGCGTGGCGTTTTTCTGCGTCAACTCTATATCTAGAAACCGTTCGTAATGCCCGAGGTCTAAGTCGGTTTCAGCACCGTCGCGCGTCACGAAGCATTCGCCGTGCTCTGCCGGATTAAGCAAACCCGCATCCACATTGAGATACGGGTCGCATTTCTGAATTGACACTTTAATACCCTTGGCTTGCAGTACCGCGCCGATGCTCGCAGCGGTAATTCCCTTCCCTACCCCCGAGAGAACGCCGCCAGTTACGAAGATATATTTTGTCTGTTTGCCCATGTATGATTGCTCTTTCATGGGCCCTTATTATAGCATAACCGCTTAGAGTACGCTATATGTAGCGTGTCTATTGACAGCCCTCGCACATAGTTAGTGTTGCCGGATCAATTGGCGCTGATGGTAGGCCGTCAGCTTCAGCTTTTTGATCGGCTTCAGCTTGCGCTTTGGCTATCTCGCGTTCAATCGCCTCGAGTTTTTCCTCAAGCGTCATGTCGTCGTTAATTATCGCTGATGGATTCATTATTTCCCCCTTTGCTTATATTCATTATAGGCTAATAGACCGCTTATTCAATTGCTAAAACTGCTACTTTACGGTGTTAACTTCATAGTTCGTATTGGTGCTTTCAAAGAAATTGACTAGTTCAAGCGTATCGTTGGCCGCTGCCATCCACTTGGCTGGGTTAGCTACGTTATATTCTTTCTCGAAGCCTAATTCTTCTAAACGGCGGTCAGTCATGAACTTGACATACTGGTTCACGTAATCCGCGTTCAAACCCAAGATACCCTTTGGCAGCATATCCTTGTTGTAAGCCTCTTCGAGCGTTACCGCCTGCAAAATCAGATCGCGAATCTCGTCGGCGAATTCTTGTGTCTGCAAATCTGGGTTCTCGTCAAGAATTGTCAACAGCAAGTTAATGCCGAAAGTTAAATGCAGATTTTCGTCCTTAGTAATCCAATCTAGCAAACTGCCAACATTACGCAGCAAATTACGCCGACGAAAACTCATGCCAACCATAAAACCGCTATAAAACCAAATGCCTTCGAGTACAATATTATAAGCCACCAGATTACGCACAAAATCTTTCTTACCCTCGGTAGTAGTAACATCCAGCTTATCATTCAGCATGCGGCCGACGTACTTGGTCTGAAAGTCAGATTTGTCTTTCAGGCTTTTCTTGCCATAGCCGGCTGCGTAAATTTCTTGGCGGTCAAACGGAAACGTTTCGATAATGTATTCAAAGGTCATAAAGTGGTTAGCTTCTTCCCACATCTGTTTCGATAGATACAAGTGCGCCTCGGCGGCATTGACGTATGGATAAATACCAAAAGCTAACGACTTATTAATAAGCAATTCGTTTGGGTTCAGATAACTGATTACCGTCTTCAACGCGTGTTTTTCGTCGTCGGTCAGCTTTTCGAACGCCGCCAAATCTTGCACTAGTTGTACTTCATTCGGGAACCAAGTGTTAGCAACTGCCTGATTATACAAATCCATCGCCCATTGGTAGCGTACTGGCTTGAGTTGCAAGCCGTCGCGCAGGCCCGATCCCAAAATACCTTGCGGTTGTGTTGTTTGCGTCATATTTCCTCCTTATTATTGTGATTTTAGCAACGTTTATGATTGTTTGCGCCGAGCAAAGCCAAAACCGCTTACCCTTTTCGCGCTGTCGGTACGAACTTTCTGTACCGATTGCGATGTGACGGTGGTTTGCTCGGATTGATGGCGCGGCTTGACATGCAGATAATATGTCGTTTTCAAACCGCGACGCCATGCTTCTGAATAGATTTCGATATATTCATCAATATCGCGTGATTCTAGGTACATATTGCGGCTAATCGCCTGGTCAACCCATTTTTGCGCTCGCGCCGCCACCTCGATAAAAGCGTACGGGCTCAGCTGAAAACTAGTTTTGTAGACATCGCGGACTGCTTGCGGAATTTGTTCAAAACCTTGAATATCGCCCTGATTCGCCAACAAGTCGTCTTTGAGCGATTCCCACAGATTAAGTTGTTTGAGTTTACGCACCAAATTAGCATTAACCTCTAGGAATTTGCCGTTGAGCGTACTGCGGCTAAAGATTTGGCTAAATTGCGGGTCAAGTCCCGGCGTCGTACCTGCCACATGCGAAATATTAGCTGTCGGCGCGATCGCCATCAAAGTTGCGTTACGCATACCTTTTTTGACTTTTTGACGCAGGGCTTCCCAATCCAGGCGCGATTTACTATCAATTTTTACCTTAACGCCGCGCTCTGTTGTAAGTTTATCAACAGTATCGATAGGCAGTAAGCCCTTGCTCCAGCCGCTGCCAGCAAAGTTCGGATAGCTGCCGCGCTCAGCTGCGAGGTTAGCCGATTCATCAATGGCATGGTAGCTGATAAATTCAGTTAGCTGGTCAACCAGATCGTAGGCAGTTTCGCTTTCGTAGCTAATCTCTAGCTTCTCCAAAACGTCCGATAAACCCATATAGCCGAGCCCGAGCGCCCGATTATGCTCATTACTATGCATAGCTTCGGTAACTGGCGTGTTCGTGATATCAATCAAGTTATCTAACTGGCGCGTGGCGGAGCGCACTGATACCGCCAAACGATCCCAATCCCAAGTCTTATCAGCATTGAGAAAAGCTGATAAATTCATACTAACCAGATTACAAGTCGCAATATTATTTTCGTCCTCGGGCAAAGTTATTTCGGTGCACAAATTACTGAGGTGGATTGTCCCGGTATTATTGTTGAGCGCCCGCAAATTGATGGCATCCTTCCAGGTTAGCCAAGGGTGTCCAGTCGCTTGTAGACTACTGAGAATCTGGCGGAATTGTTGGCGGGCCGGCACGACTTCGAAGCGGTTAATTTTGCCGGCTTCTGCTAGCTTGATATATTCTTGGTAGCGGCGGCTAAACGCTTCGCCGTATAGTTCGTTTAAGTCGCTGACTTCAGCCGGATCAAACAAATACCAATCCTGCTCGTCTTGCACGCGCTTCATAAACTCGTCCGAGATAAACACCGCCGTATCTAGAAATCGCGTCCGCAAGTACGGGTCGCCCGAATTCTGGCGCAAATCGAGGAATTGCGAAAAATTAAGATGCCAGTTCTCCATATAGGCTGCTGCCGCACCCGCTTTCTTGCCCTTGCGCGACACCGCAAACAGCGCCGTATCAATCATTTTCATAAACGGAATCGGACCAGTTGACTCGGTATTGGTGGTTTTAACAGGACTACCAGCAGCACGCAATTTATTCATGCTAATACCGATACCGCCAGTACCTTTAGCGATGAACATGGTATCGCGAATACTTTTGGCTATCGAAGCCATGTCGTCCTGAACTTCCATAACGAAACAATTACTAAGTTGCGGAAACGAACCGCCAGCGTTAACCCGCGTGCTACCGCCCGGACTGTATTCCAGATTAGCCATGTGGCGATAAAATTTTATCGCCGCCTCGGTCGGATTGACTTCGTTAAAACTCAAACCCATAGCAATACGCATGTTAGTGAATTGCGGCACCTCGATCGGATCGCCGCTTTGGCGCCGCAGCGCGTAACGATTGCGGTTGGTAACTACGCCGAGATATTTGCTAAGTGAATCCTTGCTCGGATCAAGCGCCGCCGCCAGCTTTTTGAGGTTAAATAGCTGCGAATCAGCCATTCGCTTATCTAGTAGACCCTCTTCAGCGGCTTGGCGAATATAGATAGGGAACTTTTGCGCGTGTAGCTTTTTAAGCTCGATTTCGTTAGTATAATCGCCGAGCACTTGCTGGTAGATAGTTCGCAGCAGCAATCGCGCCGCAATCGTATCAAAGTCCGGGTCGTCTTTGACATTTTGAACTGCCGTCTGGATAAGCGCTTCATCAAGTTGCTCAGTAGTAATGCCGTCAAACAGCGTCAACTGCAATTCGGCCGCTATTTGCGCTACCTTCGCAATTTGGTCTGGCAAACCTTCGCTAGCTGCCAGCAGAGTTAAATTAATTTTGTTAGCGTCAAACGGCTGCTGGCTGCCGTCGTGTTTCACAACTGTAATATCTGCCATGGTTTCCTTTCTTATTTTTAGCTACTATTTTTGAGCGCAAAAAACTAGCTAGACCATCTGGGTCTGCTTTGCGCAATTTATTTGCATATTTGTCTATTTTACTAAACACTATACATATAGCGTCTGTATACCAAGCATAAACGCTAAATATGGATTTTTCAAGCATTTTTGCTAGTAATTTTCACAACTGGTTTGGCCCATGCTATCATGGAAAATATGGAACCTATTATTTCTATTACTCATTTTAAGATGCGTTTCGGCAAGACCGAAGTCATCAAAGACTTAAGTTTTGAGGTCAAACGCGGCGAAACATTTGGTTTTCTCGGCAGCAACGGCTCGGGCAAAACCACCACCATTCGCGCCCTACTCGGCATTTACCAGCCAACTGCTGGCGAACTGCTAGTCGGTGGCAAACCCTATTCGGTATCAAGCGGTATCAAACTGGGTTATCTACCCGAAGAGCGCGGCCTTTACAAAAAAGAGCCGGTTATCGACATCATGACTTATTTCGGCCAGCTCAAAGGCATGAGCCGCCTCGACGCTCGGCAAAAATCGCTTGATTTTTTGAAGCGCGTTGATTTGCTCGACAAAGCCAAAACTCGCCTTGATAAGCTCTCGGGCGGCCAGCAGCAAAAAGTCCAGCTCGGCATCACAGTCATCGACAACCCAGAGCTGCTAATTCTTGACGAGCCAACCAAAGGATTTGACCCGGTTAATCGCCGGCTACTGATGGAAATCATTGAAGAGCACCAGGCCAAAGGCGCTACCGTCGTCATGATTACTCACCAGATGGAAGAAGTTGAGCGCCTATGCGACCGGATACTGCTACTCAAAGATGGGACGGCGCATGCTTACGGCACCGTCGCTAATGTTCGCAAGCAATTTGGCGGCAAGTCGCTCGATGATATTTTTGTTCAAGTCTACAGCCACAACAACGAGAAGAAGCAAAATGCATAATTTATCAACTGTCATTCGTTTCGAGGTCGTTCGTGCCCTCAAGAAAAAATCATTCTGGATTCTAGCAATTAGCTTTCCACTGATGTTTGCGGCAATTTTTGGGATGGTCTTTTTGTCCAATCAAGCTACCAACGACGCTGCCGAAAAGCTCAAAAACCAGTCGTTCAGCATTGCTATTACCGACGAATCAAAGATGGTCAAACCGCAGCTAATCGCCGCCTCGAAAGCCACCGAAATTAATCCCAGCGACAAGCAAAACGCTATTGACCGCGTCAAAAATGGCCAGCTTGACGCATACATCTACTACCCAAAGAATCTCGACCAGCAATCAATCGAAGTTTACGGTAAAGATGTCGGTATTTTTGACAACGGCCGCTACGGCAGCCTGGCTAGCAGTCTATTAGCCACCTCTGTTCGGTCAGACGTTAATCCGGCTATTCAAAAAATTATCCAAGGCAAAATCAACTCAACCAGCACTATTTACCGCGATGGCAAAATCCACGACAGCGTCCAAGAGATGATCTTGCCGGGTATCTTTTTAATCCTCTTTTATTTCCTAATCACTTTCTTTGGTAATCAAATGCTGACCAGCACCACCGAAGAAAAAGAAAATCGCGTTATCGAGATGATTCTCACCACTATCGAAGCGCGAACCTTAATCGTCGGCAAAATTATCTCGCTAATAATTCTGGCAATAGTTCAAGGCTTGCTGGTGGTCTTGCCGGTGCTTATTGGCTACTTGTTTTTCCACGACCAGCTCAAGCTACCGTCAGTCGACCTCAGCAGCTTGCCAATCGACCCGCTGCGTATCAGCATCGGCTTTCTAGCCTTTGCTAGCAGCTTCATGATGTTTACCGGCCTGCTAGTAGCTATCGGCGCCGCCGTGCCGACCGCCAAAGAAGCTGGCAGCTTTTTCGGCGTAGTAATGATCTTACTATTCGGCCCGCTTTATGCCGTTTCAATGTTTATATCAATGCCAAACGCGCCGCTAGTAAAATTCTTGTCGCTCTTCCCGCTGACATCGCCAATCCCGCTGATGCTGCGCAATGCCGCCGGCAACCTGGGAATCGGCGAAGCAGTAATCGGTATCGCCCTACTGGCCGTTTCTGCCGCCATCATCATTGCCATCGCCGTACGCATCTTCCGCTTCGGCGCGCTCGAATACAACCGCAAACTCAGCGCCAAAGAAATCTTCGCCCGCAAGTAATACTCGCTGCTTATTGAGCAGACTATTGCCAAAATTCTCTTTACGTTGTAAAGGAGCGAAGTTGCAGTAACCGCTGTGACTTCGCTACTTTACAGAGAGGATAACCATGTCTCGTCAGCGAGACGCCGAGCTTGACCGTTTGAAGTCAGCTCGCGAGTCTGCCCGCCAGCGACAGCAGGCAGCCTGGGAAGCTTACGTGTCTATCAAGCAGACCAACGGCCCGCGAATCGACAGCTTGAATGCTCAGCAAGAGCGGGCGTATCAGAACATGAAGTCGGCTTTCGAGTCGGCTTCGTTGGCTCACGATATGCACGACGGCGCTAGCGCACGTATGTATGCAGATCAGGGACATGCTTACAAAGCAGAGTCTCAGACCTGCGTTGCCGAACGGCGGCAGCTCGTCGCTGAAATTCGCGCCGCACGCGAGCGGTTCGATGCCGTCAAGCCAGCTTTCCAAGCGGCTAAGAGTGACTTCGCCTGCGCACGGCAGGCATTTCAGTCTGCCAAGGCAGAGCACGAACGAGCGCAGGCTGAGTTCAAGCGCGCCAAGGCCGAATTTGAATCGTGCGCCAAGGCGTTCAAGGCTAGGCTCGACGAACTGAAGTCGGCAGGTCGAAAGCGGCGTGAAGACAAAAGGTCGATCGCCGCAAAGGCCGGAGTTCCGCTTCAGTACCAGGACAACGTCTGGATCTCAACAGATTCAGACGGCAACACCAACATCTACTTCGGTGGTGTTGGCAAGCCTGACGGACCCGGCCACGGACACTACGTCATGGATCGAAACGGAGCCGTAACGTATAGGCGCGATCCGTTTGACCCGCATGGTGCGCAGAACTTTGAGCCCGGTGGAACACTGTACGACCGCCGCGCCCGGAGAGATACGCTACCGCTAGGTGTGAGAAACCGCGACAACGACACCAACGATCGCAGTGGAGTGTTCTACGATAGGAATCGCCAGGTAGATCTGCATGTGACGCAGTACTACGGAGATAACTATCGCGTCTCGTGGGATACTGACGGAAACTCTGACAGGAGTTATCACTGGACAGACCAAAACCTTCCGTCTAGCCATCCCCGCAGCCATGTTCCGCCCGAAGATGCTCGGTAGATAGAAAGGAGACGACCGTCCCAGACTAATACTTATGTTATTAGTCTGGGACTTTTTCATGTTATATAATTATAAAATATGAATAACGGCGAGAATCAATACCCTCAAATGACCTACAAACAAGCAGTTGAATACTGCAAATACTGGGCGGACAAAATTAGGTATAAAGGACTTGATTTATTAACTACTGATTACAGTGAAGTTATTGGGATTTCTGATCAGTTAGCTTATGCACTATATATGCAGACTTGGATTGATCCGCAAAAATATTATCCTTTGTATCGAGTTCGTACATATGCTATAAACATTGACAATAATTACACCGACAGAGCTTCGTGGGAAAAGTTATTGGAACTAATTGATGATCTGCCAGAAGAATACGGTAAAAATAATCACCCTCAAATGACCTACAAACAAGCAGTCAAGCACTGCAAGTACTGGGCGGACCAGATCCGAGCCGATGGGCTTGATTTATTGACTACTGATTATGGTGCGGCTATTGGAGTTTCCGACCAGTTAGTTTATCCACTAGATATGCAGGAATGGATCTCAGCCCCAAGATATCCAGATATTTATGCAATACGATACTATGCTGGCGTTGTCGACCACGACCACACAGACAGGGCGTCATGGGAGAAGTTGCTAGAGCTAATTGATAAATTGTAAAACCGGAATAAGATTATGAAGCAAGATGAGCAGGCAATTCTAGCGCGTGATATGATTCAAATGATTCGTGAAAATACCGATAATTCATATGTACTTGAATATCTTGACAATTTTGCGTTCTCGTTGGCGCGCGGTCTCGAGGACTCGTCTGTTGTGTCGTGGGATGATCTCGCTAGTGTATGTGACCAGAGGTATTATTCTTTAAATAACAATAACCCAGTACCGCTTAATGTCGAACTGCTTAATCAATGTGAGAGATCTATTCAGAAATTCTTGCCAAAAGTTCGTGACTCATAAGCGAAGCCAAACAAAGATAAATCGTTGAGGGTTCGTTTTCGTTTGGCCAATTCCATGAGTTGATAGACCAAATAATAACGGAGTCTCGAGACACAAGTATGTCGGTCCTGGGGCGTGACATATAAACCAGAGCCGTGACGAAAAACTGACTCACATACATAGATGTTTTATAGTATAGATAGAATGATACAGAAAGTACCAGATAGTATAGTTCAAAATGGTAATACTACTAAAATATTAGCATTAATTCAAGTTGTGCGTGCCATGGATATCGTGGAATTATGTAAGCGCGGAGATTATAGTTAACCTGATGCACGTTATCCGCAGACTAAGTCTGAACGTATCGTCGATGAATTGCTTAGCTTGATGCTATCTGACTCGACAGTCGAGTCAGATCCTGCTCTTGATGAAGCATTGTCAGTATTGAGCAGCCTAGACAAAGGTGTCGATAAACCAGAGGATTGGCGTGCGCTGTTTGCGATTGCTGACGAGATCAAGGCGCGCAAAGCGAATCATCAAGACCGTTATAATGATAAATATGAGCAGTAGTAACAACCAATACCCTCAAATGACCTACAAGCAAGCAGTCGAGCACTGCAAGTATTGGGCAGAACAGATCCGAGCCGATGGGCTTGACTTATTGACTACTGATTACGGCACAGCTATTGGGGTTTCTGACCAGTTAGCGTATCCTTTGAAGATGCAGACTTGGATTAATTCAAAAGAATATCCTCTTATGTATAAAGTTTGCGTATACGCCGTTACCGTTGATAATGACCACACCGACAGAGCCTCGTGGGAAAAACTACTAGAGCTAATTGATAAATTATAAAACCAGAATATTACACGCTCTACATACGCAGCATGATATGTATGATCTGCAACAAAACAGACGACACTAACACGATTAAATGTCTCGGTATTCGTAAGCGGTCAATCTAGAAATTCTTGCCAAGAGTATAATCAATCCATAAATTCGTGCTATTTCTTGGCGGAGAGGGCGGGATTCGAACCCGCGATACGTTGCCGCATACACGATTTCGAGTCGTGCGCCTTCAACCACTCGGCCACCTCTCCTTGCATAGGTAATTATACCTTACGCTGCTCTTTTTTGCTAATATGTTAAAAATATGTAAACTACATACATATACTTTACATATTTTTAACATTACCACCATTTCCTCGCACGCAGAATTAAACGCCATCTCTCGCCAAACTGCTGATAAAGATATAAAAGGCCTCTTGAATCTAGGGTTGACCTTTTCTGTCAAGCAGGGGGCTTCTGTACTATATTATGCGTCTGATAAACTAAAAACTATGATAAACAAGGAGTAACCATGGACGATTCAATTTTCACCAAAATTATCAAAGGCGAGATTCCTTGCCGCAAAGTTTACGAAGACGATGATGTTATTGCCTTTCTCGATATCAACCCGCTCAGCGACGGGCATGTGTTAGTGGTGCCCAAAGAGCAAATTGATTTGATTTGGGACCTCGACAACGAGACTTACGCTCACCTCTGGCAAACTGCCAAAAATATCGCCCAGGCTATCCAGGCCGAGCTCAACCCCTTGCGCGTCGGCGTAGTCGTTGAAGGCCTCGATGTGCCGCACGCCCACATCCATCTAGTGCCGCTGTATGACCGCGACACCTTGCAGCTCCATCACGACTACCCTGTCGATATTTCAGATGAACGGCTCGATAATATCGCCAACAGTATCAAAGAGCGCTTGATTGCCATATGATCACTGTCATCGCCGTTGGTAAAAAGCACGAGGATTGGGTCTCAGGCGGCATCAAACGCTACCAAACGCGCTGCAAGCAGCCTTGGAGTTTTGAGTGGCAATTGATACCGCATAGCAAGCTAGACAGCCAGCAGGCCCGCCAAGAGGAGTCTGAGCGAATTTTAGCGCGTTTACATGCCCAAGACTTCATAATTTTGCTCGACGAACGCGGCCAGATGTTTGACTCGCCTGCCCTATCGTGCCAGCTAAACGAGCTCTTTGTGCAAGGTAAAAATATCACGATAGTTATCGGCGGCGCCTTTGGTGTCAGCGCAGCACTGACACAGCGTGCTAACCTGGTTTGGTCACTGTCGCCACTAGTCTTTCCGCATCAGTTGGTGCGATTGATCCTCGCCGAGCAGCTATACCGAGCTCAAGAGATTGCTCGCGGCAGCAAATATCATCACCAGTAGATAGCCAACCTGCGCGCTAAAACCTAGCGGTAATCTGTTTGCGAATCGTTCGAACACTACCTCAGACTAACTTATAATCTTATTTTTATGACATACTATTGACTTTTTATCATACTTGTGCTATATTTGTAAGCACAATACCTTAAAACAAACATAATTATGACATATTTTACTCACATCATTAACGCCTTATTCGCCGCACTCAGTCTGCTGATAGCTAGCGGCGTTGCTGTCCACGACGGGCATTTTGGGCATGCAATTGATATCAGTTTGACGCATGATCATTCCATGCAAAAGCTCAGTTCACAAGATTTGCGAACCATCAACGAGTCGCGAATGCAGCACGCCCATTCCGAGCATAATCTATCAGAAGGTATGCTCAGCAACAGTTTTCGCTGCCAATCGCCTAGCATTTCGCCAGATCGCCGCCATCACCACAAAAATATTTTAGCCTTATTAGAAGAAGGCGGCCGGCACGCTTTTGATAACACGAACTTACCAGTTATCGACTAGCTTTTACTTATTCGACACAACTTGCAGCTCGTTCTGTAGCCGGGTAATTAGTTCTTGTTTTTCACGGAGTGTCTTGCGCGACTCCTCGACCAGAGCCGGCGGAGCTTTGGCTACATAGTTATCGTTTGCCAAGCGCGTCTCGAGCGTCCGGATATGCTGGCGTTCTTCGGCTAAACGTTTCTCGAGGTTAGCTTGATGCTCGTAAAGTGTTTCATCGTCAATATCTAGCCAAACGTCTCGCCCGCTAGCCGCTAAGCGCAATCCCCTAGCCTGGTCAACATGTTCTACCGAGGTAACGCGCGCTAGCTTCTTGACAAGTTCGATATTATCAGCCACCAGCGAATCGTCCATATACAACAGACCATAACGTTTATTGCCCGGCAGTTCGCTAACTACGTAGCGTGCTTCTGATACTAAATCTTTCAAGCGGCCGAATGCAGCAGCAGCGATATCGTCGTACTCTAGGCGGTCTGGCATAGTTTCGCTAGCCAAGATCGTATCGTGCCACGGCAAAGCCTGCCAAATTGTTTCGGTCAAGAACGGCGCGAATGGGTGCGTTAACCGCAAAATTGTGTCTAAAACATACGCGTTCATGTCGATATTTTGCTCAACTTTGCTAGCCTCGATATACCAGTCGGCTACGTCATCCCAAACGGTGTGATAAATCGTCTCGCCGGCCTCGGCAAAATGATAGGTCGCAATCTGCCGATCTAGCGACTGTGCTGCCTCGTCTAGTTGGCGAGCAATCCAGTGGTCAGCCAGTGATTGTAGTTGCGGACTGACCGCTGGCGTGCGGTCGCCAACCAAATTTTCAGTATAGCGAGCAATATTCCACAGCTTATTGCAGAAATTGCGGGCTGCTACCACCTTGCCAGTATTAAACGCTTGCGGCTGGGCAGCACTGCGGCTAGCAATAATACCCATACGTAGCGCATCCGAGCCATATTTCGCCACTGTCTCCATCGGATTGATGACATTGCCCTTGCTTTTGCTCATCTTGATACCCTTTTCATCAAGCACTAAACCATGCAAGTACACATGCTTGAACGGCACCTGGCCAGTCCGATACAAGCCCAGCATAATCATCCGCGCTACCCACGCAAACAAAATATCGCCTGCTGTCTCCATGACAGTATTCGGATAATACTTGGCTAGCTTGCCAGCATCCAAATAATCGGTAGTGATATACGGCCACTGGCCGCTGCTGAACCAAGTATCAAGCGTATCCTCCTCGCGGCGATACGTTGTACCATCTACAACGATTTCTTTTTTATCGACTTCGGTGCTGTAGCGCCAATCGTCTAGATTGGTCTTGGACTGAAACATTGGAATCGGAATGCCCCACGGTATCTGGCGGCTGATATTCCAATCTTTGATATCTTTGAGGTATTTAATGACAACATCGCCTTTATTTTCAGGGGTAAACGTCACTTCCTTGCGCTCAATCGCCGCGATAGCGTTATCGGCCAATTGGTGCATTTTGACGAACCATTGCTCTTTGGCAAGCGGCTCGATGACCGAACCGCATTTGTAACAATGTCCAACCTGGTGCTCGATATCTTTTTCGCCGCGCAGCAATTCGTCTATTTCGAGCGCCGCTAGGACACGTTTACGAGCTTCTAGCGCCGTCATGCCGACAAATTGACCCGGCACATTGATCATCTTGCCGTCAAAATCAATTACCTGGACTAACTCCAAGTTGTGGCGCTTGCCTACTTCGAAATCATTCGGGTCGTGTGCTGGTGTAATTTTCACCATACCAGTGCCATAAGCTGGATCGACATAATCGTCAGCAATGATGGGGATTTCGCGCTTGACAATCGGCAGCAGCGCTTTGCAGCCGACAAGGTCTTTGTAGCGCTCGTCGTTTGGATTGACCGCTACGGCTACGTCGCCAAACATCGTCTCGGGACGCGTCGTAGCGATAACGATTTCGCCGACTTTATCGATTAGCGGATAAGCGATTTCCCACAACTTCCCTTTTTCATTTTTGTGAACAACCTCGTAGTCCGAAAAACTCGTCTGATGCTGCGTACAGTAATTAACGATACGTTCGCCCCTATAAATATAGCCGTCCTGCCACATCTTCTCGAAAGTATCGTAGACAGTTTTGATAACTTTATCGTCGAGCGTGAATACCAAATCGTCCCAATCAGCGCCCACGCCAATCGCCCGAAGTTGTAATTCCATATCGCCGCGGCGTTTAGCTACAAAATCCCATACCTGCGCGTATAATTCTTCGCGATTGAAGTCAAAGCGCGTCTGGCCGTGCTTTTCTAGCTCGCGCTCGTAAACTACCCAAGTTTCAAAGCCAGCATGGTCAGCCCCCGGTATATATACAGCATCATAGCCTTGCATACGGTGATAACGTACTAAAATATCTTGAATTGCCGACCCTAAAGCGTGCCCGACATGCAAATTGCCGTTAGCATTTGGCGGCGGCATCACAATCGCGTACGGCTGGCCCTGCCCTTTCGGTTTAAATACGCCAGATTCTTCCCACAAGGCGTAAATTGACGGTTCATATTCGTTCGGAGTATAAGTTTTAGCTAAGCTCATTTCATTCTCGATTCATTTCACGTGAAAATTAGCAAAATAACCAAGCATAGCAATTCCACAGTTTGCTATTCCTCACCTCTTGCTGTTTTTTTATTCCACGTGTTTGTGTTCTATCCTATTATAGCACAAACGATGTATACTAAACATATGATTGATACAATACTATGCGACGAAAAAGCTGCCTGGGACAAGACTGTTGCTAAGTTTGGCGGGCACCCGCTGCAGCTCTGGGGGTGGGGCGAGGTAAAAGCGGCTCACAATTGGCATGTTCAGCGAATTACTATAGCTGACGGCAACGAAACAATTGGTGCTGCGCAAATATTACTGAGAAACCTGCCTAAACCGCTTAATCAACTGTGTTACATTCCGCGCGGACCAGTCTGTAAACAAGGCAGAGAAGAGGATGTTTTGGCGGCAATTGTTAATTACGTTAAGCATAAGCTGCCATGCGCTGTGCTAACTATTGAGCCAGATACTGAAAATCTACTCCGTGCCAAAGGTTGGCGCCAATCGCCAAACAATATTTTGCTATCGCGTACTTTGATTTTGGATTTGACTCATACAACCGACGAACTATTGGCCGCGATGACCAAAAAAACCCGCCAGTATATCCGTAAATCTGGCCGGGTTGGACTTAGTATCAAACCGGTAAAAACCCACCAAGACATCGCTGCTTGCCTCGAAATTTATCGGCAGACTGCTAAACGCGCTAAATTCGCTCTGCACGACGACCAGTATTATTACGACATTCACGACAGACTAGGAGAGCACTCGCAAATTTTTGCTGCTTACGAAGACAATCGCCCGATATCATTTCTCTGGCTGGCGACTAGCCGCGAAACTTCATTCGAGCTATACGGCGGTATGAACGATCGCGGCCAAGCCTTGCGCGCTAACTACGCGCTAAAATGGCACGCTATCGCCGAATGTAAGCGGCAGGGAATTAAGCGTTACGACATGAACGGCCTGCTCAACGACGGTGTTAGCAACTTCAAGCGCGGTTTTGCTAGCCATGAGAATAAATTAGCTGGTACTTACGATTATCCGATGAGTCAATTCTACCCAGTTTGGCGGCATGGATTACCGCTAGCTAAAAGAGCTATCCGCAACACCAAAAAATTACTTGGTAAATAACCGATCTATATCAACAGCCCCGCGGCGAAATATAATGATATTTGCATGCTCATCGAGGCCGATAATAGTTGACGGCTGATTATTAGTTATAGTGCCGCCATCGACATAAAAATCGACCTTGTCGCCAAAATAGGCTTTAGCTTCAGTAATTGTCGACGAAATTGGCTGGCCTGGCACATTAGCGCTAGTAGTCATCAGCGGGCCAGTCCGCGCCAAAAGCCGCGATAGCGAAGGGTCGTCGGGAATGCGCACAGCTAAGTTATCTCGCGTTTGTTTGAGATAAGTAGCGACATTATCGGCATTAACAACCACGCTGATTTGGCCGGGCCAAAACCTAGCTGCTAACGATAAGTGATTAGAATCTAGCCCTAATTTTGCCAAATCATCAATTGAACTAGCGATTAGCGTTCCTGGTTGACTAGCGCGCTTCTTGGTGTCGTACATTTTTTGGATCGCTGCTGGATCAGCGGCCCGTGCTACAAGACCATAAACTGTATCAGTAGGCAGTACGCCAATACCGCCGCCATTCAAAATATTGATCAATTCATCATTATTAACAGAGGTAAATAGTTGTGACATTTACAACGCTCCGGTCTTGTTCCAGGTGGTTTTGGCCATTGACAGGCTAGGAACCACCTCGAGAGTGTACGGATCGGCTGGATCGCTCAACCAAGCTTGCTGATAGCCTAGCGCCGCAATCATTGCCGCATTATCAGTACACAGCTGAATCGGCGCGTACTCAATGTTAATCGGTAGTTTCTGGCGCAGTTGGCGGCGCAGTTCTTGATTGGCAGCTACGCCACCAGCAATTACCACTGATTGCGGTCGAAAGTCCTGAAAAGCGCGCAAGGTACGCTCAACTAGCGTTTCGACGGCTACTTTCTGGAAGCTAGCTGCAAAATCGTGCTGCTGCAAGCTCGTGACAAGCCCTGGGAGCTCGTGCGATGGAAAAGTGAAGTCTTTGCCTACTTCGCGCTGTACAGCCCTTAAAACAGCTGTCTTGAGGCCTGAGAACGAAAAATTGTACGGATTATCGAGCTTAGCTTTGGGTAAATGGTGTTTATCAGGATTACCCGACTCAGCCGCGCGCGCAATCGACGGGCCGCCAGGGTAGGGCAGGCCGAGAATTTTGGCTACCTTGTCAAAAGCTTCGCCGACAGCGTCATCTTGGGTTTGTCCCAGCAGCTGATAGTCGCCGTGGCCGCGAAAGAGTACCAGCTGCGTATGTCCGCCCGAGATAATCAAGGCCAAAAGAGGAAAGCGCGGCTGGGATTTTGGCAAGGCAAGCTGAACAGGCCCGGGCGCTTGCTCGGTAATAAAATTGGCGTAGACATGTCCCTCGACGTGATGCACCGGGTAGAGCGGTTTGCGATGTAAAATCGCTAACGTTCGCGCTGCTAGCGAGCCAATTAGCAGCGAACCAATTAAACCTGGCGCGTAGGTCACGGCGATAGCATCAATGTCGTCCCAAGTGCAGTTCGCTTGGGCAAGGGCTTCATCGACGACTGGGCCGATGGCCTCGATATGGCTGCGCGCTGCGATTTCGGGCACCACGCCGCCAAAATGCGCGTGGATGTCAATCTGCGATTGCACCACATTTGACAACATCCGAAAACCGTCCTCAACTACGGCTGCCGCGGTTTCATCGCAGCTTGACTCAATTCCCAAAACCTTCATCTACTTAATTGTACCACCGCCAAGAGGTCGATGCTATAATATCGGTATGAATTCACTCAAGAAAACTTTGAAAAAGGCCATTCCCGCTAGTTTATACCAATCAATTGAGCCGACTTATCATCTATTGACAGCTGCTGCCGCTGCCACCAAGGCCGGTTATCCAGCGCACAATATGCGCGTCATCGGTGTGACTGGCACCAATGGCAAAACCTCAACCTGCTTCATGATCCACAAAATGCTAACTAAAGCTGGCCTCAAAGCAGGATTGATGACTACTGTCGCTTACGGTGTCGGCAACGATATTACACCGCAAGTTGCTCATATGACAACAGTTTCAGCGCCGCTGCTACAAAAACGATTAGCGGAATTCAAGAAACAAAATGTCGAATGGGTAGTTTTGGAAGTAACTAGCCACGCGCTAGCCCAGCACCGTACCTTTGGCGTGCCAATCGAAATTGCCGTCATGACTAACGTTACGCACGAACACCTCGACTATCACAAAACTTTTGAGCGCTATTTGGCTGCCAAAACCAAACTATTTAGACTAGCCAGCCGCGTTGGTATCATTAACGCCGACGATCCGTCTGCTGAAACTTTCCGCCAAGCCGTCAAACAATCGGTCAGCTATGGCCTCAAATCTGGCGATTGGCGGGCGCAAGATATCAATTTGAGCGCCCACGGCAGTGATTACACAGCGTTAATTGATGGCGACTCTTACCACATTCATGTTAATATTCCAGGCGAGTTCAATGTTTATAACAGCCTAGCGGCGGCGGCTGTTGGCCGCGAGGTTGGCTTGACCAAAACCCAAATTGAACAGGGAATTGCCGCTTTAGCGGGCGTAGAAGGCCGCATGACAGTGGTCGACGCTGGACAGCCGTTCTCGGCGATTGTTGATTTCGCGCACACGCCAGACTCATTCGAACGGTTGCTAAATGATGTTAGAAACACAACGAAGGGCAAGTTAGTGGTATTGTTCGGCTCGGCTGGCCGCCGCGACGAAACTAAACGCGCCATTCAGGGCGAAATCGCTGGCAAATACGCCGATGAAATTGTCTTAACCGAGGAAGACGATCGCGATATCAATGGCAATACCATCCTATCGCAAATCGCCTCAGGCGCCGAAAAAGCCGGCAAAAAACGCGAGGAAAATCTCTTCCTAGTACCAGACCGCACTGCGGCCATTAATTTCGCCGTCTCGCGAGTGTCCAGCTCGAAAGATACTGTTATATTCCTGGGTAAAGGACACGAAAAAACTATTGAACGCGCCGACGGAGCTCACCCTTGGAACGAAATCGAAACAGTGCGGCAAGCTATTTTGAATATTAAAGCTAAGTAGCGACGATTAGGGCTGAGAGTGCTTCTAAGCGACTTAATAGTATGATTCATGATGCCGGGCGAAGTATAATCGGCGCACTAATCGTTCGATATATTTGCTCCAAAGCCGCGACTTAATAGGCGAAACTGGAATCTCGAAAGCGCCAATATAGTCAGTGATATGCTTATTGAAGCTAGTTTTGAAGCGCCCCAAACCATAGCGCGGATGATTCGGGTTACTCATTTCATCGGAAGCTGGCGTACCGCAAAGGTCGTGTTCGAGCGAGCCGTGCTCTTTAGCCCATTTGATTACTTCCCACTGCAAGCGGTGGCTAGCGCCGTACGCCGTACGTTTGCGAACCGAAGCGCCGTCTTTGTAAGTACTTTTGGTACCCAAAATCACCGCAAAAGCACCAGCCACCAGCTGATCTTGATAATAGGCAAAAAATAGCTGGCCTTGGTTGGCATCAGCGTATTGCTGGTAGAATTCGCGGTAGTATTGCGGCGAACGAATCGTAAAGCCAGCGCCATCGGCCGTTTCTTTGAACAAATCATACATCGCCTGGCAAGTTTCATCATTGACTGGCACCCGCTTGATGACAACACCGTCGCGATCAGCGCGGCGAATAGCGTGGCGGCCCTTTTGCGGCAGATCCTTAAGGATTGTATCAATATCGCTATGTAAATCGACTATCACGGTCGAGGCATTGTATTGAATCGGCCGAGTAGGCAATAGTTCAATCGCAGAAATATCGGTGCCACGTAGTAATTCCGGCTCAATTTTGATAGTAAAAACGCCCTGCTGGCGAGCAAAATCGCGCAGCACTGGCACTACCGAAGCTAACTCGTTAGCGGTTGCTACGCCCGGACCTTTCGGGATATACCATACTTTACCGAACAGGGGAATATACTTTTCGATAGCACCAATTGCTAACTCGCCACAGATAATAAAACGCGGCCGCCAGTTAGCTAGCCGTTTCAAATTTAAAAAGACCGACCCTTGCAGCATATTGCCGCGATCGCTATTATGAACCACTAGATCATCCCAGCGGTTGATTTCATCATCAGTTGCAAAACGAATAGTCATAACTATAGTATAACACCTCCGAGGAGGGCTTGCGGAGGTGTTATCGCGTGATTAACAGAGAAAATCTATTACGGCTGCGGGTTTGATAAGAAATCAATCTCTTTAATGACATCAAGCAAAGCCTGAGCGCGGCGAGATTCATCAGCAATATTTTTGGCGGCTTCATGCGCCGGCGCAATCAAGGTTTTGTCGTCCGTCGAGCGAATCAACAGCAAATAAGTGTCAAATTTTTCTTCGGCAGAGATGTTGAGCTTGTCCACCAGCGGTCGAAGCTCTTTGATAGCTTCGTTCTTGACGCTATCAAGATCACTGTTGGCTGCTGGCACAACTGTGTTTGACGCTTTAGCTGGCTTTGGCTGTGCCACTGGTTCTGGCTCCGGCGCTGGCTCTGGCGGCAAATCAGGCAGCGGCGGCAACGGTGCTGCCGGCTGCGCGCTCGTTGCGCTCGCGCCGTTACTTACGCCAGCCAAAACCTTAGCGAGATCCTGATCGTCGCTAATTGGCTGCGTTGTTTGCGGTTTTATATCCATGTGCCCACCCTCTTCATTACTTTTATGCTTTATTTAGTATATACTGTATCATAGTTATAGGAAATATCGCAAGAGAAAGGTGATTTTACATGCTAGATGACTCTAATATTTTGAAGCAAAGAGACAACGGGGGCGCTCTCGAAGTTGCAGCTAAACTCTATCAACAGGCAAATTTTGACTGCCAATTGCGCGACGCCGAGCACGACGGCCGCGAACTGCGCAACATCATCGTCGCTGGCATGGGCGGCTCGGCGCTAGCGGCCGACCTCGCTAAGTCGCTGCTCAACGACACGCTATCAATTCCGTTCGACATCGTCAAGGACTACGATTTGCCGCATTACGCAGATCACAATACCTTAGTTATCGCTAGTAGCCACTCTGGTAACACCGAGGAAACTCTATCATGCCTCAAGCAGGCGATTGAACACGGCTGCCAAATTGCTATCATTGCTACTGGCGGAGAACTTAACGAGATTGCTCAACGAGAACATATCCTATCAGCACTCATTCCCAAAGATTGCCAACCGCGCATGGCCGTAATTTATTCGCTGCGAGCGCTATTTGAAGTGCTTAATGCCTTCAAGTTGATTGACCGCACCTACATTGACGAACTAGCAGCTATTAGCACTTGGCTAGAGAAAGAAAGCGCGCTCTGGACCAAAGATGTACCGACCAAGCAAAACTATGCCAAGCAGCTAGCCTTAATCGCTGTCGGCAAAACGCCAGTTTTCTACGGCGGTAGTTTGATGGCGCCGCTAGCTTATAAGTGGAAAATTAGTTGGAACGAAAATGCTAAAAACGTTGCTTTCTGCAACTATTTGCCAGAATTCAGCCACAACGAATTTATTGGCTGGACTAGCCACCCGGTCGAGAAGCCTTTCGCGGTATTTGATTTGCTAAGCGATCTTGAGCACCCGCGCATTCTCAAACGCTTCTCGCTCAGCGATCAGATGCTATCTGGCAAACGCCCGAAATCAAACGTAGTACCACTCGCAGGCAAAACACCGCTACAGCAGATGCTGTGGGGTTGTATTTTAGCAGATTTTGCCAGTATTTATGTGGCAATTCTCAATAATGTCGACCCGACCCAGGTTAACTTAATTGAAAAGTTCAAAAAAGCCCTCGAAAAATAAACGCGCGTGGAGATAAGTAAAAACAAAATAGACAGAATAAGCGCTGTCTATTTTGTTTATTGTCTATCGGTAGAAATTCAGCTTCTAGTGGTATTGCCGCAGCGATTCAATAGTATTCTTGCGCGCCGCTTTCAGGGCAGGGTAAGTACCGAAAATTACGCCAGAACCAACCGCCATCAACAACGCCGCAATCGCCGTTGACCAGGTCATTGTCGGCCCAAAGCTCATTTGCGAACTAATAATCACAGCTAACAAACAACCAACCAGATAACCACAAGTGCCGCCCAGCAGGCTAATCATCAGCGACTCGACCAAAAACTGCCCGATAATTGTCCGCTGGCTAGCGCCAACTGCTTTACGGATACCAATTTCGCGGGTGCGCTCAGCCACGCCAACCAGCATGATATTCATGATACCGACGCCGCCCACTACCAGCGAAATCGCTGCAATGGCCGCCATCACCGCTGTTAAGGCACTAAACAATTCGCCAGTCGGCCGGCCAATATCAGCGCCACTTAGAATAGTAAAGTTGGCCTCGCCTAAGTGTTGTTTGAGGATTTTCTCTTTCAATTTATCTTTAACAGCCGAGACATTATCCTTGTCCTTTGCCAGAACGTTAATTTGTTGAATCTGCGTACTGCCTTTGTGCAGCAATTTACCTTGATTATAAGAGACAAAAATTGCATTACCATAATCAACGGTATTATAGTTAACCGGGTTAGCGCCAGTCTTGACAACGCCGATAACCGTAAACTGCTGGCCGTACATCGTGAACATCTGACCAACCGAACGATCAGTGTTGAATAGTTTAGTTGACAGCTCGCTGCCGATCACCACCGCTGAATCGTCAGTTTCTTCACCGAGGAACTGGCCAGCGTTCATTTTGATATCTGCCGTCTTGATAAATGCAGGAGTAGTAGAAAGTACAACATTATTAGCTGCCTCAGCTCGAGAAGTTTTAGCGGTAGCATTCAAAATCATTAGCGGCACCACCGCGTCAATACCGTCAATTGACTTAGCAGCCTCAATATCAGCCTCGGTCAACGAGCTAGTGCCGAATAACTGCTGCCCGGCCGGATTGAGATAAGCATTCAAATCGCGCGTCTGCGCGCCCGGACGGACGATCATTAGCTTGCCGTCATAGGTATTAACTTGGTTAGAGATCATTCCGCGAGCACCGTCGCTAATCGCCAAAATACACGTCACGCTAGCCACGCCGATAGCAATACCCAGCGCCGTTAGCACCGTGCGTGCGCGGCTGCGCCGCAATGTTTGATAAGCATCGGTGATGTGTTCAACTGTCATTAACCTCATTTTTCGTCGTCCTCGCTCTTTTTGGCTGTCTTTTTAGGCTTATCCTTGGTAGCTTCTTTTGTTTCTTCTTTGGCTTTTTTAGTGTCCTTATCCTTGGTATCCTTAGCATCTGCGCCATTCTTGTCTTTAGAAGCGTCTGATTTGTGCAGCGGGATTGCTACTTCCTTTGATTCGGTATGCGATTCAACTGTTACGCGGCGGTCGCTGGCAACCTTGCCGTCAAGCATGTTAATCACGCGACTAGCATAGCTAGTCAGATTCGGGTTGTGAGTCACCATGACGATAGTGTTGCCTTTTTTGTGCAAGTTAGCCAGCTCCTCCATGATAACGTGGCTAGAGCGGCTATCAAGGTTGCCGGTCGGCTCATCGGCTAGAATGATGCTCGGTTTATTCACTAAAGCCCGCGCAATCGCCACGCGCTGCATCTGGCCGCCCGATAGCTGCCACGGCATATAATATTCGCGTTCTTGTAAATGGAATGATTTCAGGATACTACTAGCCATTTCCAGACGCTTGACGCGCGGTACACCTTTGTAAATCAGCGGCAAAGCGACATTTTCGAGCACCGTCAAGCGATTAATCAAATTAAAACTTTGAAAAACGATACCAATCTTGTTAGAACGAATTTTGGCGTACTGTCGTTCTGATAGGCGAGCGGTCGAGTGCTCCTCAAACAGATATTCGCCCTGGTCAGGCCGATCCAAAAAACCAATGATATTAAGCAAAGTCGTCTTGCCGCAGCCGGACGGCCCCATCACAGCGATGAACTCGCCCTCGCGGATGGTCAGATCAATTTCATCGAGCGCATCGTGCGCCGCGTCGCCTATACCGTATATTTTTGTAAGTTTTTTAAGTTGAATTATCGGCCTTGCTGTCTTTCGCGCTGTCATATTAATCTATTATAGACAAGTGACGTTTAATAAATCAACCGATGAAGATTGTGTAAAATACTACATTTTTAATTAGTCAGGCGCAGAGTAAAGCGCAATTCATATTTCTGGCGTTTTCTGGTAGAATTGTAAGCGAAGGAGAGGTGACCGAGTGGTTGAAGGTGCACGCCTGGAACGCGTGTGTGCGAGCAATCGTACCCAGGGTTCGAATCCCTGTCTCTCCGCCAAATATCACACCGCTTGGCTCGACGCCAAATCAGGAAACTTTGCCTCTAGTCGGCGCAAGCGCTTGTCTAACGAACCATACAAAGTATCGTCCACCAGCTCGCGGCTGCCAGATTCGTGGTAAAGTTCAAGTCGCAGACTAGCAATCTCGGCATGAATTTTGCCGTCTTCAGCTTTTAGCTCATTGAAGCCCTTATCCATTCGTAAATCCATATCTTTCACGATATCAACCAACGTTTTATGGTCGTTGCGAATATCGGCGAGCTGTTCATCAATTTGCTCAAAGCGCTTGTCTATCTGCTCAAAGCGCTTATCAATCTGGGCAAAGCGTCTGTCGACTTGTTCAAACCGTTCGTTCATCGTTTTCGCCAAACTGGCAACGATATCACTTAGTTTTTGTATCTGATTGGATAATTCCTCATTAGTCATACTTCTATTTAATCACAAACATCAGCAGCATAGCAACTGTCCGCCAAACGAAAAGCGCCCGCCCAGCAGGGTAGACACTCTCAATCATCAGACACGAACCATCCGATCCAGGCTCGTATAAAAACATGTGGTACACCCGGCGCGATTCGAACGCACGACCTCTGGTACCGCAAACCAACGCTCTATCCAGCTGAGCTACGGGTGCTAACTAGCTGATAATAGCATACTCAAACACTTTTCACAAGTGAAGCTTGGCCAGTATCCGGTCGATAAAATCTGGCTTGACCTCTTTCATCGGCAGGCGCGCCGCTAGCATGTCGACAATTTTCTCGCCTGATTCCTCAGGGAAGTAAATATTCTGCCCTAATTGGAAGCGCTTGCGCGGAATTAGCGCAATATGATGAACATTATTGATAGTGACAACATCAAACGATTTAAACTGATCATACAGCATTAGCCGGTCGCGAACATACAGACCCTTGCGGGTCAAGGTATAATCAATAATCTCTGGCGGCCGATGCGCGTACACGCCCAGCGCCACCGCCATCACTGGCAACAAAATAGTGAATGTCAGCGAATTAAACGCAAAATAAGCAATCGCCATCATTATGAGCGTCGCTAGCGCCAAAGCTGCATACCACATCATTGAACGCTCGCTATAGAGATGCTCTGGACCTTGCCAGCGCACAAGAATTTCGCTATCGTCAGACTCGACCGCTGGCGTTGCATCATCGCCAAATGCTGGAGCATTATCCTCTACTGAATTAAGATCAGTTGGAGCAGCTGAATCTGCCGCCTCGGCATCAACTGAAGCTGGCTGGGTCGATTCTGCACTCGTATTTAACTCTGCTTCTGAAACAGCCGCTTGAAAAGGCGCCCCAGAAGCTGTCTCTGCTGGTTTTTGCCAATCTTGCGATGAGTCGTCTTGCATAACCGCATTATATCATGGCTGCAGTGATTACCACAAAAAAATAGAGGACAACAAACGGCCTCTACTTTTCTTGGCGGAGGAGGGGAGATTCGAACTCCCGCTACAGGTCTCCCCGTACTAACGATTTAGCAAACCGTCCCCTTCAGCCACTTGGGTACTCCTCCGAACGAAGCTATCACCAATAGTAAAGCTCCAATCGCTACCAGTTTAGCATATTTTACCATTGCTGCATAGATTTTTGATGATAACCATGTATACTAATAACTAGAAGGACTTCAAAAATCATTATGAAAAGCACTAATATTATCATTAGAATCCTAGCTTCAATTACCATCGCCATTGCTGCGCTGTCGCCGCTGCCGGTAGCGGCTATCGGCTCAATCGCGGACGGCGCTAGTTCGGCGCGCGGCGCCGACCAGCCAACCACCTTATTCGGCGAGTCTGGCGTATTTTCACGAGTGAGCAGCGTCTTGCTATTCATCGTTGGCGCCGTTGCTGTAATCATGCTCATCATCGGCGGGCTAAAATATATCGTATCTGGCGGCGACGCCTCGAAAGTTCAATCGGCCAAGAACACTATCCTTTACGCGCTAGTCGGTATAATCGTGGCAATTCTGGCCTACGCGGCCGTTAATTTCGTCATCGGCAATTTTATACCTAGCCCATCAGGTAGCGGTATTGGCGGCAGCGGTACTACTACTGGCGGCTATGGCGCCTCCAGCCGCTAAAATAATTTCATTTTTATAAAAGCAAATAAGTCATTTTCTTGGCGGAGAGGGCGGGATTCGAACCCGCGGTGAGTTGCCCCACGCTGGTTTTCAAGACCAGTACCATCAACCACTCGGTCACCTCTCCAGCGAACCTATTATATCAGAGATTAGCTACCCTGGGTAGGCTGCCGCGCTACTACTGCTACCGACACCTTTTCGAATCCGCTATCCAGTAGAGCTTTGGCAGCATAGTGCAATGTCGCCCCAGTAGTGTAAATATCATCGATCAATAAACAGCTAGCAGCCTCTGAGCTGTCGCAAACAAAAGCCTGCTTCGCTTGCTGCCAGCGCTCGCTCTTATCGGCAGTATGCTGGACTGATGATGTTCGCCGATGCAGTATCATGCGGCAGGGGAGCTTTCGGCGTCGAGCAAACTCCTTGGCTAACCTCGCTGCGTGATCGAAACCGCGCTGGCGAACGTGCGACGCAATCGTCGGCACTGGCACCACAATTGTCTCGGCAGGTAATTCTGATACGCGCGCATCTAGCAAATCAACAATCTCGCGATAAGCACCGCCAACTCGTTCGAATTTATAAGAACCAATCAACAGCTTCAAAGCGCCGCTTCGTTCGCCAACATACCAGGCATTTTCAAAAGGCGCTCTCAGCTGGCAACGCTGGCATAAACCGCTGGAATTACGAATAGTTTTTGTGCACAGCAAGCACCGCCGCGAGGCTCGCGAGCTGATGTTATTTTTACAATTGTCACAAATAATTCTGCCGATTTCACCGCAAGAACAACAGTAGTGGGGTGCTAGTATATCGAACAGGGAAATCATCATTGTGTTTTTTACACTCTTATGGTTTATACAGTTGATTATACGCTATGCATAGTCTATAATGATAGTATAAATTTCAATCAGCCAACGAGAATAGTGGAGGACATCAATGGCACGTAAACAAGATGACGATCTGTTGATCGGAGACGAGCTGGCTGCAGCATTTCTCAACGATGACAGTTTAACGAACGATAATAACTCGCCAGCCGCGGCGGCACCTCAGCAGCAGGCCGATGATAGCGCCTGGCAAGAGCAGGAAGAAGACTTTCCGGGCCAGCTAGCCGTTGACGTCTACGAGACTGACGAATTGCTAGTGATTAAGGCTCGTACCGCTGGCGTCAACAAAGAAGATCTCGATGTTAGTATCTCTGACGGCATCTTGACTATCAGCGGCACGCTGTCGAGCGGCGACGACACCGCCGTTTCGCGCTGGCATATCCAAGAATGCTATTGGGGCGAATTTAGCCGCACACTAGCATTGCCAGTAGCTGTTAAAGAAGACGAGGTGTCGGCAGTACTCAAGGATGGCGTCCTAACAATTAGCTTCACCAAGGTCAAACAAGAACAAGCCAAAAAGATCGCTATCCAATAGAGCAGGGAAAATTAGATAAAATAACCCGCGGGCAAGCGCAAGCGGGTTTTTTGTTGTATAAACCAAAAACTAGCATACCAGCGGGAGAAAGCGAAACATATAAAATAACCGCGCCAATTTAAGCGCGGTTATTATGCTTTGAAAGCAGCAGGTACTATTCTGACTTGACGAAGCTAGAAACCACGAAGTTGACCGCCGCATAGGCTAGAATCGCCACCACAATACCAACTATCGAGTATAAAATAGTATTCTTGGCCGACTGCACCTGCGTCTGGTCGCCCTGCGAGGTGACGTAGCGAAAACCGCCAATGATTAGCATAATCACCGATACAGCGCCAATGACAAACAATAGAACGTTAGTAACAATACGGAAAATCGGCGTCTGATCAGTACCTTCACAACCAGATTCATTACCAAACAAACAAGCCGATTGATCGGTGCCTTTGGCTGACTTAGCTCCGCCTGACACAGTCAAAGGTGGCTTTTCAGTTGAAGGGTCAGCAAATGCTGGCGTCGCTTGAAACATCACGCCTGCCACCGATAGCGCCAGTGCTGGCACCGCTAGCAAACCGACAATACTATCTTTATTTAGTTTAATTCTCATACGGTCGATCCTTTCTGTATGATTTATTAATCTTATACAGGTTATTATACAACATTTGGTAAATAATTGGGATTGCTTTTACGCTACATTACTAGGTAGTAACAGATATAGTAAGTAGATTAGCCCACAAACTGAGTAACAACAAAACTAACAATCGCATAAGCAGCTATCGCCACTACTACGCCGATAACCGCATACAAAATAGTATTTTTGGCTGATTGCATCTGCGTCTGGTCGCCCTGCGAAGTGACGTAGCGAAAACCGCCAATGATAATCATGATCACCGATACTGCTCCCATTAGAAACAAGAGGATATTGGTAACTGTCGTTAATATTGAGCCGAGACTTTTAGGGGTAGAACTAGTTCCTGACGCGGTCATACCTTGGTTTATACATTCTGAAGCAGAGCCACAAGATGCTGCTTCCGCCAGTGTCGTACCAACAAAGGTCATTGTTGCCGCACCCAGCATCAATATTAGTGCCGCCGTTATTATTTTCTTTTTCATAATTCTCCTTTCTATACTTTCTATCCGTACAAACTATCAACAACCAGTTGCACAATCGCCCTGGCGGATATCGCCACTACTAGCCCGACGATAGCATACAAAATGGTATCCTTAGCCGACTTCAACTGCTGCTGGTTGCCTTGCGAAGTGACGTACTTAAAACCGCCAATAACAACCATAATTACTGATATCATTATCAATAGCCAAAATGCCCAACCAATAGGCGTAGAAATCGTCGAGTGCGTATTATCAATTTCGTTGTGCTTGACGAGATCGCAATCCTCTTTACCGTAATCACCGCTATCGCAGGCGCCATGCAATCGAGCCGCCTGAACCGTCATCGGCATTACTGCTGCCACTGTTACAATCTCAGCGATTATAATTGCAAGTACGACTATTTTACGCATTTTAGAAAAACGCTCCGTACACGAAAAGTATTAAAGCTGATGCCATATAAACTATCACTAAGCCGACAACTGTATACAGTATAGTATTTTTAGCTTGAGCAACTTTGTTGAGATCGCCCTGTGAAAGAGTATAGGTAAACCCGGCAATCACAATCACGACAATCGCAATTATAGTTGCCCAGAAAAACGCCAGCCTCATCACGCTCGGCAGAGCATCGTTATCCGTCTTGGTTGGAAAATAAAGAATACTGTCCGTATCAATTTTGCGTGCGGCGAGGACAATCGTTTGCCAGATCATATAATGTCTCCTATGACATTAACAATTTGCACGGCGAGCATAGCAATCACGAAACCTATCAGCGCGTTCTGTACCGTCTTTTTAGCGCCAGCGACGCCTTCTGGCGAGCCAGTACTATACATATAGGCAATACCGCCCTTAATTAAGAAAAATATAGTTACATACGTAGACGCTATCAAGAGACAACGTACAACATTAGCACCTATCTTGAACCCGGTGCGACTAAAATCAATTTTGTCAGGCTCGCTGGTCGACTTCAGGCCTTCAAACTCACAGTCGCCGCTAGAACCCTTTGTCATCATGCCGTTATACCAAGCAGGCATAGCAAAAACATAAGCATCGCACGAGGCATCAGCCTCGGCGTAAGCGGCTGGCGAAATAGCAGTCGAAAGAACAACCCCGCTCGTCAATACCAATGCCAAAGCCAAAAATACGCGCTTCATCAGTTGAAAATCCCCCCTGGAATTAGCCAGTTCAGCGCTAGATACATTAGACCAAACGCTATAATGCCAATGGTCGTATTAGTCATAATCGTTTTAGCTTGGGCAACGCGGTTACTATTAGCATCACCGCTAGCGTACAGTATACCCGCCCAGATAAACATACCAATCGCCACAATTCCGACCAAAACAACCAGTATCGTCAGGAAAAAATTAAGCAAAGCAAATATAGCTTCGCTATCCTCAGCCTTGGAACAAATTTCACCTGGCAGCACTGCACAGTCTAGCGCATAAACCGGCGCAGAAAACCACAACAGCAGACTAGCCGCACTAACTACAGTAACGGTACGGGTTATTGGGGTTGTCAGTTTCTGTTTCATTATAATTGTACAATTTATTTATGCTCGTACCATTGAGTATAGCGCCACTATCATAAATATGCAAATATTTTGACAGATACGCCCGTCTCTGGTGTTATTCATTGACTTTTTATGCTAAAAGTGCTACAATAGATGAGAGTATGCGGGATTGGGTAAGAACATGCCTGCAGGGTAGGATATCCTTGCGGCAAGGATTTTTAGTGCTCTCGGCAGTAACGATAGCATTATTTGCTAGTGTTCTAGCGCTATCGCGGCCGGCCGCCGCTGCCGATGCCGAGCGTTCTACCAAAAACGATACCGTTATTTACCAAAAACACACCTATACCAGAATCGACAAAGCGTCGTTTGCTAGCGGCGAAAAAACCAAAAGCCTGCCGATCGCTGGCTACGACGGCTACAAATACGAAGACAACGAAGGTATCCACCTCATCTTGACCGAAGGCGACGCCAAAACTGCCACCGAAGGCCAGGCGGTTAGCTATCTTTTGCGCAGCGGTATATACGATCCATCGACGCAATCCTCGTCAACCAAAGTATCTATCGCCAACGCACCAGAAGCAGACGGCGATGATGACGGCGACAACTGTAAAGTTAACGTCGGCTGGTTCGTCTGCCCGGCTACGCAGCTTATCGCCGACCGGATGGACGGCGTACTCGACATCATCAAAAGTTTCCTGATCGTCCACACGCTGCAAACCGACACCACCAAAAACAACCCGATTTACGAAATTTGGCAAAAAGTCCGCGACGTCTCCAATGTCTGTTTCGTCCTGGTGTTTTTGCTGATTATTTACGCGCAAATCACCAACCAAGGCCTGAGCAACTATGGTATCAAATCAATGCTGCCGCGCTTAATCATTGGGGCTATTTTGGTCAACGTTTCGTATTGGATATCTGGCGCTTTAGTCGATACCTCGAACGTACTCGGCTCGTCAATACAACAGTTCTTTACCGACGTCCGACACGGTTTGTCTAGCCACGGCCGTCTCGGCGACGAGCTGTCATGGACTGGCGTCACTGGGGTAGTGCTAGCTGGCGGTGGCGTACTCGGCAAGGTGGTCGTCGCTAACGGCGGTATCGGCCCGTCGCTAACACTGCTAACCACGATGTTAGTCGGCGCTATCGTCGCAGCCATCGTGGCGATGGTGGTTCTGGCTATGCGCCAAGCGCTAATCACCCTGTGTATCATCGTTGCACCGCTAGCTTTCGTGGCTTACGTATTGCCGAGCACAAATAAATATTTTGATAAGTGGAAAGACCTTTTTGCCACCATGCTGCTAATGTTCCCGCTTATATCGTTCATTTTCGGTGCGGCGCAGCTAGCCGGTTACGCTATCATCGCTAATGCCGGCGACTCAATTACCCAAATCATCATCGGCTTAGCTGTGCAGGTTGCACCGATCGCCATCACACCGCTTATCATCAAGCTTAGCGGTAATTTGCTCGGCAAACTCGCTGGTATTGTCAACAATCCAAACCGCGGCATCATCGATCGCACCCGCAACTGGGCGCAGGAACGCGCTGCTTACCAAGCTGCCAAAAATCGCGCTGGTAAGAGCCTAATCAACACCGACAGAGGTATATTCAGAAGGTCGCCGAAGCTAAAAAGGGCCGCCCGCGCCATCAACAGAGCCCACGGCAGCCGCGCTAACTTTGTCAACTCGGCCGTACGGCGGCAACATCGCCGCACACAGCGCCGCAAAGGCTTAACCGCCGCTTACGAAGCCGCCGCCAGCAACAACGCCACCGAATGGGACAACGACCGCTACGGCCGGCGCTCTGTCCAGACAGTCGAGGGCGAGAACGAAGCCCGCAAATCAGAAATCGGCAACACCTTCTACGCTACGCCGCACGGCCAGGCGCTTGAAGCACGCCGCCGCCGGGCCAGTATCCACAAATCCGAGCTTGACAACGCCTTCGACCGCGGCCATCAAAATCTGACGCACCGCCAACAACTCGCCGAAATCGACAAAGCCCGCGTCCAAAATGAATTCAACGAAAGCAGAGCTGGTCAAGAAGTCGATACCGCCCGGCGCACCGTCGAGGCGCACAAACAGCGTATCAGCAACGACCAGCAAGCCCGCTGGGATACCTTGGCGCAAACCAGCCCGGGCTACAAAGCTCTAGAATTGAGCATCAAGAAGAGCGAATTCGATGCTGCTCGCGCTAAAGAAAAACTTGGCAAAATGCACGCCGAAATTATCGCCCAGGGCGACCAAAGCGAACATGTTGTCAACCTGCGCGGCGCTAATGCTCCAACACAAGACTATGTACTGCACGTTGCCCGCGACATCAAGCGCGCCAACATCGAAACCAACCTGACCGCCGCTGCCAAACGCGCCGCTGAGCAGGCGCTGTCCAGCGAGGTCAATACCATGATGCTCGACAACACCGTCCGCGTCGATGGCAAGCTAGTCCGCGAATACGCCGCTGGCATCGGCAGCCAATCAGCGGTACTGGCCGAATACGTGGCTAAATCGCGCAAAGAAGCCGGCGAAAAGATCGCGCAGCAAGCCGAACTAGCACACCACTTCAAACTCGACGCTGGGCAAATTGAAGCGCTGGCTACCGGCAAGCTAGGCACCGACGCTGCTGGCCAACCAATCACTCAACTGCGCGTTACCGACGCCGCTGGCCGCAGCTATTCATTCGACGCCCGCGACGACTACGTCCGCGACATGTCGATCGCTGAACTGTTCGACGTCGGCTCGTACGAACAAAAGATGAATGTCATTAAACAAACCGGCAGAGTAGTCGACGAGCATGGCAATGTGATAGCCACTGGCTACAACTACGACTTCCGCCGCTCGGTCGAGCAAGCTATTATCAAAACTAAATTCATGCAAGCAGCTCCAGCCCTCAGCGACAAATCGCTCAAGGCTGTCCTCAACGGTGAATTCTACGGCGACGAAAGCCTGCAATACCAGTCCTTCCGCCAGATTCTCGAGGGCCGCATCAAAACCAGCACTATCGCTAACGCTAACGCTAACGCCCTAGCTGTGATGTTCGCCGACGTTGAGGCAAGCGACCTGACCAGGACGCAGTTCAACAAGCTCATCGAGGACAGCATCAGGTCCGAACAGAAGAAACTCGGCGATAAAGGCCTGCCGAACAGCGAAGCAGACGCCCGCCAGAGCCTGATCAAGCGGTTCAACAAGCGGCGCCGGAATGCCCGCAAGATGGCTGTCCAAATCCTCAACACGCCAACCGTGCGCCAGCCTATGACCGACCAAGCCGTCGACGTCCTCAAGGAATTTGCTGGCGATTTGTACGACGGCGATGATGACGATGAAGACGATGAAGATTAGCGAAAATAGCACCGACGGCTTGATTATTTCGCCATAAAGATGTATAATAATACCACAAATGCGAGGTGGGTCGCATAGACATCATAAGCCACTAATCCCGAAGGAGGGGATTGAAGTTTTATGGTAACAGGTCCAAAACAACCAGAGGGTCAGCTAGGGGTAGTAGAAAGAGGAGGTGTTAGCCGCCGCAAATTACTAATATTTACAGGAGCCGCTAGCTTGACGGCCACACTTGCAGCAGCCTGCTCTGGTGGTAAATACCCTGGTGATAAATACCCTACTGAAAATAAACCAGCCAGCCCGAGTACTGCAAATATACCGATGGAGACGGCTGACGCACGGCCTACGCCGCCACCGACACCGACACCAGAGGCAACACCGACCCCAGAAGCAGAAACTCCGATAGATTTATCCGAAATTGTTCCAGAAGATAAGCTACGTGAAAAACTCGTGTTACCGAATTTTAAAGAAGTAAGAAGCAGATACAGATGGGATAGCGATGCCTGTCAAGAGATAGCTGAAGCACTTATTGGGGCCATTAATTGTCTTACCTGCCCCACCGTACTCAACCAAGGTACTGATAATGTATTCGGCCAATATGTAACCAAAGAAGGCACTTCAGGATATCTGGCTGATTCTATCTGCGACCGTGTAAAAGAAAAGTTTATTGAATTAACCATGAGTCCAGGCGCTCTTGATAGTGAAGGCACTCCGGAATTCTTTGATTGGGTAAGTGAACGATGCTATGCTAATGTTGGTATAGCTGTAGACGGCAATGTAAATGAGAAATTTTTCGATCATAGAGTCGCCCCGCTCACAAAAGGGAGAGAATTCTATAGGATAGACGAAGTTATACCTGTGCCAGAAAACAAAGATGGCGATATAGCAGAAGGTTCGGTACTTCCTGACAACACTGTTAAGTTAGTATGGGATACTTGCGCAAGCACCAACCTAAATCCATCAGACCCCAGGTACGCAGTGATGGATCCAGAAAACGACAAACGGCGTTTCACCGCTTATCTTGACAAAACAAGTGCAGGCGAGCTATCTATCAAAAAAATAGCTGTCGAAGAACTCACCGGACAGACTAGATCAAAATAAATAAACCGCTTAAATACTAAGAAAAAGCGCTATTACAGCGCTTTTTTGTTTTATTTACTACACAGATACTGTATAGTATATTATGGTTATGTATAAAAGGATAGCGCTTTTTGTTTTAGCTACAATCATAGCAACAACTTCTTTGACAGCAATGATAAATGAGAGTGCTTTCGCTGCACCTGAACTTTCAGAACCTTATTTTCCTGCCGCATTAGTCGAGAGAGCAAAAAAGAAATCTGCTGCAAATGTATACATATATTGCACTCATAAAAATGCTGATTCCGATGATAAAGTTGTATTTAATAAGAACATAGGAGCAGCTAAGGATGATAAATTGGGTCATGGTTGGGGCGGCTCAGCTAGTGGTGGAGCATCAGATTTTAATTCAAAAGGTGACAACAATCAAAACTGCGAGTCGTTAAGTATAACTACTTTTGTAAATTTTTTTAATAGCATTGGCTTCAATGGTGGCGATCCACAACAGATTCTCTGCAACATGGCGTCGAACGTTGTTATATACTCTACATTTGAGAATAAATCGGTAAAAGAACAATGCGACAAGGATAAGCCTATGGAGGGAACGACTATTACAGTAAAAGGAGGGGTTTTAGAAGGGCTCATTCGATCCAAAGCTGAAGATTTTGATAATGTTGATAGATTTTACACTGCCTATACACTTGTGAAGAGATATTGCAACGTAACCAACCAGGGTACTGACGTAACTAAAATTAAGGAAACAAATTATCCAATTTTTTTTGCCGATAAAACTGGCGAAGGTGACACTTATAGACATACAACAGACAAGGCGAATAACTCCTTTTACACATGGAATGATATGACTAACTATACTCAAGGTTCAGCACAGTGCAACAACATAATGAACAAATACATAGGCTACCAAAACCACACTCCAAAACAACCATGGGTAGACGACTATGTGGCGTATCTCAAAACACTCCACGCAGCAGAAGAAAAGAGTAAAAGCGGAACTGCTAAGCCCACAACGCCCGCATCAGGAACAAAAGAATACGCAGAGGCCTGTAAAAATTTAGGCTATTCCAGTGGCAAAGAACTAGAAGCTTGTGCAGAAGGCTTTAGACATTTAAGCGACGAATCATTTTGTACAACTAAATATCAAGGTTCACCAGGAGAGCTAGCCGCCTGCCAAGCAGCTCAGGGTTCTACAAAAAAAGCTCCACCGCCAGAAGAAAAAGAAGAAGACCAGGAAAACTGCAAAATCGACTATATCGGATGGTTCATCTGCCCGATTGTCAACACCCTAGCTAGTATGTCCGAGGGTGCACGGGCACAACTAATTAATATGTTAACTGTTGACGCTAAAAGTATTCTAGGCGATACTTCTGACGGCTCTGTCTATTCATATTGGTCAAAGATTCGCGATTATGCCAATATCCTCTTCGTGGTATTCTTCCTGTTCGTCATCTACTCGCAGATGACTGGATACGGTTTAGATAATTACGGCATTAAACGCATGTTACCTAAGCTAATTATCGGCGTAATTGTAGTCAATGCGTCATTTTATATATGCGGATTACTAGTAGACCTGTCGAATGTCGTCGGGTCGAGTGCTTTCAATTTTGTCTCGACCGCTGCCGTCGGCGATATACCAGCAGGCGATTGGTCAAATAGTGACAGTGGCTGGATAAATAAGATAGCAGCAGGTGCTTTGATTCTAACAGTTGGTTATTTTGCACTAGCAGCGGTAATTTCGATGCTACTGTTCGTAGTGATCACAGCAGTAACTACGATTTTCTTGCTGGGCGTGCGAGAGGCTATCATAATCATGTGTATCGTACTGTCACCGCTAGCATTCGTCGCGATGATAATGCCAAATACCGAGGGATTGTACAAAAAATGGTGGAGTGCTTTCAAGGCCGCCCTGATGGTCTACCCGATGGTAGGATTGGTCTATGGCGCCAGTAATTTAGCGGCGAGAATTCTCGGTAGCGGCCTTAAGGAAAGCGATATTATTATGCAGTCTATCGTTGCTTTGCTAGTGTTTGCACCATTACTGATCGTGCCGAAACTAGTCAGAAGCGCTGTCGAAATCATCGGTATCGGCGGGGCAGTTGCTTGGCTTAATAAAAAGATGAACAAGGGCCGAGATAGACTGACCGACAAGGTCGGCAAGTGGCGAGAAAACAAACTCACCAGCCAGTTTGGTAAGCATCGGCGCGAAAAGGCACAGCTTAGGAACGCTCAGATACGCGGCGGCACTTATCGGGGTAAAGGAGGTATTGCCAACTTTAGAAACTGGCGATCGGCAGCCAATAGAAGACTTAATGCTAAGAGCGGCGATTTCGGCCAGAAGCGCAAACTAGCCGGCTCTGCAGCAGCATTAGCGGAAGACAACGAACGTATGAAAGCTGCCAACGCCTGGATCGCTGACAACAATATGTCGTCTGATCGCCTGGCTGAGATAGCTACTGGCTTCACTAAAAATGCAAAAGGCGATATAGTACCAGTAGACTTGAAGGGTATATCATCTTATCAGCGGCGCGCTGCTATGCAGGCCTTAGCTCCGCATATGACCAGCAAACAAGCATCCGACCTGGCTGAAGCTTCAGCATCATTCGGGGACGCCTCGCTACAAAAAGAAGCCGCTAACGCCATCGCTGAGTCTGGTGCCAAGAAAGCACCATGGTTAGGCGGTAAGCAGCTAGAAGCTATCAGGCAGGGTACTTATAACGAAGAAGAAGCTATGGGAGATTATATCAAGAACAAAGCCAGTGGTTCAGGCTTGGCTAATGCAGATGCAGATGCTGTCAGGAGGATGGTGAAATTCTCAGCAGACCAAGTTAGCCAAAACGCTGATAGCTCCTACATGCGATCGTTAATAAGGGCACGCGCCGACCTAGAGGCCGATCCTAAAACGGCTGGCGGCGTTCCGTCAGCCGTACGCCAAGAGATTGAACGTATTCCCCCTATGCAGAGACAATCCAATTCTGGCGGTGGTCGTAATCAAGGCGGTGGCGGTCGTAACCAAGGTGGAGACCCAAGATCTGGCGGCGGTGGTAATGACCAAGGTGGTAATGATAGCAACCAGGGCGACGGTGGCGGTCAAGGCGGCTCCGGGGGGGGCACGACGACGCATAACGGGCAAACATTTACTCAAACCAGCAGCGGATTATACATACCAAAGCATTAGTAGCTTCATAAAATGTTTTATGCGCTATAATAAGCAGTATGGCAGAATATAAAGTCGCACAAGACGTCGAGGCAGAAGACAAGCTAATCGGACCGTTTAGCTTCCGGCAGTTCATCTACCTGATAATTGCTGCTGTTGCTGTCGCCTTGGCCTGGGGATTGGGTCAGATATTTATCGGTTTGGCAATTATTCCTTTGCCAGTTATCATATTTTTTACCGTGTTGGCGCTGCCGCTGCGCAAGGATCAGCCGATGGAGATCTATGTAGCAGCTATTATCTCTTATAGGCTGAAGCCGCGCAAGCGCGTCTGGTCGCCCGACGGTATCGAATCGCTGATCGAGATAACCGTGCCAAAGGCTGTCGATGAGCATCTGACAAAAGACCTATCGCAGATGGAGACCGAAAAGCGCCTGTCGTATCTAGCAGATATCGCCGACACCAAGGGTTGGTCGATCCGCCACACCACCGAACCAACCCCGAACAGTTCGATGGTATCAGACCAATATTACGCAGCCCAGCAGACAGTTGGTATGCTCGACGAAGACGGCAGTGTCGCCAGAAAGTTCGACGCTATGATTTCGCGGGCAGACCAAGAGCGCCACGACCGAATTATCCAAAATATGTATTATCAAGCGCAGACGCAAGCGCCAACACCGCAGCCGATGACCAGCCAGGCGGCACCGCCTCAGGCGCCTCAAGCCTTTGATAATGATAACGTCGGTGATACAGCCATGCAAAACGATGAACATTTACCAAAGTTCAACCCTTACCCGACCATTCACCAATCAGTTATCCAGCCTACGAGCCAGCAGAGCAACACAACCGCCAACAATCCTATTCAAGCTAGCTCAACAGAGCCAACCAAGCCAGCCGAACCAACAGCAAACACTAGCGCAACAGCGGCTTCAGATGATATAATTAGTTTAGCTAATAATAGCGGCTTGTCGATCGCCGCCCTGCAGCACGAAGTAGATCGAGTCAAACAGAAGAAAGAAGACAGCGAAGTATTTATTTCGCTGCGCTAGGCAAAGAAAGGAGTGGGGGTGCCGCCAAACAATTTACCGCCGAATCAAGCACCAATGCCAGCGCCGATGCCGCCGGTTGTTGCTGGTTCTGGGCAAAATATCGCGGCACCAGGCAACCCCGCTGGCAATCCTGACGCACCATCATCGACCGACCCGAAAAAGGGCAAAGGTAAAGAACAGCCAAAGGCCACTAGCACCCAAAATTCCCTGATTTTTTCAGAATTACGCGACAGCATGGTGGTGATGAACGACGGATCGTTTCGCGCTATTGTTGCTTGCAAATCGATCAACTTCGACCTGATGAGCTCGCGCGAACGCGACGGCGTCGAGCTAAGCTATCAAGACTTCCTCAATGCTTTGTATTTTCCAATCCAGATATTCATTCGCTCGCAGCGAGTCGATATCGGCCCGTATCTCGATAAGCTCGACGCTCTGCGGCGCGACCAGGACAACATGCTGCTAGGCGTATTGATGGACGATTATATCAACTTTATTGATGTTTTATCGCAAGAAGCTAACATCATGGACAAAAGCTTTTTCGTGGTCATTCCGTATTTTCCGACTGGTGACGTTACCAATATCGTCCAACAGAGCAAGGGGATATTCTCGATATTATTTGGTAGCAAGAAAGAAAACGTCACCAAAATCGACACCCAAACCTACGCCAAGGCCAAAGAAGAAATCAAAAACCGCGTCGATTCGGTGATTGGCGGGCTAATGCGCGTCGGCGTTTATTCTATTCAGCTCAATACCAAGCAGCTAGGCGAGTTATATTACAATATATATAATCCAGATACAGCTGTACGAGAGCCGCTTGACGACTTTGGCGATGTAGCGTCGCTATACGTCCGCAAGGGCGAAGGTAATAATCCGTACACCCACGAGGAGGTTAGGTGATGGCCCGCAAGAAAAAGATGGATCCGCTAGATATCGCCGCCCAGCAGCGCGAGCGCGAGCAGGCAGAGGTCGAACAAGCTTTCCTCAAGGGTATGACCACGCTGCGCGACTTAATCGCACCGAGCAGCCTCGAAATCCATTCGGCTTATTTCCGTATCGGCACCAAATACGGCCGAACTATGTATGTCTATGGCTATCCGCGCCGGTTGTATACGGGCTGGCTATCGGGATTAATTAACATTGATCAAGTCCTCGATATCAGCATGTTTATTTATCCTGTTGATACAGCGATTGTCCTCAAAAATTTGCGCAAAAAAGTTACTCAGCTAGAGGCCGATATGGCGATTAATGCCGAAAAAGGCAAGACGCGCGACCCAGCCAAAGAAGCCGCCCTGCAGGATGCCGAAGAGCTGCGCGACGAGCTGCAGGTCGGATCAGAGCGCTTTTTCCGCTACGGCCTGTACGTGACGATTTACGGCGATAGCTTAGAGGAATTAGGCTATGTACAGCACTCGATCGAGACATTCTTCGGGCAGATGCTGGTTTATAGCAAAACCGCCTCTAGCCAGCAAGAACAAGGCCTCAACAGTACGGTGCCGCAAATGAGCGACCAGCTGCAAATTCGCCGCAACATGAACACTGGCGCTGTCAGCACCAGCTTTCCGTTCACTAGCGCCGACTTAACCCAAGAAAACGGTATTTTGTACGGTATCAATATGCACAACAACGGCCTGGTGATTTTCGACCGCTACACCCTAGAGAACGCCAACATGGTAGTATTCGCTAAATCTGGCGCCGGCAAGTCGTTTACTGTCAAGCTAGAGGCTCTTCGCAGCATGATGATGGGCGCTGATATCCTGATTATCGACCCAGAAAACGAGTACCAGCGGCTAAGCGACGCTGTTGGCGGCAGCTATATTCGGCTCAGCCTCAGCAGCGACACGCGAATCAATCCCTTTGATCTGCCAAAAGTTATCGACAACGAAGAAGCCGACGACGCCTTGCGCGCCAATCTAGTGACGCTGCACGGGTTGCTGCGGCTGATGCTGGGCGGAGCTTCGGCTAATAGCGCTGGTATCGGCTTATCGCCATCCGAAGAGGCCGATCTCGACCAAGGCTTGATCGACACTTACGCTCGCGTCGGCATCACTAGCGATCCATTGACGCACACTTCAGTACCGCCGACAATGGGCGACCTATATGACACTCTGTTACACATGGGTGGTACCGGCCCGCAGTTAGCGCAGCGCCTGCGCAAATATACCACTGGCACGTTTGCTGGTATCTTTAGTCAGCAGAGCAATATTGATATCAACAACAATATGGTGGTCTTTAATATTCGCGACCTCGAGGACGAATTGCGGCCGGTGGCGATGTATATCGTCCTTAGCCACATTTGGAATATTGTCCGCACCCAGCAGAAAAAGCGTATGTTAATCGTCGATGAGGCTTGGCAGCTGATGAAATATGACGACTCGGCGAACTTCATGTTTAGTTTAGCCAAGCGCGCTCGTAAATATTACCTGGGCCTGACGACTATCACTCAGGACGTCGAGGACTTCATGGGCAGCAAAATGGGCCGCGCCATTGTTTCGAACTCATCAATGCAGTTACTACTAAAGCAATCGTCGAGCGCTGTCGATGTGCTTGGCGACGTTTTCAAATTAACCGAAGAAGAACGCAAGCGTCTAGCCAATTTCCCAGTCGGGCAGGGGTTATTCTTTGCCGGGCAGAATCACGTTCATATCCAGATTGTCGCCAGCGACACCGAAACTGGCTTGATTACCACCAACCCGCAGGCAACACTACAACAAGCCGCCGCAGCCGCTGCCGAGGAGCAGACATAATAGCTTAAAAAGGTTATAATAAGATTATGCCGCTAGGTACAAGAGAAAGACCAGACACCAGCCAAGACAACGCCGACGACTTTGACCAGTGGGAGCGTCAGATGCAGCCATCCACAGACCAAGGTCATGCCGACGATTTCGATGCCTGGGAGCGCGAAATGTCGCCGAGCCAGGCGCATTGGGATGATACCGTCAGCCGAAATTTGTCGAGGATGGAGAATAAAAAACCAGCCAAACGCGGCAACGAAGCGGCTAGCGGTAATAGCAGTGGCGACGCCGCTGGCAATATCAATAACAAAGAGAAGCAGTCGCAGCAGCAAGACGGCTGGCGCGACAACACCTCGAGAGACCTAAACAAGCCTAAGAAGGGCAAGGGTAAATCAGGCGGCTTTTCGGCTATGAATAAGCTCAAACGATTTGGCCCAACTGGCGCGGTAGCCAGCATGCTACTAGTCGGTGCTGTTGGTATCGGTTCGTCGACTAGCATCATGGGCTCGTTACTGGTATCCATCAAAGAATCAATTGTCACCAATATTGATCAGCAGCAATATACATCATCGTCGCGATCAAACCGAATTTTAGCACGGCGCCTGGCCGATGACGCCACATCTGGATCTTGTACTCTGGTCAAAATCGCCTGCCGTTTTCACAAACCGACCGATTACCAGCTAAAACAGCTTGATAAGGCTGGCGTCAAGGCTCTCGACGAAGCCGGCGAAGTTATCGAAAAAGGCAAACTAATCGGCGGCAAACGGCCAGCTCACTACTTGATAGACGGCGAGAAGATATCCGCTAAAGATTTCAAAAAAGCATTACGCAATAATCCTAAACTCCGCAACGCTTTCCGGCGTGCTTTTAACCCGCGCTGGGTGAACTGGGTTGACGACGCCGCGGTCAAGTTCCTCAAGAAAATAGGCGTCACCAAAAAAGTAGCAGAAAAGTTAAACTCCAAAAAAACCAGAAAAGCTCTAACCGAAGCCACAGACGAATTAACGAAAATAGAAGGCAAAGCGGCTGACAAACTGAATAAAGAAATCGCCGAACAAGCTGGTGATTACGCTACAAAAGAAGCCAAAAAAGCCACCAAAAAGAAAGGGAACGACGTCAAGCTAATGATGGCTCAAGGAATCTGCGCGGCAGCCAAGGCGCCAAATGTGATAGTCAACATCAATAAGGCTTTTCGAATCGCCCAGTACGCCAAACTAGCTTATACCTTTTTGACAGCCGCTGACGCTATCAAAAAAGGCGAAGCCACTCCGGAAATGGTCAATAACGTAGCGACTATCCTCACTCAATCATATACTAAGTCCGACGGTACTATCAAAAAACCCGCTACCGACGCTAAACTAATGAAATATACTATGGGTCTCGGCACCGCTGGCAGCTCGTCGTCGTATATACCAGGAGTTGGCGGCACTCTAGCCACCTATCTAGGTGTTGTCAATAGCGAGCCTGTCAAAATGGGATGCGATCTGATCGGCTCGACAGCAGCCGAGGTCGGCGTCGATATTTTTGACGGCCTCAGAGCTGGACTAGGACCGATTGGCTGGGCCTGGGTAGGCGGAGAGCTGCTCATCGAAGGCTTATTGACTTTCGACACTGTCCAAGAAAAACTCAGTTCAGTCATGGGAAGTATTGTGCAGACCTCTATTGACGCATTTACCAAGTGGGTAGACATGAAAGCATTAGCCGAATACTTCCTAGGCGACAAAACCAAGGGAGCAACTGGCACTGATATCGGCGACATCACTGGCGTGGGCTTATCAAACAGCATGGCCGACCAAGCCAGCTACACTGGCAATGCACCGCTAACCGTCCAGCAAAAAGTTGCCTTCGACGAGCAAATTGTCCAGCCCGAGCGTATTGCCCTAGCCGAAGAAGACCGCTTAACACACAGCCCATTCGACATCTCTAGTCCGAATACTTTCCTGGGGTCAATCGCTATACGATTCGTACCGTATTTAGGTATGGCGTCGAGTCCGTTAGCGTTCGTATCGGCTATCTCGTCTATATCTACCTCGTCGCTATTTAACTTATTCAATCCATCAGCTTATGCCAAAAATATCATTGACGAGAACAAATGCACGCAAAACTCCGTGCTAGCCAACGAAAAAGACATCGCTGTCGGTCCAGCCTGCGACGTTCAATACGGCGTACCAACTGATTATATGGGTATAGAACCTGATCAAGTAGCTAGCGAATTAAGCGCTTCCGGCGATATCGACGAAGACGGCAAAGTAAAGAGTAATAGCGAGCTGCAAGACTGGATAGACACTTGCAACCAAGCTAGCATCATAAACACCAAAGAATGCACCGTCGACAGCCGGCAGCGCGCCCTATACAACCTATACCAAATCGACAAACGCACTGTCGATGGTATGGATGAGGATCCAGATAAAACAAAATCGGCAGCAGGTTCAGGCTCAGGATCAACCACCAGCGGCCCTGGCGCCACCTTGCCAGATGGCGACGTTATTAGCCTGGCCAAGCAGATTGTCGATAATCCAAATATTACCTACGATGGCGACCAGTTCCAAAATATGGCAAATGGACAACCTGCGGCGTACGGTGTGACGGTCGACAAAAGATTACTTCAAACCATATTATATATAGCTAAAAAATATCCTATATACATATCTTCGCTAGTCCGTGAAAACACCAACAATTACAGTTTGCACCCTGTTGGAGAAGCTGTCGACATAGCGATGATAAACGGCACAGCGACAACCGGCGGCGACCAGAACGCTATAGACATGCTACAGTATCTCCTTGATGGCAAAGTTCTACCGCAAGGCGCTGGTGTCGGACAGGAAGGTTGCGGCAATCGTGCTGGCTCGGGAATGGACGGCAAATTATCCAGTGCTGGCTTGGTGCCCCATGACGACACGTGTAACCACGTACACTTAGCATTACGCTGGACAAGGAGTGCTCCGAAAAATTGGTAGATTAGTATGCGAAAAACGTTATCCATCATACTAACAGCAGTCATACTAGCGAGCACCTACACTCAAACCACTTCAGCTGCACTAGAGAAACTAAATATCAACTCATCTATTAACAATATAGAATACTATGACAGCAATGCCGCCTGCTCGACAGGGTCGGGTACCGATTTGTCATCAGTTAGCCCTGGCAGCGGCGCACCAAACGGCATGACCTATCCCAATCTAGATGCCGCAAAAATGGCAGACGCAATCGAGAAATACATTGAAACTCACGCGCCAAATAGCCCGCTAAAAGGTACTAGTCAAAAAGCTATAGCTAGTGCTAAAAAGGCAAACATTAACCCGTTTTTGGCATATGCGCATGCTATGATGGAGTCGTCATTAGCAACAACGACCGTAGAAGGCGCTCAGATAAAACTACAGCAGGGACACAATGCTTTTGGACGCACTGCAACCGACTCCCAGCCGCACGTTGTAGAAGCCGATCGAAACTGGTATATGTGGACTTCTTTCGAGGCTAGCGTCGACGCTGAGGCTGAAGAAAACAAAAACGTCGATAGCGGCGACTGGTTTTCATACGATAGAGCAGTATTTTCTGATGAAATTGACCAAGGTATGACAGCATATGCAAATAAATATGCTCCGCCAAAAGATCCAGCTGATAAAGAAAAGGGTGGCAACGATACCGAAGCGTATATAGCCTTCATGCAAGGCGCTCTCGACGAAATGGCTGGCTACGCTGGCGCTTCAGTCGCTACCGCCTCTACTGCATCGACTACAACTTCATCCAGCAGTACTACTGACTGCTGCGCGACACCAACCAAAGGCGGCGGCGTGGTCAAAATGCTATCAGATAACCCAGAAACCGCCCTAGGTTATTTGATGAGCGCTGGCAATGGTACCAAACTAACTCTAGCTCAGGCTGCTGGTGTCGTCGGCAACCTCCAGCAAGAATCAGGGCCAAGCTTAGACCCTAGAGCCTCAAACGGCACGCACAATGGTATTGCTCAGTGGGATGAAGCTAATCGTTGGGGTAACGGCTTGGTTAAATTTGCAGCCGATATGAACGGCGATCCGTATGATATAGCAATTCAATTACGCTATCTAGCCTGGGAAATGGGTCTAACCGACGAATGGAAAGGTCATACGTCCAGCAACGGCGGAGTCGCTGATGCTGTCCGGGCAGCATCAACTCCAGAAGAAGCCGCAGAAGTATTTGAAGCGACATTCGAAAGAAGCGGCGGCAGCGCGCTTAGCCAACGTCAGGCTAATGCTAGGGCCCTTTATGACAAATATAAAGACAGTACATCGCTTAGCTCGTCTGGGGCTGCCTTGCCAGGCACTTCCGCGGCGTGCAGCAGCGGCAGCGGCGGGGCTTCAGGACTGCAAGATTACACCCTCAAATACGCCTGGAAAGAGCTACGTCACGAACCACGTACCCAGCGAAAAGACGACTACGTTGCAGCTATGGATAGCGCTGTAAAAGACGGGCGCTACACTGACACTCCAAGAAGCGAAGAGATGAGAGGCGTTGATTGCGGCGTATTTGTCACAACATTACTCTATGATAGCGGCTTTGATAAAACATATAACTTTGATGCTAAGGGTGGCGGTTCGGCCATCCAGCGTGAGTGGGCACACGGTCATTGGCAATTCCTTGGTAGCGCTAACCACACATACGAACCAGATGGTAGTAAGTTCACCGACGACAAGCTCCAACCGGGCGATGTGGCTTTTTCAGAAGGCCACGTCTGGATATATGTCGGCGAAATCAGCGGTTTTGAAAGTAAATATGCCTCTGCCAGCCAAGGAGAAAAAGCTCCAAGCGCTGCTGGCGAAGGATTTGATTGGGACGGTGCGGTGTGGTATAGGAAGAAATCATCAACAACTTCATCATCGGGGATATCAGCATGAATAAACGCAAAATTATTATTGCCATCATTTTCGCTATCATTGTGATCGTTGGTGCGCTAATTTATCAAATTTACACCGCTATCGACCGGTCGGGGAAAATCCCGGTCGAGGTTGCCGCCGCCCCTAACGACGCGAAAATCACTTTCAAAGACAAAAAAACTAAGGCCGAGTATGCCGCCAAAAACGGTACCAATTACCTGCCGCCAGGCGATTATTCAATCACGGCCGCCAAAGACGGCTTCCGCAGCAGCCAGACAGAGGTTAACGCCACCACCAAACCACGGCATACTGTCATTATCGAGCTCATGCCGCAATCAGATCAGGCTCGCCAGTGGCAAAAAAAACACATGGATCAATATAATAAGGTTGAAGGTATTGCTGGCCAGCAAATCCGCGAAACTGGCAAAAAATTCACCGAAAAATATCCAGTAGTCGCTAAATTGCCGATCAAGGATCCTTACTACTCAATCGGTTATTACAAGAAAGACGACCGGCCAATCATTGTTATCCGCACCGAATCGCCGCAATACCGCTACAAAGCCACGCTGCGGTTAGTATCTATGGGTATCAAATTAAGCGATTATCAGATAGAATATGCCGATTATAAAAGCCATCTAGGAGAATAATTTATGACGCCGAAGAAGAAAATCATTATCATTGCCGCCGCTTTTTCTGCATTTACTGTTTTGATGATTATATTGGCAGTAATTACTTCTCGCCAGTATTTGACAATCTCATTCGATTCATCGAAATATTCTAGCGTTATATTATACAAAGGCACTGACACCAAGACCGAAAATACTATCGCTCCTACCAAAACAGTCATCGAAAAATCCATTCAGTCCGGCAAAGAGTACTTCTTGCCGAAAGGTACGTACTTTTTAGTAGCTAAGAGTAAAGATAATATCGTGTCAATTTTACAACGAGGAATATTATTGGGCTCGGACAAAAAAAACGTTTCTCTCGACTACAAATATACTAATTCGTACTTACAAAAACTGACAAACGAGAACAAAAAAGCTATAGATAGCGCTATCCTAGGCAGCAATAGCAAAATAAGCACCTTTTATACTATCAAAAACGAAGCTGTGCTAGAGAAGGGTGATTGGGCGATTGCCGCCTTGGTGTTTAACGGCGCTGGCACCGACTTAAACCGAGACACTCTGAAAGTCGTCCTCGAGAAGAAAGATTCGAAATGGGTAGTTAAATGCAAGCCGATGATCTCGATCAGCAAATACGACTGCTCAGCGCCGCAAAGTACTCTCAATAAAGCTAACACTATCGACATCACTACGCAGCGGCCGCTCATGCCGAATTATAACATCGGTAACACAAACAAAGTCGATAGGTACGAATAAACTAGACTTGATGATATTTTAATCGCCAGCGCTAGTCATCACAATTTGGTTATCGACAAACTCGCTCATCAGCCGCTTTTGGCGGTGTCGATCAAGCTCGCCAAAGACGTCGTCTAGCAAAATTAACGGCCTTTTACCAGTTTGCTGCTCAATATAAGCTGCCTCGAGAAATTTCAGCGCCAAAACAATCGTCCGCGCCTCGCCGCGAGAGGCAACTTTGGCAGCAGATTTATCGCCAAATCCAATCGCTATGTCGTGCCGATGCGGCCCAGTACTGGTCGCGCCAACCGCCTTATCATAAGTGATTTTTTCTTCATACTCCTTGAGCAGTTTTTGCGCCGACACGCGGCTTTCGTGGGAGTACTGCAAGCTAACCGTGTCGCTCGTGCCAGCAATACTCTGATAGATTGCAGTTATTCTACTATTAAAATCGTCTAAAACCGCTTGGCGCTTACTAATAATTTTAGCGCCATAATCGCTCAGTATTAGGTTCCAAGAGAATAATTCGTCATCGTTAATTAGCGGATCCTTGAGGAGCTTATTACGCTGCAATAGAGCGCGATTATACCGGCTCAGCTCATGTGAATATGACTGGTCGTATTGCTGAATCAACCCGTCCAAAAAATCGCGGCGGCGCTGCGGCGAGCCGTTAACAATCCGCAGCGTATCCGGCTCAAACAACACAATCGGATATTTGAGAGCATAAGGCAAGCGGCCGTGTTTTTTGCCAGCAACCACGAACTGTTTGCGCTTGGCGCCGTCTTGATTTTGATAAGTCACCCGATATTGCAGTTCATCGGTAGCTACGTCTATCTGGTACATTTGAGCGCCGTACGAACAAATCGATTCGTCGCTGCCGCGAAAGGACTTGCCGCGCAAAGCGATATATAAGGCCTCGATAAGCGACGTCTTGCCGCAACCGTTCGGGCCAGATATTAGCGTTGTCCCTGGCTCCAAATCAAGCATTTTCAGCGAATGAACGCGAACATTCTGCACCGCCAATCGCAAAATCTTCATATTAACTCTTCAGAGGCATAATTATATGGATATAATCCGAATTTTTGCTTGCCGGCGACAAAACGCATGGCGATAGTTTGCCGCTAAACCGGAAATCAACGCTATCGCCATCGATAACCCCAAGCGCGTCGGTAATATAGCGTGAATTTAACGTGAGAACACCGCCGCCAGTAACCTCGGCATCAGCCGAGCTAGTATTCTCGCCAAGTTCGCTAGCAATCGAGTGAATACTAATATTATTCTTTTCGCCATCAACCGTCACTGTCACGCTGCCGCCAGAATTGCGCGCAAACAATCCAGCAATCTTTACAATTCGCGAAAAATCATCCATCTTGACTCGCGCTTGAGTTTCGGAGGTCGCTGGTATTAGCTGTTGATATTTCGGATAGCTGCCTTCGATTAAACGGCTGGTAATCTCGGAGTCATCGACCCGGAAGCGGACTTGCTCGTCGTCAAACAATACTTCGACTTGGTCGGTGCCATCCGAAATTGTTCGCAGCACCTCTTGCAGGCTCGACGTCGGTACGATTGCCGCAATCTCGCTAGTAGTATCGAACAAGCGGCGCTGCGCTAAGCGATAGCCGTCAGTGCCCGCTAGATACAATTTGCCGCCGTCAGTGTGCCAATAAACGCCGGTTAGTACTGGACGCGAGGTATCATTGCTAGTAGTGATAATCGTCTGGTTGACAGCTTGCTTGAAATCAGCTACTGCGATAGTGTAGGTGACAGCTTGATTTTCATCAATCGACGGTAATTCTGGAAATTCGCCAGCGTCGACGCCCGACATAATTGATGAATAATTACCCGACGAAATCGTCATCGACGTACCCTTGCTAACTATATCAACCGTACCGCGCGGCAGACTAGCTATAAACTCGCTAATTAGTTTGGCCGGCAAGGTCAACTCGCCCGGTTTAGTAATTTTGGCACCAACATAGCAAGTCGCTGCTATCTCTAAGTTAGTCGCAGCAACCAATAACCGGTTAGCTTCGGTTCGCAGCAACACATTGCCAAGTATTGGTAGTCCGGCGCGGCTGCTAGCGATCCGGCCAACGATTGCCAGTGCTCGCGCAAAGTTTTCTTGTGTGACCGATAATTCCATAATTATTACCTATCTTTCTTTTTATAATTAGTGATGTATATAGTAGGTGCTGTGGACAATGGGGAAAAGTAGCTGATTAACAGAGGTAATTGACGAATTTTAGCCTGAGAAAATCTAGCGGAAAAAGAGTGAGTTTCACATAGTAAAACTAGGCAGTTTGTCCACTTTGATGACAATGACAACCAGGCCTCTCGCCAAACAGTGGATAAACGAACACAATTTTTACCCAGGGCTTTGAACCGGCTGTACACAAAATTTCCACAGTATTTAAGCATAAAGTTTCTCCCGGATTTCGGCGACTTGTTCGCGGATAGTGAGGTCAAGTTTGATGGCTTTTTCAATTTTGTTGACCGAATGAATAGCCGTGGTGTGATCTTTGCGGCCGAGCTCTTGAGCGATGCGCGGAAAACTCATGTGCAGTTCGCTACGCAGTAAATACATAGCAATTTGCCGCGGTGTAGCAATGTATTTGTCGCGCTTACTGCTGCACATTTCTTTGCTATCGATTTGGAAGTGGCGGGCGGTTTTGTCGATGATTTGCTTGGCGGTTAGATGTTGCGGCCTGGTTGATCGAACGTTGCCGAGCAACCCTTCGGCGGTGGCGGCATCTGGCGTGGTGCCGCGCATTTCCGAATAAGCCAGCAGCTGATTAAGCGCGCCCTCTAGCTCGCGGACATTAGTTTTGATATTTTGCGCTAAATATTCGACCGTCTGGCGTTCTAAGGTTACGCCGGACATGCTGGCTTTGGTCTCGATGATAACGCAGCGAGTCTCGAAATCAGGCATTTGAATATCAATCGCCATACCCCATTCAAAGCGGCTGCGCAGCCTCTCGGTTAAGGTTGGAATACTGCGCGGCGGCTTGTCGCTGCTGATGATAATTTGCTTATTAGCTTGATGTAGGGCATTAAAAGTATGAAAGAATTCTTCTTGAGTTTTTTCTTTGCCGGCGATGAACTGCATATCATCGACGATCAAGACGTCAATGTTGCGATATTTATCGCTGAAGCCAGCGATTTTGAAACGAATACTGTCGAGAAATTCTTTCATGAAAGTTTCAGAGCTAACATAGGCAACTTTCATTTTGGGATCGCGCTTGATGATGGCGTTGCCGACAGCTTGAATTAAGTGAGTCTTACCCAAGCCAACACCGCCGTAGATGAAAAGCGGGTTATACTTGGCGCCAGGATTGGCGGCTGCTGCCTGGCAAGCAGTGTAGGCGAGGTCGTTGCACGAACCAACCACGAAATTATCAAAAGTGTAGCGCGGGTTAAGGGTGGTATTGGCGGTGGGCGTTTTGGCGTTAACTGGCGCGCGGCTAATTAACTCGTTAGCACGATCGCGCAGCGAAGCGGTAGTTTCGCGGCTAGTGATTTTTTTCTTGGTATTTTTGACTTTGTAATTAACATCTTTAATATCAGGATTATTTTTCTTGAGGATTTCGCGGATTTGCGTATCAAAACGCTTTTCAAGCTGTGATTTAGCAAAGACATTAACAACGCCGATAGTCGCCGTGCCATTATCGTAAGATAGTAGCTCAGTATCGCGAAACCAGGTTTTGAAGTTCGCATGCGATACCGAAAGCTCGATTTCCCCCAGGACACTTTGCCATAATGAATTATTCATCTAAAACTTATACCCTCACAAGCTGTTAATAACTTATCTCTATGATAGCTGATTCACGAGTTTTCCACAACTATAAGAACATTACATTTATTAGTAGTTATGTAGGCGATTAAACAGAGGTGAGTTTTTCCACAATTTAGCGCTACCTCTGTTAAATTTGTGGACAAACCAGCCAAAAATGTGGATAATTTATATAGCGATAGTATAATCTCGACAGATTAGCAATCAAATATTGATTATTGAGCGTGGAATTGTTATAATAACTGTCATTATGCCAAAGCGAACTTTTCAACCGCATACTCGACACCGCGTCAAGACGCACGGCTACCGTGCCCGTCGGGCAACCAAAGCTGGCCGGGCTGTACTCAAGCGCCGCCAAGCTAAAGGCCGTGCTCGTATCGCGCTCTAACTAGTCGAGGTAACTACAGGTAAATAGCGCTATTTTTGGCGCTATTTTGCTATAATGGGATTTATTGTATGATTGCGTCAAAATATCGGTTTCACGGGCATGGCAGCTTGAAATTTTTGTACAAAAACGGCCAAGCAGTTAGGTCGCGTTATTTCACGGTCAGATATATTACCAATTCCCGCCGCCAGCAGCCGCGCTTTGCAGTAGTAATTAGTAAAAAAGTTCATAAATCAGCAGTTGGGCGCAATCGTATCCGCCGCCGCGTTTATGAACGCTTACGGATTGATGTTTTACCTCGCGTTAAAAACGTCGATATCGCAGTGATTGTTACCAACGGCGAAGCGTTAAGTTTGGCGCCTGGCGATCTGAAATCATCGCTTGATGCTATTTTTGCGCAAATCATCGCTTGATTCGGTAGTTGTCAGCCAAAGAGATGATATAATGGTATAGATAAGTACTTGCCGAGAGGAGAATACGAGGCTTTTATGCATGATTTATTCCAATTATTGATTGTCCAGCCGATTTTTAACGCGCTAATGTTATTGTATAGTATCATTCCGTGGCACGATTTCGGGCTGGCGATTATTATCTTTACGATTATTCTGCGGTTTGTGATGTATCCGCTGATCAAAAGCCAGCTCAACCAAACCAAGCTGATGCGCAAAATGCAGCCAGAGTTGGCTAAGATCAAGAAAAACACCAAAGGCGACCGCCAGGCCGAAGCCATGCAGCAAATGGAACTATACAAACGCTATGGTATTAAGCCGATGCGTTCGGTGTTAGTGTTGATCATCCAGTTGCCGATATTTATTGGACTTTACCAGGTGATTAGAATCATTATCTCTCTCAAAAACGAAGTGATTAGTCAATACCTTTACGAGCCAATCAAAAATATTGATGTCATTCAGTCGATTATCCAGAATCCAGCTAATTTCAATCATACAATGCTCGGATTTATCGATTTGACTAAGACAACTTTTAGCAACCACGGCATCGACTTTTTCTTGTTGGCTTTGGCGGCCGTATCGGCAATTACTCAGTATATTATCACTAAGCAAACCGCGCCAACTGCTGGCAAAAACCAAAAGCGTTTCCGCGATCTGATGGAAGGCAAAGAGGCCGATCCGACCGAGATGAGCGGTATTATGACGCGCGGAATGATGAAGGTTATGCCGGTAATGATGTTCTTGATCATGGTGGGGCTGCCAGGAGCATTGGCGCTTTACTATACGGCGTCTAACTTGGTGGCGGCCGCTCAGCAGCATTTCTTGCTGCAAAAAGATGTTGAAGAAATGCACGAAATTGCCGAAGAGGCTAGCGCTCCCAAAAAATCGAAAAAAGCCAAAACCCGCGAGAAAAAAGCTAAAGAAGCGCACATCACGCGGATTAAGGCGAAGTAGGAAAGGAGAAGTATGGATAAAGAACAGTCAATTGCCTATGCCAAGAAATTTGTCGAGGATATTTTGTCATTTTTTGGCGAAAATATAGAGGTCGAGACTAGCTATCAGGATGATATTTTATCGATTGACATTGCTAGCAGCGACCTCAATAGTATTTTGATTGGCCGTAATGCCGAGACGCTACGCAGCTTGCAGTACATGGTATCGACAGTGCTGCGCAATAATAATGCGGCGGTTACCCGCGTAATCGTCGATATTGCCGGTTATAAGAAGCAGCGCGAAGAAAAAATTGCCGAAAAGGCTCGCGGTTGGATTGAAGAAGTGCGCCGCACCGGCGATTCGCATGTTGCTCATATTAACGCTGCTGATCGCCGGATTGTTCACCGGATAGCGGCTGAATACAGTGATATTCGCACTTACTCTGAGGGCGAAGGCCGCCAGCGCTATATTATTATTGCGCAAGCGAGTTCTTAGCGTTATAATCATAAGTATAAAAGAAAGGATTGGAGTATGGCTGCTGTACTAATAATCGTAGCTGTGGTGGTTATCCTGCTGGTTGTCGTGATCGGCGCGGTAATCGGCATGTATAATAGCTTGGTCAAGCTAAATATCAAAACTGACGAGTCGTGGAGCGGTATTTCGGTGCAGTTGAAGCGCCGCGCCGACTTAATCCCGAACCTCGTTGAAACTGTTAAAGGTTACGCGGCGCACGAGAGCGGCGTTTTCGAAAAAGTCACCGAGGCGCGCTCGGCTATCATGTCGGCAACACACCCGGCTGAAGCAGCCAAGGCCGACGGTGAATTAACTATGGCGCTCAAAAGCTTATTCGCGGTATCCGAAAATTATCCGGAGCTGAAAGCTTCTAGCAACTTCATGGAGCTGCAAGCGCAAATTACCGACACCGAAGATAAAATTGCTGCCTCGCGCCGTTTCTACAACGCCAACGTCACCCAGTTCAATACCAAGCGCAAAGTTTTCCCGACTAATATTTTCGCTGGAATGCTAGGATTTAACGCTGATAAAGAATTCTTCGATGTTAGCGAAAGCGAACGGGCAGCAATTGAAAAGCCAGTTGAAGTCAAATTTTAATTCTAAAATTGTTTATAAAATAATAAATTAAAAGTAAGGAGCTCGATGGAACATTTATTTTTGACAAATATCGAGCTCTTTGCTCGTGCTGGCGGAGGCGGATCTGGCGGCTCGGGCGGTGGTTCTGGCGGCGGCGGAGGCGGCGGTTTGCTGGCCGGTATAGCGATGATTGGCTTCGTGCCGGCTTATTGTATCGGTTCGGCGCTGCGCAAGCACATAGGCCAAGAGGGTACGCGGTTTGTGGCTGCGAACGTGATTGGTTTTGTCCTGATAGTAATAACCTTTGCACTGATTGCTAGAGGCTGGGTGGGTGTAACTATTGCTTTTGGCGCGCTCGTCGGTATGGTTACTGGACTTTACGAGGCGTTTAATAAGATTAAACAAAGTAAGTTCTTGCGCGATAAACTTATGCAAGCTAGCGCTGCCGATCCGGTATGGAACGAACAACAGATAATCGATCATGCCAAGCAGGTATTCTTGCGCTATCAAAGCGATTGGGCGAAGCAAGATAGCGAAGCGATTAAAGCCTATACCACTGAAAATTATGCTTATCATGCTGGTTTGATGATTTATACACTGCAGCTAATGAATCGGACAAACCAGATGTCGGATATCGTAGTGAACGACGCCGAGGTGGTTGATATGTTAGATTCTCCTGATGATAGCCAAGATACAGTAACGATTGGCTTTTCGGCGAGCGCCAAAGATTTGCTGGTCGATAACGCTACCAATCAGACATTATTCACCGACAATAGTATGTTCACTGAATATTGGCGATTCCGCCGCCATGGCAAAGATTGGTTACTAGACGGCGTCGATCAGGCGACAGCTAACCCAGCGATGTATAATCCGCAAATCGACCAATTTGCCCGCCAGAATAATTATTGCTATAGCGCTGATATGGGCTGGCTGTTTATACCAAAGCGCGGGCAACTATTTAACGGCGCTCAGTTTGGTACGTCAGATATCAATAACCATGTGGTCGGCTTGTATAAAGAATCATTGCTTGTGCAATTGTATACTTACCAGCGCGCCACTGATAGTTCATCAGTAGTGATTGCCCAGATCAATGTACCGAAAGATTACGGCCAAATTATTGTTCGCCGCAAGAAAATGATGCGTTTCGGTGGTGTCCGCGGTCTGGAAAAAGTCGAGATGGAGTGGGGCAAGTTTAATGAGTTATACGAGGTATATGCTTCTAATACTGACCAAGCAGCTAGCTTTGAGCTGCTCAACCCGACGTACATGGAGCAATTGGCAGCGCTTGGTTTCGAAGTCTCAATCGAGGTTGTTGATAATGTGATTTATCTGCATACTGCCGAGCAGGTCGCTGATATTGCTGTGTACCAAACTATGTATGATTTAGCACAAAAAGCCTTCAAAGAAATGAGACTCTAGCTGTTAATAGCATTTTCATAAATTTGCAAAGTTTGCTCGGCCATCCGCCGCCAAGAATACTTAGCCACTTGTTGCTTGCCTTTTTTAGACAAAGTATTGCGCAGTGATTTATCGGTAATAACGGTATCAATCTTGCTGGCAATGTCCTCAATATCAAGCGGATCAAAGTATATTGCCGCGTCGCCGAGAATTTCTGGCATGCAAGAAGCGTTGCTTGAAACAACTGGCGTACCGTAGGCCATTGCCTCTAGTGGTGGCAGACCGAAGCCCTCGAGTAGCGACGGGAAGACATATGCTAGCGACCGAGTAAAAATCCAGTCGCGCTCAGCATCAGGTATAAAGCCGGTGAAGTGAATATTTTTGTACTTTTTTGATTCAAAATAGTCTTTGTTGCGCTGAGTGGCAGCATTAATTCGCCCAACTAGCACTAATCCGAGGTCGGGGTACTTTTGTAGTAGTTTTTGGTGGGCGTCGCCCAAACGGCGGATATTTTTGTAATCGGGCTGCTGGCCGACATAAGCAATAAAGCGCGTAAACGGTGTTTTGTAAGGCTGCAGACCACCCTGATGAATCTCGGCAGCTTCATAAATCGTTGTAATTTTATCATCAGATATTCCGCAGAATGCTTGATATTCGCGCTTGGTAGTGTTTGACACGGTGATAATATACTGGCTAGTCTTGGCAATTTTCTTGAATACCCAGCGGCCGACTAGTTGTTTAGCGTGAAAAACTAGCCAGTTCTTGTCGGAATTATAAGTATTGAGCAGTGTCATGTCGTGAACGGTAGTGACGTGCTTGCCGCGATATCGGATTGGCTGCTGCGGCATGCAAAAATGTACCAAATCTGGACTGAGGTCATCGAGAAAGGTTTTGAAACCAAGTTGTTCAGCAAGCGAATAGTTTTTGAAATCGATAGTTAGGACGTTAAAATTCGGGTTAGTTGGTTGCCAATAGTCTTTATCTTTGGTTGGCACAAGTATACTGTAAGTATTGTGGTGGTCGATTTTTTGCAAATATTCTAGCAACTTAACCACGTAAGTACCAGTCCCAGAGTTGATAACGCGGGCATCAATAGCGATATGACTCATGATGATTCCTTTCTGAAAACAATTCGCTCGTATAGGCAATAATTCCAAATTAGAGAGACGGCCGTGGCAAATAATTTAGCGGCAAACAAGGAAATTCGTTCGTTAGCTATGAAGTTTTTGATTAGCGGCGTAGCCAGCCAAATCATAGCGTTTTGAAGCACCCACAAGCCAAATAGCGTGATAATCACAAAGGACACTATCTCATATTTGATATTTTTGCTAGTGGATTTGAAGGTGTACTTTTTGTTAGCGAAAAAGCTAAAAACAAAGGCAGTACCGGTCGAGACAGTATTAGCGGCTAGTTTCGGTAGTCCTAGAAAGGTTAGTGAAAATAATAACCCAAAATCAATTATCGTATTTATTGTGCCGACGATAGCGAAACGGCCAATTTGCGCCTTATTTTTCACGCTTAGCCTCGTGATATTCCTCGACAAAGTAGCCAGGCCGGTTCTTGGACTCGCTAAAAATTCGAGCAACGTACTCGCCGATAATGCCTAGGCTAATCAGCTGGATGCCGCCTAGAAACAAGATTACTGCCATTAGCGATGAATAGCCAGCGCCAGTAGGTACGCCGAATAGCGGTCGAATTAGCAGATAAAGAATATACAAAAATGCACCACATGATATAATCATCCCCAAAATCGATGACATTCGCAGCGGTGCCGTGGTGAAACTAGTGATACCGTCAATAGCGAGATTGACCAGCTTGCTATAATTCCATTTAGTATCGCCGGCAGCGCGCGGGTCGCGATCGTAGAGCAACTCTTTTTTGTTGAAGCCGATCCAGCTGAAGAGGGCCTTGGTGTTGCGCTGCGATTCGCGCAGCAGCTTGAGAGCTTCAACACAGCGCCGATCAAGCAAGCGAAAATCGCCAGTATCGCGTTGAATTGGAATCCGCGTCGACTTTTGCAAAATACGGTAATACCACTCGCTGGTTTTTTTCTTGAGCCAAGTTTCACCCTGGCGGCTACGGCGCCGCGCGTAAACGTCATCGTATCCTTGCTCCCAGAGTTCAATCATTTGCGGAATTAGCTCGGGCGGGTCTTGTAAATCAGCGTCGATAATTACTACTGCATCGCCTTTGGCGTAATCAAAGCCAGCTAGCATGCCAGTTTCCTTGCCAAAATTGCGCGATAGATTAATATAAGCAATTGAAGAATTCTTTTTGGCTTCTTTTTGAATCATAGTCAAGGTGTCATCGCTGCTGCCGTCGTTGATAAATAGCAGTTCTAGGCGGTATTTTTTGATCGTTTTTTGCAAATCTTTTAGACGCGCGAATAACTGCGGCAACACCGATTCTTCGTTGTAAGCTGGGATTAGAACAGTAATGGTCTTCATAGGCTAATTATATCACTTTATTTTTTGAATAAGCTGGCTAATTGAGTTGGCAGTGATAGCGCCAGCTTGCTGTAAATAAGCCGTTTTAGCAGCCGCTGACTCAAGCGCGTTAGTACCGAGGATAGCGCCAGCGTGTCCCATCTGGATGCCAGCAGGAGCGCTATGCCCAGCGATATAAGCGTAAACTGGCTTGTTGATAGATTGCTTAATATAATCAGCTGCCGCAATTTCGCTAATGCCGCCGATTTCGCCGATCATTACTATACGTTTAACGCTAGGGTCGTTTTGAAATAACTGTAAACAATCGACAAAACTGCTGCCGCTAATCATATCGCCGCCGATACCGATGATGTATCGCTGCCCGAAACCAGCCTGTGTCAACAGCGACATGGCTTCGTAAGTAAGCGTGCCGCTGCGGCTGACAATCGCCGTATCGCCAGGTGTTGCCAGTGACGCTGGAATGATACCCAGCAGCTGTCTGCCTGGTAATAATACGCCGGGGCAGTTTGGACCGATCAAGACTGAATGGCTGCGCTGCAGTTTTTGCTTAATCTCGAGCATATCGTGTACTGGTACGCCCTCGGTGATGCAGATGATAAGCGGGATTTGCGCCTGAATAGCCTCTAAAATAGCGGCTTTGGCGTGCGGCGCTGGCACAAAAATCACGGAAATATCAATGGCAAAACGTTTTTTGATATCGCTAATTGTTCGGAAAACTGGTACGCTGTGAACTTCGGAAACGGCTTGATTAGGCGAGGTACCAGCGACGATATGCGTTTTGTAATTAAGCATGTTTTGCGCGTGAAACCGGCCGTTTTTTCCAGTGATTCCCTGAATTATGACATTTTTGCCAGTGAAAAGCTGCGGTGTCATGAAATGTCCTCTAGGATTGCTTCTAAACTGTCGAATAGCGGTAGATTAGATTGTGATAGCAGTTGGCGGGCTTCGGATTCGCGGTTGCCAGATAGGCGAATGGCGAGTTTCGGTAGGTCAGGAATTTGCCGCTGGGCATCGATAATGGCTCGGGCCACCTCATCGCAGCGGACAATGCCGCCAAAAATATTAATGATAATCACGTTGATATTATCGAGAGTAGTGATTTGACGGAAACAATCGAGGACTTTATCAGAAGTAGCCGTGCCGCCGATATCGAGGAAATTAGCTGGTGCTAAACCGCTTGCTGTGACTGCATCGACCGTTGCCATGGCGAGTCCGGCGCCGTTGGCGATTGTAGCAATCTCGCCGTTACGATTAAGTATGACGAAATTGTGTTCGGTAGAGTTGTCTTCGAATTGCCAATCCAAGTGGCGAAAAGCGGCAGCATCGTCAACGGTAATTTTAGCATCGCCAGCGATTAACTTACTGTCAGAGGTGAGTACTAGCGGGTTAATCTCTAGTAACAAGCAATCATTGTCAATAAAACAACGAGAAGCATTTTCAATAATATCTTGCAGCAAGAACGCTTTGTCAGCAATATCGAGATAATCAGCGAGCTCGTCAGCTAAAGATTCGAATTTTTCGTTGGCAATATCGCGCCGAAAAAAGGCTGCAGTATCTTGGCTTTCAATTTCGACACCGCCGCCAGTATGGGCAAGCAGTTCAACGGCGGCGGTTTGGCGATTAATATTTAACGAAAAATAAAATTCGCGGCTAATATCGAGGATTTCTTCGGCTAGTAATTTTGACGGTAAAAATCCCTTGATTTTAAGATTGAATATTTTTCGGGCAGCAGATTCTACATCTGACTGCTGCCGGACTATTTGTACGCCGCCAAGTTTGCCGCGCCCGCCGATGGGAACCTGCGATTTCAGAACGATCGGCGCAGCGATAGCTTGTAATTCATTAGCAGCGAAAACTTTGCCGCGCGGTATCGGCACTCCACACGCTGACAATAGGTTTTTGGCTTCATATTCTAGCAGGCGCATAGCAAGCCCCTCTCGTGTAATATGCTCTTTAAAAAAATATGATATGAGATGACAGTAAGGATAGTTGTTGAGTTTTTCACATCGAAAATGTCGATAGAATGTCGATAGAATGTCGATAGAGCGGATTTAACAGAGGTAACTACTTTTTGGAAAATGTCGATAGAATGTCGATAGCAGTACATAGTTATAGATTGTTAGTATTTAAATTGTATCTACGGTGTCTAGTTTCTCCTTGAGGAAAAATCAAGCCGAATTTTACTAATCGCTCTAGCTCATGACGAGCGCGCCGATCGTCTCCAACGCTATTCATATTGTTAATTTCTCTATATGTGTGGTTTGTTATACTGTTGTGACTATTTTTCAGATAAGTTAAAGCAGTTAATTGTCTTTCGTTCAGATTATGCTTTTTAAATTGTTGTAGCCACAGGTGATCTTCACTGTCCATAAATGTTGAGTTGTAAATAGTTATTCTAAAAGAGGATGGTAGATTTTCAAATAAAGGTTCCTTTAGTCCAGCGCTATTCAGAGAGTCTCGAATAGTTTTAATGCCGCGAGCTCGTTGTTCTGTTATATGAAAATCTTTAAGAAAACTCATGAGTGTAGGATTACGCGATACTGATGGCGTTTCTCAATTCTTTCAATTGGCACTAAACTTCGGCCGGGATTTATGATTTCTATCCTGTCGGCGTATATGTCAATTTGAATACGAGAAGAGTATGTGCTGTAGTCGCGATGAGCTATTGCGTTTGCTAAAGCTTCTCGGATAGCGATTTCTGGTATAGATAAATATTCTTGTCGAAGACCTTGAGGGTCGATTAATCCACGTATCGGCAGTTTGGAACGAAGATGATTTGCGGCTGATTTAAATTGACTTATCACATTCCCATTGAATTCTCTATCATCAATAAAAGTTTCATTTGGATCAGATATATTTACTTTGCTGTCTGTTGCATATTGAGTGATTGCTATATTGACAGTTGGAGCTGTGTTTTCTTGTAGGATGCTATTTTTGCTAAATGCTAGTAAACCAAAAAGAGTGGGATTGCCTGAATGATTGATAGCGCGTAGTTTTATCAAGATATCAGTAGTTGATAAATCTTGATATATATTGCCGTGAGACTGGCTTATAGCTGACAGATATTCATTGACGACTACCATATCAAAGCAGTTTTCGTAGTGTAATCCGGAAAATTCGATTAATTCTGCTCCGCCTCGTGCGGCCATGGCGAATTGGTTGCGTATTTCGTCGGTTATCTCGACATTTGAAGAACCTATCCGTATATAAGCTCCTTTAGAGGCACCTCTAGACTTTGAGTAAATCGGGCGTACCTGGGATGGAGCGGGCGAGATGTATGCTGTAACAACATCTCCGACCAGTTGAATCTCGGGTACAATCGGGTAATTGAAGGAATTTTGACACAATGATAATAAATCACGTTGAACTCTATCTAACTGTTCTGTAGTTAATCCGATAGGTTTATTGTCTGGCGTAACACCTAGAGACACTTTTCCGCCATCGGCATTAGCGAAAGCTGATATAGTTTTCCATAGGTCATTAGGTATTTTACCTTCGTTGCATGTTTTATATTCGGTATGCAAGTCTTCAGGCAAGGAATAGTCAAAAAAACCAGTTTGATAAGGCAGCATACTTATATTTTACGCAAATCCATATTCACATGCAAAAAGTTTATTTCCCAGTAAAAAACTTACGAAATTTCAACAGTCCAGTTTGATTAGGCAGCGGTCCGTCGTGGATGATACCGCGGATGTAGTTGACAGAGACTTTGCGGTTTTTTTGAATATTTAGGCGCTTTTTGTAGGCAGCAGGTTTACGAATTATTGAGGCTAATATACCCTTGAAAGCTGGCCAGCCGTTGCCGTGGCGGACGGCGCTGGCGAAAATTAGCCAATATGTCAAGAAAAAGCGCAGGCCAATATGCCAAAATAACTTCCCTGGAACGTTTTTAATGAAAACTAACGGCAGGTTTTTGAAAGTATTGTAAACGGCGAGACCAGGCACTTTTTTGCTGCTGGCACCAACCTTGTGATAAGCGATGGCTTTGGGTGTAAAGCGGACCTTCCAGCCAGCTAACTGGGCGCGAAAACTCAGGTCAACATCTTCGTAATACATGAAAAAGTCCTCGTCGAACATATCGATATCGTCAAACATTGCCGCGCGATAAACCGCTCCGCCGCCAGTCGCGCCAAAAACCTCGCCAGGCTTACTCGGCGCATTTTCAATAGGCTCGTCGCGGTTTCGTGGGCCAGGCAGTCCCCAGGTGGTATAAAAGTCGCCAGTTGTATCAAGCGTCTTACCGTCGCGCCGTTGTAAAATGCCAGTCGCAATGCCACATTTTGGCTGGCTTGACAGTTCGTCGACGAGTGCTCTACACCAGTTTTTGTCAGCAACGGCATCAGGGTTAAGTATGCCAATATATTTAAAACCTTGTTCGCGTGCATAAACCAGCCCGGTATTAATACCGCCGGCGAATCCCAGATTCTTATTGTTAGCGATAATTATACAATCTACGGACGGATGTTCTGTCTGATACTGTTCGAAACGCATGACAGAGTCGTCGTGAGAATGATTATCGACGACTATGATAGTCGGTTTGAGTGTCTGTCGGGCCAGCGAGTTGATGCACTCAAGCGCGTCGTCGGCGCCGTTCCAGTTGAGGACGATGATAGCGAGATTGTTTTTTGTCACAATCTTATTATATAATGGCTGAAGAGACTATGAAAGTAGCGAGTGTATGGAATAGACGTAATAAAATATTGTTACGCGAGCTGGTTGTAACGGATTTTAAATTACGCTATCAAGGATCAGTATTAGGTTATTTGTGGTCAATCTTAAAACCAATATTTTTATTTATTATTCTATATATAGTATTTGATAAATTCTTACGTCTAGGCAGAGATATTGAACATTTTCCAGTGTATTTATTAGTTGGTATTGTATTATGGAATTTCTTTACCGAGGCAACCGTACAAGGATTACAATCAATAGTTTCGCGGGGCGACTTAATTCGCAAGATTAATTTCCCGAAATTTATTATTGTTGTATCCGGCACTATTTCTGCATTTATCAATCTTATAATAAATACAATTGTTATTTTGGTGTTTTGCGTAATCAACAGTGTGTCTATATCTGCAGAGGCGTTGCTTATAATTCCTCTGATAGCTGAATTGTATGTCTTTTCATTGGCAGTAGCATTTTTTCTAGCAACGCTTAATGTTAAATATCGAGATATCGGTTATCTATGGGAAATATTCTTGCAAGCAGCATTCTATGCTACTCCAGTAATATATCCGTTGCAAATGGTTGTAAAACAAATGCCGTGGGCTGCCTCATGGCTAATGCTTAATCCGGTTGCTCAAGTAGTTCAAGATGTTCGTAAGGTATTAGTGACGCAACAAACACTTCAGCTGTATGATTTGGTGTCGTTCCCGGTGATGTTGACGCCGTTTGTTGCAGTTATCATCGTAATATTGCTAGCGGTTTTTTATTTTCGATCTAACCAGCGGTACTTCGCGGAGAGTGTTTGATGTCTAAGGCAATTGTCGAGATTAGCAAACTAACGAAATCTTTCAAAATTCCGCTTGAAGCTAGTTCAGGTGTTAAACAACAGTTGATAAATATACTAAAAGGTCGCAAAGGCTATCGTGTGTTTACGCCGTTAAAAGATATAAGTTTTACTATAAACGAAGGAGACTTTTTCGGTATAGTCGGCCGCAATGGTTCAGGAAAGAGCACGCTGTTGAAAACAATCGCTGGTATTTATACGCCAAATGGCGGTAACGTTAAAGTACACGGTTCGCTAGTGCCGTTTATTGAGCTCGGCGTAGGATTTAATCCAGAGTTAACTGGCCGCGAAAATATCTTTCTTAATGGTGCACTGCTAGGGTTTAGTCATGAAGAAATGGAATCTATGTATAGCGCGATTGTTGAGTTTGCAGAATTAGAAGACTTTATGGAAGAACGGCTTAAGAATTATTCAAGCGGTATGCAGGTCCGTTTAGCTTTTTCAATTGCGATTCGCGCTCATGCTGATATTTTGTTGCTTGATGAAGTGCTTGCGGTTGGCGATGAGGCTTTTCAAAAGAAGTGCTATTCGTACTTTGATAAGCTTAAGCGTGAAAAACGTACCGTAATTTTAGTAACTCACGATATGGCAGCAGTCGAGAGGTTTTGTACAAAAGCAGTATTTATTGAAGACGGCCACGTTAAAATGATTGGCAAACCGTATCGTATTGCGGCAGCATATAGTCGTAGCAACAGCCAGAATTACGACCAGACAACTGGGCTAAACAGCGACAACGAAGGGGCGGTACCGTTCAAAATAGTGTTGCGCGGCACTGATGGTAAAGAAAAGACCATGTATGATTTCGAAGAAACTATGACGGTAAATTTGTCATGGCAGCAAAAGGGTGTTAAACATGTAGGCGTTGCAATTTTTCGTGAAAACGGCGAGTATGTTTACGGACCGAATACTTACCAAGAAAAAACTAGCGCTATCAAAGATCAAACAGCTCGCTACACTGTAAAGCTAAATCTTAATGAAGGCAGGTATTTTATCAAGGCCGGTTTGATGGGGGCTAATGATACAAAGGTGATTGCTTTTATCGAGGAAGGACCGTTTTTTTCAGTCCAACGCGATTATGGACATGGCCGCTGGGGCGGTGTGACGAAGCTAGATCACACATGGAAATAAAATATGCTGCAACGCTTGAAAAATATAATAAAACACAATAGAGCACTTTACTCTTTCTTGCTGTTATTGATTTCGCCATATCGCAACTATCTTGATTCGCGTCAGCGCAGGTTATATGAGTCATGGCAGTGCAGGTATGAAGATAAGCCTATAAATTATAAATTACGCAGACAGCCGCTAGTGTCGATTATTGTACCGACTTACAATACTCCAACTAAATACTTGAGGGAAATGGTTCAGTCGGTTGAATCTCAATCATACGATAATTGGGAGCTGATTATTGTTGATGATGCGTCGCCTGATACAGGCTTGAAACAAGAAATCAGCGCTATAGCAAAGACTAATGCAAAGATAAAGCCTTTTTTTCTTAAGGCCAATCGCCATATTGCCGGGGCGACAAATTACGGTATCCATAAAGCTAGCGGGGAATACGTGGCGCTACTTGATCATGACGATATGCTGCACCCAGACGCTTTATTGCGAATTGTCGAAAAGATAAATAATTTGCCAGATGTAAAATTTATATATACTGACGAGATTAAGCTTGATGAACGCGGACGACAATATCAACCATTTTTCAAACCTGATTGGAATGCTGATTTCTTGCGGTCGGTCAACTATATTACGCACTTTGCTGTCATACAGCGGAAACTTTTGTTGAAGTTGGAAGGTGAAGACGGCAACTACAACGGAGCTCAAGATTGGGAGCTTTTTTTGCGCATAACAAGAATACTGCAGCCGCAGCAGATTGCGCATGTTTCGCAAATACTCTATTATTGGCGTGTCCATAAAAATTCTACTGCACAAGGGTTGGATGCAAAACCTTATGTTATTGATGCTCAGAAGAGGGCTCTAAATGACGATATCAAGTGTCGTCAAGTCCAAGCTCAAGTTGTGCGCGATTCAACATATGGCGCTCAGTGGCGGCTAAAATATTCTACGCCGCAAAATCTTACCATAAAAAATGTATTATTTAGCGAGTCAACCACTGTGGGCGATGTCATTCGTGATGAAACTGCTGATATAATAGTATTCTCAGAGACTATAATTAAAGACATTGATAATTATAGCGATATGGGCGATGTGATGCGACCTGATATCGGTGCAGTTGTTCCGTCTGCACTTGACGAGAGTCGAGTTATAGAAAACCTTACGTCAATCTTAGATAAAAAAATAGTAGAATGCATACAGACGCTAAGCCGGCGATCCTTTACGAAACACATTTATCTAACCGCTAGATACAATCTAGGTGCGATAGATCTTCCCGTGCTATTTATTGAACGGAATAAGTTGGCTTCGATTGATGGATTAACAAGAATAACTAGCCGATTGCTGACTAAAGCTCTTTGCGATAAAGGTCTAAAAACGTTATATAATCCATATATGACGGCTAAGGAGGAACAATAATGATACGTAAAGTTAATAATCTTGTAAAGAAAAGTGTTGTAATAATTAAAGACGATGGTGCTGTCCGCTTTGTAAAACGCGCAGCAAAGTATGCATATTATAAGAAATTTCCTGATAAAAAACAGCAAGTATATAAAGATATCTTATTTATTAACGGCTGCACATTACCGCACCCAGAACGCTACCGGGTCGCTCACCAGATGGAGCAGCTAATGTCGCAGGGGTTAACTGTTGAGAGCGTTTTTTATGATAGATTATCGCTCGATCAATTGAAGTATTATCGCGGATTTGTATTTTTCCGCTGCCCAATAACTGATACGATTCGCGAATTTATCAAGCAGGCGCATTATTTTAATAAAACCTGTTTTTTTGATATTGATGATTTGGTAATTGACCAGAAATATACTGATTCAATCAAATATGTTCAACAGATGAGTGTCGATGATAAGCGGCTCTACGATGATGGTGTTAATCGAATGCGCGAAACGCTGGAGTTGTGCGATCATGTTGTTACCACGACCGCTCAACTGCAAGAGGAGCTGCAGCATTACACGAAGGGTGAAGTGCTGATTAACCGCAACGTTGCATCTGATGAAATGATTAAGCTATCTAATTTAGCGCTTAAGGCGGTTAGTAAAGACAGAGATAAAGTTGTTATCGGTTATTTCAGTGGTAGCATTACCCATAATGAAGATTTCGATCTCGTTATTCCTAGTCTTATTAAAATATTCGAAAAGTATCCGCAAATTTACCTTAAGATTGCTGGTATTCTGGATGTTCCAGACGCCCTTGATCCGTATAAAGAGCGTCTTATTACGTCAGGATTTGTTGATTGGCGAGAATTGCCAGCTGTTATGGCGGAGTGCGATATTGTTTTGGCGCCGCTGGTTGATACGATTTTTAACCGCGCAAAATCTGAGAATAAATGGGTTGAGGCGGCTCTTGTAAAGATTCCAACCATAGCCAGCAATATTGGTGCTTTTGCAGAGAAAATTCAGAATAACGAAACAGGCATACTAGTAAACAATACTGACACAGAGTGGTTTAAAGCGCTTGACTTACTAGTATCAGGCTCGGCTTTGCGCGGTAAACTTGCAGATAAAGCTCACGAGGAGATAATTCATAATTATTCGACGGTGTACACTGGCTATAACCTAGCTTCGTTTATTAGAAAGCATTTGGCGCGAAATATCGGTTTCATTCTGCCTTCAACTGATATTTCAGGAGGAGTAATTGTCGCCTTAAAGCATGCTGATGTACTAAGAAGACACGGCTGGGACGTGACGCTAATTGACGCAGTCAGTAAGCACGCTCTAAAAATCGCTAGGAAAACCTATAGCTATAGATATGAGTTGCCTGGATTTAATGTCGTTGCTACGCACAAAACTAAAATGAAAGCGTTTTTCGACACGCAGGTTGCAACGTTGTGGTCAACTGTCGAGCTAGTTAAGAAGCAGCCTAATGTTCGTAATCGGCTTTATTTTGTGCAAAACTTTGAAACGGATTTTTATATACCAGGCACTGGCGAACCGCGCTTTTTGGCAAACGCTTCTTACTGCGATCAATCTGGTATACGGTATATTACGATGTCGCTATGGTGTCAGAAGTGGTTGAAAGATGTTTTTCATAAAGAGTCCGAGTATGTCTCAAATGGAATTGATCTTGAATTGTACCCATATCGCGAACGCGATTTTACGGGCAAAATAAAGATACTTATTGAAGGCGACAGTAAAAGTGAGTATAAAAATACTGACGAAGCTTTTCGAATCGTTGAGAGGCTTGACCCTGAAAAATTCGAGATTTCGTATTTGTCATACCGCAAGGAACCAAAAGATTGGTACCGAGTCGATAGATTTTATAATCGTATTGCTCCAGAAAAAGTTGGAGAAGTGTACGCAAGCTGCGATATTTTGATTAAAACTAGTATCGTTGAGAGCTTTTCATATCCGCCGCTTGAAATGATGGCTACTGGAGGCGTTTCTGTTGTAGTACCAAACGGCGGCAATGTTGAATATCTGAAAGACAATTACAACTGCCTATTTTATCGCCAAGGCGATATCGATGCGGGCGTTGCAGCTGTCGAAAAGTTGCTAAACGATAAAAAACTGCGCGATAAAATCATTAAAAATGGTCAAAAAACTGCTCAAGCTTATCAGTGGAGTAAGCTTGAGCAGCGGATTGTTGATATATATAAATAAGAAATTTTATTTTTCAACAAGCTTTATTCTAACAGCTTCAATGTGTGATCCTGGTTTATCGCCGGCGACCTCACCGTTCTTTTTCCACTCTTGCCAACCAATCCATGATAGGTGAGTTTGGTAGTAAATATCATATTTCTTGGCGTCAGTTTCACCGAGGGATAGTTTTATGCCATTGAGCGCTTTTGTTTGGCCGGTAGTGCCGCAGATTTGTTGTTCGGTCACAGGCATATCTGCCGACCAAGGGTCGTTAGCCGATTTTGATGAGCAGCGGATGGCGATGGTCGATCCGTCGCGTTGTGATATGGCTTTGGCAATGCGTAGTGCTTCAACGGCGAACGATCGCCCCGTTGTACCAGACATGACACCCTGAGAGACGTTCGGCATCCAGCCAACATAGCTGACGTGGGTTGAATAGCTGAGATCATACAAATCTGGGACAGGCGTATTGGCTGGGTTGTAGAATGCACCGCTAGGTAGGGCGATTGAATTTTTTGGCGCTATACGAATCTGGATGGCCTCAAGCTGTCTGGTTGCACCAGTTGATCCGGCTGGCTCGCCATTTTTTGCCCAACCCATCCAGCCGACATACTGCGAATAAGCACGATACCAGATATCGTATGATTTTGCAAGGTCGCTAGTGAGCATAAAACGAATTGCTTCGACTGATTTGAACTGACCAGTAGTGCCTGATATTTCGTTTGCATTTTTCCAGTCTTGCCAGCCAACCCATGAGACGTGAGACGAGTAACGAAGGTTGCCAGAAATGCCAGTTTTATTAATAAGAGAAGCTTTGACGGCTTCAATCCGACGGCTTTGGCCGGTAGTGCCGCTAATCATTTCATCAGTGACTGCCGGTTGCCAGCCAACCATGCCAACGTGCGAGCTAATTGAGACTGCTAACGGCGAAGAATCTCCCTTTGTGCTAATATTCTTGAAAGCTTGGCCTGAATCTTCTGGGGCACTAGATCCTTTGTGAACAAGCCGGATTTCTAAGGCCTCTATGTTATTTCCAGGTCCGCCCGTTATGCCGGCTGGCTCGCCATTTTTTGCCCAACCCATCCAGCCGACATAGCTGACATGCGCGCGGTAGTATAAGTCATATTTTGCAGCAAGCGATCCAGTTGGTTGAATTTTGACTGCTTGAATAGGTCGGTTGAGATCGGTTGTGCCAGATTGCATACTTCCATAGACAGTTGGCTGCCAACCGCGTTCCTCGCTATACGATGAATAGGTAACTTCACCGTCAATAGTGAAGGCTTGCATGGATTTGCTCTGGCCGGTAAAGCCAGTAATGCCGCGATTGTGTACTAGTCCGGTCCAGCCATAGTAGCTAATATGCGATTTAAAACTAATGATCGGGCGGCTGTATTGCGTCGAACCAAACCAGTCGTTCCAAACGCGCCAAAAGTTACGATTACCATAAGCGCTGCAATGGTCGCCTAGTCCGTACATATTATTAAGAGCGGCCTGATTTGGCTGATACGGGGTGTAAGTATATAGTGCAGCTGTTGCTTTGCTAGCAATATATACGTCTCCAGCGCCGCAGCCGCGCTGTACTACGTTCCATAATATAGAGTTAGTAGCGAATGGTTTTTTATAAGTCCACCAAGGTTTATCCATATTATCGAGATACCAGCGCATTAATTGGGCTCCAGATTCGACTTGCATTGAGAAGCCGGCATAATTGCGGTCGCAATTTGCACTGCCGCCAGGGCCGCTATCTGGGCAATGCGAGCCCATGGCGTAAGTATATTGACTCTGCAACGGCCAATTATCTGTGGTGAGCGGGCCGGCCGATTCAGTAGCGATTTTAACTAGGATAACTTTCGGGCTTAAATTATTACGCTTCGCTGCATCGTAGATTATTTGCGCCGCGCTAACAGCTCCTGCTGGTATTGAACCGCTAAAGTTATTAGCAGGAATGTAGTTGCCTGGCGAGTATTTAGGAACTTCATAATAATCTTTTAGACAGACATAAGGCGGACCTGCCCAGCCCCGCAAAGCGGCATATTGTGCGCGTGTAATATCGCCTCTACCTTTTTCAATAGCGCGCCCAGTTCCGTATGTGTCGCAATTTGGGTTAATACTATTGAGAAATGCTTGGATATCAGCAACTGTCATGTCATCAGAATTAGTAAAAACAAAGTCGTCAACGATGTTTCCAGCGCGCCAATCGCTAGCGGTGACGGCACTCGATTGATTAGCAAAAAACACTAAACTAAAAACACCAATTGCAGCAACGGCAATGGCAGAGATAAATATTCTCGTTTTCACCATTAAATCTCCTTTGTTAAAGTTTTAGTTATAGGCTTGCCGTTGAGCGGAGTTACCGATAATGAAATAGTCCATTGGCCGCCGCCGACTGAAGATACGGGTACTGAAAATCCAGCACAGGTAGAATATTCTGGCTGGTATATAATATCAGCATTCTGCGCAACCTTTTTTCCATTAGCGGCTACAGTTAGAGAGCATTTGCCTTGTGAATAACCCTGTTCTTTTAATTTTACGATAATTGTAACGCTGTCTCCATCTCTGTTAGCTGAAAGCTCAATTGATGAATTATTTTTTGGTACTGGAGCAGGCTTACTCTTCTCGACAGACTTTTCTTCATCATCTTTTGTGGCGTTAAGGAATGATTCTTTAGTGTCCTGATTGGCTTTTTCTTCAGATTTTTTTTCTTGCGGCGTTGGCTCTTTACTGATATTTGGTACGGTTTCTTTTGGAAAAATTGAGATAATACCGATCTTATCAAGCGCGAAAACACTCCCGCAAATCGCGATAGCTACAGCAAGGGTAGCTACTACTATTCGTTTTTTTGAAAGATTTTTATTTGTAATTCTCATATTTACACTATTTTAACACAAAATAAGCACAAACAACAAAGATCAGAGTAAAATTATTTATAAGTCCACACCGTCTCAAAAACATAAAACCCAAGCACTAAAGCTAGTCCAAAGAACATAATAAGGTTAAATACTTTTTCATTCTTAGTCCTTACATTAATATACTTCTGTAGCCATAACCCTACCGGCACTAACATAACTGCCGTTGCTGTAAAGTATCTACCCTGAACACCATCTGCATAATACGCTCCCTCGCCAAACCTAAACGGCAATAAGGCCCACGCTGTATACATAGCATACGACACTGCGCAAACAAACAACCCAATTGTCGCCAAATTATACACTGCCAATTTGCCAGTCTGCTCTCCTAATAAATCCTGGTCTTTCTTGTTGTAATGAAGGAGAGAGAGGAAGAGGAGGGAAAAGAGCGGTATCAGTACAAACAAAGGCAGGTGGTATTTAAAGGATGAAAAATCACCAACGCTACCACGTAATACAACATCCGTGTATCCGATAGTTGGGCTAATGTAGGTGTTAAACAGTATGGCAATAAACTTTAATGGATTACTGTGGAGCGGATTGTGCGCTGCGCCTAACGTAAGTAATGGCTGTCCAAATATTTTCTGCCAAATTAGTATGCTAATAATCGCGGCAACACCAGTTACTGCTAATATAGCCCACTTCTGGATATTAAATGGCAGACGTTCGTTTTTGTTGGGTGAGAATAGACACTTTGGTAAAAACAGAAGAGGAAATAGTAGTAAGGCATTTACAGATTTGGTTAGAGTAAGGAATACTCCTATACAGATAAGAGCGACTGTTTGTTTATGTGATAACTTATCCTTTTGGGTGAATAGGTTCAAGGTAAAAGCAGTAATTGTAAAGACTGCTACATTTGTCATGCAGTCGCTGGATAGCGACGCCGCCATGTGAATCATTAGTGGAATAAGTCCAATTGCTGTAAAAGCCCACTTGCCGATGCGTACCCACTTGATAATGAGATAGACGGCAATTGAATAGAAAAGTACATTAGCGAGACGTCCAAATAAGATAGTTAACCCAGTAGATCCTCCAAATAGATTTGCTATATTAATGCCGATTGCTTGCGGCAGGTGCATAATTGGCGGATAACCAGATGCGCTACTACATTTATCAACGTCTAATGTATTGCGGTCTATAGATTTAGAGTAGTCAGCAGAAAAATTACCTTCGTAAACCGACCCAGCTCTTTTAGCGACATCTTTTGGAAGCGTACAATGCAATCCAGATTCTACGCGGCCTTGAGATATTCCGTAAGCTCGCAGGTAATGCATATTTTCATCGCTTACAGATAACTGAGGGACTAGTATTGCCGACAACACCCCAAAAAATAAAGACAAAGATATAAAGACGTTTTCAGGCTTTTTAATAAAAGATAAGAATAAAGACCAATATTTTTTCATAACTGTTTTTATTCTAGCATATTGTCATGATTAGGATAGCTACTTAAATTTCCACACCGTCTCAAAAACATAAAACCCAAGCACTAAAGCTAGTCCAAAGAACATAATAAGGTTAAATACTTTTTCATTCTTAGTCCTTACATTAATATACTTCTGTAGCCATAACCCTACCGGCACTAACATAACTGCCGTTGCTGTAAAGTATCTACCCTGAACACCATCTGCATAATACGCTCCCTCGCCAAACCTAAACGGCAATAAGGCCCACGCTGTATACATAGCATACGACACTGCGCAAACAAACAACCCAATTGTCGCCAAATTATACACTGCCAATTTGCCAGTCTGCTCTCCTAATAAATCCTGGTCTTTCTTGTTGTAATGAAGGAGAGAGAGGAAGAGGAGGGAAAATGATGGTAGCAATATAAAAAGCGGCAGCCCATATTTAAAAGCAGAGAATGCGCCAATCACGCCCCTCAGGATATCGTCGGATACGGGCAGGTTTGGGTTTAGGTAAGTATTAAATAATATCTGGATAAATTTGAGCGGATTGCTATGAAGCGGATTATGCGGTGCGCCAGTGGTGAGTAGGGGTTGTGTGTATATATGAAGCCACGCTATTAAACAAAGGCCTGCTAATATTACTGCTGCTGAGAGAACCAACCATTTTTGCGGAATAAAAGATATTTTTGATTTTTCATCTGAAACGAAGAGGCGCTTCGGCAAGAAAATAACTGGTGATAATAAGAATATTGTTACCGACTTTGTGAGAATTAACAAGCAGGCTATAGCAATAATAAGCAACTGCTGTTGTCGAGTTAACGGGTTTTTTTGGCTAAAGAGATTCAATGTAGCAGCAATAGCGGTAAAAATTGCGATATTTGTCACACTATCTCCGGAAAGAGACGCTGCCAAATGTATCATTAGCGGAAATAGGCCGGTTGCTACGAATGCCCATTTGCCAACGCGTACCCATTTTATGACGAAATAAAGAGCAAATGAATAAAATATTAGGTTGGCCAATCTTCCAAATATAATAGTTATTCCAAGTGAACCGTGTACGAGATTTGCAAACATAATACCAATTGTCTGCGGTAGATGCATAATTGGAGGATAGCCAGTTGCGCTGCTGCATTTTCCTGTCTCTGTGTCGCTGCGATTTATAGTTTTCTTATAGCTAGTTACGAAATTATTTACATCTGCTTCTTTTGCTTTCAACACCACTTCTTTAGGTAAGGTACAGGCAACTCCTGATTCAATTTTTCCTTGGGACAATCCATAGGCCCGCATATAATGTACGCCTTCGTCATTGACTGACAGCAGAGGTACGGTGGCTGCCGACAACACCCCAAAAAATAAAGACAGAGATATAAAGACGTTTTCAGGCTTTTTAATAAACAATAGAAAGCGAGACCAATATTTTTTCATATACTAAGCAAATTATAAAGTAGAGTAGTTTATTGAGCAAACTTGCTATACTAATGATATGCAATCGCAGAAAAAGGACTACATCTGGAACTCATTAGGTTCACTGTTGCAGAGTGCGATTTCACCAGTATTATTGATTGTTATTACGCGGCTGAATGGCATCGAGGACTCTGGGTTATTTTCGTTTGCGCTGTCGCTTTCGGTGGTGTTTTGGGCGATATCTTTATGGGGCGGCCGGACTTATCAGGCATCTGATGTCAAGCGGGAGTTTTGCAGCGGCGGTTATGTCGCTGTGCGTTTCGTTGCATCGCTTATTGTGGCAGTTTCTGCAGTGGTGTTTTGTGTATTGAATGGATATAACGCTACTAAAACAGGCTTGATTATGATTTTGGTAGCCTTTAAAATTTTAGAATCAATTGCCGATTCGTTGTATGGTGTTTTGCAAATCCATCGTAAATTGTACATCGCTGGCATCTCACTAACCATGAAAGCGATTCTTGGTTTTGGGGTATTTATAGTGGTTGATATTGTAACTAAAAATGTCATGTACGGCGCATTGGCGATATTGCTAGTCAATGCGCTCATTATCCTTCTGTACGATGTGTTATGGGTACGACGTGTTGAGGCTATTGCTATGAATAAAAAGTTTATCAAGGAATACGCCAGTCAGGCTGTTGTAATCATGAAACGTACTTCAGCGGTATTTGTTGTGGTGTTTTTGACGATGTTTTCACTCAATATCCCGCGGTATTTTTTGGACAAGTCCCATCCTGACCAAATTGGTTATTTTGGCATTATGGCGATGCCAATTACGCTCCTTGGACTCTTCATATCGTTTATTATTCAGCCGAATGTCGTTAATTTGTCTGAGTTATTAGCAAAAGGAAAATTGAAGGAGTTCGCGCGAATTGTTGGTAAGATTAATCAAATAACTTTTGGGATGGGCGTACTTTCAGTTGTCCTGAGCTATTTGATTGGTGTTTGGATGCTTAACGTTATTTTTGGTATCAATATCAATAATTTCCGCCTTGATTTGACGATTATGGTTATTGGCGCGGCGGCGAACGCTTTTGTATCGATTTATGTTAATTTGCTGATAATTATGCGTCGGTTTAAGGGGCAATTTTACACACTACTACTCACGGATATTTTGGCGGTAGTGATGTCTATGTGCCTGATTGAGCAGTTGGCGATGTTGGGTAGTGTGTTAGTTTTTATGCTGATCAGCTTTTTGCAACTAGCACTTCTGTTGGTCATCTACAAGCGGTCGCTAAAAGATGCTATAATAACTGACAAAAGCAAAGGGGAGTTATGAGTAAGAGATACGTAATTTTAGGGGCAGGTGGACAACTAGGTAAGGCGTTGTGTGCCATGTTTCCAGATTCTAAGGCATTATCACGAGAAGAGTTGGATATAGCCGATGAGGAACAAGTAAAGGCGTTTGATTGGTCAAAATATGACGTTATCATCAATGCAGCAGCCTTGGTTAATGCTGATGGTTCTGAGACAGACGAGCTGCGTGCTAAGACGTGGTTAGCTAATGCCTATGGTCCGCGCAACCTAGCTAAGATTGCCATTGAACAAAACAAGACCCTTGTTCACTATTCGTCAGATTATGTTTGGGATGGCCGAGAGAAAAATCATAAAGACGATGAAGCAGTTGCGCCTCTGTTGGTTTATGGAGAAAGTAAGGCCGCTGGTGATCTGGCGGTTAGCTTGGTGCCAAAACACTATATCATGCGGGTATCTTGGGTCGTTGGCGATGGTCATAATATGCCAAAAACCATGAAAAACTTGGCGGATATGCGCATCAATCCAAAAGTCGTCAATGATCAGTTTGGCCGGCTGACTTTTGCGTCAGAGATTGCTCGAGCTACTAAATTCTTCTTAGATAATAAAGTTGCATATGGAATATATAACGTAACCAACGAAGGTCCAGTGAAGTCGTGGTACGAAATTGCCGCTGACGTGTTTGAATATGCCGGATATGATCGCGGCCGCGTACAGCCGATTTCTACCGAGGAATATGCTGCTAGTAAACCAGGCTTTGCACCGCGGCCGCTCAACAGCGATATGGATTTGTCGAAGTTGCGCCAAACGGGTTTTGTGCCAAGCGATTACACCGAAATGCTGAAAGAATATGTTAAGCAATTGTCAACGAACAAGTAGGATTTATTATGAACAAAGGAATTTTAAACGTTTTATATCAGAGTGACGACAACTATGCCGTAGTCAGTGCAATTTCTATTGTGTCACTCCTGGAGAACAATAAACACCTGAAACAGATCAATATTTTCTATCTTGGACATCAACTCAAAAAAGATAGTATCAACAAATTAAACAAAATGGTTGGAAATTATAAGAACGCCGCAATTACTTTCGTTGACGTGTCAAGTTATCCTGACGAATTGAAAGAGATTGGCGTTAAGGCTTGGAAGGGATTATATATCACATGGTATAAGATGTTGGCGCTTGCTAAGCTCGACATCAAAACAGACCGGATTTTGTATATCAATCCGCACACGGTGATTAGCGGTGCGCTTGATGGTCTTTTGGAGCTTGATTTCGAGGGTAATGTGATGGCGCTGTCATACGACGCTACCATGGTGAACGCACACAAGGATGTCATTGGCTTGAAGCCAACCGACGGTTACTTTAACTGTGGAGTCATGCTTATCAATCACAAAAAATGGATGAAAGATAAGATTGATGCTAAGATGCGCGAGCATTTACGGCACAACCATTACGAGGTGGCTGACCAAGATTTATGCAACGTGTTTTTCAAAGGCAAGATCAAGAAGATTGGCGTGGAATATAATTTCTCGACCGTTTTCTATGGCTATGACATTAAAAAATACATTAAGGCTAATGGTTTCTTGCCCGAGAGCTTTTACAGTTATGATGAAATCATGGAGAGTTACTACACGCCGAAGATCATTCATTCGCAGTTTGGCGTGAACGGTAGGCCGTGGCAGCAGGGTAACGATAATCCAGTTGGTTTTCTATGGCGTAAATATTTGAAACTAACGCCCTGGAAAAATACTAAAATGCCAGTAGCGAAGAAGGATATAAACTGGCGGCTATATGACTTATTACCACAATCAATAATCGTTAAACTGTACTCCTGGGCGGTTAATCGCAAATTTGCAAAGACAAAATAGAGTGATAGGATAAACATTAAAACCGCGACAAGAAACTATGAATGCGTGATGTCACGCGAAGTTTTGCTGCTCGTGCGGCTTTTTTCCAGCCAATCTCATTAAACCTATCGGAAAAATTATCATAGACTTCGTTCTCTTCCTTGAATCGGATACCATTTTTACCTTTTTCCTTGCTGGATAATGATTCGGCAAAACGGCGGTATTGAAAAGTTTCTGTTGTGTCAAAATAAAGCGAAGCGCCATCAATAATCATGGTTAATTCGACGATGACGTCTTCAAGGATTTTATACTTTGTATCAAATGAATATCGTTTGAGGGTATCGGTTTTCCAAGTGATGGATGGAAAATAAAGCCAATTACCGCAGCAAAGCGACGCAGCAAGTTTTTCGCCAGACAGTATGCCAGATTTTTTAGGTTGCAGTATTCTTTTAACTTTATCGGCAAGCGGTAGATATACGTTACTTTTGTCGTCGATTATCTGTACGCGAGGCTGATAAAAGTCTGCTTCACCAATGTTTTTTAGCACAGTATCAACGTAGCTAGGTAGTAGTTTATCGTCGCAGCCGACGATCATACAATACGGTGCGCTTGCGTGTTGAATAGCGTAATTAAAGTTGGCGGTGATACCAATATTTTTACGGTGTCTGATATACGTGATGCGTTTATCGTTTAATTTTTTGTAATGATTGTAGGCAGTTTTATCTGGATAATGATCATCAAGAATAGTCAAATGCCAGGCTTTGTTGGTTTGTGTTAGCACTGAATCGACGGTTTGCTTCAGCAATGAAAACTCACCCCAGTACGGTACGATAATATCAATACTATTTTTCATTCGACAGCCTGATTGATAATTCTTGATGCAAATCGCGCAGTCTTCGCTCGTTTTGGTCAATACGCTGGCGCTGGTTATTGGCGATGTAGAATAGCAAAATGATCGCCGTAGTTTGCAAAATATCAAATAGGCTTAATTCTGATGAATCCAGCGGCGGATGGCCAATCGAAATATTATACAGAGGAAATGACCCAATCAGTACAACCATGATAACCACCCAGATAATTAATTGATGGCGAAAGCGCGTTACACTAACTTTGCGCAGTTTGTACTGAGTGATGATATTGATCAATGCTGCTAAAATAATCGGCACATTGAGTAGTACGAGGATAAGATATCTCATTCGAATAACTCCGTTAAACGTTGTTTGAATAATCGTTTGACGATATTGATGGCATTCCAGTTGTTTTGGCCTTTGGCGCGGGAATAGTCGGTGTAAATTGCTTTAATTGGGTATTCGGAAATAACCATGCCTGCTTGTTTGGCACGCCAAATCATCTCTGAGCAAAATTCGTAGCCAGTCGATTTCCAATCGAGGTTATCAATTGCTCTTCGCGAGTAAATTCGCAGACCAGATTGCGAATCAGTAACATTAATACCAAACAGGGCATAAGTGATGAAACTTAAGCCTTTATTTCCCAAAACCTTAGTCCTAGACATGCCTTCGCTGTTAATGAGTCGACTGCCGATGAGTAAATCAGTGTTAGAGTTGTCGCTCTGCCGAATGCCCGCCAAGACATCTTCTGGATCGTGCTGGCCATCAGCATCCATGGTGGCGGCAATATCATAGCCGTGTTGCCGCGCGTAGGCAAGCCCAGTCAAGGTGGCGCCGCCAGCTCCAGAATTCAAAATATGATCAATGACAATTGCGCCGCCTTTTCGAGCTTGTTCGAGCGTATTGTCTTTTGATCCGTCATTGATGAGAACTATATCAATTGAGTAGTCTTTTTTGGCTTTCGAGAAAACTTTTTTGGACTTCTTAATCACATCCTTAATGACGGCGCTTTCATTGTAGGCAGGTATGATAGCACAAACTTTTTTCATCGGTAATTACAATACGTTCAAGTATTCTCCGTAGCCTGATTTTTTAAGCGTGGCAGCAATCTCGTCAAGTTGCTGACGGTTGATCCAGTCGTTTTGAAAAGCAGTTTTTTCTGGACTGCCGACAATTTGGCCGGTACGCGTTTGGACGACACGAACAAAATCTTCGGCATCAGTTAAGCTGCTGATGGTGCCGGTGTCTAGCCAAACATCGCCGTTATCAAGCGTCTGAACTTTGAGTTTGCCGCGGCGTAAATATTCGGCGTTAATTGAGGTAATTTCTAGCTCGCCGCGGGCGCTTGGCTGAACCTTTTTAGCGATCTCGATAACATTATTGTCATAGAAATATATGCCGACAACTGCGAAATTAGACTTTGGCTGGACGGGTTTTTCTTCAATCGAGACTGCTTGATTTTGATCGTCGAATTCGACAACGCCGTAACGCTCTGGGTCAGATACTTTATAAGCGAAAACAATACCGCCATCTGGGTCGGTGCAGGCGCGTAGCGAATCATCAAGAGCTGCACCATAAAAAATATTATCACCTAGCACTAACGCTACTTTGTCGCCACCAATAAATTCTTCGCCAATGATAAAGGCCTGGGCTAGGCCTTCTGGTTTGGGCTGAACGGCATATTCTAGATTGATACCCCACTGTGAACCGTCGCCAAGGAGTCGTTGAAATCCAGCCTGGTCGTCTGGTGTGGTAATTATCAAAATGTCACGAATTCCTGCCTGCATCAGTGTGGTCAGCGGATAATAAATCATCGGCTTATCATAAATTGGCATTAGCTGCTTGCTGATAGCCTTGGTAATCGGCCACAGCCGCGTCCCCGATCCACCCGCTAGAATTATTCCTTTCATAAACCTCCTACTTTTTATGATATAAGTATAGCAAACAGATTAGCTAATTGACAAAAGTACAAAAGTAAGTTAAAATAAAAAGATGGAGAAAATTTCTAGCCCTAAGATTGAATATACGCGAGATGCTCATGAGAGCTATCTAACCAGAGTATCGGACAATCTATTTACCGACCCAGACCATCCTGAAAGAGAGCCGAGGAGCCGCTCAATTGTTTATGTACCGTATAGCGGTTTTTCCAAACAGTTACAGCAGGACTGTCCTAAAATTACCTTTACAGATCTTAATGGCCCAGAGGTTGTTGAAGCCGTGTCTGCGGCCGATGTCATTATCAATATTGCTCGCGGTGAAGAGGTTGTTGAAGCAGAGATTGGACACCCAGACAGGAATGTGAAACTGCCACCAGAGTCGTTGGCAAACACTGAGATGGTTGGTGATTTATATTTGCAGGCGATTGAAAAGGGCAATACAGACGTACAAGTTGTTCACACTGGTAGGATGAATAATAAGACGATTGCTATGGCGACAGCAATGCCAGTTTTAGCTGAGAGCGCCGGACTTAATTGTGAAGATGTGATTCATACGCCTGATGCGCAAATACGGAAACTGGTGGAGAGAACACGAGTCGATTTGAATGATTTGATGCATGAAGTTGACGCTGATCCAACAATGCAAGATATGCAGGTTTGTACCCGGGCACTTCGGCGAATATACGAGGCGCGTGGTGTTGATCCGGATACCGCCAGCGCATCTGAGTTGACTGACGCACTGCTGGATGAATATGAGAATTATCCGCGTATCAGCACCTCGACACTAATGAAAGAGCAGATGCTACGGAATGTTGCCAATCAATTACTGAGTTCTGGCATGGATCCAGATAAGGTTGGCGAGTTGGTTCAAGAGCTAGACGCACATACAGATGAAGAGCCTGATTCGGTTGATACGGTTACAAACTTTACGAACAGTATCCCAATGATTTTATCTAATAAATTGATCAAAGATGGCCATAACGCTGATGAAGTCGGTCTAATGAGTACAGAGCAGAAAATGGAACTGTTGGCTGATACTGAGATGACAGCAGTTATCGTAGCTGATATTGCACATATGCCGCGGGTGATGTGGTTGGCTGATTGTCTGATGCCAGACAACGTTAAGCTGGTGTTTGTTGAGAGTAGGACAACTCTAGATGAGGAAACCCTACAAGAATCAATGGAGCGTGAAAAGCGGTCGCTTAAGCTCACTAGAAATTGGTTACCGAATCAGATGGGCACTAGGAATCCAGCTAAAGTCGGTGAACTAGCAGACAAGGCTTACTGGGGTAAAGATAGTATAAGTAATGAAGAAATCAATGCTAGAATTCAACAAGCAAAGTAGATAATCTAACCAAGCAGTCTGTTTAATTTATCGCGCCAATCCTCTGGTATGAATCCGGTTTTTTCAATTTTTGTTAGATCTAGAGTGCTTTGCAGCGGCCGCTGAGCAGCACCTGGCTTACTGGCGAAATATTCAGCGGTAGAGACTGGCTGTATGTCTGAAGGTGATTTACCTGATTTTTCGAAGACAATTTTGGCAATTTCCGCCCAGCTGGTCGGTTGGCCTTCATTAGTTAGATTATATGTGCCGTACGGTGCATTCGTTTCTAGTAGATGTTTAATACCACGCGCCAAAGTATCGGTAAAAGTTAGGCGGCCAATCTGGTCGTTGACGACTGAGGGTCTGACGCCTCGTGCTGCTAGATCTTGCATGATATTGACAAAGTTTCTACCGTCGCCGATTACCCACGAGGTACGAATAATGTAGTGCTTGGTTGCTGTAGCGGCAGCTAGGTCGCCATCAGCTTTAGTCTTGCCATAAATGTTAAGCGGTGAAAAGGGTTCGTCTTCGTTATGGATTGACTGAGATCCGTCGAAAACGTAGTCAGATGAGAACGTTACAAAAATTAAGTCGTGCTGGCTAGCGGCTGTTGCCAAGTGGCGGGTCGCGTCGACGTTAACTGTTTTGACTAGGTCATAATTGCTGGGATTCTCTGCGCCATCAACGTCGGTCCAGGCTGCAGCGTTAATAATCACTTTGGTATTATCCCAGTTAAACTCGTTGATTGCCTTTTGGTCGGTGATATCGAGTTGTTCGCGACCCAGAGCCAGTGCCTGAGGGTAAATTTTTTGTAGTGCTCGGCCGACTTGCCCGTTAGCACCAGTAATAACTATTTTCTTGTCATCCATTAGAACTCCACAGGAATTACATTAGCCAGCAGCGGGTGAGCAGCGTCCTTTTCGGAAATAATCGCTTGATTCTGGCTGATCGGCCAGTTGATACCAAGCGCCGGGTCAAACAAATTGACAAAGGTGTATTTGGCGTCTGGCGACCAGTGCGCGTCGACCAGGTAGGTATAGGCGATATTATCATCAAGCGTTTGGTAGCCGTTGGCGATGCCTTTGGGTACGAAAATTGCTGTGCCAGGATTGATTTCGTGCGTGAAAACCGTGCCGAAGCTGTCGCCTTTGCGCAAATCGCACCACGCGCCGAATACGCGGCCATTAGCGGTGGAGATAAATTTATTCCACGGCTCAGCATGCAGGCCACGGGTGGCGCCAGCTTTATCGTTGAAGCTGATATTGTTCTGCACGATATCAAATGACGGCAAGCCTAATGTCTCCATCTTTTCTTTTTGGTAGTTTTCCTTGAACCAGCCGCGGTTGTCGCCGTGGACGGGCAGTTTGACGACGAATAGCCCGGGGATGGGTGATTCGGTGACGGTGAGTTCGTTGTAGTCGTTTGGATCGAAGTTCATGTAGTATCCTTTCGCCATAGTTGATAATAATGTAGTCCTGCCAGAGTTTGGCAGTCATTAATTTCGCCTTGAGCGATGAGCGCGTCGATTTCATCGCAGGTGAAGAAACGCATATCGCTAAATACTTCGTCTGACTGCTCTTTATGTCCGCTGAAAGATAAGTTTCGCGCTAAGTACACCGCCATCTTTTCTGTCATAAGACCGTTGCAAACATATACTTCGCCGAGCTTATCCCACGACTGCGCAGTAATGCCAGTTTCTTCCTCTAGTTCGCGCTTCGAGGCGGCAAGCAAATCTTCGTCGTCGCCTCCGCCGCCAGGCAACTCCCAGCCAAAACTCTGCGACGGATAGCGAAATCCTCTGACAAGATAAATTCGTTCTTTGTCGTCAACTGTCACAATCATGCACGAGTCGCGCGATTCCAGGTAGCCGTATATTCCCAGGTCGCCTGCAAGGTCGCGTGTTTGGTCTTCGCGGACGGTAATCCATGGGTTTTGGTATACAATCTTGCTGCTAACCTGAGTTTTTGACGGCACATCTGTCATGATTATTGTCCCTGTTTTGCGTAGGCTGCTTCAACCGCTTCTTTTTGGGCTTTCCACCAGTCTTCGTGTTCGCGGTACCATTCAATGGTTTGTAGCAGCCCGTCGCGCATACCAGTTTGGTTATCAGTATATTGTGGCTGCCAACCCAGTTCGCGGCGTAGCTTGCTGGAATCCATAGCGTAGCGCATGTCGTGGCCAGGGCGGTCATTGACATGCTCGTACCAATCTTTACCCTTACCCATCAGCTCGCAAATCAGCTCAATCACCATCTTGTTATTGACGTGGTCATTGTCAGCGCCGATGATGTAGGTTTCACCCAGCTCGCCTTTTTCTAAGATGAGATGAACTGCTGAATTGTGATCATCAACGTGAATCCAGTCGCGGACCTGTTCGCCAGTGCCGTACAGTTTTGGCTTGATATCGCTCAAAATATTGGTGATTTGGCGTGGAATAAACTTTTCGATGTGCTGGTATGGGCCATAGTTGTTTGAGCAATTGGAAATCGTCGCTTTAATGCCGAAGCTACGAATCCAGGCGCGTACTAGCATGTCGCTGGAAGCTTTGGTGCTGGAGTAGGGGCTGGATGGATTGTACGGCGTGTCTTCAGTGAAACGGTTTGGATCGTCGAGTTCCAAATCGCCAAATACTTCGTCGGTCGAGATGTGATGGAGGCGCTTACCGTGCTTGCGGATAGCCTCCAAGATGGTGTAAGTACCGACCACGTTGGTCTCGACAAACGGCCACGGATTGCGCAGAGAATTGTCGTTGTGGCTTTCGGCGGCGAAATGCACCACGATGTCATTTTCAGCCACCAATTTATCCATTAACTCGGCATCGCAAATGTCGCCTTCCACGAAAGTAATCTTATCAGCCACTGGCTGTAAATTGGCGCGATTGCCTGCATAAGTTAACTTGTCGATAACAGTGATGTCGTATTCTGGCTTGTGTTTGACGGTATAATGCACAAAATTCGAGCCAATGAATCCCGCGCCTCCCGTGACTAGCATCTTTGTCATAAGTATAGTATATCAGGTATAATAAGTAATCGACAGAGGAGGATTATGAAAATAGTAATTGTTAGCGGCTATTTCAATCCGCTGCACGGCGGACACCTGGATATGATTGAGGCGGCAGCGGCTATGGGCGACAAGCTGATTGTAATTGTTAATAATGATAAGCAGCAGCTACTCAAAAAAGGCAAGATTATCCTGGATGAAAGTAATCGGTTGCGGTTAATGCGGGCGCTAAAGGGCGTCGATCAGGTTATTCTATCAATCGACGAAGATCCAACACAAATTAAGTCGTTGGAAATGGTTGCCGGCCAGTATCCGGGTGATGAACTGATCTTTGCTAACGGCGGCGATCGTGATACCGAAAAAGCCATTCCCGAAGCAGATGTTTGTAAAAAGTACAACATACAGATGCGGTTCGATGCCGGTAAAGGTAAGCCAGATTCGTCGACGCGAATCAACCAAGCGACAGGCAAAGAATAGACAAACGCGGGTTAGAAGAAACAAGTTGTTATTGGTTTGTCGTTAAGCAAAGCACCACAGCCATTATTCAGAAAAACCGTTTGGACTCTGAGATTGCCATCGCCAGCTATCAGCACAAGCTTGTTCAATACTTAATTCGGCTCGCCAGCCTAGTTCGCGCTCAGCTTTGCTGCAGTCAGCGTAGCAAGCGGCGATATCGCCGACTCGCCGCGGTTTGATTTTGTAGGGCAAGTCGTGCCCGCAAGCTTTGCTAAACGCTCTGATGATTTCTAGTACTGACGTGCCGCTTCCGGTGCCGAGATTATAGACATTAGCACCAGCTTTCATATGCTGCAGGGCAGCGACGTGGCCGCGCGCTAAGTCAACGACGTGAATATAATCGCGTATACCCGTGCCGTCTGGCGTGTCGTAATCGTCTCCGAAAACACCGACGCTTTGAAGTTTGCCGACAGCAACTTGAGCGACATAAGGCAATAAATTGTTTGGAATGCCGTTTGGGTCTTCGCCGATTTGGCCTGATTGATGGGCGCCAATCGGGTTGAAATAACGCAAGATTGTTGCTTCGAACGTTGGATCGGCCGCGCAGTAATCCTGTATGATTTGCTCGATCATGTATTTAGTCTTGCCATAAGGATTGGTTAAGCCTACGCCGACTGTCGAAGTTTCGCGCAGCGGCAGCTCGCTAGGGTTACCGTAAACAGTTGCTGAACTTGAAAAGACTAATTGCTTAACGTTATGTTCTCGCATCGCTTCAAGTAGTGTCATAGTTGAGACGAGGTTATTATCGTAATATTCTAGCGGTTTGGCGACCGATTCGCCGACGGCTTTTAGTCCGGCAAAATGAATCACTGAGTCTATATTGTATGTTGTAAAAATATCATCAAGTGCTGATTGGTCGCGGACATCCGCTTCAATAAAAGGGATTTCGTGCCCAGTGATCTGTTCGACACGTCGCAAACTCTCGCGGCTAGAATTGGCTAAGTTATCGATTACCACCACTTCAAAATTATTATTGATAAGCTCGATCAGCGTGTGGCTGCCAATATAACCTGCGCCGCCAGTAACTAAAGTTGTTTTCATAATTTTATTATACTCGAAAACAAATAGTTAATTAAGAAATACTATCGCGAACAACCTTTTTAATCTTAGTCAAGAAAAGGCCTTTATCGAAGCGTTTAGCGGTGCGGGCGAGTTTGCTGGGATGAAAACTAGTTTGTTCGGCGATTTCGACGGCTTTTACAACATCGTCAACAGTTTGATGATGAAATAGCGTGCCGATGTCGGGCGAAGTAACTATATCAGTGGTGCCGCCGCGCGCCAGGCCGATAACTGGCGCTCCGGCTGCCAACGCCTCAACACTAACAATGCCAAAATCTTCCTCGGCAGGATAGATGAAACCGCGCGCAGTGGTGATAGCTTTTTCGTATTCAGCGTCGCTGGCATCGCCGAAGCGATCGGTGCGGAATTCAACAGTTGGGCCGGCGATTTTGACTAGCTGGTCATGGGCTGGCCCGTTACCGAAAACGATTAGCTTTTTGTTGAGTTTGGTAGCGGCTTTAACAGCTAAATCGTAGCGCTTATAAGGCAGTTGGCGGCCGATGGTCACGTAGTGGTCGCCTCGTTTGCGAGCAGGTGTGAAACGGCTAGTTTCGACTGGCGGATGAATTACGGTACTGCTGCGGCCGTAGTATTTTTTGATGCGTTTTTGCGTCTCGGTAGAGTTGGCGATGAAGACATCAACTTGCTTAGCCGCCTCCAGGTCAAGCTGGCGCTGATACGGTACTAGCAGCGGCATCAGCAGGCGAATTAGTGGATTAAGCTTGCCGTAGCCAGGGTTGCGGCGGTATTCGTCGTAGTGGCTCCAGTAGTAGCGCGGCGGAGTATGGCAATAATTGATGATAACTTGGTTGGGTCGTGCTTTAGTAACTTGGTGGCCGTGCAAGTACGAACTGGTCAAAATAATATCGAATTCGCTAAGATCAAGCTGGCGCATTGCTTTAACCGCTAGCGTCGGAAAAAGTTTGTAATAATTACGCAGCCGCGGTGGTATTTTTTGTAGTTTCGAGGTGCGAATATCAAGTTTAGCAAAAGCCGGAACCTTGTCGGGATTATATATTGCCGTATAAATTGGCGCGTCAGGAAAAGCTTCGTGCATGGCTAGCACGACATTTTCGGCACCGCCCATCGCTGTCAAGAAGTCGCAAACAATTGCAATGCGCGAACGCTTCATTATCTTGCTCCTGTTTTGTGTAATACGACACCGATTGTTTTGAAAAGTATCCGCAGATCCAGCCAAAAACTCCAATTTTGCGCATAGTAAAGTTCAAGCTCAATTCGTTCGTCGAAACTCAAGTTGCTGCGCCCCGACACTTGCCACAATCCAGTCACCCCAGACTTAACGCTATGCAATAACGCCGTACGATTTTTGCTGAATTTAACTTCTTGCGGCAGAATCGGACGCGGCCCGACTAAACTCAAGTCGCCGAGCAGCACGTTGATAAATTGCGGGAATTCATCAAGCGAAGTATTACGCAAGAACTTACCAAACCAAGTAATTCGCGGATCATCGGCTACTTTGTGATCGCGCCGGTATTCGGCGGCCAAATCAGGCCGACTCATTTCCTCAAACTCGATACTGGCGTCCTTTTTGCCGTACTGAGCACCCATGGTGCGGAACTTATAAAGACGAATCGGTTTCGAAAAACGACTCAAACGTTTAGAACGGTAAAAAATCGGTCCGGGATTGCAAATCTTTTGCAGCAGCGCGATTATTATTATAATTGATCCCCAGAGCGGCAAAGTAATAATAACGGCTATCAAGTCAAATAACCGCTTGGCAATTGCTCCCCAGCCGATGAGTGGTGTTTGGCTGACGGTAATCATCGGATAGCCGAGAAAGACATCGACGGTGTTTTTGCCGGTATAAAATTCCGGTTCGCCAGGTATGAAATTATATTGAATGTGAGCAATTTGCGCGGCGCTTAAAATTTGGTGATTGCGATCTTCGCTGGCATAAAGGTCGGTTTGAATAATAGTGCTAATGTTAAGTTTTTTGATATCTTTGAGTGCTGTCTCGACGCGGCCGTAATGAACGATACCGAGATGTGGCGGCAATAATTTTGCCGGCCCGGCGAAGGCTACAATTTGATAACCAGATTTGTGGGTGGAGCCGAGGGACATCGCAATATCGGTCGTCGCATCAGAATTGCCGATTACCAACACTCGACTGACGCCGTGTCCGTAGCGGTATAACTCGTTGCGAATAGTGCGAATTATTTCGCGTACCAAAATAATGGCAATCGTTGAGCCGATTAAAACGTAAAGAGCAACTAGCCTGGCCGGAAAAATATGCATGCTAGTGAAGTATTCCCAGCCAATTACCAGCAGTATACCAATGAAAGTGCCGAGTGTTATACGGCTCCATTCGACGAGGCGGCGGTTATAAACGCTCGGACTGTACAATCCGAGCGAAGCGAAAATCAGTATCCATACCGGGGTAATCACAGCAAAGCCGATGATATATTCGTAGGCGTAAACAATGTGCAAGAGTACGCGCTGGTCGACTTGAGTGCGAATGTAATAGGCTGCGGCAAAAACAATTGCCAGCACAATCGCGTCGGCCGCCATCAGGATTAGGCTGTAAGACTTGGTGTTATGAGATGGCATTTGTCTTCATTATAACAACTTTCGTTATAATAGATAGCATGAGCAATCTCAACACCGATAATTTGGAGCGTCGGCTAGCTTCGGCAACGCTGGTGCTGTTGGCTGCGATTATGCTAGGTTTGGCAATTCATACGCCGTTGACGGTTTTGGCGAGCACGCATTGGCCGCTGGTTGCACTGTATGCCAAAGCATGGAAAGAAGTACTGTTAATGGTAGCTTTTGTCCTGGTGATTATCCTGGGTTGGCGGCGGCATGCTTGGCGATTTTGGCTGCGCGATAAGTTGCTATGGTTGATTGCTGGTTTTGCGCTGTGGCACTTGGTTTTAGCAGGAATATCGCTGGCTGCGGGTAATTCAGCGGCAACTGTGATTGCTGGCCTGGTAATTGATTTGCGCTGGGGTCTAATGGCGGCGACGATGTATGGTTTTATTTATTTATATCCGCGCTATCGGCAAATTTTGTTGAAATGTATGCTGGCGGCAGCGGCGGTAATTATTGGGTTTGCTTGTTTGCAATTGGCTTTGCCGCGGGATTTCTTGACAGTATTCGGTTATAGCCAGGCGACGGTTGCACCGTATTTGACGGTTGATTCAAATGAGGCTTATGTGCGCTTTGGCAGCACGCTGCGCGGGCCGAATCCGCTAGGGGCGTATGCGCTTGGCGGATTGGTGTTGGCGTCAGCATTTTTGGCGGCAAAGTGGCGGGATAGTGCTAAGTTGCGCGTCTACGTCATTTTGGCGGCCGCTAGCTCTAGTGTCGCTCTTTATATTAGTTATTCGCGGGCGGCGATTCTGGGGGCTCTAGCAGCGTTAGGCGGGCTTTTTGCTCATCAATATGGCCGGAAATTACCTGAAAAAGCTTGGATATCGATTGCTGCGGGAGTTTTAATTGCAGCTGCGGGCGTAGCTTATTTGCTGCGCGATACCAGCTTTATGCATAATGTGATTTTGCATGATAATCCTGCCACAGGTGCTGCTAGAACCTCAAATGATGACCACCTTTCGTCGCTGCGCCATGGCGTCATCAAGGTAGTGCAACAGCCGTTTGGTGCTGGTATTGGCAGTACCGGGTCGGCATCGTTATTAGGTGATTCAGGGGTGATTATCGAGAACCAATATTTATTCATCGTTCACGAAGCTGGTTGGCTAGGTTTAGTGATTTACTTGATGATTGTGATTATCGTTTTGCAGCGGTTATGGCGGCAGCGGAACGATTGGTTAGCGCTTGGCATGTTTTTGTCTGGAATTGGCCTGAGTATCGCTAGTTTGTTCTTGCCAGTATTTGCTGATGATGTAATAGCACTAGTTTGGTGGGGCTTGTCGGCGCTGATAGTGGCACGACCGTTTGACCGGGAGCTGGTTGATTCGTTATAGTGAAGGTATGGCAGCACAAGCTCAATCGGCGGCAATTAATCCGACCAAGAAGCAGCACGAGCTTTTACTATTTATTGATAACTTTATAAAAGATAACGGCTACGGGCCGAGCTATCGCGAGATAATGCGGGCGCTTAATTACAAAAGCGTTTCGACAGTGGCAGCGCATATTGATAATTTGATCTCCCGCGGCCACTTGCGTAAGCGTGACAATTCAGCGCGGTCGCTAGAGGTGATCGACGTGGTTGCGACGCCAAAAACCACGCCAGAAGTTTTGGATTCGACAGACGCGATAACTGAACGCTGTATTCGCGCTAAAATAGCCAACCTGCAGAAACAAGACGACGATAAGGCACGCCGGGATATTCAAACACTGCAATCGGCATTACAGATTCTTGGTTATGAGGGGCCGCGTGAAACGGATAGCGCGTAAACCATCGTACCGCCGGCGTTATACTGGTACTAAAGCGGTGGTCCATGCCGCTAAATCTACTAAATCTAGCGCTTGGCGATTGAAATTGCGGCGTCTAGTTTATGGCGCATATCGGCAGGTCAATTACCAAGCTGCTTCATTGCAGATAAAATTACAACGTTTGTTACGCCATAAGCATTTCCGTAAATGTGCAGTCGGTGCTACAGCAAGTTTGACTTTTCTTCTAGTAATTGCACAGTTGGCTTATCCAAGCGATAAGACTTTGCCGTTTGCGCACGTTGACGGATTAGCAATTGGCGGTATGGCTAAAGATGCGGCGGCCAAAAAAGCTAATCAAGCGTATAGCGACCATGCTCTTAACATAACGATGAATAATTCAGACAAGCCGGCGGTTAGTATTAAGCTGCGTGATATTGCTGTCTCGGTTGATAATTCGCAGCGGATCAAGCAGTACGATTATCCTTGGTATGCGCGATTAGTGCCAACTTCATTGTTTTGGTATGGTTTGAATTATGGTTCGCCGCCAGCCCCTAAATTTGCCAACCAAACGGATGCAGCTGTTAACGAAAAAATAGTTGCTCGCTGCCAAGTTAGCCCGACCAATGCTACGCTTAAAGCCAAAGGGGCGCAGCTTGAACTGCAGAAGTCTAGGCTTGGCGGTAAATGTGATGAGGCCAAAATCAAACAATCTGTTCGCGATATCAAACCAAAATTACATCAGCCGACAACTATTAATGTCAATAAAATAGATATCGAACCAGCGGTGAGCGATGAAAAAGCTAGGCAATTGGCGCGAAAGCTAACTAAACATCTAGCAGGGGGTATTCAAATTAAAGCTAGAGATAAAACCGTCGCAGTCGATGCGCAGACGGTCTACGCTTGGCTTGATTTTACCGCTAAAGATAAAGAATTGGTGGCTATGCTGAATGCTGAACGTACTGGCAAATGGCTGAATGATACGGTAGCGAAAATTGTTGCTGTGGCGCCTGGGGTGTCGAAAATTACTACGCATGATTTCACAGTTGTTAGCAAGCAGACAGGTAGTTCAGGGCAGGCACTCGATGTGGCGGTAATGCTGCAGAAATTACAAAGTACAATCGACGGCGGTAGCTTGCAGCTTGATGCCGCTACCAAGGCTGTGCCGCCGCGCGAAGAATATACGCGGACATATAGCTCGAGCGATGCTGGCTTGTCGGCTTTGATGGAAAATTTCGCCAAAGACCATCCGGGGACTTACGGCGTGTCGATGATAGAACTTGACGGCAAAAAACGCCGCGCTGAATACAATGGAGATAAACAATTTGTAACAGCTAGCACCTACAAATTGCTAGTGGCTTATAGCTTGCTAAAGCGTATTGATAGCGGTGCGCGCAGTTGGGATAGCGATCAAGCATGCTTTGATAAAATGATTAGTTTGAGCGATAATGCTTGCGCGGAAAGTTTCTTGAACGCAATTGGAGTTAGTACTTTGACTAGCGAAGCTAACGCCATTGGCCTTAAGAACTCGACATTTATGAAAGGCGGCGGACCGTATACGACAGCAAATGATCAAGCTCTGCTGCTAGGTATGATTGCAACCGGCCAAAACTTTTCGAGCGCCAACCAGCAGCGATTATTAGAAGCCATGAAGAAAAATGCGTATCGCAAAGGTATTCCGGCGGGTGCGTCGGGGACGGTTGCCGATAAGGTTGGCTTTATGAATGGATTATTACATGACTCGGCGATTATTTATGGTTCGCACGGTACGTATGTATTGTCAATTATGACCGATGGCGCTAGTTGGGAAGCGATTGCTGATTTGGCAAAACAACTTGATGCGCTGCAGGCGCAGTAGACTTTACACCTTTTGTATAATAAGTTACAATACTGGTATCTGCGGCGATAGCAGAATGTATTCCGGCATAGCTCAGTGGTAGAGCGGATGGCTGTTAACCATTAGGTCGCTGGTTCGAGCCCAGCTGCCGGAGCCAAATTGATAGATGAATTGCCTGGTATACCGGGCAAACGGCCTCGACAGGTTAAGTCAAGGCCTTTTAAATAGATTTTATAAATAGTTTACTATTGCAACAAACATTAGGGTAAGCGTGTAATTTTCGTTGTATTTTATACGACAATACTTGAAAAAAATGTTAAGTAATGCTAGTATGAAAGCGTAAACTAAATTAAAACACAAATGTGTACAGGAGAAAAACAATATGGGTGTTCCCTATGTCAAGTTGGCTAGTGCTGTGTCAGTGGCAGCTGTTGTTGGCGCAGTGGTGTTTAACTCGCCAGCCAATGCTGCGCCGACTGCATTCACGTGGACGGGCGCTGCTGGCGACCACAAAATGTCAACTGCTGGTAACTGGAAAGACGGTCAAGTACCAACGGAGGGTTCTAAGCTGGTATTTACATGTGCCAACGGAGCTAGCGAGACGATTCAGAATGATTTGAACGTTGCTTTGTCGGGCTTGGACGCTCAAAAAATGAACAATGTTACTGGCGGTCCGACATGCGCTAGCTATACGATTGATACGCTGAAATTTACATCCGATGCTGAGTTTAGTGGCGGACACACTAGCGCTGCCGATGAAGAGGGTAAAATCCCCAACATTTACGTTACAGGTGCTGTTACTGGCTTGTCAAACTTGAAATCTAACGGATTCGACGGCAAGTTCACTAGCAGGCCGACGATTAACCGTTTTGAGGTCGCTAATAGCGGATGTAATAATATAAGTTACTATATAAATGCTCCAGAGAAAGTTGTTGGCGAAAACGCTAGCGTACCGCTAGAAGGTGCTAATAATATTACAGTCAAGAGTGGCGGTCAGCTAGGAGTTAAATATGCTGATAACGAAACAAGCACTAGCAAAATTACTTTCGAAAACGGCGCGATGATTTCCCATGGAATAAGTTGTTTAGGCTCTGGCGGCGGTTCTTCAAACGTGACAACAGTTCTATCTGGCGACATTGTACTCAATGGCAATGTTGAATATAAATTACTCTCGAATGTGACAGTGAAGATTACTGGCAAGCTCAGTGGTCCTGGTAAGCTGGTTGCTCATAAAGATAACAAGGGTACTCTGCTAGTTGAGTCTTCGGACAACACCAGCGGTACGCCGAATGGACAGCACGGTAATGCCCACGAAGCTAAGCTGATAAAATTGGACGGTGATAAACCTAATGAGCCAGTGAATGTAAAAAAAGGTGAAACAGTCTTGCTAAACGGCAGCCGTTCTGACGTTTATGTCGATGAGGGCGGTGTATTTGGCGGTAATGCTACGGTAAAGAGTCTTAATGTGGCAGGTGTCGTTGCTCCAGGTAATTCGCCAGGCAAGATTACTGTACTGAATGACTTCTATATGAACGGTACTGGCGTATACAAGGCAGAAATTCTAGATAAAGATCATTATGATCAGATTGTTGCGCAGAGCGTCCAGCTTAGCAACGGTGGTAGTTCTCCAAAATTAGAGCTGGTATATCTGCCTGGCGGTACCATCAAGAAGGGTGATACCTTTACGATTATCAACAATAACGGTAGCGCTCCAGTTCAAGGGACATTCAATGGTTTGCCCGAAGGTGCAGAGTTCGCTGTGGATGGCGCAACCTTCAAGATTAGCTATGTCGGCGGCGATGGCAACGATGTTGTACTAACGGCGCAGAATGATTCGACGGGTCCGAAGGCTCCAAATACGGGCGGCGAAAATGTAGCAGTTAATTTGGCTGGAACTATCGTTGGTGTGGCTTCGGCAGCAATCCTGCTATTCATGGCAAAACGAAAGAGTTTTGGCAAGAAATAACCAAGACTTATAACGATTAAGATTGGAGGCAGGCACGCCGTAAGCGGTTTGACGCGAGGCGTGCCTGTTAGCTATAATGAAGCAAGCAATGACGCAAAGAGAACGAGTTGCTCGTAGTCTGGAGGTACTGCCAAAAGCACGAGGCCGGGTAGTCGTACCGCGGCGCAGATTGGCGAATGATGTTGTAGCGGGCGCTGCTAGCCAGCCGAGTATGAAGCGAATTATGGATATCGCAGTGCAGCCTGTCTCGCCAAGTCCAAAAGAGCAGTCTCTCCAAAACAAAAAACCTAGAGATTATACGAGAATTAATAGAAAGCTGGCTCGGACAGCTCGCTTGCTTATTATTTATGAAAAACTAACAGCTGCTAGCCAAATGGGCGGCGAAAAACTCTCCACCAAGCGGCGCTTAAAAGAAATCATGAGCGGTAATTTTCGCAAGAAATTATCTGGTGTTGCGGCGTCGATTCTCTTGCTGGTTTCGGTATATTCACTGGTTGACTCTTGGCTGTTAAATAATCGGATAAAAGATACTGTAAATACAGCGACGGTGGCTGCACGCAGCGATAACCCGAATGATCGACGGAGCAATGAAGGTAAAGACGAAACAAAAGTTTCTGGTGACGCCATCGCTAAATACAAGGTAGCTGCAGATTTACCGAGAGTGATTACTATTGAGAAGCTAGGGGTTAAAGCTCGAGTATTGCCGATGAGCGTTAATGCTGACGGCTCAATGCAATCGCCTGTCAATATTTTTGATACAGGATGGTATACTGGCAGCGTCAAGCCGGGGCAGCCGGGAGCATCTATTATTATTGGCCACGCATCTGGTATGACTTTGGGGGGAATTTTTAATAAGCTAGAGTCGCTAAATGTTGGCGATACAGTCAGTGTTGAACGCGGCAACGGCCAAATGTTGCGCTACCAAGTGGTTAAAAAACAAATAATAAAGCTATCTGATGTTGATATGAATAGTTTTATGCGTCCAGCTGATGGTGTGTCTGAAGGCTTGAATCTGATGACTTGCGCTGGGGAGTGGATAAAAAACTCGCAAACTCGCGATCACCGGGCGATGATATTTACCAAGCGAATATGATTAAACTAGTTGACTGTGTAAATGTAAATAATACAATGTAAAAACCTTGACTAGCGCTATATATTGGGTGTACATTTGTATGTAAGCACTACATATGGTGTTTTCGTAAAACAAATACACGATTAAGTGTCGCTCCGCAGGGGTAGATCCGGAGCGTTTTAATGATGCATTCAGGAGGGTAATATGTATCAAACAATCAAAAAGCGCGACGGCCGTAAAGTGAAGTTTGACGCTTCCAAGATTACTAAAGCGATTGCTCGAGCTGGTGCTGAAACTGGCGAATTCGACGAAAAAGCCGCTACTAAGCTTACCGATAAAGTACTTAAACAGCTAGAAGCTCGCCAGACGCGTCTCGTGCCGGGTGTTGAGGAAATCCAGGACATCGTCGAGGACACGCTGATTGATTCCAAGTTCAAGAAAACCGCCAAGGCCTACATCATTTACCGCGACCAGCATAAAAAACTGCGTGAAATTACTTCCAATGCGCACGTCGATTTGATCGATAAATACGTCAACAACTTGGATTGGAAAGTCAAAGAAAATTCCAACATGGGCTATAGTTTGCAGGGACTGAATAACTACGTTTCGGCGGAAATTACCAAGACCTACTGGCTGGATAAGATCTATTCGCCGAAAATCGGCCGGGCGCATAAAGAGGGTGATCTGCATATTCACGACCTGAATCTATTGAGTGTCTACTGCGTCGGCTGGGATCTGATGGACTTGCTGCGCCAAGGTTTCACTGGTGTTAAAAATAAGGTTGCCTCCAAACCGGCTAAGCATTTCCGTTCGGCTCTTGGGCAGGTGGTCAATTTCTTTTACACTCTGCAGGGCGAGGCGGCTGGCGCTCAGGCGTTCTCTGATTTTGACACGCTCTTAGCGCCGTTCATTCGCGCTGATAAATTAAGCTATGACGAAGTTAAGCAAGCGCTGCAAGAATTCGTTTTTAATGTCAACGTGCCAACGCGGGTTGGCTTCCAGACGCCGTTTACCAACATTACGCTTGATCTGGAATGTCCGAAGCATATGGCTGGCAATCCGGTGATCATCGGCGGCGAGATGCAGGATACCAACTACGGCGATTATCAAGAAGAGATGAATATGCTTAACAAAGCGCTGCTGGAGGTGCTGTCTGAGGGCGACGCCAATGGCCGAGTTTTTACCTTCCCGATTCCAACGGTTAATATCACCAAAGATTTCAACTGGGATAATCCGGTTATTGAAAATCTTTGGGAGGCTAGCGCCAAGTATGGCATTCCGTACTTCTCCAACTTCATCAATTCCGACATGGATCCAGAAGATGCGCGCTCGATGTGCTGCCGCTTGCGGATCGATAATCGTCAGCTGGAGTATCGCGGCGGCGGTTTGTTTGGCAGTAATCCGATGACCGGTTCAATTGGCGTGGTGACGATTAACTTGCCGCGCTTGGCGCTGAAATCAAAGAACGAGAAAGAATTTTTCAAAGGCTTGGGCGAGCTGATGGATATGGCGCGCGACAGCCTAGAAACCAAGCGCAAGGTGCTGGAGCAGCTGACCGATTCGGATATCAGCCTGTATCCATACACCAAGTTTTATCTGCGCGATATTAAAAAGCGCTTCAACGAGTACTGGAAGAATCACTTTTCAACCATCGGCTTGATCGGTACTAACGAAGCGGCACTGAACTTGCTGGGCGTTGACATTGGCACTGAAAAAGGTAAAGTCTTTGCCGAGAAGACGCTTGACTTTATGCGCGATCGCTTGGTGGAATACCAGAAAGAAACGGGCAATAATTACAACCTGGAGGCAACGCCAGCTGAGGGCACGACCTACCGTTTGGCGCAGCTTGACAAGGCTGGTTTCCCCGACCGAGCGCACTTTGCCAATGGCCTGGGCGCGGCGGTTAAACATCCGTTCTACACCAATTCCAGCCACTTGCCAGTCAACTATACTGATGACTTGTTCGAGCTGATGGATTTGCAGGATAATTTGCAAACCAAATACACGGGCGGCACGGTGATTCACTTCTTCCTGGGCGAGCGCATGGACGACCCGCAGACGCTGAAAAAGCTGGTCAAGACGATTTGCGAAAATTACAAATTGCCGTACTTTACATTTACGCCAAGCTTCTCAATCTGTGCTAACCACGGCTATATTGTTGGCGAACATCCAGAGTGCCCAAGTTGCGGTGAAAGTACCGAGGTCTACTCGCGGGTGGTTGGTTTCTTGCGCCCAGTTTCCCAGTGGAATAATGGCAAGCAAGCTGAATTTGACATGAGGGAGCATTATGACGATGCCGCCGAACACCAGCGAGCTTGCGCCGTCGCTGTCCCAGCTTAAGGTGTCGATCGGCGGGATTCAGAAGCTGTCGCTGGTGGATTATCCAGGGCACGTGGCGGCAGCGCTGTTTCTCTCTGGCTGTAATATGCGCTGCGGCTATTGCCATAATCCCGAGTTGGTACTGCCCGAGCGCTTGGCGCCGAGCATCCCGGTCGAGGAAGCGATGATATTCTTGAAGTCGCGCATTGGTCGGCTGGACGGCGTGGTGATTTCTGGCGGCGAGCCGACGGTTAACGAGGATTTGCCGGTGCTGTGCCGGATGATCAAGAGCCTCGGTTTTGATGTCAAGCTGGATACTAACGGCACACATCCTGACATGGTGCACGGTATGGTCGAGGAGGGGACGATTGACTTCATCGCCATGGATGTCAAGGGGCCGCTGGAAAAATATGTGGAGATTGCGGCGCGGCCGATTGATCTCACGGCAATCAAAGACAATGTGCGGCTGATGATTGACTCAGGGATTGGCCATGAATTTCGGACGACGATCGTTCGCGAGCAGCTGGAGGTGGCGGATTTTGAAAAGATTGGCGAGCTAGTCAAAGGCGCCAAGCGATTTGCCCTGCAGCATTTTCGCACCGGCACCACCATTAGCCCGAAATTTGCCAACTACCACACGTTTACTGATGAGGAATTTAGAGCCGCCCAAAAAATAATGGAAAGGTATGTCGAAGAATGCGTGATTCACTAACTGTCGAAATTGTGCGGGTGCGCCAGGAAAACCCTGAGGTGACAACGCTGTATGTTGCGCGGCCGTTTGATTTTATGGCGGGGCAATACATCACAGTGTTCATTGCGGGTAGTCAGGTGCGCGAAGGCAAGGCCTATAGCATTTCCTCGCGCTCGCACGAGGAATTGATGTCGATTACCGTGAAAAATGTGGGCGGCGAATTCTCGAGCTATTTGTGTTCGCGCCACGTTGGCGACACGCTGCAAATTAGCCGGGCGTACGGCGATTTCAACCCGCAGACTGAGCGGCCGCTGGTTGGTATCGCGGCGGGGTGCGGACTTAGTCCGATTTGGAGTATTTTGGCGGATGCCCAGCAGCCGACTTTTCTCTATTTGAGTCAAAAATCGCCAGAATATATGGTGTTTGCTGAGGAGTTGGCGGCCTCATCCATTCAAGTCAACAAGTTTAGTACTCGTCAGCAGGTTGAGGAAACAGATGGCTGGCATAACGGGCGGTTTGAGGTGGTGAACATTGTGAGTGAAGTGCCGGATGATGCGCATTTTCTGGTTTGCGGCAGCCTGCCGTTTGTGCGCGATGTTTGGCAAAAACTAACCGCCGCTGGCGTCAACGAATCACATATTTCAACGGAGACATTTTTTGAGCAATGATTGGAGAGGCGACTACAGGAAAATTATCACCAACAGGAATTGATGGTGATGATTTTGACATTTCGTCGCTGAGAGGTGAGGATTTTTCGTCTGGCATTGGTGAGGGGAGGAGTGCTGATGCAGATGAAGCGGCAAGCAGTCTTGATTTGGTAGCGGTAGCTGGCGGCAAAGAAAAGCTTGATACTTTCATGGATGGCAGCACCGACTTAAAAGATATGCCTGCTGCGCCGGTTGACGCGTTATCGCTTGCCGGCAAAAGCGAGATTAATTCGTCGGAAAACCGGATGAGTGATGAGCGAAGGGCAGCAATATGTCAAGGTGTGGCGAGTGCCGCCTGTGCTAGTTGCGCAGCACGCGACGACTGTCCGATTTTACGTATGCGCAATTTTGCTAATGAAAATTTGCAGCCAGCGCCAGAACGCGAATCATATCTGAAAGATCTGCTGAATGATGGCGACGACGGTATTGTCGTGGCGGGTTACGCTAATCCTGATAGCGGGGCGGATTCAACAAATGCAGATATCACTGAAACAAGTGATGATAAGACGGATAAACTAATTGAGCAGGTTGCGCCGCCGAATCAAGGCAATGAAATCCCGACTAGTGAAACAACAGAATCTCCAGACGAACCTGCGGATATTAAGGAGGCGGAACAATCGTTTTTGGAACCAGCAATTGTTACGGATGATGTTGATGAGATTAGAGAAGCCCAGCCAGAAAATGTCAGCGAAGCGTCTGTCAATACATCTGGCGAGGAGTATTTTACCGAACCAACAGAGGAAAATCGTCCGTCGATAGAAATAAAACAGCAGACTTTTGATATTATTTCTGGCGCAGCAGATAAAAAAAACCAGCAGCCAGCATTCGAATCTTCAGACATACCGACGCAAACGAAAACGAGAACTGTGCTGTCATCGCCAGCGGTAAGCGAGGATACTCAAGCCGCTAACGAGAATAATACTTTGTCAAAAAATGAAACCACCAGCCTCTTGTCTGACGAAAGTAAACCGGTTGATAGTGTTGTGGAAAATACATACGATAGCAATGATACTACTGTGGCATCTGACATAAAACCATCGCCAATTGAACCTCCAAAAGAAAATGACGTTGTCATAGCAACGCCAGAACTGTCTAACCCTGAAATACGACAGGCGGCAGCAGTCAGTTTTACGCCAATTTTTGAACAGCGGTTGGCAGCGCAGTTTGATGAAGCAGAGATAGATGAGCCGACGGCAGAACCAATTGATAATTCTAGCGTAAAACCGCTACAAAATACGCAGCCTCGCGAAGTTAAACTTGACGTAGCAACAAATTATGATAATCCTGTTCAAACCCTTGACGGCGCCGATGATGAACAGCCCGGGAGCTTGACGCCGGACGTAGATGACGCGCCATTGTCTCAGGGGCGAACGGTCGCGGTTAGTGTACTGGCGGAATACGATGAAAACGAAACGTACCAATCGCCAGACAGTTATTCTATTGATCAATCTGGCAGAACACCGCAAGCTATATTGTCACAGGAGCAGATGCTTGTCGAAAGTAGCGAGAACTCTTTGATTATCGGCGACCGTGCCGATTTTGATAATAATTTGGTACAGCCGAAGATTGATGATACAGAAACAGATGTATTCGTAGCGAATGATGTGGTAAATACAACAAATAAAACTGATATAGCGGCATCTGTAGAAATGATAGACATTACGCCGAATCTACCAGATAAACACACAGCAGTTGATAGAAATGACACTCAACTTGCCGTTGATTTGCCACAGAAATTGGGTGATGAATTAGCGGTTGATACGGATGCGAGCGAGCCGCAAATTCCTGTCTTTAGGCAGCTTGATTGTTATGACACCACTATGGACATTAGTCGCAGTGAAGATAGGATTTGGGCTGAGGAAGAGGTATTCTTTGTGAAGCAGGATTTGCCGGGGGTGGAACCAGAGTTAACCTTAACTGAAGTAGCCGCGGTGATATCGCCGGCAGAAGTCGTTACGGCGCGTGAAGAAGCCGATGATTTGAAACTCTCTGTAGACAATGATATTGATTCCGTGGAGCAGTTAGATAATTCTAAGGTGGCATCGGTGCTTGAAATCACCAATGATTATGAGTCAGTAGAGCAGATAGCTATTCCTACCTCGCCGGCTATTGAACCAATACGTGATGTCGAGCTGGATGCGGCGGTTGTGAAGAGAATATCAGAGGAGTACTTTTTACCTCGTGAGGAGCGTGAAAGTATATTTATGGCAACACCAAAAAACAGCATCTTGCCGTGCGAGGATAATAGAGTTGAAGCTATAATTACGGATACCAGCGACATAGAGCCAGCTATTGATTTACCTGAAGCGCAAAAAGAACTTGCTGCTAATGAAGTATCTGAGGCGTTAGAATCTGAAGTGGACGAACAGAATGATTCGGCGGTTGCTGGCGCGGTTGACAGTTACGGTTATAATAGTGAAACGAGTGCTGTGAGTGACAATGTTTTGGTCGTAAAAAGCTGTCAATCCTCTGGCCTATGGTCAGACGACAGCCGGCTCAATCCAGAAGAAGAGTCTGCGTCAACGGCTCAATCAAGCGCGGACGATACGTCATTGGTGTCGCGGCTGGTTGGCATGTTCGTGGTGGCGATATGCGTGATACGCGGCCGGCAAGCCAGAGCGATTCCGAATAGCTGATAATCTTTGCGTGGTGCAAGCGATGAATAGGGCTGCACGAAATGGTAGCGCGAAGATCGGTGGCTGATGTATGGCGAGAAGCTTGATATAATAAGATTATGAAGGTGCTTGACAAGTCGAAAATCGACCGTCCCCGCGAGAAACTGGCGCGCTACGGTACGGCGCGGCTGAGCGACTTGGAGCTGTTGATGGCTGGCAATAAACAGGCGGATGTCGGTAAAATTGCGCGCGAGGTGCTGAAGATTTTGCGTCAAAAAGGCGGCGACATTTCGTATGATGATCTGCGCGGCGTGGTTGGCTTGGGTGAGGCGAAAATCTCGGTGATTCTGGCGAGTTTGGAGCTGGCGCGGCGGTACTTGCTGGATAGTGACCAGCCAATCATCGACAGTCCAGAAAAGGCGGTCGAGCTACTGGCCGACATTCGCGACAAAAAGCAGGAATACTTTGTCTGCCTGACACTGGATGGCGCGAATCGTTTGATTGCCAAGCGGGTAGTGACCATCGGTACGCTAACGGCCAGCCTGGTGCATCCGCGCGAGGTCTTCGCCGACGCCATCGCCGACCGCGCTGCCAGTATCATTGTGGCGCATAATCATCCGAGCGGGAGTTTGGAGGCCAGTCAAGCCGATAAAGATGTTACCAGCAGACTAATGGAAGCGGGAAAATTGCTTGGTATTACATTGAACGATCATATTATTATAACGAAAAATAATTATAGGAGAGTGTTGCAATGAACAAACCCGTTCTGACTGAATTCGAAAAAATTGAGATAATTCTTCATAATTACGACAAAATAGATAATGAAATAATAGCTCTAAATACGATATTTTACCTTCATGCAGGTGAAAACAGTATGAAAGTCAATTTTCTACTAGCTCAGGCTTACGATAGTCTAAATAACCCGCTTGTGACGACCGGAGATACTAGGAGAGGTTTAGCTCAAAAATCGGCGATATGCTATGAATTGGCATTTTTAGATCCAGAAAGAGCTAAGCTACCATTATCAGATATAGATAGCAACAATTCTTTCTATCAGGTAGATATAGCATTAAATCTAGGAAGAGTACTTGTAGAAAACCCATCTATAAGAGATCTAGAAAAGGCAGAGGTGTTCTTAAATTTTGCTTTTAATAATATTGTCTATTATACTCATGATCTGTACTTTTTAGCTAATCTGTATTATAAACAGTCAAGATATTTGAAATCAATTGATGTCATATCACAGCTAGAAAAAAGATTAATAGAATATAAAATAGAAGACTGGAGACCAAAGTGGGAGTTAGAAAAACTTTTAGCGAAAAATTACCGCAAGCTAGTGTCTGAAAGTAAGAAATATAATAACTCGAAAGAAGCCCTGATGTATTCTGAGAAGCTTATTCATTGTAAATACCACTCTGCAAATGACGAGGTCGTTTACGATAAATTACAAAAAACAGTCAATGCTTAGGTGCGGCTAATTGATAGCCCCTGTAGTATAATAGGTTATGATATGGATAATAGCCGGGTTGGTGTATATAATGATGACATACAAAGTAGTCAACTTGATAAGCTGGCACAGCTCTTCCCCGAGGTAGTTGCCGAAGGCAAGATTGACTGGCAGAAGCTCCAGGTGACTCTGGGTAAGGCGGTTGATTTGGGAGAGCGCTACGGCCTCGGTTGGAAGGGTAAAAGCGACGTCTTTGCCGTTATCCAGGAGAAGACCGTCCAGACGCTCCACCCTGACCGGGTGAATTCCGTCGATTGGGATACGACGGGCAATATGTTTATCGAGGGTGACAACCTGGCGGCACTGAAGATCTTGCACAAGGCGTATTACGGCAAGGTTAAGATGATCTATATCGACCCGCCTTACAACACCGGTAATGATTTCATCTACAACGACGATTTCAAGCAGACACGACGCAGTTATGAGGCAGAGGCGGGCATCACCGATGATGAAGGTAACGTTGTGCGGGATGACGGCCTGCGCACCAATACCGGCGGACACAAGCATAGCAACTGGCTAAACATGATGTATCCACGCCTCTTCTTGGCACGTAATCTACTCCGCCAAGACGGCGTCATCTTCGTCTCTATCGACGACAACGAAGTCCACAACCTCCGCCTGATGATGAATGAGATATTTGGGGAGGAGAATTTTGTAGCTGATTTTATTTGGAGACACCGCAAATCTAGCCAGAACGATACAGACGTTTCTCTGTCTCACAACTACACTTTATGCTATGCTCGACGACGTGATAACTATAAACTTACGCCACTTGATATTGATGAGTCTAAATTTTCTAACCCAGACAATGATCGTCGAGGGGTATGGGTTGCTGACCCCTTTGATGCACCAAACGTTCGAGAGAACCTAACGTATCCGATAACGAACCCGGTTACGGGTGAGCAGCACCTCCCTCCGGGAGGGAGGTGCTGGCGATTTTCCAGAGAGAAATTAGCCAGTGCCTTGGCGGACAATAGAGTTGTTTGGGGAAAGAATGGCAAGGGTCGTCCTCAGTTAAAACGTTTTCTGTCTGAAGCAAAGGAGAAGGGTAAAAATCCATTTACAATTTGGGATCATGTAGGGACGGCAACCGAAGGGACAAAAGAGTTAATGCGTTTATTCAATAACAAAAAACTTTTTGATACACCGAAGCCCGTGTTGTTTTTGAAAGAAATTTTGAAAATTTCAACAGACAAAGATAACTCCGATGTTTGCTTAGATTTCTTTAGTGGATCGGGGTCATTTGCCCATGCTGTTGCCGAACTTAACGCTGAAGACGGCGGTGACCGCCGCTGGATTTGTGTGCAGTTACCTGAGCTGACTGACGAGAAGTCGGAGGCCTATAAGGCCGGCTATCGCACCATCGCTGACATCGCTCGTGAGCGTATCCGCCGGGCGGGCGCCAAAATCCGTGCTGACCAGGCGGATAAGCTAGCGTTTCGCAGTGCCCCGCTTGATCTTGGCTTTCGGGCGTATCGGGTGGGTGATAGTAACTTCAAGCAGTGGAACGAGCTAGTTTCTGATCCGGAGGAGATTCGCCAGCAGGCACTCGCCAACCTTGACCCGCTGGAGGAGGGTGCGACTGATGATGACTTACTGACCGAGCTTCTGCTCAAGCGTGGCGTCTCGCCGCTGGCGCAGATTGATCAGCATGACGGCTTTTGCTTCATTCCGTCCGAAAAGCTCGTCATTTGCCTGGCGTACTCCATGACAGAGGAGCTATTTACAGCCATCCTCGCCACTAAACCATCATCCATCGTCCTCCTCGACCGAGCTTTCGGCGGCGACGTAAATCTAAAAGTGAACTTACTCTTGCAGGCCGAACGGCAAGGTGTAGAGGTGGAGGTGGTGTGATGAGCGATATAAGTTCTGTATATTGCCCAAGTTGCAGAAGACACACTAGTCTCTCAATGAAAGAGAATTATCAGAGTTACACAGATAACAAGACCTATTGTATAGAAGAATGTAATTATTGTTCCCAGCACTTTTTAGTAGAAAGAACGTCTGTTAATGGGCCGATAGTTACCATATATCCTAAAACTCTTCCAAAGTCAGTTAATGAGCTGATTCCTCAGAGTATCAAAACTGATTTTGAGGAATCTCTCCTTTGTTATTCAGCGAATGCGTACCGTGGTGCGGCTGCTTTAGCAAGAAGAACTGTTCAATTGATATGTCTTGATAAGGGTGCAGACTCAAGAAAAAAACTAAATGAGCAGATAGATCAGCTACTGGAAAACGGGATTATAACTAAAGATATTCAAGAATGGGCCCATGAAGTAAGATTTCTTGGTAATGATGCTGCACATCCAAATAAAAATACTGTCAATCAAGATGATGCAAAAGATATATTAGACTTGCTAGAGTCTTTATGTGAGGTTTTATATGTCGCTCCAGCGAAGGCTGCTAAACGAAAACAAAAGCGCACTTCAGTATGTAGGGAGACCTCACAATGAACTATAATGATATATCCCCAGCTTTTATTACAAGTTTGAAAATGCAACTAGCGCAGAAAATATGGGAAAAGTACTCTAGCTATAAAAATGTAAAACTATTTTTAGTAAGTTCCGTGATTGAAGGTGGCTGGAATGAACCTGACAGTTTTCAAGTGTTTTATCAAGATGATAAGCAACAAAGGGTTGACGTCGAGAAGACTATACTACATATGCCTGCATATGAGACCATAAAGATGGCAATAGATTTAGGTATTGACACCCCTGGTTTTCTACCTATAGTTCCGAAATTTAAGAATGTCTTAAAGGATGAGAATCAAACGGCATTTCAAAATTTCGAACGAGCAGTAAAGAATGTATACGAGAATCCAGATCAGGCAGTTGCTCTTGCCGCATCGACCCTTGAGGGTATAATAAAGACTATTTTATCTGACGAAGCCTTTTCTGAAGTCGCTACCAAGAACTTGTCTCTTACAAAATTAACCAACTCTATTGTAAGAGCGTTCGGCTTTGACGATAACACTAAGTGTCCTAAAGAGCTAATAACTATTGCGGGTCAATTGAGGGGCTTAGGAAAAGCAATTGATGATTTGCGTAGTGACAAATCTTCAGCTCACGGTAAAAATCATAATGACTATGTGGTTGACGATCCTCTATGGGCTAGCTTTACCGTAAATACATCGGCAAGTTTGGGCTTATTTTTGTGGGAATACTACGAAAATAAATATAAGCCGGCAGTAGAGAAAGATGCGGAAGATGGACCAGTACCTTTGGAGGATATACCATTTTGATGAAATTACAATTTAAGTCAGATCAGCAGGCAGTTGCAGAGCGTTTTAGTAATGTTTTCAATGGGGGCGAATTGAATGGAAGTTTACTTGTCCGGAAAAACCAGACAACTGATAAAGCAGTTACTTATTCGAGAGTCTTGAATAACTATGTAGAAAATTCGGGATTTCCGAATTTCGTGGAGGTGGCACGATGAATGGTGATGAAGATAATGAATATGTAATAAAGCTAAAATCAAGGTTTGAAAAAATAGAGAAGCTTGAATCGACACCTATGGTAATGCGAGATCAAGCGATTCAGTGCCTTAAAACAGTATTAGATGGTAGCTCAAATCTTGTGCATGAGGACAAAAACATAATCGATAATGGTATTAAGTCTCTCAAAAATATAAGAGAAGAGTCTATGAAGGAGCAGTTTAGCGTAATATATTCTCAAATGTGTGTTTTGGCTGTCTCGTCCTTAGAAGCAATATTAAAAGAGTATTTTGTGGATAGTTTTAATGATAAAACAGACATCAATATCGAAAATAAAAGATTAAATGAGATAAAAGTAACAATAAGAGATATTATTGATAACGAGCTTAATTTTGATAATAAATTGGGAGCACTAATACTCGAGCGTGATAAACCCAACTTTCAAGATTTAAAATCTATACTGAGTAATTTTGAAAATTATTTCAATAAAGAAATTGAACTAGAAAGTGATCTTCAGAAGAAGCTATGCTTTTATCTTGAGGTAAGACATTTGCTAGTACATAAGGGTAGTGTAGTTGATAAAAAATTTATCAATAGTACTAAGGTTTTGGACGCAAATATAAAAAACTACGAAGTGGGTGATACTGTAGAAATCAAATCATCTGACTGGATCGACATGAAGCAAGCGTTTCTAAGTCTGATGGATATGTTAACAGGAGGAAAAGTCGCCGCGGAGATAGACAATGACGGATCTTTAAAGGACAGCGGGAAGGGTGCTTGATTAGCTTTATGAAACTAAAGTTTGACCCTAACCAACAATACCAACTCGACGCCATCGATGCAGTGGTGGATATATTTGCTGGACAGCCAGCGGATAGCGATGGTACGACTCGCCATATGGATCAGGATAGGCAGCTGGGCCTGGAGACGACAACCGCTAGAGGAAATAGCTTGGTGCTGGATATGGCGCAGATAATTAAGGATACGCATAAAATTCAAGAGAAAAATGGTATAGAGAAAAGCGAGACTAAAGAAGGCGGCTTTAGTATTCCGATGACTTTTCCGCTAGAAATCGGCGAAAAATCTCTGAAGTATGGTATGAATTTTTCCATCGAAATGGAGACCGGTACCGGTAAAACTTATGTGTACTTGCGGACGATTCATGAACTGCATCAGCGCTATGGCTGGAAGAAGTTTATCATCGTGGTGCCGAGTGTGGCGATTCGTGAAGGTGTGCTGAAGAATTTGGCGATTACCAGGGAGCACTTCGCCGATCTCTATAGTAAGCCGGAGATGGATTACTACGTCTGGGACAGCAAGAAGACCGGTCAGGCTCGTGAGTTTGCCACGAACGATACCTTGCAGATTATGGTGATTACTATTGATAGCTTCGCTAAGGCGCAGAATGTGATGAATCGGCAGAGTGACTACGGTCGGCCGCTCGATTTCATCAAGGCTACTCACCCGGTAGTTATTCTCGATGAGCCGCAGAATATGGAGACGGACATACGGCGGAATGCTATTGCTAGCCTCAATCCGCTGTGTACGTTGCGCTATAGTGCCACGCACAAGCACTTATACAATTTGCTTTACCGGCTGACTCCGGTCGATGCCTATGATAAAGGCTTGGTCAAGAAGATCGAGGTGCATAGTGTCCAGAGTGAGGATAATTATAATGATGCGTATATTAATGTATTGTCGTTGGAGCGTCAGTCAAAGACTCGCTCATTCGCCAAGATAGAGGTGGATGCGAGTGATGAGTATGGCTTGCAACGTAAAATTATCAAGGTGTTCCCGGGCGATGATCTGGAGGCAAAGACGGGTCGTTCGGTCTATGCCGACTACTATGTCGAGTCGATTAATCACGGCGATGATTGCGTCGAGTTTAGTAATGGTAAGGTAGTTTACGTTGGTCAGCGTGATGAAAGTCTGCACGATGACATCATCAAGCGACAGATTGAACTGACGATTGACGATCACTTCGATAAACAGCGCCGACTGGGGAATAGTGTCAAAGTGCTGAGCCTATTCTTTATCGATAAAGTGGCAAATTATCGTGAGTATACGGCGAATGGCGCTAAGAAAGGCAAATTTGCCAAGTGGTTTGAGGAAGCGTATGCCAAGGTGGCGTCTAAACCAAAATATGCCGGCGTGATGGACGGTTTGTCGGCGAGTGAGGTGCACGATGGCTACTTCGCGGCGGATAAGAGCGGTCAGTGGAAGGACTCTCGTGACACTAAGGGCGAGGGTGGCCGTACTAAGGATGATGACACGGCGTATAACCTAATCATGAAGGACAAGGAGAGACTACTGGATATCAATGAGCCGCTGCGGTTTATCTTTAGCCACTCGGCACTACGTGAGGGCTGGGATAATCCTAATGTGTTTCAAATCTGTACGCTTAACGAAACGTCGAGTCAAATGAAAAAGCGCCAAGAGATCGGGCGAGGGTTGCGCCTGCCGGTTGATATTGATGGACAACGAGTGCATGATGATAGCGTCAACGTGCTAACGGTAGTGGCTAACGAAAGTTACGCAGAGTTTAGCCGGAAGCTTCAGACGGAGATTGAAGAAGAGACCGGCATCCACTTCGGCGGACGAATCAAGAATCGTGACAATCGACGAGTCGTCAGGTTTCAGAAATCACGGGCGCTTGATCCGGCCTTTAAGGAATTATGGGATAAAATTAAACATAAAACGACCTACCGGGTGGCAATTGATACAGAGAAGTTAGTAACGGAGGCGGCCAGTGAATTAGCGCAGGTCACTATTAGGAAACCGAATATCGCTGATGCTAAAAACCTGATTAACTCCATGGGTAATGATAATGGCTTTATGGTGCGCGAGACTGGTTTCGACGCGTATGCGGTGCGCCAAACTGAAGTGAAGATACCGAATCTATTAGCGGATATTCAGCGTCAGACACAAATGACACGCCGGGTGATATTCGAAGTGCTTGATCAAGCGGGGATGTTTGAGCAGGTGGTCATTAATCCACAGCAGGTGATTGATGAAACAGCTCGGGCGATTAATCGGGTGAAGCAGCGTTTGGCAGTTGATGGTGTTAAATATCACAGGACAGGTGAGTATTATGACATGACGTTGTTTGAGAATAGTGAATTACAGGCATACCTGTATGATGCGGCGATGAAGGGTGGTGCAGTTGCAGTGACCGATCAAGCCAAAACTATCTACGATTACGTAACGGTTGATTCAGAAGTCGAGCGAGAATTTATGCAGTCGCTGGAGGATAATGCTGATGTGAAATTCTACATCAAGCTACCAGGTTGGTTCAAAATTGATACTCCAGTTGGCAAGTATAATCCGGATTGGGCGGTGGCGTTTGATGGCGATAGGCGGATTTACTTTGTGGCGGAGACGAAAGGCTCGGATGATATTAACGATAATCACTTGAGCGCCAATGAGCGAAGTAAAATTACTGCGGCCCGCCAGCATTTTGCAGCAATTGATGTACCATACGTGGCGCCGGTGCGGAGTTTGCGGCAAGTGTTGACTATGGTCAGAGATAGTAGTCGTGTCACTTGATACCCGCAAGTTATTTCAATCGCTCGTTGTTGGCTGCTTGGTGTTTGCAAACGTTTTTGGAGCGGAGTAAAAATATTAAGGAGAATATATGAACAAGCCAAACAAAACCATCACCATCGCTCGCGCCATCCTCCGCATTGGTGACGCTGCCAGAAATGCGAATGACTATAGTTTGCTGGGCGCGTTGCACGAGATGGTGGAGCAACTGTCACGGCATGGCGTTAAGGACGCTGACGTTGATATGGATTTGCTGCTGGAATATGTCGAGGCAGCGGATGGTTGTGGTTATTGCCGAGCGGGTGACGGTAAGCCGAGTGTTGAGGAATTAACAACAAAAATTAATCAGCAGCTAGCGCATCGTGGCCAGGTACAGGTGGAAGCGAGCGACCAGTCGGTATTGAAGTTTGAGTCGCTGGTTCATTTGGTGACGGCGGCTTATGCTAAAAATGAGGACGGCGTGACGTCAGGCTTGTCGATAGCGCTGGTCGTCAATCAGGACGGTTCAGTGGATCTGCCGCGCGATCATTTTTTGAATGCAGAGCTGCTCGATTATTTCGATGAAAATCACCCAGTCGATTGGCAGTTAGCTGAGCGCGATCTGCCGTCGGACTTACACGGCTATCATTTAGTGGCGGGTTCGGTAGAAGTGCAGGAGATTTTGCCGCGAGAATTGGAGGTGATATCGTTTTAGTTGGCGCTTGTGTCAAATAGAAACTTAACAACTATAACACTCAAGGCGAATATTTGTGCAAGGTTGCTACCAATAAATAGAGGTAGAGATATTCCTGTAAAATTTAGAATCCCGAGACCTGTTAAATAGGTGATCACACCATCACTTATAATTATTAATATAACTAGCGCGAGCAATGCAATGCTCCACAATTTTCTGAGCTGGATTGTAACCTGTAGCTCTTGCAGTCTAATCTTGGCTATATCACTAGTAGCTTTGGCCCGTTCTTCGGTAGAAATTTCAATATTAGAATCGTCTTTAATTTGCCCTGGAACGGCGTCTAGAGCTTCAAGCATATTTTCTACATTATCTATAATCTGGTCGTTAGTAGACTTTTCTTTTTCGCTCATCGTTTTATTATTCTCAGATTCATCAGTCTGTAAGTCATCGCGCTAGGAGAAACTCCAAACCTGTCGGCTAGTAGTTGGATGGAGTTTTTCAGAAAGGGATATTCTCTTAGCTCTTTTCTAATCATATTTTCAGGCATTAATAGATTAGCTGCAAAACAATCAGCTTCTTTTTCTTTTTCTTCTTTTGTTCCGCTATACGAATTATTTCGTCGATATAAACCATACTCGTCAGGTTTATGTTCTAGGAAATAGTGTCCAAGCTCATGTGCAACTGTATATGTGCGACGAGCTATGGAGTTATCTACATTTACATAAATTGTCCTTGTTTTGCTATCGAAAAATCCCGAGACATCAGTATTACCTTGTGGCATTTTTCTATATTCAATTGAAAGGCCAGCTTCATCTGCTATGTCAAAAACATTAACGAATGGCTCTATTATATGATTGTCGGATAGCACTTTTGAAGCTTTTTGCTTAACTTTCTCTAAAACTTCTTTTGTCATATGCCCTCCATTTGTAATACTATAGTATAGTTCATGCAAGCATAACCTACTTACTATTATAGCAAAATATATATTAAAAATAACGTATAATGATAGTACATAAATATTTTATATAGCATGAAAATCTCCGTCCATCTCAAGCCCAACTCCCGCCACCGCGAAGAAGTGGTGGCGAATGATGACGGTTCGCTAACAGTATATACCAAGGCGCCGGCCATTGAAGGGCGAGCGAATCTGGCGGCGGTAAAATTACTGGCGAAGTATTTTAGCGTGGCGCCATCAAAGGTAAAATTAGTGCGTGGCGCAGCTTCTAAATACAAGGTTTTTGAGGCGGACGTTTTAAAACGGGATAGTTGAATATATAATTGTTTTATGGATGAGCTGCGTGATCAGATAAGAAGTGAGCTTGCTAAAGTTAGTGATGGTAACTTGTTTGAAGAGTGCGTTGGCATAGCGTTTACAAATACAATACCAGGATTTACTCCAGTGTCTGGTCCTGGAGATTTTGGTAGAGATGGAGAAATCCCGGCTAAAGAGGTAGGCTGTCCACTTGCATGTACTATTCAAGAAAATCTAAAGGCAAATGTATTAAAAACGATACGAAGCTATAAGAAAAGTGGTGGGAAAAGTACTTTTATATATGTAGCGACAAATCGAAAAATTACCAACAGTCAGAAGCAGAAGCTACGAGAAGCAGTTCGTAAAGAAGGTTTTGAGGTGGTAACTATATACGATGAGGAGTTTTTTGTTAATTACTTATATGCTCACTCAGAACTGCGCATGAAGTTATTAGGAATTCAAGGACGACTACCTGCACTTTCTAACATTGCAGTAAAATCTAGAATTTCTTTTGATAATTTACCACTAGTAGGCCGTGATGAAGAAGAAAAAAAGATCAGAAGCATAAAAGGCGATCGCATGATATCTGGTCAACCAGGGAGTGGTAAAACATATCTTGCTCAAGAATTTGCTTCGAAACGTAAAGGATTGTTTGTTATTGACTACAATCTATCACGAATAACAGATGAGATTAGGCAGCAAACTCCATGCTATATATTATTGGATGATGCGCACGATCATCGGGATATTATAGAAGGGCTTATGTATATCAGAAGTAATTTAGGTTTTTCTTTTGATATTGTTGCTATAACTTGGTCTTCGGAAGAAGATTCGATACGAACTTTATTAGGAGTTAGTAGTACTAATATTATTCAATTACAACCGCTAACACGGAATGATATAGTCAAAATTATTGATCTACGTGGTTTAATTGATGAATCTGATAACGTAAAACGTGAAATAGTAGATCAGTCAAAAGGCAAGCCTGGACTTGCTGTTGCTCTGAGCGGCTTATATATTCAGGATGATTGGCGAAAAGTTCTTCGGGGAGATTCGCTCAAAAATATTGTTGTAAATGGATTTCAGAATAGACTAGGAAAGGAAACCGCAACTATATTAGCTTTTATCGCTCTTGGTGGAGATGGTGGTATTAGTATGTCTAATCTGTCCAATAGCTGTGGCATTGGCATTGTTCAAATCAAAAACATACTCAATGAACTTGCTTACGGTGGAATTATCAATGTGAATCGTGACAAAACCATTATTGTCGAACCCGAGTCTTTACGATATCCATTAGTGAGAGACGCTTTCTTTACCGACCTTATGCCTCTTGATTTTGAGGAATATATAGATAAGTATCTTGATAAGAGCGAGGTTTTATCGGTTGTTTTAGCGGTTGTCCTTCGTGGAGCATCTGTTGATGCAGATAGGATAAAGGTCTATTTGAATTCCTCAATTGATAATAAGGCATGGGCATTATACGCCGCATTAGGTAGAACAGAAGCCGAATACGTAGCTGAGTGTAACCCAGACGCTATATTTAAACAATCTAACATTACACTATATTGGCAACCTGAGATAACCGTTGAAGTGTTACTAGATAGGGCACGAGATGATAAGCGAGCACTTCGGCTGCTGCGAGACTGGGTTAAATCTGGGAGACCTGGTTTTAATAATGAAGCTTTTACAAGAAGAAAACTCCTTATTGAAATACTTGAATATAAAGTAAAATACGGCTATGACGATCTCCTATCTATCGGTGAGGCACTATCAATTTCTATAACACCGCACTATGAAACCTGTGAGTCTGATCCTGGTATGGGTGATACGATGAAATTTATTCAAGGGCATATACATCCTGATGAAATGAAAGAAATAAACTCTTTGAGAGAGCTGATCGTCAGTATTTATAGTAAAACAAAAAGTGACGTTGTATTTGCCAAAGCACTTGCGGTAATTGATAGCTGGATATATACCAGACAAAAACTGTCAGAATCAACGAATAAGATAATGAAAGAAACTGCAAAGAATTTGCTTATGGATATCTACGAGGCTTCATGTGGGCATAATCTTGTGCAGCGGCGTATTCGGCAGATGGGTTTGAAACTAGGCATGGATTTACATGTAAAGATACCTGAATATTATAATATACTTTTTCCGTATAAAACTTATTCTAATCTAGAGGGTTCAGATTTCCAAGACCACATGAACGCGTTAAATAAATTAGCCAAGGGTTGGATAGAAGAATCTCCCGTGGACTGTGCGGAAAGACTAAAATCTTTATGTATTGAGGCGGATAACGCGAGTATAGCTTATACAAACAATTTATATTGGATTAGTCAAGTTTTGGCTAAGAATATTCCTGATGATAGGTTAATTGAGTGGGCTAAAGCCTTTATTAGCTATACGTCATTAGTGCAAATAGTCTGGAGTATAGTGGATAAGATTGCAGAAATTAAAACCAAAGGATATGAGGGGTTTCTGAGGCAAACATTACTAAATGATATTTATAGACCTGCTGTAGTATGTGCTGTTGTAGAGCGTCTTGATATTAGTGAAAATTTTGCATTATTTGAAGAAGTATCTCCTTATTTTAATACTTGCTCTGATCAACTAGCGACGGCATGTTTGCAAGGTTGTCTAACTACAGATGTTCAGGTCTATATTCTTGAACATGTCAATGAGAATGCAGCCGTGCATATATGTGATTACATTATGTATAAATTTAATAATCAAAAAGAAGAAATTCCTAAAAATCTAAAGTTACTAGTGGAGCAGGCGGTTGTTAGCTACTCAATGTGTGATTATGAAACCTCATCTGTAGTAGGCCATATTCTAAGTCGTAATATTCAACTAATCAAACCGTGGTTTTTAGAAAAAATTAATAGACCATCAGATGGTTATGCGAAATCTCATCACATAGAGAATGTAGCTGTAGACTGCGTAAAACATTTAGAATTGGGTGATAGGAAAGAGTTTTTGGTAAAAATAGACAACTCATCGGGCAATATTAACTTGGTTAATGCTTTAGTTGGTAGTAGTATTGAATTATATGCAACACTACTTAAAAATGGAAATGCTAATAATTTTCATTTATCTCCTCTAAGCTATATGTCTGAGTGGTGGGTAAAGTTTGCATTACAAGCTTTAGCTGCAGGTTACTCTTGTCAAGAAATAAAGCATAATAGTTATCTAACATCTTCGAGCTGGTCTGGTAATGAATCTGATATGTTAAAAGCGCAAAAAACTAAATTAGAGAAAGACTTTGACAAAACTGATGATGAGAATATAAGAAGTATAATACAAGAATATATAAATGATTTAGATATAAGAATAGAAAAGGTAATGATAGAAGAGCGAGAGAGGGAAGTCAGAGGTCTTTTATAGGTCTTATATCACGGATATCCAGCTCCTGCCGCCATATTGCCGATCAATCCTTGCACTGTCACAAACGAATATCCCTGTTGCTTCAGCGCGTTGAGGATGCACGGTACGGCATTGACTGAGGTTTGATGAATGTCGTGCATCAAGATGATAGCTCCAGGGCGGGCGCCAGCGACGGCGCGCGAGCAGACGATGTCGCTGTTGCGATCGGCCCAGTCGCGGGTGTCGACCGACCACAAGATTGACGACATGCCGCGCAGGCGAAGCTGTTCCAAGACAGCGCTGTTGACCGCGCCATAAGGCGGGCGCAAGATGCTCGGTTTGACGCCGGTGGCTTGCTTGATGGCGTCATTGGTACGGTCAATTTCGCCAGCAACTTGGTCAATTGGCAATTTAGGCAGTTCTGGGTGCGACCACGAATGATTACCCAGTTGATGGCCGCGCGCATGCATGCGCCGCAACACGTCGGCTTGCGCGGATACTTTGCTGCCGATCAAGAAAAAGGTGGCTTTAGCGCCATGCTGGTCCAAAATATCCAGCAGCTGCGCGGTGTACGGTCCCGGCCCGTCGTCAAAGGTTAAGGCAATCACTTTATTGCCAGAATTCGCGGCTGGCGGTGCGGCTGGCGCTGGCTTTGGTTTTGGCTCGGGCGGCTTGGGGATATTAGCTAGTTTCCGGGCTGTCGGATTTTGCAGATATTTGGCAACGGCAGCGATCGGCACTTTGATCGTCATTTCGCCGTAGGCTGACGGCAAGAGCGACGCCTGTCCGATCGGCCAAGCTAGACTATTGCCGCCATCGGTAATAACGAAATTCGATAGCGTTTCTTGGGTGATCGTTTCATTGAGATCCAGCTCTGCCTGCTGGCGCTGCTTGATAGTTTCCTTGATATTATTTCGGGCAGCCGCCACGATTTCCTCAGCCGCTTTCTCTGATTGCTCGGTCAAATCGCCTAGGCTGATCACCTCGCCAGATTTTTTATCAAATGTCCAAAAATGTGTCAGCGATATCGGATGCGCGCCGTGCATATCTTGCTTAATATTGACAATGATCGATAAAGCTAGCGAATTATTATGCGTAACCTGGTAGCTAATCGTCTCAGTCAGCGGCTGGTCGAACGTCAGAATATTGGTGGCAGCATAGCGGAAATCGCTGTCAGCGCGGTCAATTGCTTGGGCGACGGTTTTATTGATCTTATTATTTTTCGTCAGCGGATATTCAATCGAAACTTTCTCGCGGTTAGTCTGGCGCGTTACGAATTTAGAACGAATTCCGGAGTATCGCGAATCAGTGAAATAGTATTGCTCGTCAGATAAAGCAGTCGGGCGGCGCGGCGACAGCTGGTTAAAATACGTGTAAATCAGCCCCGATAAAACCGCTGCCATTGCCGTCAATAACAATATCGCTATCAGCGCGTTTCGCCATTTGGCGGGCTTGATTTTTGTTTTTGCTGTGCGGCGGGTATGTTTAGGTTTGGCTGCTTTGTTGTTGCTAACCGATTTAGCCTTATCGGCTTTGTTCGCCGGTGGTTTCGCTAGCGGCTTCCTTGGTGATTTTTTGGCAGGCATAGATATAGTATAACATTTGTAATATATTAGGGTTGCTGGGCTGCTGCTAAAACCAACACGGTACTTTTTCAAAACCAACAGCTTACTTTTAGAAAACCAACACGGTACTTTTGAGAAAGGCCGGGTAGTTCGCAATTTGCTATAGGACTTTCATAAAAGTGCTATAGTAGATTTTCTGCCCGCAGGACGCCAAAATCATTGAAAATATCAGTAAATTATAGTATAAAAAGGGAATGCTACAGTATCTTCATTCAAGTGCTAAAAATCAGCAAATCAAGCCGCTGGAACGCCTGCGGGCGGGTTCGTGGGTGCGCTGCGAACGTCCGAACGAGGACGAGGTGGCCGAGTTGTTGTCGCTGGGGCTTGATAATGATTTGTTGAGCGACGCGCTTGATCCGCATGAGGTGCCGCGCCTGGAGATTGACGACGATTGGACGTATCTAATCGCCCGGTTGCCAGATACCGACGATGACTTTAATGATTTTACCACGCCGATTTTGTTTTGTTTGAATAAGGACTATGCCGTAACCTTGTCGCGCGATAGCTTGGGCAGGTTGTGGCAGCCGTTTATCGACCAAGCATGTTCGCGCACCGACCGACCGGTTGAGTTGTTGGTTGATATGATTGACGCAATATCTAGGCAGTATCAGCGGCGGGTGGCAGCGATTAACCGCCAAATGCGAGCGGCTACCGATAATATTCATACGCTGCGGGTCAAAGATATTGCTACGTTGGCGGAATATGAGCGTAAGCTGAACGACTACCTGGACGCGCTCATCCCGATGAACTGGGCGGTCGAGAAATTGCTGGCGACCAGCGGTCTGCGCCTGCGGGCGGATGATAAAGAGGATGTCGAGGATTTGTCGATCGATTTGGAGCAGGTAATTGCCCGCTGTAAGAGCTTGCTGCGAACTATCACCAACGTGCGCGATAGCTACCGGGCGGTGATGGATACCCGACTGAACGAGACAATTCGCCTACTGACGGTGATCACCGTGGCGCTGACTATCCCAACGATGATTGCTGGGCTATTCGGCATGAATGTGCCGGTGCCTGGTGATAATGATCCGCTGATGTTTTGGAAAATTACTGTAGTCAGCATCGTGGCGGCCTGCGCGCTGGGCGGATTCTTCTTACGGAAACGATAAGCTGGCTGTGTTTTAGTTTAAGAACGCAGCGCTGACTGGAAAAGTTAGTTATCTGTTGGTACGCCGTATCCCAGCAGCCCGTCATATTGCTTGTCATGATTGACGAACACGCGAATGCGGTTTGCCTCGTTGCCGCCGACAGTGGTCAGTACACCATTATCATTTCTCAGAACGATGTTAGAGTGGTCGCCAAACACTGGCGAATTGCGGTAAATTGCTACGTCGCCAGGAAGCGGTTGGTAGCTGGAATTAGCAGACTTGAAGCGACCGGCTGCTTCGTAATACTCGCGCAAGGTAAACGTCCCCGGGATACGCCAGCCGCCAGTATGCGGATTTTTCAGCGGCGCGCCCGCTTGATACATGATCCAGCTCACAAAGTTAGCGCACCACGCCTCCTCGGCGCCTTGGCTGAACTTGACGCCAGCAGATTGCGCCTTAAATTCAGTCTTTGCTAAGCTGATAATTTTTTGGCGAGTTGGGCTTAAATTTGCCGTATCAATATCTGGAAAAGCCGATTCGCCAGGTGACCTGTCGAGGCGTACAGAATTAACGAGAGACGACAGCTTATCGGCAATTTTCGGCTGAGCAATGACTGCGCCCGATGTAATAAGCAACAGTGTAATTACGCTTAAGATAATACAGCGTTTCTTTGAGAAAAATTTGGGCGCCGCCGCCTGCTGGTGCTTCATGTAATAATTATATCGCGAAAGTTGTTTGACTGTTAAAATGTAATTGAGGCAAATGTTATGTTTAAGCAATGGATAAGATGCGAAGCATACCTTTCAAATATCAAGCCAAATCATTTAACAGAGTTTCATAAAGATGAATAGACACAGCAAACCGCAGAAATGGCGCCGTTTGTCGTCGCAAATAATTTTTACGCATCCGCGGATGATATTGGCGGAAGACGAGGTAGAATTGCCAGATGGTAAAAGGTCGTTATATTTGCGGCAAGTATACCAGGGTAAAGGCGGTGTGATTATCATTTGCCAAAACGGCGGCAAAGTACTTATTCAGCGGGAATATTCGTATCCGGTTGATGATATATTGTATCAATTTCCCGGCGGTAAAATTGAAGAAGGCGAGACTCCCGAGCAAGCTGCCCAGCGCGAATTGGCGGAAGAATCTAATATTTTGGCGGAAGATTTTCAGCAAATTGGCTGGTTTTATGCCGACAATCGCCGTACTAGTGCCAAGCTGTACGTTGTCTGTGCGCGCGGCGCTTTTCGAGATAATTATTCGCTCCAACCAGATGAAACAGAGTTTATTTCCAGTAGTTGGTTAGAAATTAACAAACTTGAGCAGATGATTTCTAACGGTCAGATTGTTAATTACTCTATGCTAGCAGCATGGGCGTTATTCAAAACCGCACCGATGAAATAGGGTTTCTTGTGCTATAATAATCCCAAAAGCGGGCGATCATCGTGCGCGATGTTTCCCTGTTAGGGAGTAGAAAGGAATTTATATGGCTCAACCCGAACCAATCATAACAGTCAATCAGCTCGTCAAAACCTACAGCGGCAAAAACGTCGTTGACGGCGTGTCGTTTGAGGTCAAGAAGGGTGAGATTTTCGGCATCCTCGGGCCGAATGGTGCTGGTAAGACGACGACGCTAGAGATGCTTGAGGCGCTTCGGCCGATTGATGGCGGTACGGCGACCATTGACGGGATTGATGTTGCTAAGCAGCCGAAGCACATTAAAAACATCATCGGTATCCAGCTGCAATCGACAATGTTTTACGACAAACTAACCTTGCGCGAACAACTGAAAATGTTTGCCAGCCTGTACGGACAAACGGTCGACGCCGACGCGCTGCTGGCCAAGGTGCAATTGACCGACAAAGCCAAAAGCTATGTCGAGCAGCTCTCGGGCGGGCAAAAGCAACGCTTCGCTATCGCTTCGACGCTGGTCAATAACCCGACGGTACTATTCCTTGACGAGCCGACTACTGGCCTTGATCCCCAGGCTCGCCGCAATCTCTGGGATTTGATCAAAGAGATTCGCGATGAAGGTATTACTATCGTGCTGACCACGCATTATATGGACGAGGCCGAACTGCTGTGCGACCGCTTGGCGATTATGGATAATGGCAAGATCATCACCATTGATACACCGCATAATCTGATCAAGCAGCTACTGGCGCGCGGCTTCAAGAAAAAGCAAGTTGTCGAGCAGGCCAATTTGGAGGACGTATTCATTGATTTAACAGGAAAGGCGATTCGGGATTAGTATGAAAAAATATTGGACTGGTGTATTTGGGCAAGTACGCGCCCAGCAAAAACGTTTCGTCCGCGATAAAATGTCGCTGTTCTTTACCTTCCTGTTTCCGCTCATCTTCTTGTTGGTGTTCGGTTCGATTTTTAATAATCAATCGACTAGCTTTGATATCGCGATTATCAATAATTCGCAAACAGAATTTGCTAAAAATTTCGTTAAAGGCGCCAAAGATAACGCCAAAGACTCGATTCTTAAAATTAAAGACGTCAAGGATATGGACGAGGCTCGCGAGAAGATGAAGCGTTCGGAGCTGAACGGTATCATTGAACTGCCGAGCGATTTTGGTAAAGTGAAGGGTGAGGGCAAGGATGCTCGCCCGACTGGCACAATCAACGTGCTGTACGCCAAAGGTTCCGAGCAAACTGGTAGCGCTCTGACAGCGGTGATGAGTCAAATTGCTGATGAAATAAACAAGCACCTGGGCCAGCCGGAAGCGCCGCTCAAGGCTGCGGGTAAAGCTGTCGGCGACGAGCAGCTGAAGGAGTTTGACTATACATTCACTGGACTACTAGGTTTTAGCTTGATGAGTATGGGTATCTTTGGTCTGGCTAATCAAATGCCAGCTGAAAAACAGCGCGGCTCCTACCGACGGCTGCGTGCAGCGCCATTCACCTCGGGGCAGCTGATTATTTCTATGGCCATTCACTATATTATAATCTCGCTACTCAGCCTTACCATGATGGTTGTTGTCGGCATGCTGCTGTTCCATTTCAATATGCGCGGCGATTGGCTGCTGTTCTCATTGATGTCAGTGATTTCGGCGATGATGATGGTGGGCTTGGGATTATTAATCGGCGGTTGGGCGAAGAACGAAAATCAATCAGCTCCTCTGTCTAATTTGATTTCTTTCCCAATGATGTTTCTATCTGGAGCATTCTTTCCAGCATTCCTCTTCCCAGAGTGGCTGCGCGGCGTAACGCAATTTATCCCAATGACGCCGGTTGTGGATGGCTTCCGTCTGATTATGACCGAGCAGGCTAGCCTCATCGAAGTTCTGCCGCAAATCGGTGCCGTTGCTGCTTGGGTTGTTATTATTTATATTGCCGCGATTAAGTTGTTTAGGTGGGAATAATATAATATCAATGAAAATAGCCCGCCGAACGAGCTCAAGCTGAATGCGGATCTTTCAATCCGAGAAACAAATAATTGTCTCAATAAGATTGAACGCATTTGGCGAGCTATTTTCGGCGGGAGTTGGCCCTAGTTGTCTTCGGTGATCTCGCTGATGATGTATGCTCTCAGTATCGACATGAAAGACTCGGCTGCTGCCGTGGCACTCAAGGCGTAGATCATAGTCCCGACGTCGCTCGACGTCAGGAGAAATATGACCAGGGAGATAACCACGATGGCATCAGGCGCAAATGATTGCGCGATTTTCATAAGCATATCTCTCCTTTCGAGAGAAAGCTTGCTCAAAGCTAAAGGGCGACTTCCGCCCTAGGATTGTAGCCCTGAGCAAAAGCTGATATATATATATATCACTAATAGAATAAAATGTCAATGAATTTTAAGCAAAAATGTGTCATTATATGTTTTTACGGCGTTTAATTCGAAATATAAATTAATTGCCTATGTTAAATACGTCCACCTCCGTTGTCAAGAACACTGTAGTATAATGAAGTTAGCTATAATAAGAAGCTATGCCAGAAAGGGGGATTATGACATTTGAAGAAGCGCAAGAGCTAGTGATGAATCATATTCGCGCGCGGAAGTGGGATAAGACGAATGATTCGCGCGGTTTGGCGATATCGTTATCGCTGGAAGCTAATGAATTATTAGAATATTTCCAGTGGGGCGATAAGCATATCGGCACCAAAGACGACATGGCGAGCGAACTGGCCGATATCATTATTTATGCTATCCAATTTGCCGCGCGCTTTGATATCAATATCCCCGAAGCGGTTGCTGCAAAAATTGCCAAGCAAGCCGAAAAATATCCGGTTGAGATTTTTGAGATCGAAGACAAGGCCGAGCAAAATCGCCGCTGGCTAGAAGCTAAGAAAAATTATAAGAAGGATACGACGTTATGAAAAAGAGGGTTGGCACGAATAAAAAAACCATTGCGGTTGTTTCCGTGATAATTATCTTGTGCGGAGCTGCGGCCGGGCTGTGGTATAGCCGCCAGCATTCTGCCGAGCAACCGAAAACTCCGTCTACTAACGTGTCCGACTCTGCCAAATTCAAGTCAGAATATCCGCGAGTGGCGGCGAATAATCGCTTCGTTTATGCCAGCGATAAAGAAGTCCTTAACATCTTTGATAGTGGCAGCGGTGTAGTTTTCTTGGGCTTTCCGCAGTGTCCGTGGTGCCAGCATTTGAGCGAACACGTTGACCGGGCAGCTCGGGCTGAAGGTATTGATAAAATATACTATTTGAATATTCGCGATGCCCGCGCTAGCAACAGCGAAGTTTATCAGAAGCTGGTTAAAAAGCTGGAGCCATACTTGGACAAAGATGACAACGGCAAGCCGCGAATATTTGTACCGGATGTATCGATTGTCAAGAACGGCAAGATTATCGGCCGCTACAAAGAGGAATCAACTGGCGACGATAATATCACGCCGGATAAATACTGGACGAGCGAAAGGATTGAACGGACATCGTCGCAGCTACGCGGATTTATGCGGCAGCTGAAAGGTTAATTTTCTGGATTAGCATCGTCTTTTGGCTGCTGTTTATTGCTTTTGCGCTGGCGTTTCGGCTGGATGCCGACCAGATAACTCCCAATCGTCCAGCCTTTGGCAATCCTTGGTATGATAAACAACTGAATAATAATCCAGACCCCCAACTCCGTAAGATAGAATCTACCAGGTTGTATGGTGTCTATGAAAAACGGATAAACTAGCGACCGCGTAACCACTGAGGCGAAGATAATAAGGGCTATATTGATGCAGCTAGCTAAGAATTTATTGCGGCGATTAGGCGCGGCGTAGTTTTCGTCGCTGAGTTTGACGCTGGGAACTTTATAGCCGATTAGCCATGTCAACATAAATCCGAGCAAGCAGCCAAAGGTATTGGTTATTAAATCATTAACATCAAACAGCCGATAACTACAAGGGTATAAACCGAACACGCCAGTTAGCTGCGTCACTTCTATTAGCATCGATAAAAGAAAGCCGCTTAGCAGCGCAAATTTCCAATGCTTGTGAAAATATGCTTTCATAAAAATGCCCAGCGGCACAAAGAAAACGATATTCATAACTAATTGCAACGTGATATATAGGGTATCCTTGTCAGGATGAACAACGTAGTTAACCCAGTTGAAGGGGATAAGTTGCGGCTGGATGTGATGTGTTTGGCAAAAGGTAATCGGGTCTTTTGGTACTGGCGATAGCGTAAAAAAGATTAGCCCTGTGAAATAGAGAATTGAGCCATAGGAAAAGAATACATACGACCACGTTACGCGCCGGCGCATGATCAGCCGTGAAATGATGAATGGTATGGTCAAGAGGATGCATAAAAAAGGCCAGAAACTTAAAGATCCGATCAGCGGCGCTGAAAATGAATTGAGAAATTTTAGCATTAATTAACGCCGCCAGCCTTCAAGATCGCCTTCAGTCCATTCTCGCCGCCAGCGAAGCCGCTGGTTTGGTAGTCGTTAATTACCATGTACGGCAAGCCGTTCACGCCAAGCGACAGGGCTTTTTGCGTGTTGCTGTTGATTTCTTGCTGGTGGGAGTCGCCTTTCATGCAATCGGCGAACTTGGCGGTGTCCAGGCCAGCGTTCTTGGCAGACGTTTCGAAGTAGCTGAGCGGCAGCAGCGGGATTTCCTTTGGTACAGCGACGTTTTTGACTCCGATACCTTTATCGAAGTAGTCTGTTTTGATGCGCGGCACGATGTCGTGGGTGTATTGCCAGTATTTATCCTGGTCGGCGGCGCAGAAGGCGGCTTTAGCGCCTTGTTCGGTGTTTGGTACTTTATCTTTTAGCAAGGTGACGATTCGGTGTTCGTAGCGCAATTTGCCGGATTTAATATAGTCGTTTTTGAAGGAATCGTTGCTGGTAGCGGCTTCGACTTGAGCGCAGAATGAGCAGAAATAATCGGTGTAATCAATAAACACATTTTTCGCATCTGCTGAGCCTTGCGACATGTGTTCGTTCCATGGTTTACCATTTCCGATATGCTGGTTCGGCGGCCGGTTGACAATGCCGTAGATAAATAAAGCGACGATGCCGACGACGATGATTGATAAAACAATCCAAATTGGGGCAATGCCGCGTTCTTGTTGATGACTCATGATTTTTCCTCCTGTTTGGCTAATTGTGCATAAACGAATGCGATTTGTCCAGATTTGTAAAGTGATGCCATGCTAAGTACAAGTGCCAATACGAGTACGATAGTGCCAGCAACATTGGCGGCGGTAGCAGCCGCTGCGCCCGAGAAAAACAGAGTAACAATCGGCAAGATTAACGAGGTGCCGCACGGTACGCAGCCGAGGCCGATAGCAGCAGCGATCGAGGCAATACCGCTGACGCTGAGTTGGCGTGCTACATCTTGTTCGTTGCGTTTATTGCGCCGTGCTGTAAATATTACAACTGAAAGCGATAAGCCTTGTAGAATAGAGACGATCAGCAGCAGCGCGCCGTTTGGCGTGGTGAAACCTTGTTTGAATAGTTCGGCAAGCATACTACCAGCAATAGCGAATTTATCGACAATTGATAGCCGCGACAAAAACAGCGGTCCATAAAAGTTGCCGTTAATCGCAAAGAAAATAACAATGGCAAATAGCAAAGAAAACCCCGCTGCCAGCACACTGTAGCGCGGCAATTTCAATAGCGCACCAATACCAGCAGCGGCAGTTTTGACAGTTTCTTTTTGCTGTCGAATACGCTCCATACGATTCTTATTATACGCTAAAATTTGGAGAATTGGACTATCCTTGGTTCTTTGTTCTTGGGGCAGGAGGTGGTATTCTGTATGTAAATTATGTTGTTAACTTTTGATACTTCCTTAGCCGTCAGATATACTAGTGCCTCGCAAAAGGTGCGTGTTTTGACCGAGGATTGGGTTGAGCGAATGATTTTTTGTCCGAATTGCGGCCAAGATCATCTCGTAAATTATGAAAACAATCGTCCGGTAGCAGATTTCTATTGCCAAAATTGCCAAGAAGATTTTGAGTTGAAAAGTAAGAACGGTAAAATTGGCAAGAAAATTGTTGATGGGGCATATGGAAAAATGATTGAGCGGTTACAGTCAGATAGTAATCCCAATTTCTTTTTGCTGAGTTATACGCCAGACTATTACGTTCGCAATTTCATGATTATCCCAAAGCAATTTTTTACTACGAGCATTATTGAGCGGCGAAAACCTTTAGCCGAGACGGCTCGCCGGGCTGGCTGGATTGGCTGTAATATTCTACTCAGCAGTATCCCAGATTCTGGCAAAATATACTTGGTTCGTGATGGGGTGGTGATTCCGCGGAGTGAAGTCTTAGTGAAATGGCGGAAAACACTATTTCTGCGCGAGGAAAATAAAATGTCAGCGCGAGGCTGGATGCTTGATATTATGCGGTGTATTGAAAGGGTTGATCGGGCTGATTTTACACTTGACGATATATATGTTTTTGAGAGTGAACTGGCGGCTGCCCATCCAGAGAATAACCATATTAAAGATAAAATTAGACAACAGCTGCAAATGTTACGTGATAAAGGCTACATTGATTTTGTCTCGCGCGGACATTATCGTTTGATTTGATTAATAAGATAATCAATTACACGGACATACGATTTAAGTAATTTGCATGTAGAGTAGATATAAACTATACACCGAGTGTATAAAACTCTTGCAATAACTAAACACTGGGTGTATAGTAAGAATATGAGCGTTCAATATACACTGTTAGGTTTTTTAGCGGAAGAGTCAAATTATGGCTATGAGTTGAAGAAAAAATATGACGGCTATTTTGGTAAAGATAAGCCAATTTTAACCGGTCAGATATATTCAACTCTGGCACGGCTCAAACGCGACAACAAGGTCAAAGAAATTGCCGATACCAGCGAGTCGGGCGGGCCGGATCGGGTTCGTTATGAGATTACCGATGAGGGCAAGCAGGATTTGCAGGCATGGCTGGAATCACCAGAGGCGCCGTCACCGCAGCTGCAAGCGACGATGTATATCAAGGCGGTATTGGCGATTTTGAAAGACGGCGATGCGTCACCGTATTTGGATAATCAACGGCAGGCGCACATCCAGCGGATGCGCGAGCTAACAGCGCAGCGGCGCGATAGCAGTTTGTCGGACATGTTGCTAATTGACCACGCACTGTATCATTTGGAGGCGGATTTGCGCTGGATTGAATTAACTATTTCGCGGTTAACGCGGCTAAAGGAGGAAATTTTGCATGAGCAAACCAATAATTAGCGCCAAAAATATTAAGAAGTCGTTCGGGCAAACGCATGCGCTGCGCGGTGTCAGCCTGGATGTCGAGGCGGGCGAAGTGCTGGCGATTATGGGTCCGTCAGGTTCTGGCAAGTCGACGTTGCTGCATAGCTTGGCGGCGATTACCAAGGTTGATAGTGGCGAGATTGATTTCGACGGACGGCGGATCGACAAACTGAGCGATGATCAGCGCAGTATTTTACGGCGCACCAGCTTTGGCTTTGTCTTTCAGTTTGGACAGTTGGTGCCAGAGCTGACAGCGCTGGATAATGTGGCGCTGCCGCTGCTACTGAACGGTGTCAAGCGTAAAGAAGCCTATCAGCAGGCGAAAACATGGCTGAATAAGGTTGAGCTGGCGAGTAAAGCTGACAGTATGCTCGGTGAATTATCGGGCGGACAAATGCAGCGCGTGGCGATCGCCCGAGCCATGGTGATTGAGCCAAAAGTGCTGTTCGCTGATGAGCCGACTGGTTCGCTGGACAGTCTGAATTCAGAGAGAGTTATGGAGCTATTTATTAAAACTGCCAAAGACCACGGTACGACAGTCATCATGGTGACGCACGAGCCGACGATTGCCGCCTATGCTGATCGGGAAATTATTGTCCGCGACGGGCAGATTTCTGGTGTTGATACAGCGGTAAATACATCAAGCAAACTCGGTAAAACCAATGCGGGGGCTGTCAAATGAGTGTCAGCTGGATGTTGTTAAAAAAGTCTGGCCGCCAGTCGTTCGCGCGTCTGGGCTTGACTACGGTGGCGGTGGCGCTGGGGATCGTGCTGGTGTGCTACTTTACGGCTGGTGTCAACGGTCTAATGGGGCGTGTTAATGGATTAGCAATTAATACGGCGGCGTATCAGGCAACCCGCGGTGTAGCCGAACAAAAACCGATTGCTGGTGTCGAGCCGCTGAAAGTTGGCGGTACCCGGCGCGGTGATGCGTCGAAGTGGCGCGGTCAATATATCCAGTATTACTTGATGTACGGTACGGCTAAATCACCGCAGTTTGCCAAACTGAAAACGCCGCGTCCTGGCGAATATTACTTATCAAAAGCGTTGGCTGATGCGGTTGCTGAATACCCAGAGGATAATATCTTGGCGCGTTTTGGTAAAAATACCAAATACTTGGGCGTTATTCCTAGCGAATATACCGCCAGTCCGGATGCGCTGATGATAGTGCGCGGTGCTAGCGCCGAGGAAGTGGCCGAGAGCGGTGCTTTTACCAAATCTCAGGGGCAGCCATCATACTTTGCTGATGTTTATCGGACGGACGCTAACGGATTAAAATCGGATGCTAAAATAGACCCAGTTGCTGTCATTGTATTTGGCGTCGGCGGGACGATTCTGCTGTTTCCAATTGTCATTTTCGTGTCAGTAGCGACGCAGCTGGGCGCCGCACAGCGCGAGAAACGCTATGCTGCTTTGCGGCTGATCGGCGCAACTAAGCGGCAGGTGGGACGGGTGTTGATGTTGGAATCGCTACTGGCGTCGGTGGTGGGTGTGCTGATCGGGCTGGGTGCGTTTTGGCTGCTACAAGCGCCGCTACAGGATTTCAAGATGGACGGTATGCGGTTTAATCCTGGCGATTTGGTACTAACTGGCACGCAATACGCGTTGATTATCGGTCTGACGCTGGGGTTGACGATGTTTGTCAACTGGCGGCGAATGCGGCGGGCGCAAATTTCGCCGCTGGGCGTGTCGCGTTCGGTTGAAAAGGTGAAGAAATTGCGTGCTTGGCGGGCGCTGGTGCCGGCACTTGGTATTGCGTTCTTTGCTTGGCTGTCGTCGAAGCCGGGGCGGGATTGGCTGGACGCTAACAAAGAATCAGCTATGCCGCTAGTGTTATTGACTACTGCACTGCTACTGGTGATGTTCGGCTTGATTTTGGCTGGCGGCTGGCTGACCAATAAGCTGTCGCTGCTGGCAGCGCGCTGGGCCAATAACGCTTCGACGTTAATTGCCGGTAAGCGTACGGCGGTGCACTCGCGAACAATTTTTCGCAGCGTCAGCGGCGTGGTATTAGCGCTGTTTGCGGGCAGCTTTTACTTGACGGCGACCAGCGGTATTGAAGGCTTAAACGCTCAAGCTATCAAAGATAACGGCTTTTCGCAGCTAAAGCGCGGCACGGCAATTGTCATTGGCCGGTCGCTGCCAGGCGACATGGCAGAGCAGCTGCAGCAAAAATCTTACATCACGTCGGTGGCGACGATCTATCCGCGTGAGGACGGCGATGCAATTCGCTGCCAGGATTTGGTGAAGTATACCGAGCATACTTGTCTGAATAATGCTTGGCCCGACCAATTTGCGCTGTTGAATTTTGATAAGCCGGTGGTCAAAAATGTGTCGCTAATTAACGATAAGGTTGATACGAACGGCGCTAAAGAATATTTGGTGACGCTAAAATCAGACAGTGATATCGAGAAATTGCGCACCTTGGTGACGGCGAAAGCCAATCAGTACGATTTAACCTATGCAGTGAGCGGCACCGACTCTAAAAAGCCGCATATCAATCCGACAATTCGCGAGTTTGCCGACTTGGCTTATGTTGGTATAGGTGTGACGCTGTTCGTGGCGGTGGCAAGCTTGATCGTCTCGACGATTGGCGGGCTGATGGAACGCCGCCGTTCGCTGTATACGCTGCGGCTGAGCGGTATGCGCCTCGCTCAGTTGAAACGTTTGGTGATGGTTGAATCGGTGGCACCGCTGCTGATTACTTCGGTGCTGTCGTGCGGTATTGGCGTGTGGACGGGTGCAGTATTTACCAGTACATTCTCGACGACGTTGAAGCCGGTGTTAACACTAACTTACTTCGCGATTGTTGGTATCGGTCTAGCGGCGGCAATCATCGGTATTTACTTGATCCTGCCGATGGTCGATAAGCTGACGCGAGCGGAGGCTAACCAAACCGAGTAGTGTGCTTCGGTCCGAGGATAATCTACCGAAAAGCGTTCCAGTTGGCGGCTGGGGCGCTTTTTCTTATAAAATTCGATAAAACTCTTACGCTTTTAGTTTGATGCGCGTATACTATAAGTTATGAAAAGGGCAAAAGCACTACGAAAAATGGCGACTTGCCTGTTTGTAGCGGCCTTTTTAGCGATGATTAGCTGGATGCTGTATGATATACTGCAGCGCGACAGCAGCATCTCCAACGACACCGACGTGCTGGTTATGGGCACAAACGCGACATTTAAACCTTTTGAGTATAAAGACGGCGGCCAGGTGGTTGGCTTTGACGTCGAATTGGCGCAAGCTATCGCCAAAGACATGGGCAAAGAGCTAAAAATCGAAGATATGTCGTTTGATGGCTTGTTGCCAGCGCTTGAGAGCGGGCAAATCGATATGGCGGTGGCCGGTATGTCGGTGACTTCGGAGCGTGAGAAAAACGCGCTGTTTTCGGATCCGTACTACCAGGCATCGCAGCGAATAATTGTACCCAAAAACAGCAAGATAGCCAATAAGTATCAATTAGAACACAAGAAAATCGCTGTGCAGCTCGGTACCACGGGCGACCAAGCAGCTTCTAAAATTAAGGGAGCGCAAGTCGTGCAATTCCCGGCAGCGCCGAATGCTTTGCAAGAATTAGCGGCTGGCAAAGTTGACGCAGCGGTGATTGACGATGCGCCGGCTAAGCAGTACGTTTCTGGTTTTCCTTCGCTCAAAATTATCAACACGCCGCTGAGCAGCGAAAGCTACGCAATTGCTTTTAAAAAAGGCAACACCGAACTGGCCGAGCATGCCAACAAAACGATTGCCAATATGAAAGCTGACGGGCGTTACCAAGCGCTGTTGCAGAAATACTTTGGTGCGGCGAAGGAGCAGACGCCATGAATTTTAGCGAAGTGATTTTTGGTGACGGGCGCTGGGTTTATCTATGGCACGGACTAGAAGTAACATTGGTTTTGACAGTATTATCGGTGGCATTAGGTGTAATTATCGGCATAATTATCGCGCTGATGCGGGTGTCAAAAATCCGTCCGTTTAGTTGGCTAGGGCGCTTTCCGCAGCTGAAGCGTTTGGCTAGGTGGAATCCGGTAGCTGGTCTTGGACGTTTGTACGTTGAAATTATTCGCGGTACGCCGCTGTTGGTGCAGCTGCTCATTATGTATTATGTAGTGTTTGGATCGTACCGTTTCATGCCGAAAATTTTCGTGGCGGCAATTGCTTTTGGCATTAATAGCGGCGCTTATGTGGCGGAAATCATTCGCGGCGGCATAGAAAGTATTGATAACGGGCAGTTAGAAGCAGCGCGTTCGCTAGGTTTGAGCTATCCGCAGGCAATGCGCTACGTGATTTTGCCGCAAGCGATGAAAAATTCGCTGCCAGCGTTGATTAGCGAGTGCATTGCTATGCTTAAGGAAACGTCGGTAGTCGGCTGGATTGGCTTGGGCGATATTATGCGCGGCGCTGACGATATTCGTTCATTGACAGCGACAGCATTCCAGTCGTTGTTTGCGGCGGCAGTGATGTATTTAGCGTTGACGGTTATCTTTACGAAAGTGATGCGGCGTTTCGAGAAGGGAGTGCAAGCTGATGATCAGGACGCGTAACCTGCGCAAATATTTTGGATCCAACCACGTGCTGCGCGGGATTGATTTGACGATCGAGGATGGTGAAGTACTAGTAATCGTCGGGTCGAGCGGTTCGGGTAAATCGACGCTGCTGCGATGTTTGAATTTACTTGAAAAACCCACTTATGGATCGGTTTTTGTCGATGACGTTGACATCACTCAACCGCACGTTAATATTAATAAAATTCGCCAGCGTATCGGTATGGTGTTTCAGCAATTTAATTTATTCCCTAATATGACAGTGCTAGATAATATCAAATTAGCGCCTAAGAAACTACGCAAAGTATCGGATCGTAAAGCGAATCGGCGAGCCAAAGAGCTGCTTGAGCAGGTTGGGCTAGCTAACAAAGCCAACGAATATCCGCAGCATCTGTCGGGCGGCCAGCGGCAGCGAGTAGCTATCGCTCGGGCGCTCGCTATGGAGCCAGAAGTTATGTTGTTTGATGAGCCGACTAGCGCGCTTGACCCAGAAATGATTGGAGAAGTGCTCGACGTGATGCGCGATTTGGCTAAGCAGGGCATGACCATGGTGATTGTCACGCATGAAATGAGTTTCGCTCGTGAGGTTGGCACCCGGATGATTTTCCTTGACAAAGGCGACATCATCGAAGACGGTCCGCCTAAACAAGTAATGGACCATCCGAAGACTGAACGAGCGCGCCAGTTCTTTGACGCTGATAAATAGCATAAGGTCAACAATACATGCTAAAATAAAATAACTATGGCAAATTTAAAAGCATCATCTGCTGAACACGAAAAGCCTAATAAGCATCTGCCGGAACGAAACGTTAAAAATGAAGCCATCATAGTTAGCCAAGCGGTTGGTATGTTGCTGTTTGGCGCAGTGATGGTGGGTTTGCTAGCAAACCCATTTCTTGTTATTCCGTTGTTTTTTGTACCGCCTTTGTTTGTAGCTTATTTATCATTTATTGCTTTATTGTTTGTAGAAGGCGTTGTCGTTTTGAAACAATACCGGCGCGTGGATCGCTACCGTCAGCGTATTACTGCGCTGAGCGTGATATTACTTTTGCCTGTATTTGCCGTGATTTTTAATACATTAGCAGCGGCTGCTACATTATTGCATGCATACGATATTGTTTATATCGCGAAATTGCTTACATCGCCTTGGGTACTTCTGGGGTTGTTCGTTGTGGCTGCTGTTGGCTTGTTATATTTGTGGCGATTGCTACGACTTCCGGATCGGTTGTATTGGGAGCCTCTTCCAGTATCTTCATTGTCAAAAACACAACATAAACAGCAAGAGCGCGGCTTGCGGCTGCAGCGAATTGGTTTTGGCCTTTTTAGCATCCCATTAGCTATAGCTATCGCAATTTCTTTCGCGGTATCGCAAATAATGGTTGGTCCAGATGGCGGTTTTGGTGGCAGTACCATATTTAATTATGTGTTGCTAGCTTTTCTTTATGTCGGTATGCCGTGCATTGTGGCTGGTTTGATATGTTTTGCTAAGAGCGAGATGTAATTGTTTAAGCTTTGAGTCGATAATTTCCTCTGATATAGTCATTAATCAGAGGAAAGAATGGTTAGTAAACGAGAAAAACCAGATAAAGATAGTCAGGCGCCGCCGGTTAAAAAGCACGCTAGTGTTAAATCTGCATCAAAGAATCGTGAAAAATTACATGATGATTTGGAAAATAAAAAGTCTGGCGGCAAGTTAGATCCTGGTCTGTATTGTTTCACGGCCATCGCTCAGTTTCATGGTATTCCTGCCGACCCAGAGCAGATTGCTCACGCGTTAGCGACTGATCCGCGTGTGGGTATGAGTGAAGCGGATATGCTATGGGCGGCGCGTTCGCTCAAATTGAAGGCGCGGGCGTCTACGGTTAATTTTAAGCAATTAGCGAAGTTGCCATTGCCGCTGATCGTTGGTATGAAGGATGAAAAGTTTGCGGTGTTGGCGCAAATTGTTGCGGTGGCTTTTATGCTCCATGATCGTATTATAGTGCAGGTATGTCTGTAATAACTCGTTGTATTGCGCTCATTCTTAAGATAAAATGATAAGCAATAGGGGGCTGTACTGTATGGCGAAGAGTAAAAGCAAAAGAGCGAGCAAGTCGCGCGTAAATAATAAAAAAGCCTGGCAGGTTATTTTAATTATTCTGTCGTCAATAGTCGTAGTAATGACGGCAGTGTACATTGTAGGCGGAATTATAGTAGATAGAGAAATTAATAAACGTTCGGTTAGCGATAAGACAGAACAAACTAACATGACTAGCTATCTAAGAAACAAATACAGCCAAGATTTTGAGGTAGAAAAACCTAGCTGCAATGGCGGTGCTTTGGGTATTTCTTGTGTATGGTCTGCTGATGCTTATCCTAAAGCGGACAAAAGCATAAAGATACGTATTTCACGAGTGGATAATCAGACAAAATACAGTGACGACTATGTAGTAAGAACTTGGCAAAAAGAACAAACTGCCAAAATTCAACCTAAAGCCAGAGAAATATTTAAAGACATGCCCGTTGATGTAAAAATTAGACTAGGCGTGATAGACTCAAACATAGAAAGCACCTTCACTCTGAAAAAGCCGACTTTTGAGGAGGTATTTTTAACTGAAAATAAAGTTGGGCAGCGTGGCAATTTAGTGTATGGATTAGATTTTAAATATGAGGGTAGTATTAAAGACAAGGATCGTTTTGTTAGTGGTGTTTATGAGATGATAGAGTATACGAAGAACATGGGAGTTAGCTCCAAAGATATATCTGTGTATATGTATTTATCAAAAGGAGGTAAGCTTATCTCAAAAGGATATTGTAATAGTGATAAGCTATCATCGATCAATGAACTAAAAAGTTGTATTGATATAACAAAAAATACGCCGGTAGAGGAGAGCGATAGATGGTAAAAACGATTGAGTACTTAAACCTGTCAGCATTGGCTTATGCTGATTTTAAAAAATCTGATACTGGATTAACTCTGGATGAGATTATCAGAGATGAGCAAAAGAATAAATCGCGCAAAAATTTTAATCTATCAGACCCTCAACTCTTTGCTCTCCAAGACTCTTCTAATCCTCTCCGTTCCTTTGTCCTTCTTTCGCAATCTCCACTTACATATACTCGCACAGTTAAAGATCGTAATGGCATTAGAACCATTACGGTAGAAAATGAGTTTTCTTGCATTGCTCTACAGAACCCAGAAACCAAAGAGATTATATTCGCTTTTCGTGGCACTAACAATTTTGGAGATTGGGACACTGATGGGCTTATTGGTTCTAGAGTATTTCCAGCAGACTGGATGGGGCAATTTGCTGCTGCTAGAAAGTTTGTTTTTCAAACTCTCAATCAATATGGCCCTATTTGTTATAACGATCAGAATGCGATGTTTAAGGCTATTGGTCAAGGTAGTAATGTTAGCTTCACTGGGCACTCTCTCGGCGGTGCGTTGGCTCAATATATGACATATAAGACCGCCAAATTGGACAAAGGTGACGCTGGTATAAAGTCTGTAACTTTTGATGCTGTTGGTATTGGCGATAATGTTGGCGTATCATCTATAGATGCTGGCAAGTACAACTCTACAGATCATGTCAATTCTCTTGACTGGGTCGGTACATATGGATTGCAACTCGGTAAAACTGTTACTCATATAGACAACTCCGAAGTAGATTATCTATCGGATGCGTCTGGATTAGCAGATGAAGTGCATCTTGGTTATGACTCGCTAGATATTATATTTGAGCGTACTGGCAGTAACCTCCGCCTCCGCATGCCAGACTCGCTTGACGCTATTACGGTTAGTTCGTGGTATAGCAGCGATAATTACAAAATTGAGACTTTCAAGTCGGCTAACGGCAGTGTTATCACGCATACTCAGGTCGATAGTCTCATCCAAGCTATGTCTTCTTTCCAAAAAGACGCTGGCATGACTTGGGAGCAAGCTGTAATAAATCAGCCAACGCAGGTGCAGTCTATCATCCAGCAATATTGGACAGCACCGACTACTTGATTTAGCCGAGAAAAGGCTTGCATAAGCGGCATAAATCTATATAATGAAAACTATATAAGTAAATAAACAATGAATCATTTAGATCATAGCGGAGGTGGGCGTGAATCAAAAACCATTGCAAATCAATTCTGAAATTGGCGTACTCAAGACTGTACTGCTGCATCGGCCAGGCGAGGAGCTAGAGAATCTTACCCCTGATTATCTCAAGGACTTATTGTTCGACGATATTCCGCACCTGAAGGTGGCGCAAGAAGAGCATGATGAATTTGCTAACGTCCTGCGCGACCATGGCGTCGAAGTGCTGTATTTGGACGAATTGGTAACAGAGGCGTTAAACAGTGATAATCTGAAAGCAGAATTTGTCGACGAAATGCTAGCAGCTTCCAAACAAGATTCGCGGCGAGTGACGCAAAGTTTGCGCGATTATCTATTGTCGATGCCGACCAACAAGATGGTGCGCAAAATTATGGCCGGTGTGCGCAAAGACGAGATTTCTCTACCGCCAGAGCATCACCAGCAGCTGCACGATATGGTCGAGCAAGACCATTATCCATTTTACCTAGATCCAATGCCGAATTTGTACTTTACACGCGATCCAGCCGCGACTATTGGCAACGGCTTGACGATCAACAAGATGCATTGGCCAGCTCGCCGCCGCGAGTCGCTGTTCATGCGCTATATCATCGATCATCATCCGCGATTTGCTGGCCACGATATTCCAGTTTGGTATAATCGCGACGAGAAGTTCTCGATGGAGGGCGGTGACGAGCTAGTTCTGAATAGCGAAGCTATGGCGATTGGTATCAGCGAGCGTACTACCGCCGAGGCGATCGAGAAAATGGCAACTGAGTTGTTTGCTGATTCTAACTTCAAGAAAATTATCGCTCTCGAGATTCCGAAAAGCCACGCGTTTATGCACCTAGACACGGTCTTCACTATGATCGATTACGATAAGTTCACGATCCACCCGGAGATTCGTGACTTTGAAGGTAAGATGAATCTGTTTATCCTCGAAAAGGTTGAGGGGCAAGCTTATCCGCGGATTACCAAGCAGCATGACCTCGAAAAGGCGTTGTGCGAAGCGCTGCATTTGCCAAAGATTAACCTGATTGAGTGCGGTGGCGGCGATGAGATTGCGGCAGCTCGCGAGCAGTGGAATGACGGTTCGAATACTTTGGCGATTGCGCCGGGCGTGGTGGTGACTTACGATCGTAACTATGTCACCAATGCTAAATTGCGCGAAGCTGGCGTCGAGGTTATCGAGGTTAGCGGTTCAGAACTCGGCCGCGGCCGCGGCGGCCCGCGCTGTATGAGTATGCCGCTGGTGCGCGAAGATCTGGACAACGAGCAGGTTACTGATAGAGTTACTTCGGCGGAGCGTTCGCTGGCAGCCACCTTGGCGGTACCAATGATTCAAGAGGAGCACGTCCGCAAAGTGGTGCCAGTAACTACAGATTCGACTACTGCAACGGTAGCTAAGCTGCCAACCAGTCTGAAGGGTCGCTCTTTCTTGACCTTGAAAGACTTTTCGCCAAGCGATATTCGGCTGATGCTTGATACAGCACACGACCTCAAGCAACAAAAGAAAGCGGGCAAAGCACACCGCATTCACGAGGGTAAACAGGTTGCTTTGCTCTTTGAAAAGACATCGACGCGAACTCGCTGCGCTTTTACGGTAGCTGCCAATGATTTAGGTGTGGCGCCAGAATTTCTCGGTAAAGACGATATTCAGCTAGGTAAAAAAGAGTCAGTTGAAGATACTGCTAAGGTACTGGGCCGCATGTTTGATGGCATTGAATTCCGCGGCTTTAAGCATTCTAACGTCGAGGCGTTAGCGAAATATGCTGGCGTACCAGTCTGGAATGGCTTGACGGATACTTTTCATCCGACGCAGATTCTGGCAGACTTCATGACTATTGAGGAGCATGTCGGCAAGCTCAACGGCGCTAAGCTGGTCTTCGTTGGCGACGGACGCAATAATATGGCAAATAGCTTGCTGATTGGTGCGGCTAAAATGGGTGTTGACTTCCGTATTTTGGCACCGCGACAGCTGCATCCGTCGGGCGATCTAGTTAGCCTAGCACGCTCAATTGCTATGGAAACTGGCGCGAAGATCACCATCACTGATAACCGCGCCGAAGCGCTAGAAGGGGCTGACGCTATTTACACTGATGTCTGGGTATCAATGGGTGAGGAAGACAAGTTCGCTGAGCGAATTGCCCTTCTCAAGCCGTACCAGGTCAACGCGCAAATGCTAGCCGAGACGCATAACCCGAACGTCAAATTCTTGCATTGTTTGCCATCATTCCATGACCTTAATACCGAGACTGGCCAGAAGATTCACGATCAATTCGGTCTTGACTCGATGGAGGTCACTGATGAGGTCTTTAGCGGCGAGCACAGCGTTGTCTTTGACGAGGCTGAAAACCGCATGCACACTATCAAGGCTGTGATGGCATTGACGCTATAAATCCGAGTTGAAGGAGGCTCGAACAAAATGGCAATCAAACAATTAGCAAGAAAAAAGGACGGGTTAGGACTCTGGTCGCTGACTGGCTTAGTGGTCGGCAGTATGATCGGTGCAGGTATCTTTAACCTTGTTCAAGGTACGGCTGAGGCGGCTGGTCCGCTGGCGACGATTATTGCGTGGCTGATTACGGGTGTTGGAATGATATTCCTGATTCTCAGCTTCCGCAACCTGACTATCAAAAAGCCGAAACTTAACGCCGGCGTGTATAGCTACGCTGAGGCTGGCTTTGGCAAGTATGTTGGCTTTAATTCGGCGTGGGGTTACTGGATTTCTGCCTGGATTGGTAATATTGCTTATGCAGTAGCCGTTTTCTCGGCGCTTGGTTATTTCTTTCCAGACTTGTTTGGTAAAGGCCAAAACTGGGCGTCAGTGGTTGGTATGTCGGTACTGCTGTGGAGCGTTCATTTATTAATCCTTAAAGGTGTCAAAACGGCAAGCTTCATTAATGCTTTGGTGACGGCGGCGAAATTAATCCCGCTTGCGATCTTTTTGCTAGCGATATTCTTGTCGTTCAAGGTCGGCTTGTTTAACCAAGACCTTTGGGGCTTAGCTGGTAACAACTTTGATACGGGCGCTGTGATTGAGCAGGTCAAGAATATGATGCTGGTTACCGTCTGGGTGTTTATCGGTATCGAGGGTGCAGTCGTATTTTCAGGTCACGCCAAGAAGCGCAGCGATATCATCAAGGCAACGTTGATTGGTTTTGCTGGCGTGCTTTCGATCTATGTGCTGATGACGGTGCTGGCTTTTGGTGTAGCGACTCAGAAAGATCTGGCTGCACTAGATAGTCCGGCAATGTCGATGTTGTTGGAACGCTTGGTTGGACCGTGGGGTGCTTGGCTGGTTAATATCGGCTTGATGATCGCAGTTTTGGGCGGTTGGCTAGCTTGGACGATGTTTGCTGCCGAACTACCGTATCAGGCAGCTAAGAATAAGACTTTCCCGTCGATATTTGCCAAAGAAAATAAAGTCGGCGCGCCAGTAGTGTCGCTGTTGGTTACTAACATCCTGGTACAGATATTCCTGCTGACAATCCCTGGAACTGAAGGCTCAGCCTATAATATTGGTATTTCGATTGCCACTTCGGCTATCTTGATCCCGTATGCTCTGACGGCGTTTTATCAATTGAAGGTTTCTCTGCAAGAGAAGAAAACCGTTAAGTACCGCGCCTTTAATATCTTTGTGGGTGTGATGGCTAGTGTTTACGCAGTATGGCTAGTGTATGCGGCTGGTATGCAATATCTGCTCATAACAGTGTTCTTGTACGCACCAGGCATGTTGGTTTATGTCTTGATGCAGATCAAGAATCGCAAGAAGATTTTCACGCTATACGAACTGCTTTTGGCGGTTGTCGTGATTGCGTTATTTGCCTACGCAGTGCAGCAACTACTGGCTGGTGCGCTGGATGATACGTTAGGTATTAAGATCGCTGATTTAATCGGTCAATGATAATAAATAAAACGGGCGCGCCTGAAATACAGCGCGCCCGTTTTACCAAATGAAGGAGAAAAAATGTTTAAGTATGCCATTGTTCGCCGTCCGTCACATAGTTTGATTGATGGTATCAGCCAAACGCCAGAAATGGGTAAGCCGGACTACGATTTAGCATTGCAGCAGCATGATCGCTATGTCGAGATTTTGCGCGAATGCGGTTTGGAAGTGACAGTTCTAGAGGCCAACGAGGATTATCCAGACAGTGTGTTTATCGAGGATAACGCACTGTGTACGCCGCGCGGCGTGGCAATTTTGTCGCGTCCTGGTGCTGAGAGCCGTCGTGGCGAGGCTAGTCTGCCGGATCTGCGCGAAGCATTGGCGCGCTACTATGACGACATTGAACAAGTTGTCGAGCCAGGCACAACTGATCCAGGCGATATTATGATGGTGGGCGATCACTACTACATCGGGTTGAGCGGCCGTACCAATCAAGCGGCAGCCGACCAAATCACGGCGATTCTCGAGAAGCATGGTATGACCGCCGAAACGGTACCGGTGACGGGAATTTTGCATTTGAAAGACGATGTGGTCTACTTAGATAATAACAACTTGATCGTCGCTAAAGCTTACGAAAATCATCCAGCTTTTGCTAACTTTAATAAGCTGGTCGTTGATGACGATGAATATTATGCAGTGAATAGTTTGTGGATAAATGGTAAAGTAATCGTACCAGAAGGCTTTCCGAAAACTGAGCAGAAGATTCGCGATTGCGGTTACGAAGTGATTCTGATCAATACTAGCGAGTTTGAGAAAATTACCGGTAGCTTGACTTGTATGTCGTTGAGGTTTTAACAACATGCCGGGTAAGATTGTAGTTGCACTTGGCGGCAATGCTTTGCAAAAGCAAGGCGAGGCTTCGGCTCACGCCCAGCAAGACGTCGCCGACGAGACAGCACGCCAGCTAGTGCCGTTGATTTTGGCTGGTTATCAGCTGGTAATCGTTCACGGCAACGGGCCGCAAGTTGGTAATATTGTTTTGCACGAAGAAGCAATTAACACGCCAGAAGTACCGACTTTCCCGCTCGATACGTGCGTAGCGATGAGCCAAGGGGCGATCGGTTTTTGGTTGCAGCAAGCGTTGATTGACGAATTCTCGCGCCGGCAGATGAAAAGCGTCGCTTCGACAGTTGTTACGCAAGTAGTGGTTGACGCTAACGATCCGGCTTTTAGTAATCCTACGAAGCCAATTGGCGTATTTTATCAGACGGAGACAGAAGCTCGGCAAGCTGCTAACGGCCGTAACTTCACATTCAAAGAAGATGCTGGGCGCGGTTGGCGGCGCGTGGTACCGTCGCCGAAGCCGCAGCGGATTGTTGAAGAATATACAGTCAAGGCAATGATTGATGCTGGCGTGACAGTTATCACTGGTGGCGGTGGCGGTGTGCCGGTTGTTGAAACTGTCAGTGATGGCTTAGAGGGAGTCGAGGCAGTAATTGATAAGGATTTCACAGCGGCAGTAGTGGCTGATGCGATTGATGCCGAAGCACTGGTGATATTAACGGCAGTTGATGGCGCGATGGTTGATTATGGTAAGCCCACAGCGCGTACTATCGGACGCACTAATCGCCAAGAGATGCAGCGCTACATTGACGAAAATCAGTTCGCGCCGGGTAGTATGCTACCCAAAGTGCAAGCGGCCTTGAAATTTGTCGAAAAGCCAGGTCGTCGGGCGATTATCGCTAGCCTGGGTAGTGCCGAACAAGCCTTGGCCGGGCAGGTTGGCACTATTATCGAGAGCTAACTAATTTCTATAAACACAGCAAAATAGCGCGAGTTTTAGCTCGGGCTATTTTTATATTTTGATAATGCGGTTGACGTTTTTCGCCAACTTTCTTATACTTGGGTCTAGCACTCTGCGGTTAAGAGTGCTAAAATAGATTAGAAAAGGAGGATATAATCATGAGTTCACCAATCAAGCCAATGGCGCATTATGTCGTGGCTGTTAAAGAGAAGAAGCCGGAAAAAACAGCTAGCGGCATTTTTTTGCCAGAATCAGCGCAAGAAAAATCAGAAGCTGCTAAGGTAGTGGCTGTTGGCTCGGCAGTCAAAGATGTGGCTGACGGCGCACGGGTTGTCTACAAAAACTACGCAGCGACGACTATCAAGCTTGATAAGGAAGAATATTTAATTATCAAAGACGAGGATATCCTCGCTACAATTGAATAGGAGAAAAATATGGCAAAAAAAGTTTTTTACGATGAAGATGCGCGTGCTCGCGTATTGGCTGGCGCCAAAATTTTGTATAACGCTGTGAAAACCACGATGGGGCCAAAAGGCCGCAACGTAGTTATCGGCAAAAGTTACGGCGGCCCGAGCGTGACGCACGATGGCGTGACGGTTGCGAAAAGTATTGATATCGACGAAGCCGATGACGAGACGCTTGGCTTCAAAGTTGGCGCTGAGCTTATCAAACAAGCTGCTAACAAGATGAATGACGTGGCTGGTGACGGCACTACGACAGTGACAGTTTTAACTTATCATATTTTAAACGAAGCTAATAAGCTAATTGCAGCTGGCCATAATCCGATGTTACTACGCAAAGGGCTAGAGCGTGCTGCTAGCGAGATTATCAAGGAGCTCGGCAAACTCGCTGACGACATTCGCGGCGACAAAAAGCGTATAGCCGAGGTAGCAACAATCTCCGCGGGCGATGAGGCGATTGGCAAACTGATTGCTGACGTCATGGAAAAGATTGGCCCGAACGGCGTGGTGACAGTCGAAGAAGGACGCGGTCTAGAACTCGAAAGCGAAGTAGTCGAAGGCTTCACAGTACAACGCGGCTTCGTCAGCCCGTACATGGTGACTGATGCTAAGCGCATGGAAGCAGTTTACGACAAACCAGCAATTGTGGTGACTGATAAGAAAGTCTCTTCGGCGCAAGAATTCGTACCGCTGTTAGAGATGATTGCTCAAAGCGGCAAGAAGGATTTAGTATTGATTGCTGATGATGTTGACGGCGAAGCGCTGAGCTTGTTGGTGTTAAACCGGCTTAAAGGTGCTTTCAATACCTTGGCTATCAAAGCCCCGAGCGACAAAGATGTGCTGTATGACATCGCAGCGTTGGTTGGCGCCAAAGTTATCACCGAAGACACTGGCATGACATTTGATAATGTCGGTAGCGACGTAATTGGCTCGGCTCGCAAAGTGATTGCCACCAAAGATCTGACAACTATTGTCGAGGGTGAAGGGTCAAAGGCGGCGGTTAGCGCTCGCATCGATCAAATCGAACTGGAAGTTGATAATGCTACCAGCGACTATACCAAGAAAAACTTACAGAAACGCCATGCAGCTTTGACTGGCGAAGTGGCGGTGATTAAAGTTGGCGGTACGACCGAGACTGAAATCGAAGAAAAGAAATATCGTGTCGATGACGCTGTGGCTGCTGTCAAAGCAGCACTAGCTGAAGGTATTGTGCCAGGCGGCGGTGTAACGCTAGTGAACCTAGCCTGTGGTTATAAGCATTCGAATAGCAAAGATGCTTCGGTATTAGCAGGCGAAGATTTGTTGATTCATGCACTTGAACAGCCATTCCGAATCTTGCTGAGCAACTCTGGTCTAAATGCTGACGAGTGGCTGCCGCAGGTCAAAAAAGCCAAAGCTGGCCAAGGTATCAATGTCAACCACCCGAATGAATTGCTTGATCTAAAGTCGGCAGGCGTAGTTGACCCAGTACGCGTTACCAAGGAGGCCTTGCAGAATGCTGCCTCAATTGCTGGTACGGCGATGACAATGGGCGCATTGGTTGTTGATCTGCCAGAGAAAGAAACGCCAGGTGCTGCTATGCCAAATATGGGCGGCGGCATGGGTATGTACTAAACTTATTCATTGTAAGCTAGACAGCATGGAGCCCACCGTTATGCGGTGGGCTTTCTTGACAAACTTGACAAAGAGCAATTTATAACCTAGAATATTGCACAGTGTAAATTTACCGATTATACACGGTTAATCTCTAGAATTGCGGCAGTAAGGGGGTCTGTGAAACATATTTTACGAATTTTTAGCGGCTACTGGCTGATGTTCATCATCTTGGTTGGCTTTACCTACGCCATGGTGATGGCAAATTTGTGGCTGCCTGACAAAATGTCGGAAATTGTCAATAATGGCATCATCAAGCAAGATATGCCGGCGATTTGGCACAACGGACTAGCGATGATTTTGGTGACGGCGGCGGGCGGACTGTGCTCGATTATCATCGGATTTTTGGCCTCCCGGATTGCTACTGGTGTGGCGCAAAAATTACGAATGGAGCTATTCGAGCGGGTCGAGAGTTTTGCGCTGGCGGACTTTAATAAATTTTCTACCGCCTCGCTAATTACCCGATCGACCAACGATATTCAGCAAATTCAAATGACGTCAATCCTACTATTGCGCATGGCTTTACTGGCGCCAATTATGGCGGTCGGCGGTCTGCAAAAAGCCGTTCACAACGCGCCAGATTTGAGCTGGATCATCGCGCTGGCGGTGTCGGTGCTGCTGGTGGTAATTGCCGTGTTGTTTGTCATTGCTGTGCCTCGGTTCAAGAAACTGCAGACACTGGTGGATAAGCTCAATTTGGTGACGCGCGAAAACCTGGTCGGCTTAAAAGTTATTCGCGCCTTTCACAACGAAAAAATTGAGCAGAAAAAGTTCCAGCAGGCTAACGCCGAGCTAAATAAAATGGGACTGTTTCTTAATCGCTTAATGATGTTGCTCGAGCCGATCATGACGCTGGTGATGAACTTTTCTAGCGTGGCGATTGTCTGGTTCGGCGCGCATTTGATCAGTAGCGGCAATCTGCAAATTGGTAATATGATGGCGTTTTTGGAATACGCCATGCAGGTGATTATTTCTTTCTTGCTGCTGTCGATGGTGTTTATCATGGTGCCGCGGGCGGCCGTGTCGGTAAAGCGGGTGGGCGAGGTGCTCGACACGCTGCCGTCAATTGTTGACCCGCAGTCGCCGCAGCAATTGCCGCGTCATGCTATGGGCAAAATCGAATTCAAAGACGTCACCTTTACCTATCCTGACGCCGATCTACCAGTGCTGTCTAACATCAATTTTACGGCCGAACCAGGGCAAACCACAGCGTTCATTGGCAGCACTGGCTCCGGCAAATCAACGTTGATTAATTTGATTCCGCGCTTTTACGATGTGTCGGCGGGGCAGATTTTGCTGGACGGCGTGGATATTCGCCAGCTCAAACTGGAAGATTTGTACGATCAAATCGGCTACGTACCGCAAAAAGGCGTGCTGTTTAGCGGGACGATTGCCAGCAATATCAAGTACGGCAATGTCAAAGCCAGCCAAAAATTGGTCGAAAAATCCGCTAAAATCGCGCAAGCCGCCGAGTTCATCAGCGAGCTAAAAAACGGTTACAAAAATGATATTGCTCAAGGCGGCAGCAATGTTTCCGGCGGTCAGCGGCAGCGTCTGTCGATTGCCCGGGCGATTGCCGTCGAGCCGAATGTCTACATTTTTGACGATTCGTTTTCGGCGCTGGATTTCAAGACTGATGCCAAATTACGCTCGGCACTGGCCAAAGAAACCAAGCACAAAACTGTACTAATCGTCGGTCAGCGCATCAATACCATCATGAACGCTGACAAAATCATTGTGCTGGACGAAGGTAAAATTGTTGGTCAGGGCACGCACCAGGAATTGATGAAAAATTGCGAAGTCTATCAAGAAATTGCCACCTCGCAGCTCTCAGAAGACGACCTGCAGAAAATGTCGGCGACGACCGCGAAAGGAGCGGCGTAATGGTCAAGCAAAGCATGAAAAAACGCCAGCCAGTGAAGATGGGCGGTCCAATGGGCGGCGGTATGGGCGCGGGCGAAAAAGCCAAAGATTTCAAAGGCACGGTCAAGAAATTAGCCAAATATTTGGCAGAATTCCGCTGGCAAATGCTCATGGTGGCGATTTTCGCGGTCGGTAGCACGATGTTTGCGATTGCCAGTCCGAAGATTTTGGGCGGCGCCACCAACCAAATTGTCGAAGATTATGTCAGCATGAAGGCGTATGAAACCATCACTAGCAAGCTGCCAAATGGTGCTTCGCTGCCAGCTGGCACGACCGGTGCTGATGTACTGAAACGGCTTCCGAACCAGTCGGAAATTGAAAGTCAAATTCCATCCAATCAACTTGATACCATCAAAAAGCTGGATCTTAGCCGGCGCCCAGAATTTCACTTTGATGCCGTTTGGCGGGTCGTCAGTTTGCTGATCGGTTTATATATACTTAGCGCTATTTTCCGCTACATCCAAACCTGGCTGATGACCGAGGTGACACAGACGGTTACTTTCAGAATGCGCCGGCAATTGTCCGAGAAAATCAACCACCTGCCGCTGAGTTATTTTGACAAGCAAACCTACGGCGAAGTCCTCAGCCGCGTTACCAACGATGTCGACACCATCAGCCAGACGCTCAATCAAAGCCTGTCGCAAATCGTCTCCTCGACGGTGATGGTGCTGGGAATTTTGGTGATGATGTTTTCCATCAGCTGGCAAATGTCGCTGGTAGCGCTACTGGTATTGCCGCTGGCTGGCGGTGCGGTGACGCTGATCGCCAAAAGCTCGCAAAAGCAGTTCCTCCGCCAGCAGGCGCAGCTGGGTGAATTGAATGGCCACATCGAAGAAATGTACGGCGGCCATCAAGTGATGCGCGTATTCAACGGCCAGAAAAAGTCGCTGGCTAAGTTTTCGCGGGTGAACGATCAGTTACAGGAAAGCGCCTGGAAAGCTCAATTTTTGTCGGGGCTGATTTATCCGATCATGAATTTCATCGGCAATATCGGTTACGTCATCATGGCGATTTTGGGCGGTTGGCTGGCGATTAACGGCCGGCTGAAAATCGGCGACATTCAGGCGTTCATCCAATACATCGATCAGTTCAATCAGCCGCTGGTGCAAGTTGCTAACATTGCCAATGTGCTGCAATCGACCGCCGCTGCCGCCGAGCGCGTATTTGAATTTTTGGACGAGCCGGAAGAAAAGACGGAGGGTAAAAATTTGGTGAAATTGGCGCACGTTAAGGGCGAGGTTGAATTTGACAATGTGGTCTTTGGCTATAAGCCTGACCAAACCATCATCAAAGGTTTGTCGGCGCACATCAAGCCAGGCCAGCGCGTGGCGATCGTCGGTCCGACGGGCGCTGGCAAAACGACGCTGGTCAATTTACTGATGCGATTTTACGAAATTAACAGCGGCGTGATCAAAATTGACGGCGTCAATATCGCTGACATGAAGCGCAGCGACGTGCGGCAAATGTTTGGCATGGTGTTGCAGGACACTTGGTTGTTTAATGGCACGATTCGCCAAAATTTGCTCTATGGCAATCCAACAGCCAGCGAAGAAGAGATGGTCGCCACCGCCAAGGAAGCGCACGTTGACCATTTCGTGCGGTCGCTGTCGGGCGGCTACGATATGGTACTGGGCGAGGAAGCTGCTAACATTTCACAGGGCGAAAAGCAGCTGCTGACGATCGCCCGGGCAATGCTGGCGCGCACGCCGATGCTGATTTTGGACGAAGCTACCAGCTCGGTCGACACCCGTACCGAAGTGCTCATCCAAAAAGCCATGGACAAGTTGATGCAGGATAAAACTAGCTTCGTCATCGCCCATCGGCTGAGCACTATCCGCGACGCTGATTTAATCTTGGTCGTCCGCGATGGCAACATCATCGAACAAGGCAAGCACGACGAACTGCTGCAGCAGAATGGCTTTTATGCCGAGCTTTATAATAGTCAGTTTGCTGAGTGATTGGGCGAGTGTTGATTATAAAAATATAAATTCTATACTATGATCATGAAAAGAATGATCACTGTTGCTGCGGTGCAAATGGAGATTGCGCCGCTGGATACTGAACGCAATTTGGCAAAAATAGAAAAGCTTGTTGGCGAGCTATGCAACCAACAGCCAGTCGACCTTGTGGTTTTGCCAGAAGACGTGCTGACTGGGCCGATTCCGTATAATTTAGAATACGCCTTGAGCGAATCGTCTAGCGAAGTTACGCGTCTATGCCAGATAGCGCGTGAAAAGCAACTTTATCTGGCTGCTGGTTCGTTCATCTGTAAAGATGGTAACAATTACTACAATACAGCGCTATTGATTGATCCGTCTGGAGAGATACAACTTCGGTACCGGAAAAATCATTTATGGATTCCTGAACGTCGATATTTGGTGCCAGGGAATGAAGCCATGGTTGTTGATACGCCGATTGGTAAAATTGGTCTGGCAATCTGTTGGGATTTAGCTTTTCCAGAGTTATTCCGTTCAATGATTAAGCAGGGTGCGGAAATTATTTGCATTCCATCGTATTGGTCAACTGGGGGCAATAAGCCAGCGGACGCTGAAATCAAGGCTTCAAAAATGATGATTGACACGCTTTGTCTGGCGCGAGCGTTGGAAAATGAATGTTTGATAATCTATGCCAATGGCGCGGGAAAAGCTAAATATTACGTGCATGGTAAGATATATTCAGAAAACCAGGTCGGACATTCGCAGATTTGCGCGCCGTTTTATGGCACGGTTGCAAAAATCAGCAGCAATAAGGAAGGTTATATAGTTTACGCTTACGACCGCAATATCGCTGAACGTGCCGAAGTGGTCAACCAGCTTCGTGCTGATATTTCGCGGATATAAGTCAGAGAGCTGTCTTTAGCCCCGCCGAAAAATATCCAACACACCAAACTTTCCAGTCAACACGGTCCGGTCGATGATGTGCGGCGTGAGGGCGGCGATGAGTTCTTTGGGTTTGGTGTTGTCTGGTAAATCTAACGTCGTGTCCAGCGCGTACAAGTAAAATTGATAGCGGTGCGTGCCAAACGGCGGCTGCGGCCCGCCCCAGCCAGGCCGGCCCCAACTGGTAACACTTTCGACGGCGCCCGCCGGTAGTGATTCGCTGGTGATTTCAGTGGTTCCGGTCGGCACATTCCAAACAGTCCAATGGTAAAATCCATCGCGCCCAGGCGCGTCAGGGTCGTGGCAGACGATTGCCAGACTTTTAGCATCTGTTGGCACGCCGCTGATCTCGAGTGGCGGGCGCTGATTGCCGCCGAACTTAGAGTAAATTTTTGGTATTTTAGCGTTTTCGGCGAACGCAGGGCTAGATATCTTCATAATTTAATTTTATCATGCCAGTGTCGTCAGGTGTGAGCCGCGGTAAAATACGAAACCTTAAACACAGTAGCTTGCTGAAGCAAAACAGTTTTCGATCAGATTTTATTGATAGCTCGTTTACCGGACAACCTCTGGAGAGCTACTGGGCTGTATGCTAAAATAAACATGTGAGATATGCTTTTGTTTTCGTAAGTATAGTGGCGATTTGGCTGGCTATGCTGCTGTTGGTAAATACGAGCATTGATCCGTTATTTTTGTACATTTGCGTGTTAGTTTTGACGCTGGTGTTGTACTTCATTGGGTTCCGGAGGGTTAGGTAAGTGCGCTTATTATTTGTGGTTCGGGCGTTGTTTCGGGTGTGGCGAGCTTGGCGCAGCGATCAAATATGGCTCAAAGTTTTATCAGACGAATGTCAAAGATTAGGTGGCGTGTATGTCAAGTTTTTGCAGCATTTGGCGTCGACTGAACTAATGGCTCAGGTGTATGCTAACTCTGGATATCGGCTGGATGCTTTTGATGATGTGGCAGTTGAGTCAATTGACGTTGCCGAAGTTTTGCAGCAAGAATTGGGAGTTAAAGCCCATCAAATAGTCGTTGAGGAAGACCAGCCGTTTGCTACGGGCTCATTCGCTCAGGTTTATCACTGTCGCGTAGCTGACCGTCCAGGTAGCCGGTATATTATCAAGATCCTTCGCCCCAGTGTGGTGCGCTATCTGAATTTTGACTTTGTGGCGCTGCGTTTTTGCTGTTGGGCGGGGCAGTTTATGCTAAAGAACGATATTTTCCCACTGGTTGAGATTGCTGATGAGTTTATCAAAACGACCAAGCGTGAAACTGATTATCAGCGCGAGCTAATTACAGCTCAGGCAATTCGTGAATACTTTGCTAAACGCACTGACAGAGTTGTTGTGCCAGAGACGCTGGCTGACTATTCAACGCGGCGGATATTGGTTCAGAACTATATAGAAGGGTTGCCGCTAACCGAGGTGGTGGAACAGGCGCAAGCAGGAGGTGATACTTACCAGTTTGTCAAAGACCAACTTGGCTCTGACATGCAGCAGCAATTAGTGACGGTCGGCAGTGAGTTTTTGATCGCAATTTTACAAGCAGATATCATTATGGCCGATCCGCATCCAGGCAATATTTATTTGCTGAGAGACAATAAAGTTGCACTGATCGACTTTGGTTTGGCGGTGGCAGCACCGCGGCATCGCGCCTCGTTTTATCACATGATTGTGCAGTATCGCGCGCTGTATGAAGATCGAGCTGACATGGGTTTATTGGCACTGGCGATGTTGGCGTTTTATGACCATACCTTGTATCAAGCATTGGATGTGATCGCCAAAGATCGCAGCTTGACGCGCACTATTTATGAATATGCGAACACGCTGCTTCAATCGACAACCAGCACGTTCGCTGCCAATCGGCAAATAACCCAATTATTTCTCAATGAAATTAACGCTGGTAATCGTTTTGCTGTCAGGTTAGATAGCGTTGATATCATGTTGCAGCGCGGTTTGTATCATTATCTAGCAGCAGCGAGGTTGGCGTGCGGCGATGAATATCGAAGGACGCGTTATTGGCGGATTGTCCATGATGCGCTGGAGTCGGCCGAGGTTCACGCTAATATCTATGGAATCAGCGAGGCGGTGTGTTCGTCGCCGATGAGTATTGAGCTGGCGCAAGAAATAGTGATGGACTGGATGAGCAAGGTTGCGGAGCGTGACAGAGCCGCTTACGCCATGTTGTTACAAAAAGGAGAATTATCATGAAGCAATTACAACAATGGGTGATGCAAGTTCGCTATCCGTATGCCGCGGGAATCATCGCCGTGATGTGGATTGGCACGGCGTTTTTCGCTTACCTGAAACCCGACGTCCCGCTTGAATTTTTGGTTGGAAGCCTTGCTGTCAGCACTATCATCATTGCGATCACTGGACTGTCGGAGGCTCGCTAAATTTTACATTGAAACAAGCAATTTTTATACGCTTTACTAACGTACATCATTTACAATAAGAATCCGCATGAGATCCAAAACCGCTGCTCAAAAAATACTAGAATTTTACGACAGTCTGAAAAATGTTGACATAAATTTGCCGGAAAAACATCGTCTAATCAATCCATTCACTGGCACTAATCGGCAGCGAATAGCACAAATAACACAGCGGTTTTATCGTCAGCACTACCATGACAATAAGCAGCGGTTTATGATTTTGGGTAGTTCACCGGCGCGGCGCGGGACAGCGCTTACCGGTGTGCCATTTGAAGACGTTAATCATTTACAAAAAGACACTGGGATTTCTATAGACGCTTTTGGAGCGAATAAACGCTCGTCAAGTTTCTTGTATGAAGTGATGGAAGAATACGGCGGGCGCCAGAATTTTTATAAACAATTTTACATGAGTTTTGTGTGTCCGCTAGGTATTGAAAAGATAAATTTGAAAGGTAATTGGGTAAATTGTAACTACTATGAAAATGCAGTTCTAAAAAAATGTTTACATCCTTTTATCGTAGATTCGCTGAGGTGCCAGATCGATTTTAATATTGATACAACCGTTTGCTTTTGCATCGGCAGCGGTGAGAATTTTAAGTTTTTGACTAATATAAATAATAAGCATCATTTCTTTGATACTATCGTACCATTGGAGCATCCGCGGTTTATTATGCAGTATAATGCGGATCGCAAAGAAGAGTTTATTCAAAAGCATGTAAATATTTTCAGACAATACGGTATGGAAAAACAGTAGCGAACGATATTAATCCAATAATTGCGATATAATTTAATAATGATCACCGACCAACTCCTCGCCAAATATTCCATCATTTCCGAGCAAGTTGATGCCAAAGAACTCGGCGTGTTGCTGCGGGAACTGGAAAAAGTACTGCAAAGCGGCGCGGCAGGAAACATCGTCGAGTTTGGCTGTTACGTCGGCACGACTAGTTTGTTTATTCGACGGCTGCTGGACGCCTATGATTTCACGGGCGAGTTTCACGTTTATGATTCGTTTATGGGCTTGCCAGAAAAAACCCAAGCAGACGCTAGCGCTGCGGGCGAGCAGTTCAAGGCTGGTGAATTGTTGGCGCCACGTAAAACCTTCGTTCAAAACTTCAAAAAGGCTGGCTTGAAATTACCAACTATTCACAAAGGCTGGTTTGCTGATTTTACTCCTGACGATGTGCCGGAAAGTATCATCTTTGCATTTTTTGACGGCGATTTTTATGAATCAATTGCCGACTCATTCCGCGTGTGCGGCGGCAAGTTTCATAGAAAGGCGACCATCATCGTCGATGACTATGCTAATGAAGCTTTGCCAGGCTCGGCGCGAGCGGTCGATAAATGGCTGGCAAATAATCGGCAATATACGTCGAGAACCGAGTCTAGCCTGGCAATTATTCACATCCTTTAGTACCGTTTTTCTTAAAATAGCTTGACTTTTTATAGTACCTTGTATAACATAGTACTATGTATAATGAAAATACAAGGAGTATAGCATGAGAAGAATTGATATCATCAAGCGGGCGGGGCGGAATCTTCGCCAGTCGAAAGGCCGGACGATTTTGACGGCATTGGCGATTTCCGTCGGGGCATTTACGATTGGGTTGGCGCTGATGGCTGGCGAGGGCGGTCGGTTATACACCAATAGTATGGTTGATGCGGCTGGCGACAAAAAAGTGATTATGGTCAATAAAAAGGCTGAATCTAGCAAGAAGGATGAATTGCCGGAATACGGCGCATCAAAAGGGTCAGAAGAAGACCAAGCGAAAAAAGAGGAGGCGGCGTGGCGCAGCAAATATTCAATGAGCGACGCCGACCTTGCTAAACTGCGAAAAATTTCACACGTTCAAACTGTGACTCCGGCGTATTCAACCGACGGCGTGGCGTACGCTCAGAGTTCGGGCAATGGTAAGAAATTTGCCTTGGAAATAGCCGTAAAGGCTGATAAAACTCGGACGGAATTGGCAGCTGGTAAGTTGGAAGATTTTATGCCAAAGCCAGGCGAGATTATTATTCCGAATGCTTATGTGCAGCAGTTGGGCTTCAAAGATGCGCAGTCGGCGATTGGTCAGACGATTACCTTGGGACTGCGCAGTGCAGCGCAAGGCAGCGAGGTTGCCAAAGAGATGGCACTAAAAATCGCGGCGGTCGATAAAGAATCGGATACGATTTTGTATTATCAGCCAACACTGAGGATTTCGACAGCTGACGCTAAAGAAATTTACGAATTTAGTCATGACAAAAGCCAGCCAAATGAATATTCAACAGCGATTGTGACGGTTGATGATGAGAAAAATATTGATGTCGTGAAAGACGAAATTAGTAAAGATTACAGCGCTTACTCAATTCAGGATATTCGAAAAACGTTGCTAACTATGGTTAACGCAGCACAGATGGCACTGGCAGGATTTGGCGGCTTGGCATTGCTGGCGAGCGTGTTCGGGATTATTAACACTATGTATATTTCGGTGTTAGAGCGTACTAGCCAAATTGGTTTAATGAAGGCGCTGGGGATGCGCGGCCGCGATATTGGCAAGTTATTCCGCTACGAAGCGGCATGGGTTGGCCTGTTAGGCGGCTTGATTGGCGTCGGACTGGCAAGTTTGGTGACGCTGCTGAACCCAGTTATTGCCAGCTTCTTAAAATTAGGTGCTGGGACTAATTTGCTAGTAATTGATCCGCTGCAAATCGGGCTACTAGTGATTGGACTGGTGGTGATGGCGGTAATTTCTGGCTGGCTGCCAAGCCGCAAAGCAACAAAATTAGACCCAATTGAGGCATTAAGGACGGAATAGGAGAATTATCATGATTGAACTGAAAAATGTGACGAAGATTTATGGCAAAAAGAAAAACCAATTTACGGCGCTGAAAAATGTCAGCTTGACTATTCCGACAGGAGCCAGCGTGGCCATCCTCGGTAAATCTGGTTCGGGTAAATCGACGCTGATGCATGCTATTTCAGGCTTGGACAAGCCGCAGAAAGGTCAAGTGATTATCGATGGACAAGATATTTTGCAGCTGAAGCCAAAGTATGTCGATGAATTCCGTGCTAAAAAAATTGGCTTTATTTTCCAAAGTTTCTTCGTCCAGGGCAATGAGAGTGTGATTGACAATGTCAGTTTGCCGCTGGAAATTGCGCGGGTACCGCGGAAAAAGCGAGCGCATAAAATCAATGCAGCGCTCAAGGCAGTAGACCTGTACGATAAGCGCAAGAATCGTGCCAAAGACTTGTCGGGCGGGCAAAAGCAGCGTCTGGCAATTGCTCGGGCGATTGTCGGTGATCCGCAAATTCTTTTTGCTGATGAACCGACGGGCAATTTGGACAGCGAAACGGGTGCGAAAGTGGAAGAATTGTTGTTTGATTATAATAAGCAAAAAGGTGTGACGCTGATTGTGGTGACACACGACGCTGATTTGGCGAAAAAATGCGATTATCAGATCATCATTAAAGACGGTCGGATTGAAAAGTCAACCGTGCCAGGAGGGATAAAGCATGGACGTTAGTGCTTACGCGGAGAGCTTGGCGATTCAGCTGCGCAAAGGTTTCCTGGTGTACTGCGTGCTGCTGGTGTGTGCTAAGCAGCCGCAATATACTGGCGATATTGTCAAGCGAATGAGCGAGTCAGACTTGATGGTGGTTGAGGGTACGATTTACCCGCTGCTCAGCCGCTTGCAGAAATATGGCTATCTCAAGCACGAATGGCAAGAGAGCGAGCAGGGGCCGCCGCGCAAATATTATTCGCTCACTGACACTGGCGCGCAGCTGGTGGATGAATTGAAAAATCGTATCAAAATGTTGAATACTTCGCTAAAAAATCTCGAGAAAGGAGCAAAGCGATGAAAGAAATAACCAGAATCCATTTGGCGAAAACGCCGTTTAGCGCGGAGATTGATGCCAAAAAATCATTGGAGAAATACCTTAATTCAATTCAAAAAAATATGCATGCCGAGCCGGAAGCCATGCAAGAAATTGAAGCGCGAATGGTGGAGCTTTTGGCGGAGCGCGGCGTGGCAAAGGATGGCGTGATCAGTCACGATGACGTCCTGGCGGTGCAAAAACAAATGGGCGAACCGCGCGATTTTTCAGATGATGACGAGGCGGTTAACGAAGCGCATGACGGCAATGTCAACGACAGTCCAGTCAAGCAACTAATGCGCGACACCGAGCATGGTTTGATTGGCGGGGTGTGCGCTGGTATTGCGGTTTATTTTGGTATCAATCCGTTATGGGTGCGGCTGATTGCAATTATCTCGCCATTTATGTCTTTTGGTACGGCGGTACTGGTGTATGTCGTGCTGTGGCTATCAATTCCAGAAGCACGAACGGCGTCGGATAAATTGCGAATGCGCGGCGAGCCGATAACTTTAGATTCACTGAAACAGTTAACGATTGACGATAATACTAAGATACAAGCGACGAATGTTGCAGCTAAAATTTTTCGAGTTTTGTTTGGCGCGATGCTAGCTTGCGTAGCATTTGGATTACTGGTTGCAGTGTTGGTTGGTGGCGTATTTGGTTTTAGCGTGGTAGAATCTATGGGCGGCTTCGTAGCGCAGAGTTGGGCGTGGGGATTATTAATTTGTTTGATCTTTGGTGGTGTAGCGTTGTTGTCGCTGACGTTATTGGCGACATGGTGCGTGTTTGCTTGGCGAGTTCGGCGGCCAATGGCGATAGCAATGATTGCTTTGTTATTGTTTGGTGCAGTTAGCTTATCGGGTGTGGCGATTTTTAGCGCTAATACTTACTCTAACTTATCTCGAGATTATGAAAGATTGGTAAAAGTAAAAACGATTGATTTAACGAATGTTGCAGCTGGCGCAAAATCAATAGTTTTTGATGGTCATGGCGAGTATGTGGCGGCTGAATATGGCGGTTATTCTGACAAGGTTCGGCTGGAGGTAAGATATTACGATACAAAGTATGCTAACATGCCTGAAATTAAGGTGTCGCGTGTTGGTGATAAGCTAATTGTAAACGTTCAACATCAAGCTTTTGATCAGTGTAGTAAGGTTTTTGTACCAGATTTTCGTTGTCGACATACATTTGGGCCGGAGTCAATAAAAATTTATGGACCGACAAATTTGCTAGCGCAAGAATATGCTAACGATTAGTTCTTCGCGGCAATTTTAAGCAACTTTTCATAGCGCTGTCATACAGTGGCGCCTATGAAAGCAATTACAATTACACAATCCTTAGGGCTGGCGGCTACTGGCGATAGCCAACAATTTCGTCCGCTTAATCCGCAAACGCTGACGATTGATATTGTTCTTCCGGTATTGAATGAAGCGCATATTATTGAAGCGTCTATCAGTAAGCTTCATAAATATTTGACAGCAAATTTACCTTATCGTTGGCAAATTATCATTGCTGATAATGGCAGTAGTGATGGTACTTATCAGATAGCACAACAGCTGACTAAGCGCTGGTCGAGGGTAAGGTTGGTACGCTTGAACGAACGGGGGCGCGGCTTGGCTCTCAAAACAGTATGGCAGAAAAGCAAAGCGGACATTTTGGCATATATGGATATTGATTTATCGACTAATCTTGATAGTTTTATGCCAATGATATCGCCGCTGATTACCGGGGACGCTGGATTAGCGACTGGTTCTCGTTTGATGAAAGAATCGCGGACAAGGCGCGGTTTTAAACGCGATATTATCTCTCGTTGCTATAATCGAATCATCAGGACTACTATGAAGACCAATTTTGTCGATGCGCAGTGCGGCTTCAAAGCAATTCGCCGCGACCTAGCGCAAAAGTTATTGACGCATATTAAAGACAAAGCTTGGTTTTTTGATACTGAATTGCTGGTTAAAGCGGAATACGAAGGCTACAAAATTCATGAAGAACCGGTCGAGTGGGTAGAAGACGCTGATTCGCGAGTGCGTATCGTTGAAACGGCGGCAGACGACATCAAGGGCCTATCGCGTGTTCGCAAAGAGTATGGTGAATCAAGTTTTGGCGAAATGGCAGCCTTTGGCGGCTTACTGCTTTTTACGTCTATATTATATTTATGGAACTTGACAATCAACGGTATGGCAAATAGCTACTATGCGGCGGCAGCGCAAGCAGCTAGTACTAGTTGGCTAGCTTGGTTGTTTGGTGGCCTGGATGCTGCCAATTTTGTTAGCGTTGATAAGCCGCCGATTAGTATGATGATTATGGGGTTGTTTGGTAGATTGTTTGGCTTCTCATCTTGGAGTATGTTATTACCGCATGCACTAGCGGGAATCGCGACGGTGGCGCTAGTTTATCTGGTGGTTAGACGCTGGTATGGTGCTCGTGCCGGATTGATTGCCGGGGCGGTAATGGCGTTGACGCCAGCTGCTGCGCTAATGTTTCGTTTTAACAATCCAGATAGTTTCTTGACGCTATTTTTGACAGCCAGTGCTTATAGTTTTTTGCGGGCTTTCGAAGGAAGTAAGCCAGTGTTGTGGTTGAGTCTGGCTGGTTTATTTACGGGAATTGCTTTTAATACTAAAATGTTACAAGGTTTGCTTTTGTTGCCGATAATGACAATCATTTACATTAGCTTTGCACCGCCAAAATTGGTTACTCGTTTGTGGCATCTCGGCGTGGCGGGTGTCGTGACAGCAATATCGACGTTTTGGTGGAGCGTTTTGGCGTGGCTGACGCCGGCAGTAAATCGGCCGTGGGTTGGCAGCACTAACGATAATAATATTTGGAGTTTGATATTCGGTTATAACGGCTTTGGGAGACTGTTGGGCAATGGTGGCGGTCTTGGAAGCCGGCCAGGCGGTATGATGCAAATGGGTGCGCAGGCTGCTAGTCAAACCGCTTCGCCAGCAACGCAAGCAATGACGCCGCCGATTGGTATGATGGGCGGCAGTTTTGGTGCGGGTGGTCATGGTGGCGGTCCTGGCGGTGTTGGCTTTGGCGGCGAGACTGGCGTGCTGCGTATATTTAATGAGAGCTTTGGGCCGAATATTGCTTGGCTAGTTCCGGTAGCCTTGATTAGCGCTGGGTTAGTAATCTGGTTGTTGCGCCGAGCACCGCGACACAATAAGGAGCGCATCGGTGTGTTATTATGGCTGGGTTGGCTGCTGATGCATATAGTAATTTTCAGCATGACTAGCGGCACTATTCATCCGTATTACGTTGTAGCTATGGCGCCGGCGGTAGCGGCGCTGGTCGGTATCGGGGCGCCATACATATGGCAAGCTTACACGCGCCGCACCAAAGTAGCCTGGATACTGCCGCTGAGTATCGCGCTAACGACAATTGTTAGCATTATTATGCTCGGCTATAGCAACTATTGGCCTTGGCTGATGTGGCTAGTGATGATTGCCGGTGGTGTAGCAACTATTTTGACGCTGCTGCCGTTATCACAGACGAAACGGCTTAAACAAATTATTCTTGGCTTAGCAATTACTGCTGGTATGGCGGCACCGATTGTCTTTAGTATTAGCACGGTAGCTACAGCGCATAGCGGCAGTATTCCAACGGCTGGTCCAGGCGCTTCAGCGATGAGCAATACAAATAATGAGTCGGCGCGAGCTGAATCGACGCTCGTCTCGTTTTTGCTAGAAAACCGTCATGGCACGACATGGCTGGCGGCAGTTAATAGTGCTAACGAATCGGCACCGATTCAATTATCAAGCGGTCAGCCAGTTATGGCCATCGGCGGCTTCAATGGTAGTGACTCGACGTTGACGCTATCGCAATTCAAACAACTTGTTAAACAGGGTAAAGTTCGCTATTACGTAGTAAACAGCGGACAAGGGAAATCTGGCGGCCCCGGCGGTATGGGTGGACCAGGTGGTAACTCCGAAATCTTATCATGGGTGAAAAGTGCTGGTAGTAAAGTCGATTACGGTGGTACGCAATATACAGTTTATGATCTTGCGGCGGCTGCTTAAGAATACTTTAAGCTCAACCGCGCATACTGTCATTACAAACCTAAACAAAGGAGTGAATATGACCAAGAATTTGAATTTGACAACTGATGAAGCGCTTGTTTTGCAGCAGATTAGCGAGAGTGGCGAGGAAGACCTGACGGGACTAACCGAAAGCTTGCAAATGAGCCGTCCGAAATTGATGACACAGCTGAGTCGCCTCAAAAACAAAGGTTTAATCAAAATTAAAACGACCGCTGGCGATTGGTGGATTTCGATGAGCCGCCGCGGCAAGCAGACGACTCACTACTTGTGGCCAGAAATGTCCTTAAATTACTAAACCATTAGACAAAAGAAAGGTTATAATAAAATTATGAAGATTTTGGTTGTTGACGACGAGAAACGAATTGCCAAGTCGATCAAGCAAGGACTCGAAATGGATGGCTACGCGGTTGATATTGAGCATGATGGCGAGGATGGCTACAATGCAGCGCGGGCTGATGATTACGATCTCATCATTCTCGACGTGATGATGCCGATCATGAATGGTTTTGAAGTCGCCAAAAAGCTGCGTGCTGACGGTAATAAAACGCCAATCTTGATGCTGACGGCCAAAGATCAGAATAAAGATATTGTGGAAGGCTTGGATAGCGGTGCCGACGACTATTTGCCGAAGCCGTTTAGCTTCGAGGTTCTCGGCGCTCGCGTTCGGGCGTTGCTGAGGCGGCCGCAGGATGTACTTGATAACATTTTGACAGTGCGTGATCTTGAGCTTGATGTCGCTAATCACACTGCTGAACGGGCTGGTAAAGATATCAAGCTATCTAACAAAGAATTTGCCATTCTTGAATATTTGCTGCGCAACAAGAATCAAATTCTTAGTAAGCAAAACATCATGACGCACGTTTGGGACTTTGATGCTGATATTTTGCCGAATAATGTTGAAGTTTTTATTAACTATTTACGCAACAAAATTGATAAGCCTTTTCCAGGCGCCGATCCGATTATCCAAACGGTACGAGGGTTTGGATACATCGTTAATGACGAGATTAGAAAAGCATGAAAAATGTTGGTCAACGCGCCGTTGTTCGCTTAGCGGGGACCTATTTGGCGATCATCATGTCTATGTCGATCGCCTTTAGTTTGATAATTTATGGACTATCAAGCCAAGAGTTTCATCGCCGGCCGCCAAATGATCAGCAAGCAACTTCTACGATTCGTTCCACCGAGCCAGGTACGGTTATTTCAATTCATAGCTATCTTGATACGCGTGAAGATGAAGCGATGGCGGCGATTCGCCTAAACTTGCTGCTGGCAAATTTGACGGTGTTTTTGATAGGCGGGCTAGTCAGCTATCTGCTAGCTCAGCATACGCTGCAGCCAATCGAGGATAACATGGCAGCGCAATCGCGTTTTGTCAGCGATGCTAGCCACGAATTACGCACGCCGTTGACTGCACTGCTGTCAGCTAATGAGGTAGCATTGATGAACTCAAAATTGACTCTCAAACAGGCTAAGCAAGTTATCACCGACAATGTTGATGATGTTAAACGTTTACAAAAATTAACCAACTCAATGTTAGGGTTGCTCAAAGAAGACAAGCTGGAAATTCAGAAAAGCAAGGTCGGTTTGCAATCGGTGATTGCTCGGGCGATGAACCTAGTAGTAAATCAGGCGCTGGCAAAAGATATTGCTATCGATGATAAAAATAAAAATTTTTTGCTGCTTGGCGATCGACAAAGTTTAGAACAACTTTTCACGATTTTGCTAGACAATGCTATTAAGTATAGTAACAAAGGCGGTACCATTACTATTTCTAGCAGCAAAAAAGGTAAGCACGTCAGCGTTGCTGTAGCGGACGCTGGTATTGGCATGAGCGACGAAGTAAAGTCGCAAATTTTTACGCGATTTTATAGGGCAGAAGAGTCGCGCACTACTGCTGGATACGGCTTAGGCTTGTCAATTGCCGAGCGGATTATTAAGGCGCATGGCGGACGAATTAACGTCGATAGCGAACAGAATGTTGGTTCGACTTTTACAGTCATTCTTCCTGCATACAACAAGAAAAAATAGTTTTTAAGGCGCCTTTAATAGCTCCTAGTTATATTTTAATCAGTATTAATTAACAAAAGGAGATGAATAAATGCCAACTAAAATTGAAGATGGTTTTGAAATGCCTTCTGGTGGTACGCCGTCAATACGGCCAGTGGCGCAATGCTCGTCTATGACGCCAACTATGATTTTGGCCGTCATAGCAATTGTGTTGTTCGCTGGCGGGTTAGGCTTTGTCGGCGGCATGCAGATCAATAAATCGCCGCAGAGTAATGCAGTGAGCGGTATACCTAGCGGGCCAGTGCAACAACAAACTAATCCTAGTACAAATAATACCGCCACGCCGCAAGGAATGCCTAGTTCATCAAACAATAATCGACAAGCAAGTCCACAAACTAACGCAGGTACGCCAAATACCAATATGAATAACAGCTAGTAGCTGATTCCAGCAGATTTCATTGCCGGCTGGATAACAAACTTTTCAAAATCATCAGCATTAGCCCAAACATAACTAGCATTAGTATCGGTGTTTGTGCCGCTAACTAGCTTACCGTTAAGGACTTTTTGGCTGCCGACATCTTTGCCGTTAATGTACATAGCTGGCGTGCCGCCAACGCTGTCCTTTTTGCCGAGCGCCATGTCGTAATCAATTTTTTTACGGATATTTGGATTTTCGAGATCAGCCTTGAATTTTTCTACATTCAAGCCCTTGATGTCGGAGGCTAACTTCACAAAGTTTTCAGTACGAGTTGACCCGGATAACTCTACCCAGCTAGCTCGATTTTCGAAAAGCGAGTTGTGCATTTCCCAGTACTTACCTTGTAGTCCAGCTGATTCGGCGGCAGCCGCTGCGGCCAGCGCGTTCGGGTGAGCGCTAGTTAGCGGATAATTGCGGAAGATAAACCCAATCTTGTCTTTGTACTTTTCAGTGACTTTTTTGGTGACCGGGTAAGATGAATTGCAGCCTGGACATTGAAAATCGGCATATTCAACTAATAGCACTTTGCTGTTGGCATTGCCATAAACATGCTCGCTAATATTGCCGCTTTCGCTCGATGCTGGCTGCGCCTTCGTAGTATCGACACTTGAAACATCAATTTGATTGCGCTGCTGTAAAAAGATTAAGCCGCCAATCAATCCTACGCACATCGCCGCAAAAATAATCCATGCCTTTTTGGTCATATTTCCTCCGCTTATTACTAGAGGCTATTATACTGCTTATGAGCTCGCCAATCAAGCGGGCTTGCGGTACAATATATGTATGCGGTTATTCTTAGCGATTTTGTTTGTGATGATTACTTTAGCGTTGATAGCGGTGACGTCAATTTCGCCGCGCCGAACAAAGCTATCAATGTACGAGTTAGAACGCCGCCGTCGTAAGGGCGACACCGCAGCGGCTGACGAATTACGGCGAATACTACTGCTTGATGATATTGTATCGCTGCGTAAAGCAACCGAAGCTCTACTACTGGTTCTGGCGGTATTATCGGCGGTATCGGCGTTTGGTTTTTTTATCGGCGTGGCCATTAGCGTGATGACATCTTTAGTCTATAGTAGAATTGCTCATTTTGACTGGTTAGTGCAGATGGTTGATGGCTATTACCGGCGGATAGAGCCGAGATTGCTGACTTTCGTCGAGCGGCATCCGCGCTTGGGGCAAGTTTTACGCAGTGTTAATGTGCAGAATGAGCCGAATATTCTTAGCTCGCGGGAAGAACTTGAGCATTTGATACGCGAATCATCGGGAATATTGTCGCTTGAAGAGAAAAAATTAATCAATAATGCCCTGCATTTTCATGAAAAAACCGTCGAAGAGGTAATGACGCCGCGCGGCGTAATGAATACAGTAGCTAAGGAAGATGTGATTGGGCCGTTGCTGCTTGATGAACTGCATAAGACTGGCCATAGCCGTTTCCCAGTGACTGACGGTGATATTGACCACATTGTTGGTATTCTGCATATTCGTAGCTTACTGACGCTTGATAATGGTAAGAAAACTAGCCGCGTTGAAACGGCGATGGACAAGAAGATTTACTTTATCAACCAAAACCAGAAGCTGGAGCGCGCTTTGTCGGCCTTTATCAAGACGCGGCATCATATGTTTATTGTTGTTAATGATTATCGCGAGACAGCGGGCATTCTAACGCTCGAGGATGCGCTAGAGGTGTTGCTTGGCCGTAAAATCCTCGATGAATTTGATGTAGTTGACGATTTGCGCGTGCTAGCGGCGCGTAATCCGAACAAAAACAATAAGAGTCCATCGGCTACTGACGTCAAATAAGTTAGTAATTTTAGCACTCTTGCACTTCGAGTGCTAACGCGCTATACTATAGCAATATGGCAAAACGCGACTATTATGAAGTACTAGGTATCAGTAAAAACGCCTCTGAAGACGAAGTTAAGAAAGCTTTTCGTAAGTTGGCTGTCAAGTATCACCCCGACAAAGAAGGCGGCAGCGAAGAGAAATTCAAAGAGATTAACGAAGCTTACGAAGTTCTCAAAGACAAGCAAAAACGCCAACGTTACGACCAGTTCGGTCATGCTGGCGTAGGCGGTTCTGGCGGCGGTGCTGGTTACAGCGGTAATCCTTTTGAAGGTTTTGGCGGTTTCGGCCAAGGTCAAAATATTAATTTCGATTTTGGCGAAGGCTTGGGCGATATTTTCAGTCAGTTTTTTGGCGGGCCGTCCGGGCAATCGCGCCGCAATAGCCGGCCGCGCGGGCGCGATGTTGAAACGCGCGTTACTTTGACTTTCGAAGAAGCGGTGTTTGGTAAAGATGTCGAGATTGCGTTAATGATTAACGATGAATGCGAGCATTGCCACGGTACGACCGTCGAGCCGGGTTTCGAGATGAAAACTTGTCCAGATTGCCAAGGCGCTGGCCAGCGTGTCCGCACAATGAACACGATGTTTGGCCCGATCCAACAAGCGGTAGTTTGCGAAACCTGTAAAGGCCGCGGTAAAATACCCGAGAAAGAATGCACAGTTTGCCATGGCTCTGGTGTGCAGCGCCGCGAGCAGAAAATCACTGTCAAAATTCCAGCAGGTATTGATGACGGTTCGACGATTCGTCTGCGCGAGCGCGGTGAAGCGATTGCCGACGGCGACCGTGGTGATTTATACATCAATATTCGCGTTAAAGCGCATAAGAAATTTACCCGCGAGGGCGATTTGATTCTTAGCCAAGAACATATTGGTATGGTTGATGCGGCACTCGGTACTGAAATTGACGTTGAGACAGTCGACGGCATAATTACCATGAAGGTACCGGCCGGTACGCAGTCGGGTACTGATTTTAAATTGTCTGGCCATGGTGTCCCGTACCCGCGCAGCGAACGGCGCGGCGCCCATATCGTTAGCATTATTGTCGATACACCGACTAAGCTATCTAAAAGGCAGCGTGAACTGTTAGAGCAATTCGAAGCCTCTAAAAAACGCGGTATTTTCTCGTGAGACACGGGCTTTTAACTTGTCATCGTACATAGACGACATGATAAAATAAAAGCATGACTTTTACTATCGTTCTAGCAATAGTCTTTGGCGTATTGTTTTTGTTGGCGTATATGACGCGCCGGCGATTTGGCGTATTGACGCTAGCGCTAGCAGCTGGTTCAATCTTGGCTGATTTATGGAGTAGCGAGGTAACGCCATACGTTGCTAATCTCGGCATTGTTATTATCCGTCCGCCGTTAGTAGATGTGGTGGCGGTGATATTAACTCTAGCGCCTTCACTGATATTATTATTCAGCGGGCCGGCGGCTAGTAACAAATTTCAGCGAATTGGCGGGTCAGTGATATTTGCAGTGTTAGCTGTGGTATTAATGTTTGAGCCGCTAGAAAATGCGCTAGTGGTTGATGAGTTCGGCAAGCAAATCGTCAGCCGTATTAATGCGTCTTATGCTATTATCGTGACTATGTGCCTGGTGCTGTCGATAATTGATGTATTGCAAACTCATGTGCGGCGCAACGAATCAAAAAAGAAGAGTAAAGAATAAAGACAGTTAAAAAATAAAAGACCTTCACGCTGAGGAGGTCTTCTTGTTTTTGAAATGGAGGGCCCAGTGAGGCTTGAACTCACGACACCCTGCTTAAAAGGCAGGTGCTCTAACCAGCTGAGCTATGGGCCCGAGTAAATCTTACTATACAGTTTGCGGCGAGACGTGTCAAGCTATGCTACTATCGAAATATGAGATGGTTGGGCGAGCGGCTTCATCCAATGTGGCATATTGCCGCCTTATGCTACGGACTAGTTAGCGGCGTGGTATTGGCACAATGGTGGAGCGGGGTTAGCTGGTGGCTAATTATTGCGTCCATCCCGCTGATTAGTTTAGCTTTTTGGCAGCGGCGGCGGATTTTGTTAATTTTAACGCTAGGTGCGGGTTTGTTAATCGGACTGGCTCGCGGCTCTAGCGATCAAGTGCAGTTACAGTTATATAAACCGTTGTATGGCCAGTCGGTGCGATTAACTGGTATAGTGCGGGATGACGCGGATAACGTAGCTGGTAGTACTAGACTGCAAATAACTTATATCAAAATGGGCGAGACGTCTTTACCTGGCCAAATTTGGTTGTCGCTGCGTGGTAATCCAGCAATTAAACGCGGTGATGAACTTGCTTTGCGCGGTGTATTGAAACCGGGTTTTGGCAATTTCGCGGCAGTATTAGCAAGGGTGAAGCTTGACGGTGTCAAGCGAACAGCTGGCGGTGATCCAGCCCTAGAGCTGCGCGATACTTTTGCTGATGGCGTACATAAAGCGGTTGATGATCCAGGAGCTAGCCTAGGGATTGGCTTTTTATTAGGCAAGAAAAGTATGCTACCAGATGATCTACTGGAGGCTTTGAAGATTGCTGGTCTGACACACATCATTGTAGCGAGTGGTTACAATTTAACAATTCTGGTACGTTTGGCGCGGCGGCTATTCGCAAAAATATCAAAATATTTAGCGACGCTGGTTAGCTGTAGTTTGGTGCTGGGTTTTATCGCCATGACTGGCGCTAGCCCGAGCATGGTGCGCGCCGGGCTTGTTACAGGATTAAGCCTGCTGGCATGGTATGTTGGTCGAAAATTTCATCCAGTTGTTTTGCTGGGGCTAGTATCGGCAATAACGGTATTGTGCAATCCGAGTTATGCTTGGGGTGACATGGGTTGGATGCTAAGTTTTGCAGCATTCGCTGGTGTGATTATCGTGGCGCCAGTGATGACGGCCTATTTCTTCTCGGCCGATAAAGTTCCAGCTATCATTCAAATTTTGTTAGAAACGTTAGCGGCACAGCTGGTAACTGCACCGATTATTATGGCGGCCTTTGGGCAGTTGAGTATAATTTCGTTGTTGGCGAATATCCTGGTTGGTCCGTTTATACCGTTGGCGATGCTGCTAACATCAATAGGTGGCGTTAGCGGATTGATTGTTCCAGCGATAGCGCACATCGTTGGCTGGCCAGCGCAGATGATACTTGATGCGATGATTGCAGTAGTGAATTGGTGCGCCGAGCAATCTTGGGCTGCAGTTGAACTGCAAGTACCGTGGTGGATAGCGGCGCTATGGTACGGTTTGATAATTGCGGCAGTGTGGTTCATGAAATGGCGTAGCGGCTATCGACTGCGCGACGCTTCAATAGTGACATAACAGGGCTCATTTGCTATTATATAAGCAAGCATTTATCAATAAACTAACGAGGAGCAGTCATGTCAGGACATAGTAAATGGGCGACAACACATCGTCAAAAAGCTGTTGTTGATGCTAAACGCGGTGCGATTTTCACTAAAATTGGCAACCAGATCGCTATCGCAGCGCGGGCTGGCACTGACCCTACAATGAACTCTAGCCTAGCGATGGCTATCGAAAAAGCTAAGGCGGCAAATATGCCGGCTGCCAATATTCAGCGGGCGATTGACCGGGTTGCCGACAAAAATTCAGCGGCGCTAGAAGAAATTACTTACGAAGGTTATGGCCCTGGCGGCGTAGGGATTATCATTGAAACAGCCACTGATAACCGTAATCGAACTTTGCCAGAGGTGAAATTGGCTTTAACTAAAAACGGCGGTTCAATGGCTGATGCTGGCAGCGTGATGTTTCAATTTGACCGCAAAGGGGTTATTCGGGTGGCGGCAAGCGGCGAAGAAGCATTGTTGCAAGTACTTGACGCAGGCGCCGAAGATGCTGTTGAGGCTGATGGTAAACTAATTGTCTATACTGGCATGAAAGATTTAGCGAGCGTTCGCAAAGCGTTGCTCGATGCAGGTATGACCATCGAGGAAGCCGAGTTGCAGTACATTGCCAAAAATGACGTGCCTATCAGCGATGCTGAAACCGCTCGCAAAGTAATAAAAATTATTGACGCGCTCGACGATCTTGATGATGTGGTAAACGTTTATACGAATGCCGATATTACTGTTGATATTAACGATTAGTTGACTTTTAAGCTTACCTTCATGTAGATTATAAGTATACATGGTATTTATAATTGCTAGGAGGCCTGATGCGATGTCTAAAACTCGTCATTTTGATAGCAACTATAACTCTTCAGCCAGTATTTTCAGGGTTGGCAGCGGCAGATGCCGTATCGACGGCGGCTGTTTCGCCAGATAACACGCTAAGCATTGCGAGCGAAAATAATAGCGAGAATTTACCAACCGCTAAACAAAAGGAAAATCTCGGTAAGCCTAACGAGCCGCTAATTAATAAAGAAAATTCTAATTCACTGCCAGCTGCGAACGATGGAAAGACACTCCCACAGCAGGCTGCTGAAAACAAAACCGCTGCCAAGCCTGCTGAGATCCCGCCGTCGGTCCCGTCAAACCCTACTAATACCAACGAAACTGTAGATAAAATAACAACATTGCCGTCACCAGTGTTAGTAGAAAATGGTGTTGTAGTCTCGGCATTTAAAACTGATCCAAAATACGGCTATACGGCGATAGAACTTTACAATGCTAGTGATAATTTTTTCGATCTAGGACAGATGTCGCTAGAACTACGTTACGCAACAGCGGAAGCTGATTTTGTTTGTAATGCTAAATTGCGAGATTATCTGCGGCCGAAGAGTTATTTAACGCTGTACAGCCCGAACTTGTCGCATGCGGATGATGCATTGCTTTTAGCGGGCTGTCCGACTCCGAATAGTGATGCTTTGTATGACAAAGAGATAAATGTTTATCAAGCTGGCCAGCTGGTTGAGGCGGTTCGAATTAACAATACCGATCTCGGCAAATATCAGAATGATATTTGGGAGCGTAAAGGCTGGAGTAAGTCTTATCGAACTGGTGTCTTTAAAACTGATTTTCGTAAACGAGCGACTGGCAATATGATATCAAGTGATTTGTATCGTTTGCCACCGACGCCGACTTTACAGATTCTAGAAATCTTACCGAATCCAGCAGATTGTGCTACGGCTGACCCGAACCTTGCCTGCTATAGCTACGTCAAGGTTAAAAATGTTGGTCAAAGCCCAATAGACTTATCGCTATACCGCTTGCGTAGCGGCAACCAAGCAGTATCAGATTCTACTAATAATCCTTCGAAGTTATCGGGCACGGTTCTGCCGGGTAAAATCTTTGTTATATCAGGGAAGACGCTGCATCTTGACAAGGCATCTGGAACAGTGTGGCTGCAAGACACCAATGGGTTAACTACCTATAATAATGACGTGACGCCGTATGAGAAAGCTGATAGTGCTAGCAACAAAGGGCGATCTTGGGCGTATGATGCTAAAACTGCGGCTTGGCGCTGGGCGACGCCGAGTCCAGGTAGCGAGGGTAATGATTTTACGCCTAAACTTAATTATGGTAAGGGTAGCCTGAAAGCGTTGTCGACTAAACCAAAAATAAAAATATTGAAACCATGCCGCGATGACCAATATCGCAGTGAAGAGACTGGCCGCTGCCGCAATATTGTTCAGAACAAGAAAAAAACCGTTGTCTTGAAACCCTGCAAAGAAGGCCAATATCGCAGTGAGGAAACCGGACGTTGTCGTTCAATTGCCAAGGCGGCTGCAGCGGTTCTGAAACCGTGTAAAGAGGGTCAATTTCGTAACCCAGAAACTGGCCGCTGCAAGAAGATTGCTTCTGTTGACGATTTACCCAAACCGTGCAAAGCAGGCTGGGAGCGTAATCCTTCGACTGGCCGCTGCCGCAAAATCAAGAAAGCTAGTAATACATTAGCGGCTTATCCAGTGCAGCCAGTAACAGTCCAGCAAACTAATCCAGTAGTGTGGTGGACAATTGGCGGACTGGCCTTGGCGGGTGTTAGTTATGGTGTCTGGGAATGGCGCGTTGAAATTAAGCGCGGCTTGAGAAAAGCTATTCGATTTGGCAGGAAGTGATCCATATCAGCATGCGAATCATCGGAATTGATCCTGGTACAGGTATTCTCGGATTTGGCGTAATTGATGTCAACGGCGGCAGAATGAGGCTGGTTACAGCTGGAGTAATCACTACGCCAGCACATACGCCATTGCCAGATCGCCTTGAAGAAATCTACTCAGGCTTAACCGATATTATTAAAGAGACGCAGCCGGATGTTATGTCGGTTGAGAAACTGTTTTTTACTAAGAATATTACGACAGCAATCAGTGTCGCCGAGGCGCGCGGTGTAGCAATATTGACAGGCCGCCAAGCGAAATTGCCAATTCACGAATACACGCCGAATGAAATCAAAAAATCAATCACTGGTTATGGTGCCGCCAAAAAGCCGCAAATTCAAGAAATGGTGCGTATTCAGCTAGGTTTGCAAGAGGTGCCGAAGCCTGATGATTGCGCTGATGCATTGGCGGCAGCTTTAACGCATGCGTTTATGAGCCGTATTGAAGCGTAAGGTGATATAATGGTAAGTGATGCAGATACAAAAGCAACCGCCGCGTTTATCGCGCTACGCTAACATAGGTCGTAAGAAATCTCCAGTTCGTAAGGTTCATCGCCAGCCGACGGGTAAGTTTGGTAAACTAGTCGCTTGGTGGCAAGGATTGTCGCGCAAGCAGAAGGTTGCCGTCGTCGGCGGTCCTATTTTAGCAATTATGATTATCATACCAGTGGTAACATACATCATGCTGGCTAATGATATCCGCGACGTTGAACGTTTGATGAACCGTAATAATACCGGAATCGTTCTAAAAGACAGAAATGGTAAGACTTTTTATAGTATTGGTCGGGCTGAGAAACGCAATATCGTGAAACTCGACCAGATATCTGATCATATGAAGAATGCTTTGTTGGCGAGCGAGGACAAGGATTTTTATAAACATGGCGGATTTAATCTTTTTAGCATTGCTAGGGCGGCAGTGACGCGGCATGGCGGCGGCTCGACTATCACTCAGCAATTGGTTAAGAATACCTTGCTAAGCGACGAGCATAGTTTGATGCGTAAATATCAAGAGTTCTTCATGTCGATTGCTGTCGAGCAAAACTATTCTAAAGACGAGATTCTCGACATGTATCTCAATTCGGTCTATTTTGGTGAAAACGCTTTTGGTATAGAGGATGCGGCTAAGACTTATTTCAATAAAACACCGAAAGAACTAACTCTGGCAGAAAGCGCTATGCTGGTTGGCGTATTGCCGGCACCGAGTAGCTACTCGCCGATTAGTGGCAGTGCTGAATATGCTAAAGAACGGCAAAAAACGGTACTCAGTCGAATGGTAAAAGAGGGCTACGTCACCGAAGCGCAAAAAACAGAGGCCTTAGCCCAGCAATTGGCTTACGCGCCGCCGTCAACGCAGAATGATAGCGTGGCGCCGCATTTTGCTGAAATGGTGGTGGCTGAGCTCAGCGATAAATATAGCTCTAAAAAAGGCGGCTACGAAAAAGACGGTTACGAAAAAGTTATGCGTTCTGGCTATCAAGTCACAACGACGCTAGATATTGATATGCAGAATACCCTCAAAGACAACATTAACAAGCAAATGAGGCATATTAACCGAATGGGCGGCTCTAATGCCAGCGGAGTTGTCGTTGATCCAACGACTGGTGAAGTTCGAGCTTTGGTTGGTAGCGCCGATTATAATAATGAAAAATGGGGCAAGGTTAACATGGTAACGACTAGGCGCCAGCCAGGTTCTAGCTTCAAGCCGATTTATTACGCAGCAGCATTGGCAGATGGCGTGATTACGCCAGCGACTATTTTGCAAGATAAAGTTAAGGATTTTGGCGGCGGCTATGTGCCGCGCGATGCTGATAAAAACGAAGCTAGTCGCGGCGGTAGTGCTACGGTGCGCCAATCGCTTAACTGGTCGCTTAATATCCCGAGCGTTGAGGTTATGCAAAAATACGGCATTTCTCGTTCAGTAACAGCTGCTAACAGTATGGGCATTTCCTCTATCAAGAAGGGCGATCACGGCTTATCGTTGGCGCTTGGTTCAGCCGAGGCATCTTTGCAGGATATGGTGCATGCTTATACTGCTTTCGCTAATAGCGGCAAGCAATATGATATTACTAAAATTACTCAGATTGACGATAAATACGCTAAAACAATCTACAAACACGAGGGCAAGTCTAAGCAAGTTATTAGCGCTCAGGGGGCTTACCTAATCTCAGATATTCTTAGCGACAGGACAACTCGCGCACGCATCTTTGGTTCGTCAATTACGGTTAATGGTAATCATACTGTTGCTGTTAAAACTGGTACTACCAACGACAACCGCGATGCTTGGACAATTGGCTATAATCCGCAATACGTTGTTGGTGTTTGGGTTGGCAATAATGATAACTCTGCTATGATTAGCGGTGGTAGCGACATGGCTGGGCCAATTTGGAAGAGTACGATGACGTCGCTATTGTCAGGCAAGCCAGATGTTAAATTCACTCTGCCGAGCGGTATCGTTCAGCGCGCTGTCTGTAAAGACAAGGGCGGCTTGGCGGCGAAAGCTGGTGCTAATACCTATAATGAATACTTTATGAGCGGCGCTTTACCGACTGAATCGTGTAATTCCGAGCCAACTAAAGTATCTGTTTGCAACCTCTCTACCGGCAAGGTCGAAACTATCGACGAGGATAAGTTTGATTCGACGAAATATTCAAAAGATACTGCTAATTGTAAGGCGCCGACGATTACCGTTTGCAACCTTTCTACCGGCAAGTTTGAAACTATCGACGAAGCTAGCTTTAACTCGACAAAATACTCGAAAGACACTGCTAACTGTAAAAGCACAAATGCTAAAGTTGCAGCTTGTGATCTCAAGACAGGCTCAGTGGTTATGGTCGATAAAAGTAAAATCGACGGCGTGAACTACAGTAAAGATACTAGCAATTGTGCGGCTGCTGGCGGAAACGATAATAGTGGCGGCAGCTCAGGCGATTCTGGCGGTAGCAATAATGGCGGCAATAATAGTAATAATCCTGGCGGTAACACTACGTCGCCATAGCTGATTATGATAGCTCATCTTTCTGGTGTGATCGCTGAAAAGTTTGGCGCGGGCAGCGTCGTGATTGACGTTCACGGCGTCGGTTACGAAGTTAGCGTATCGGCTGGTGATTTTGAGGCGGTGGCGCTGAATCAAGACATCAAGTTTTATACCTACCACCATGTGCGCGAGCAGGCGGAAGAGCTGTTCGGTTTTTCTAGTTTGGCTGCAAAAAAGCTGTTTGAAATGCTGATTACTGTTCAGGGTGTCGGCCCGAAGGCGGCGCTAGCGATTCTCAGCCTGGGCGATGCGGAACAGGTACGCAACGCCATTGCCAACGCTGACAGTGCTTTTGTGCAAAAAGCTGCTGGTATTGGCAAAAAAACTGCCGAGCGGGTGGTGGTTGATCTGAGCGATAAGGTTGGCTTGCCGACGCAGTATGGTTGGGCGGATACACCGGTTCAGGCCGAATTGCATACTGCTGATGAAGCGTTAGAGGCGCTGATGGCGCTGGGCTATACCTTGGCTGACGCTACTAAAGCGCTGGAAAACGTTGATGCCAACCTGCCGACAGCACAGCGGGTGACGGAAGCGTTGAAGGGATAAAGAGGTTTAGCCTATGGTAATTCAAAGAATAGTCGACACCAGCCCGCACGATGATGATGCTGAGGAGCAGCGGATTGAAGTCAGTCTGCGTCCGCAGAGTTTTAGCGAGTATGTCGGTCAGGAGCGATTGAAGCGTAATTTGCGGTTGGCGATTGAAGCGGCAAAGAAACGCGGCGAGCCGCTGGATCATGTGCTACTCTACGGCCCGCCAGGATTGGGCAAGACGACCATGGCGACGGTGATTGCTAACGAGATGGGCACGAATTTGCGCATTACTAGCGGCCCGGCCATTGAGAAGGCGGGTGATTTGGCATCGATTTTGACCAATTTGGCGGACGGCGATATTTTGTTCATTGATGAGATTCATCGGCTCGGTCGGGCGGTGGAAGAGATTTTATATTCGGCGATGGAAGATTTCAAGCTGGATATCGTCATCGGCAAAGGGCCGGCAGCTCGGTCAATTCGGTTGGATTTGCCGCGATTCACAGTGATCGGCGCGACCACGCGGACGGGCAGCCTGGCGGCACCGCTGCGCGATCGATTCGGGCATATTTATCGCTTGGAATTTTACGAGCCAGAGGATATTGCTAAAATTGTGACGCGGAGTGCAGCTATCCTGGAGTCGTCGATTCGGCATGAAGCGGCGAACTTGTTGTCGACGCGGGCTCGCTTGACGCCGCGCATCGCCAATCGCCTGCTCAAGCGCGTGCGCGACTATGCCGACGTCAATGGTGATGGCATAATTGATGTAAAAACAACAACAAGTGCGCTAGAAATGTTGGAAGTAGACGAGCTGGGATTGGACCCAGCCGACCGCAATTTACTACAATCAATTCTGGAAAATTACGGCGATAACCCAGTGGGGCTAACCACCATTGCGGCGCTGACTGGCGATGAAGCGACGACAATTGAGGATTTTTATGAGCCGTATTTACTGCAAATCGGCTTCATTGAGCGTACGCCGCGCGGCCGCCGGGTAACGATTAAGGCGAAGCGGCATCTCGGCAATACAGGGAATTTATAGTATACTACAGGTAGTATAAACGAGGAGGTATCATGGACGATGACGATAGCCGCAGACCAGTCGCTTACGACGCTGAAGGACGTCCGTTATACACAGCTTCGCAGCAGCAAGAGCAGGCTACTGGTGCAGAATCGGCTGTGCAGCAGACCAACCCAGTATCAGTCACCGACTCTGGCAAGCAGGTCGTGCATGTGGCGCGCTCAACCGAACCGATTCCGGTTCATATTTCCGAAGAGACCCGCCGCAAGCACGAGGAATCATGCCGCCTCTATCCGTGGCTCAATCTCAGCGAACATGAGTATGTCATCCGAATGATTCCGCGGCACAGTATCGGCATTTGGGGTCCGACGATAGCAATGATGCTTGCGATTATTTTGGTGTCTGTGTTTATGTTTTGCTATCCCGATATCGCCAAGGTGATTGGTATGCCGCAATCGCTGCACTCGCAAGTTATCTTTATTTGTTTGATGGTGATAAGTTTGTTTGGACTTGGGCTGTACATAGCGATTTGGGTATATATGCAAAATCGCTTTTTCCTGACCAACGAAAGTGTTATTCAAGAAATTCAAATAAGCTTGTTTTCAAAACGCGAACAAACAGTTAGCCTGATGAATATCGAGGACTCTAGCTACTCGCAAAAAGGTATTCTACAAACTTTATTTAATTACGGCTCGATTCGGTTAAGTACCGAGGGCGACGAAACAACCTATCGCTTTAGCTATGTTGCTGATCCAAAAAACCAAGTAGCGGTTCTTAATAATGCCGTTGAGGCGTTCAAGAATGGCCGCCCAGTTACGAATGATGACTAGCTGATTATTTCTTGTGATCGCGATTAGTCTTGGTGTAAGTATCTTCACGCTCCATTGAACTGCGTAGCGTGTAGCCAGTGCATCGATTTTCGTTATTGCAACCTGTTGATTCGTAGACGTAGTTGCTGCCGCTGTTGCCAAGTTTTTTGCCTTTCGGATCGGTGAAAAGAGCAGGGTCGACGGTGCGCAGTGTTTTGCTGTCAATCGAAGCCGGATAATAGCCGTTTTTAGCGTAGAAATACTCTTCCAATCCGTAATACATCGCGTTGATAGCGACTTTACGCTGATTGTCGCGAGCAGTGGCATCGATAGTTGCTTTTTCATTAAAAAATAGCCAGCTGCCAGCTCCAAGTAAAACTATCACCAGTAAAAGTTCAATAACTGTGAAGCCGTTTTGTTTCATACTTACCATTATACCAAAAACTGCGTCGCTCATGTATAATTAAAGATATCAGCAAGAAAGGGGAGATATGGCGAAGAAAAGCGAACCAAAAACATCTGCAGATAAGCCAGCGGCTGACGACGGCAAGTTAAAGGCGTTGGGTTTGGCGATGGAGCAGATTACCAAGCAATTCGGCGACGGCTCAATCATGAAGCTAGGAGAGGCTAAAAAAGTTGATGTCGAGCTATTGCCAAGCGGTAGTCTGAGCTTAGATTTGGCGCTGGGCGGCGGTTATCCGAAAGGTCGAATTATCGAGATTTATGGTCCAGAATCAAGCGGTAAGACAACCTTGACACTACATGCTATCGCCGAAATGCAAAAACAAGGCGGGACGGCAGCCTTTATTGATGCTGAGCATGCACTTGATCCAGCATATGCTAAACGGCTTGGCGTTGACACTGATAATTTGCTAGTATCGCAACCCGACAACGGCGAGCAAGCGCTGGAAATTGTCGAAACGCTTGTGCGCTCAAATGCCGTTGACCTAATAGTAGTTGATTCGGTAGCAGCGTTGGTGCCGCAAGCTGAAATCGACGGTGACATGGGCGATTCGCACATGGGCTTGCAAGCGCGATTAATGAGCCAAGCACTACGCAAATTAACTGGTATTATTAACAAGTCGAAGGCTACAGTAATCTTTATTAATCAAATCCGCATGAAAATCGGTGTGATGTTCGGTAACCCCGAGACGACTACTGGCGGTAATGCGCTTAAGTTTTACGCATCGGTTCGAGCAGACATTCGCCGGATTGGACAGATCAAGGATGGTGATGAGATCCGCGGCAATCGCACGCGCGTCAAGATCGTCAAGAACAAGATTGCGCCGCCATTCCGTACAGCCGAGTTCGATATCATGTATAACGAAGGTATCAGCAAAACGGGCGATGTTGTCGATTTGGGCGTTCAGTACGGAATTTTGGGCAAATCTGGAGCGTTTTATAAGTATAATGATGCTACAATCGGCCAAGGCCGCGAAGCTACTAAAAGATACTTGAAAGAAAATCCAGAAGTCCTGGCTGAGATTGACGCTAAAGTTCGCGAAAAGGTTGCCGAACCAGAGCCGAAAGACTAGAAGTAAACAGAAAACAGCCCGCTAGAAGTATATTCGAGCTAAGTTTAGTGGCGTAGTATCTTTGAATACTATGATAATTTATGCGAACTATAGCAGCTTGCTAGTCGGTAAATGGCCGCTTTTTCAGCTATAATAATGATATGGCTCAGCAGCAAGAACGATATACTGTGACGGCGCTTTCGCCGCAAGTCCGCGATTCGGATCGCGTCAACGTGCATATTGATGGCAAATATGATTTTAGCCTGGATATTTCGCAGGTTGTTGATCTTGGAATTAAGGCTGGCCAGGTTTTATCGAAAGAGGAGTTAGCTAATCTCAAGCAGGAAAGCGAATTCGGCAAGCTGTATGCTTGCGCTCTTGAATATGTATTGATGCGACCGCGTAGTAGCAGTGAAGTGCGTGATTATCTTTATCGTAAAACGTTGGCTCGTAAATATAAAAATAGAAAAACTGGTAAGTTGGCGGAAAAGCCAGGCGTCGCTAAAACTGTGGCAGAGCGTGTTTTTGCGAAGTTGCAAGCGCGTGGTTACATTGACGATCAGAAATTTGCTAACTGGTGGGTTGAAAATCGACGTCAGGTTAAAGGCGTATCTATGCGAAAACTGCGTAGCGAATTGGCGGCAAAAGGTATAGCACAGACAATCATTGATTCGGTAATCGCAGATTCGTCGCGTAGTGATATCGACGAGCTGGCTAAAGTTATTGCTAAAAAACGCCGGCGTTACTCTGATGAGCAAAAGTTTATGCAATATCTAGCGCGCCAGGGATTTAGCTTTGATGATATCAAAACTGCTTTGCGCCGAGAAGATCGCTAATCAATATCTGAATTCTGTCGAGCCTGCTTTGGTTTGCGGAACGGATTGATATAGCTACCGACTACTTCATTGAGTTCTGGCTCGGGGGCTTTAGCTTGGGAATGAACGACAATTGAATCGTTATTGATCTCGATAATCTGGCTGCGATGTACCAAAATCTCAGTATCATTGAAACTACGCAGTAACGGCCGCTTGACCGACAGCTGCATAATAAGAAACTGCGTGGTATCTATTGTGAAGTCGATCACTTTACCAAGTTTATGGCGTTTTTCATCAAGTACTAGTTTACCGATGATATCAAACTTTAGCTGGTAGACGTCGTTGACGCGCACAACGTCGGTCGGAGTTATGAATTGGTCGATGTCGTCGACAATGAAGCCCATATTGCTCAGTTCGCGGACATCGCTAAGCAACATCAGCGCGGGGTGTTGCTGAACTAGCGGCCCTGACACTTCGAAGGCAATGATTTGCAGATTGGCGGGATTAATGATTGCGCGGGTTGTGCGCGCTACCTTGCCGCCAGTTTGAATACTGAATATTTCTGCATTGAGTACCGCTGAACCGAGCAAAATCATAGACTAAAACGGGTTTGTCCTATCGTTGGCTGGCGGCGGCGTGCTCGGTGCATTGCCAGCTGATTTTAGCTTGCGGATGCGTTTGATGGTAGTATCATCAAAACTAGCGGAGGTGCTAGCTTGCGGTTCTTCTGCTGGCGTAGTGAGTGTTTGGTAGAGCATGATGGTAGCAATTGACAATCCGCTGGCAGCTAACATGAAAAACAATAAAAAGTGATACCGGCCAAAGAATTTAGCTGTCTTTGCGCCGAGAATGCGAAATGCGTCTGAGACTTCCATTATTTTGTATATACCTCCAGAGTTAGTGCGCTAACTGTGATGCCGTTGTTGTCGTCTTTGGCTAAGGCTAGGTTAGAAATTTGCATCCGGAAAAGCCCTTGTTCTAAAGAGCGCAAGAAAATGTACGCTTGCTCATAAGATACCGGATTACTCAAGTTAACGGTAGCAGTAACCGATTTGAAGCCGTCTGGCGCTGGTTTTTTAGTGTTCTTGGCGGTGCTAGACGACGATGAGCTTGATGAGCTGCTGGATTTACTTTCATTTGCTGAAAAATCGATTGAAGCGATTTTAATACCAGCGCTATTTGCGTGATTTTCGATGTCGCTGACAATTTGATCTTGATAATGATATTTCTTGCTGGTCGAAACGATTTGTTCGGCGCGCTTTACGTCGCTTTTGCTGTTGTCTAGTTTCGATTTGAGGCTTGAAAGGGCTTGTAATTCGTTGCTAGAGGCTTGTGCTTCGGTATTGAGTTTGCGGGTTTCCTCTGCATATTTAACAATCTCTTGGTGTCCGAAGACGAAACTGCCTGCGCCCGCCGCCGCAATAACTAGTAAGCTGACGATGAGCAAAATGCGGAATGTAGTTGGTTTTAGAACGAATTTCATGGCAGTACCTTCTTTGAATAGACTACAGTGTAATTTGCCTGAAATGTATTGTCGCCAATTTCGTGCGTAGCGTTTGATAGGCTAACACTGTCAAAAACTTTAACTTTATTGATAGACGTCTCTTGCAAGCTATTTTTGACTTCAATGGCTTGTGCGTACGAACTAACGTGGGTTTGAATTTGCACGGAAGCAGTTCCAAAAGTCGTCGGGTCGATTGATATGCCAGTGAGCGAGGCGCCGTTTGGCAACCTCCTGGCAATCGCATTTAGAATATCAGTATATGGCGCTTGAGTGTCAAGAATGTATTTTGCTACCCGCAGGTTAGAACGATACTTTTCGGCATCGCTCTTGACCGAGCTGAAGGCTGAAGATTTACTTTGATTGTCATTTATGGTTTCTCTACTGGCAGACTGGTTGAATACTAGCATAAAATACGAGCTGATTAGTTCAACTACGATAATCACAACAACTATCAGCGACATGACAACATAACGCATCAAAATTGAGTTAGCCCGGGCGGCCTTAATTTGCTTGCGTTCTTCGGGCGAAAGTAGGTTGATCATTTTTTTACCTCCGATGGTCGTACGCTAGCCAGACCAGCGACGGTGATATAACGCGGACGAAACTGGCGGTGCGGTTTCTCGAGCGACCCGAAATCAAGATCTTGCCACGGGCTAGCGACGCGGGCCGGCAAAATGAAAGCGTTAGTAAAATATTCGCCGATACCTGGCATGTTTGCACCGCCGCCAACGATAAGAATTTGCTCGATTTTTTTATCCTCCGAAATACGTTCGCTGTAGTAACGGATGACCTTTTTGGCTTCTCCGACGATACGACCGAGGCTTGGTTTGAGGGCGGCTTCAATTTTGTCATGATCATCGCTTTGCCCGAGGCCATTGAGGACTTTATATTGGTGAGCTTTTTCTAGAGATACTTGCATTTTACTAGCGATATCTAGGGTAAAATTATTGCCGCCGACATTAGCCGAACCGGTAATGAGAATCGCTGAATCTTCCAGGACGGCAATATCGGTACTGGTGGCGCCGACGTCGATAACTAGCGTGGTACGATTGCCTTCCTCGGTTTTGGTCAGGATGCGGGCGACCGCATTCATGCTCGGTTCAACGGCAACTGGACGCAGATCGACTTCCTTGGCGACTTGCGTAACTGCATCAACCAGTGCGCGCGGTGCGGCCGAGACGACAACCATCAGGGTCTCTTTGGTGCGCTTAATAATTTCGTAGTCAGTGTATAACGAGTCTGACGGTACTGGTATATAGCGTTCGACTTCTAGCTGGGCAGCGCTGGCAATATGCTTTTCTTCGCTTGCTGGCAGAGTAAAGGTGCGCGAATAAGTGCGGCTCGTCGGCAAGCCAATTACTACGTGGTTAGAAGGCAGAGAGCCGATAATGCGATCCCGAAACATATTGGCTATATGCTCGCGCAGATACTCGTGATCGTCGGTGTCGAGTGCCTCCTGTGTCTTAACCGGGTCAAGATCGACTGAACCGTAGCCGCGAACGTCAGCGTGTTTCTGGTTGATGGCCATGACTTTAACACCAGTATAATTGATGTCGAGCCCGATGATCGGTTTGTCTTTGAAAAATAGTTTTACCATGGATGCCCTTTTCTATATACAGTATAGCATAAGTTTTATTGTTTAATACTCGTTGATAAGCCGGCAATTGGCATCATAACGCTGGCGGCAATTAGCCCCACCATGCCACCCATCAGCACGATCATTACCGGTTCAATAATTGAGCCGATACTATCGATGGCGACATCAACTTCTTCTTCGTAAAAGTCGGCTACTTTGACTAGTACGACGTCGGTTTGGCCAGTTTCTTCGCCGACAGCTAGCATCTGCGAGACGATTGGCGGGAATAATCCAGTTTTTTCGATGATTGTTGATAAGTTTTTGCCGTTTTCGACTTCCTTGGCAGCTTTTAGTAGAGCTTCCTCGTAGACGACATTGCCAACCGAGTGTGAAGTGACTTCAAGCGACTCAAGTACGGCTGCGCCTGATCCCATTAGTGCCGAAAAAGTACGGGCAAAGCGGGCGACAGCTACTTTCTGAATAATGCTACTAATAGCTGGTATCTTGAGGACGAGACGGTGAAAAGTGTGTTTGCCAGCTGTGGTATTCAGCCAGCGCCGCAAGAAGTAAACGATAGCGATTAGTACTGGTACCAGCAAGTATCCTTTAGTCGTCAAAAAACCGCTAATTGACAGCATCACTTGAGTCAAAGCTGGTAGTTCAGCATCCTCGCCGCCAAACCCTTTAATCATTTCACCGATTTGCGGGATGACAAACACCATTAAAACCAAAAAGGCCATAATAGTAATAACCAGCAAAACTAACGGATAAGTCATCGCTCCTTTAATTTTTTTGCGGATGCCAGCGCTTTTTTCTTGCTGAATAGCTAGGCGCCTAAGGATATCGTCAAGAATACCGCCAGCTTCGCCAGCACGCACCATATTGACATAAACATCGTTAAAAGTAGCTGGATGTTTGCCCAGGGCATCGGCTAGCTGCATACCAGATTGAACGTCTTTAATGATGTCGCCAAGGACTGCTTTGAGGGCTGGACTATCAGTGTGATCATGTTGCGAAGAAAGTGCTCGTAGCAACGGCACGCCAGCGCTAACCATGGCGCTCATCTGGCGGGTGAACATCACGATGTCGTCGGTTTTAACTTTTTTCTTGCCGCCGCCAAAACTAATACTGGCTAGTCCTTTCTTTTCAAGCGAGTCAATACTGAGCGGTGACAAACCTTGCTTGGTTAGGGCGGATAAAGCTCCAGGTCGATCGCTAGCCTCGATGTTGCCTTGGATGACGTCGCCAGACTTATTAGTTGCGACATAGGAGAAAGATGCCATTAGGATTCCCTCGTAACACGCAGCACCTCGTCGAGCGTAGTGTTGCCGCGTAATGTTTTAACTAATCCATCAGATTGCATTGTAATCATTCCCTCCTTGATTGCTTGATCTTGAATCTGGTTGCTAGTGGCGTCGGAAGTTATCATTTTTTGAATTTCGCGCGACATACCCAACACTTCGTAAATACCGACGCGCCCCTTGAAGCCGACGTGTCCGCACTCGTCGCAGCCGCCTGGGTGCGCTCGCCAGAGGGTACGAATAGTAGTCTCGTCGGTGCCAGCTGGCGTATCGCCGCCGACTTTTTGCTCGATGGCTTGTAATTCTAGATCATGAATATGTGCAAACGTTTGGTCTGGACGCAGATTGAACAGCGAGACTATTTCGTTGATTTCGTCTGGCGTCGGTACGTATTGTTCGCGGCAGTTCATGCACAGTCGTCGTACTAAGCGCTGACCGACGACCGCCTTGACTGTTGAAGCGATCAAGAATGGCTCGATACCCATATCCAATAAACGTGGTAGACAGGTCGCCGCATTGTTGGTGTGCAAGGTTGAAAATACCAAGTGCCCAGTCAGAGCCGCCTGTACGCCTAGGTTGGCTGTCTCGCCGTCGCGGATCTCGCCGACCATGATGATGTTCGGATCTTGGCGCAGCAGTGCTCGCAGCCCCGAGGCGAAAGTCATGCCAGCTTTGGCGTTGGTTTGGGTTTGGTTGACGCCGGGGATTTTGTATTCGACTGGATCCTCGATAGTTGAGATATTGACTTCTGGTGTATTTAACATCGATAGTACCGAAAACAGCGAAGTTGATTTGCCGCTACCGGTTGGACCAGTGACTAGAATCATGCCGTTTGGCTCGGCAATAGCGCTGTTGATGATGGCTAACGATTTACCCCAATAACCAAGTTGCTGCAGCGTAATTGCTTGATTGGACTCGTCGAGAATTCGCATGACGACTTTCTCGCCGTCGGTGATTGGCAGGGTACTAACGCGCAAGGCGTATTGTTTGCCGGCGACTTTGATTTTGAAGCGGCCGTCTTGCGGCACGCGACGCTCGTCAATCTTGAGGTTGGATAAAATCTTAATACGGCTGACCAGTGCATTTAGCACGTTGCGCGGTAATTGATTGACTTCTTTGAGGACGCCGTCAATGCGGTAGCGTACTTGCACGAAATTCTCACGCGGCTCGATGTGAATATCTGAGGCCTGAGAACGGATAGCATATTCTAACAGCAAATTAACGGTTTGGGCGATTGGCGAATCCTCGGCGACGTCAGCTTCGGAGACTTTCTGATCCGAGCCGTCATCTTCGCGCTGCACGTCAATGACTTCATTGAGCTCTTGATTGACATCGCCGCGATAATTTTCTAAACATTGCAAGATATTAGAATGCGGTGCGATATAAATTTTAGTATTGCTGCCGATCTCTTTCTCGATAAAATTAGTAGCTAGCACATCATCTGGATCATCCATCGCCAAGTGCATGGTGCCGTCTTCGTCGATTTGAAAAACAACTGCATTGTATTGGCGGGCGATACGCTCTGGGATGCGGTTCAGTACCTCGCTCGGAATATTACGTGGATCGACCTCAATGTAAGGTATATCGGCGTATTGCGCGAAAAGCTTTGTCAAGTCGGTTTCAGATACAAGCTTTGAATCTAATACAATATCTTGCAGCGGCCGCGAAGAACGCTCCGCCTCTTCCATTAGCGGTTTGAGAGTTTCTTCGGTCGCAATATTATTACGCGTCAGAATCTTGACCAGAGTATTATTTAGGATCCTCATAATTCTTATGCTAATTGTAGCGCATTTTATTTAGAAAAGCTATCAATGCAGCACAGATTGGTAAAGGATGGCCAAATCGAGTATAATAACAGAGATATGAAGCGAACTTTTAATACACAGGCGGCGCAACTTGCCGGCGAAAAAATTTCAGTTAGCGGCTGGGTGCACTCGCGCCGCGATCACGGCGGATTAATTTTTGTTGATTTACGCGACCACACTGGTTTGTTGCAGCTAGTTTTTAACTCTGATAATCCGGAAGCATTTTCGCTTGCTGATGAGCTGCGCGACGAATTTGTCATTCGCGCCGAAGGCATGGTGTGCGAACGCGCGGCTGGACTAAAAAACGATAAAATTCCGACTGGCGCAGTTGAATTGATGGTCGAGAGGCTGACGTTACTTAATCGCGCCGAGACCTTGCCAATCCAGCCGTTTGCTGAGGAAAACCAGGCGGGCGAGGACCTACGTTTCAAATATCGTTACCTTGACCTGCGCCGTCCGAAGATGCAGGACATGCTGAAAAAACGCGCTGAAATGTACCGACGGATGCATCAGTACATGGACGACCGCGACTTCATCGAAATTCAGACGCCAATTTTGGCAAATTCTAGTCCTGAGGGCGCGCGTGATTTCCTGATCCCCAGTCGTCTGCAAGAGGGCAAGTTTTACGCTCTACCGCAAGCACCGCAGCAGTTCAAGCAGCTGCTAATGGTTGGCGGCGTGCCGCGGTATTACCAGCTGGCGGCGTGTTTTCGTGACGAAGATCCGCGGGCTGATCGACTGTACGGTGAGTTTTATCAGCTGGATCTAGAGATGAGCTTCGTTGAGGATGGCGAGGAAGTCCGCCAAGAAGTTGAGCCGTTGATGCGGCAGCTAGCGACCGAGTTTGCTGGCAAGAAGTTGCTGGATTTGAGTGGTCTCGCGGTCGGTGACGGCAGTCCAATTCCGCGCATTTCCTACCGCGACGCCATGGAGACTTATGGCTCGGATAAGCCAGATTTGCGCTTTGGCATGGAGCTGATTGAGCTGACCTATGTATTCGCCAACACTGAATTTGGCGTGTTCAAAAACGCTGAGTGCATCAAGGCCATTTGCGTGAAGAACGGCGCCAGCCTCAGCCGCAAGCAAATCGACCAGTTCACAGACATTGCCAAAAGCGAGGGGGCGGGCGGTTTAGCCTATATTAAGTACGTGACAATCAAAAATGCAGACAAGGCGCAGGGCTACGTGATACCAATGCATACTAACGTTCCTTGTTTTTATGATGTGATTTCGCCAGTAGCAAAGTTCTTGTCAGACGAAGAACATAAACTACTTATAGATAAAATGAACCCTGAGGATGGTGATGTTGTTTTCTTTGGTGCCGACACTCGCCCGGTCGTCAACGCCGTGCTTGGTCGCCTGCGAAACGAATTTGCCGCTCACTTCAACCTGAAAAAATCGGACGAGGTGGCGCTGGCTTGGATCGTTGATTTTCCGTTCTACGAATGGGATGATCATGGCAAGAAGCTTGATTTTGGCCACAACCCATTTGGTATGCCAAAGGGCGGCATAGAGGCGCTGGAGTCGGCGACGACCGATGCCGAAAAACTGGCCATCGTGGCTGATCAATTCGACATGGTGATGAACGGCTACGAAATTTGCTCCGGCGGCGTGCGCAACCACAACCCGGCAGTGCTATACAAAGTATTTGACCTGCTTGGCTTTAGCGAAAGCTACGTTGAGGAAAAATTCGGTGCCATGCTAAACGCCTTCAAATACGGCGCACCGCCGCACGCTGGCTGTGCCTTTGGCGTGGATCGCATCCTCATGGAGCTCATCGACGAAACGAACGTCCGCGAAACCTTGGCATTTCCAAAGAACGGCTCGGGCGTCGACGTGATGATGGATTCGCCATCAACGGTTGATCCAGCGCAGCTAAAGGAATTGGGATTATGAGCGCAATGTACGATCGACACGAAGTTAGCGTAAAAGTGGCGTTGTATAGCGAGGATGGTAAACAGGTATTGCTGATGTATCACCTAAGCAGCGATGGTTTTGGCTTGCCGGGCGGGCATATTGACGCTGGCGAAACGCCTGACGCGGCATTGGAGCGAGAGCTGCGCGAGGAATTAGGCATCACAATTGATGCGACGCCAGCCGATTTCTATGTCCGCAACCCTTATGACGACAATATTAAGGATCATAAAATTATCCTCGGCTATACGGCGACGGCAAAAAAGGGTGTGACTTTGCCAAATAGTGCATGTGATGGTAGCGAAGGAGATATCGTCTGGCTGACGCGCGCAGAAGTTGAAACTACCGATAAACTTTCGCCGGGCTATCGGGATTTTGTGCTGAAATGGTGGCCGGCTAGTTCCGTGAAAGTATGAAAGGATTTTCATGTCAAACATAGAATATGAAGCAAAAATATATGATGTCGATCCCGCCGATATCACAGAAAAGTTGACAAATCTCGGCGCTAAGGAGGTCGGTAATTACAATTTTTGCCGTTACGTATTTGATACGATTCCAGCAGTGCCAGATCGCTGGGTGCGGTTGCGTTCTGATGGGAGACAGGCGACTTTGACCGTCAAAGAAATAACTGCCGACACTATTGATGGTACTCATGAGTGGGAAGTTGAAGTGTCTGATATGGAAACGACACTGGAAATATTAGCAAAAATTGGCATTAAACCGCGCGGTTATCAAGAAAACAAACGCCAAGAATACGACCTCGACGGTGTTCAGGTTGTCATCGACCGCTGGCCGAAGTTAAAGCCATATGTCGAAATAGAAGCGAACAGCGTAGCGGAAGTGGTAAAAACGGCAGCGATGCTTGGCTTTGCTGAGAGCGATTTGATAACGAAAAGCACTTCTGATTTATACCGGAATATCGGTATAGACATCGAGAAACTTGCGGAATTAAAATTTGATAAATAGACTAGTCTGCGAAATGAAGGTTTTTCCGAACAAATTTGGCGGTTCGCCTGGCTTCAACTGATGTAGCTGATATATTAGCACAGCTTAACACGTAGACTTGACCGTCTGGGAATATTTCGCCATAATAATACGTAATGAAAAGAAGCCTTATTATATTGTGTGCGTTAGTCTATGTCGCTTGTGCTCCAACGGTTAGCGCCGAAGGTCCAACTATGACTCTATTGACTGAGCGGCAGCTTAATCTGGTGCGCAGTAATTGTGCGACGACTAAAACTGTTTTAGAGCGTATTCGTGCTAACGACGCTTTGGTACGCATCAACCTCGGCCGCGAATATGATGCAATTTCTACCAAACTGATGGCGCCGATGAATAGCCGTATTGCTCTCAATAAGCTCAACGGCATCGACTTAACCAAGACAACCGTCGATTTCGACCATCAAATCGGACAATTTCGCAACTCTTATCAGCGTTACGAGCAGATAATGTCGCATATAGCCCAGACGGATTGCCAAGATAAGCCAGCAGACTTTTATATGGATATTGAACGAGCGCGTTATTATCGCGGTGATGTACGAAAAGCAGTAGTCGAACTCGAAAAGCTAATTAAGCAATATAGCTCACAAATCGACAAATTAGATTTGTCAAAAACGGGTTTGAGTAGTCAAGGAGGTAGTAATGACTAGACTTCACGCTCGTGCTCGCCTGAAAAAGCGGGCTGATCACATTTGTCAGCGGTGCGGCTTTGCGGCTATGCTGGTCTGTGTAATTATAGTATCGCTCGTCATGGTGGCGGTAGCTTTAGAGATGTATAACACCAGCGGTGCAGCACAAGTCGATTTGAGCCGCCCAGGTTTTAGCTCTGTGCAGAAGCAAGCTGGCGCTAGCGAAGAAACTGAAAAAGGTTTCTCGGCGCAAGGGGAGATTGATCAAAAAACTATCAAAGATTTTAAAAATGTATACGATAAACACGCCAAACGTGCGGCTGCATCGACCAGTTTTGGTGGCGAGGCGCTATCAGACAGTTCAATTCAAGTCTTTAATGAACGTTCATCGGGAACAACACCAAGCGGAGAGGCTTCAAACTAGTGAGCGAACTGCTCAATCCTGACGATTTTGTTATCGCCCGCAAGCGTAAAAAATACAAATTTGCCAAGTTTCATAACGCCGAGAACTGCTTTGAGTTTGACGAATGGCGCGATTTTTACCAGCAGCGCCAACCGAGCGTCTCCAGGTTAGAGATTGGTGCTGGTACTGGTTTGTTTAGCGTCGAATTGGCAGCGCGTTATCCAGATAAGCTGTTTGCGGCGATTGATGTTAAGGCTGACCGTTTGCAAAAAGGTGCTTACATTGCGCTAGAGCGAGGCTTAAAAAATATCTATTTTATCCGGGCGCGCGCCGACCAAATTAGCGATTTATTCGCTTTGTCAACGCTAGTGAATATTTGGGTGACTTTTCCTGATCCGTTTCCGAAAAAGCGGGCTGCCGGGCGGCGGTTGACGCATCCGTATTTTTTGCGCCGTTACGCGCAATTATTGCAACCTGGCGGCGAGCTGCTTTTCAAGCATGACGACCGCGACTTTTTCCGTTGGAGCTTGGAGCAATTAGTGGCAGAAAAATGGCAAATTGCGGAATTAAGCTTCGACCTGCACGAATCGTCTCTGGCTGACGAGTATAAAATTATGACGACATATGAGCAGCGCTGGCTGAACGAGGGCAAGGCGATTAATTTTGTGAAAGCTACGCGTTGATGTTGTGCTATCGTACCAGTGGACGCGGGTTAACCCTCGCTAGCACCCTGCCAGGCAATGTCAAACAAGCGCGTTTGCACCGAGGCTAGGCTGAAGTTGTCGATGATTACTCCGTGCATAGAGTTATATTTGTCCAGAGTAATAATAGCCATTTTACTGGCATACAATATTGTGTAGCAGCCGTCATCTAGTTTTGGTCCGGCTAAGTAGCGGCTGTCCGCTAAGCCTGTCGTTATGCGCAGGGGCTTGGCGTAGCGCAAGACGCGTACCCGTAGATTTCGTTTGGCGCGTTCGCGGCTAAAATTCGGAAAATTGTTGTACAGATAGCGGCTGACGCGCGGCGAAGAAATTACGCGGTACAGGCTAACCTTTTGCAGGCGGCAGGTGCTTAATATATCGCGCAAAATATTTGCCAAGCCTTCGTCGCCCTCGTAAAATGCCGCCATATGCCGGGTTTCGGCGATTTTGTTTGCGGTTCGCAGGCGGACAATATATTGATCAAGCTGCTGTCCGGCTACCTGTAAAGCTTGCTGCTTCTCGCGTAAAATTTCTGCCAAGACGGCTGGATCTTCGGCGCGGTAGCGCAGCTGTTTGCCCTGAGTGACGCTGTTGACAAGTCCAGCTGCGCGCAGGCTTTTGATAGATTCATAGACGCTGCCGCGGTTAATATTTGTGGTTTCTGCGATGGCTCGCAGCGAACTATTAGGAATTGCCAGCAGTGCCTCGTATACGCGTTTGTCACGAATAGACAAGCCGATAATTGAAAAATCCATATCTGTAATATAGCATAAAAAACAAAATTGTCATAAAATATCAACCATTTTGTCTGGAATCGGCAGCAGCGGTACGATATGATTTGCTGGTAACGAAAGGAGAATGTTATGGCAAATATTGAAGGAAAACCTTGCGATTGTTCAGAAGTACCAGTGGGTAAAGGATGGCGTACTGTTGACGTAGAGATGTCAGGAGAATTATTTGATATGTTTACAACGGTTGCAAAGGTAAGGCGCGAAACCTTGGGTTGTGTTGCAAGAAAAGCTGTCGGCAATTATATTAAAAGGTGCCAGCAAGATCCAGGATTTCAACTCGAAGTAGAAGACCTGTATAAGCTTTTAGATAAATATAATCCAAAACCAAACCCGCGCGAAAGCGAATAATCAGTTTCACGCCAAATAGCTAGCGGCTGATAATTACTGTTATAATACGTACAAACAGGAGGGAAACATGAATTTTCAAGATTATTCGCAAAAAGCTATTTCAACGCTAACGAGCGATCACGCATACGGCGATATCAGCGCTGATTTGATGGCGCAAATACTAGGCTTGGCTGGCGAGTCGGGCGAGGTGATGGAAAAGTTCAAAAAGCTAATTCGCGACAGGCGGGGCGAACTAACTGCCGATGATCGCGCAGAAATTATCAAAGAATTAGGTGACATATTGTGGTATGTCAATTCGGCGGCGCATTTGCTCGGCTCTAGCTTGGAAGAGGTAGCGCGGCTTAATAACGAAAAGCTAGCCAGCCGCCAGCAGCGCGGCCAACTGCATGGCAGCGGCGATAATCGATAAAATTCTAAATCTTCAGATGCTGCCGCAGCCACTCGTCAATGGTGCCAGCGCCCATGCAGAGGACTAGTTTGCCTAACTCGCGGTCAAGCATGATAGACTTCCACAAATCATCGTTGAGGCTGGCAATATGTACTTCGGGGCGGGTGAGGTTTTTGGTTAAGTCTGCAGGCGTCAGTATCGGTAAATCCGGATTCTCGCGCGTCAAATATGTCGGTAGCCAATATACGCTGTCAGCGTAGCGAAAAACTTCGTTTGTGTACATTGATTGAATTTCGTGCTGGCGAACATTTTGGTGCGGCTGGTAAACAAGGGTTACTTCACGGGATATTTCGTGCGCCATTTGCAGCGTAGCGTATATTTCGGCTGGGTGGTGACCATAATCGGAGTACAGGCCAGGTGCCAAACGCTCAAATCGCCGCTGCGTACCAGGAAAATTCTCGACGGCAACCTTTACGATATCAGGATTACCCAGCTTTAGTCGCTCGCAGGCTTTGGCAACCAGCGTGGCGTTGGCTCGATTATGCCAGCCTGGAATGCGAAAACTTTTAACTTCCTCGTCTTTGAGCACCCAAGATTTATTAACTGGTTCTAGACCGGTAAGAGTGTCCTTCTTCCAGAGAATAGATAGTTCGCTTTGTCCGAGAAATTGTTGGAAAGCTCTGGTATAAGCGGCTTGAGTTGGGTACGTATCAGGATGATCGTAATCTATAGAAGTAATCAGCGAAAGGTATGGGCTGAAATGTAAAAAGTTACGATCGAATTCATCGCACTCATATATGAAATACTCGCTGTTCGGCGCGTAGTGACCGCTCGGCCCAAAACTGATAGTGGTGCCAATTGAATAACTGATTGGAACGCCGAGTTGGCGCAGCACCCAAATCATCATACCGGTAGTTGTTGTTTTGCCGTGAGTGCCAGCAATAGCGATCATCTTGAGGTTCTTTTCGCTCATAATGTAGCGCAGCAGCTCGTCGCGCTTGGCTGTGTAAATGCCTAATTTTTGCGCTCTCACTAGTTCTGGGTGGTCAGCGGGCAAGGCTGCGGTGTAAACGAGCCAGTCGATACGGCGCTGCTTATGGCAATATTCTAGATAATCGCCAGACTGGTCATTAGTGACGACAATGCCGCGCTGCATTAACTCGCTAGTTTCTAGACTCGAGTGCGCGTCCGAGCCTTGTACGCTATGTCCGGCGTCATGAGCTAATTCAGCTAACGGTCCGATAGCGACGCCGCCAATGCCAGAGAAATAAATATTCATACTTCTACTATAACGCAATCAAGCTGCTCGTGGTATACTATTAAGTAATGAAGGGCGGGAATAATGGCCGATAAACGCGCGGCGAGGCGAAATCTTCGGCGTCTTGAGCGAGTCAAGACCTGGCAGCTGTTGATTTTGTTTGTGCTGGTGTGTTTTGTAGCGGCAACTTTTTTGCGTATTAATAATGTTGGCATGATACAGCGCCGCAGTGCTGTGGCGACAGCTGACAAATCAGGCAACGAAACACAAATATTTAATCGTCTGCAAGATTTGCAGCGTTACTCAACCACGCATATGAATGCCAGCAGCGGCGTGATTTATCTGCAGCATCAGTATGAGCGCGACTCGCAAGCGGCTATCAAGAGAGCTTCGGCGGCGTCGTCTGAGAACGCAAGAGTTCATGCTCAAGCTGAGGCGGTTTGCCATCCGCAATATAGCGGTTGGTCGATGGCTTATATCCAATGCTTTGTTAACGAATTATCAAAATATCCCACCTCTGACAAACTCAAAGACCCAGAATTGCCCAACACCGAACTGTACCGCCACGAATATACGTCGCCGCTTTGGACGCCTGATTTTGCTGGCTGGTCGATAGTTTTGGCGGTAGTGATTTTGGTAGTTATAGTACTGCGTTTGATTAGCCTTGTAATATTACACCTATTATTGCGCTATAAATATCGAGCTGCTTGACTGGTACGGCTAGGGGTGTAAAGTGTTGACACTCAATGCAGGTTACGATAAGCTAACAGATGTAAACCAATACTAATAGGAGGTATAAAACAATGGCTTACAAGCACACGAATTCAAAGGGCGTCACTTATTATCTACACAAAACTGAAGTTACACTTCGCGGCGGTAAACCGCAAACCATCTACTTTTTCACCAAAGTAGAGAAAAATGAAAAAGGCGAACCATGCGATTTGCCAGAGGATCGCGTCGTTAAAGAAAACCCGCGCAATGGCTTTCTGACAGTTTCTAAGAAGAAATAAATTTTGCTGTTTTTGCTAAAACCCTCGGCTTGTCAGCTGAGGGTTTTTGTAGTGGCGAAGTGCTTGCGTTTAGATAGTAAGTTTGCTACTCTAGATATGTAAACAAACAGGTGCACAAAATTACCTCCCCGATTACCCTAAGGGAGGTTTTTTGATCTCTGTGGTTGATTATGGTGGTGGGGGCGGTTGGGATCGAACCAACGACCAACAGGTTATGAGCCCGCTGCTCTAACCCCTGAGCTACGCCCCCATTGCTGATATTATAGCGTAAAATCATTGCGACGTACAGATTATTTGTTGACTGGCTCGATTTGCTTATGTTACTATGTCAAGTATATAACCCAAGTGAGGTAGGAGTATGAAAATACACAGGAAAAATATCAAATATAAATATCGCCGTATTGGCGTTGGAATAACCGTATTCATTGCGGTATTAAGTTTGGTACTGGTGAATTTGCCGCGAGCTCAGGCGTCGCAGCTTAACAAAAAGTACTCTTTTATTAAAACCAATTACACCGTCCCAACGAGTAATGTCGCGTGGGTAGCGCCGAATGGCAACGATACTTCGGGTAATGGTTCCGAGGGTTCGCCGTACGCTACATTCAAGAAAGCTCTCAGCTCTATTAGTAATGGCGGCACGGTAGTCGCGAAGTCGGGTATTTATCGTGAACCGCATTTTTTCATCTCTGGCGATAATGTGACTATTCAAGCGGCGCCGGGGGCAGAAGTTTGGCTAAAGGGCAGCGATGTCGTAAATTCATGGACTAGTGAAAATGGCATATGGAAAACAACTGGGAATTATCACAACTTCTGTCATGTTTGTACCACAAATGCGAATCCAAGTGTTGAAGGTGCTGCGGCCTACCCAGAACAGGTTTTCATTAACGATGAGCCGCTAAAGCAGGTTAAAACCAAAGCAGAGGTAACGCCTGGTAGTAATACTTTTTATGTCGAAGACAACACTCCTACTACGCTCAAAACCCCTAACAATAATGCAGACGGCTATAATATTGGCCAGCAAGATGCGATATCTTATTATATTGGCAAGAATCCAGCTAGCGGTGTAACCGAGATATCAGAGCGGGCGCGAGCTTTCACTAGTACTGGCAAAAACGTTTCCGTAAAGGGCATTAACGTTGCTCAGTATTCGCCTGTTCAGGTTTGGGGTTTTAAGGATCCTTACGATCCTGCCGCTGACAGAGGAGTTTATTCGGGTCCAACTGCGGTGAGTATTAATGGATCTGGCTCGCTAGTTCAAGATATGATTGTCACTCAAAGTGCAAGCCAAGGCCTGTTCTTTAACAAAGCAGAGTCGTCGACGGCGCGTGGTGTAAAGGCGATAGATAATGGCGGCTCGGGAGTTGGGGCTAACAAATCTCACAACACAGTATTTACTAACGGTGAATTATATGGCAACAACGCGGAAGGTTTCTTGACGATTGGCTGCGGAGCTTATTGTACGATGGCCGATATCAAAGTTACGCATACGCGAAATTTCACATTCCGCAATAATATACTTGATTATTCTCGCGACACTAAAGCGTATTCTACTGCTGCTAACGCCAATAGCGAAGGTATGATTGGCTTTTGGTGCGATGAGGGTTGCGTAGAAACGAAAATCGTTGGCAACTTCTTTACTAATTCTCCGCTTGCTATCATGTATGAGGTTTCTGGTAATGGTATAATTGCTTCTAATATAATTGAAAGTTCCGGTACGGGTATTCGTGTAGCCGGCAGCGATGATGTTAAGGTGTATAACAATACCATATCTCGCACTTATCGGCCAATATACATATTTGAAGACAGTCGTGTTGACGGATGCAATTATTGGAAAGGCGGGTCCTGTGTAGCTAACGAAAGCTGGTCGCAGGGACTAGGTCTAGATTGGAATACTTCGGGTGTTGAATTGTATAACAACATTATATCTTCGCGGCCGTTAGCGCGAGCAGAGGATCTTTCTGGTGGTAATTATCAACGCGCGTATTCACTGCGTGTTGAAGGATCTCAGAATGATCAAAATAGACCGTATGTCGATGCCAACGATATGCTCAAAGGATTTGATTATAATGTATATTACCGTAACGAATCAGACGATATAAATTTGTCGGTGTGGGATTTCAAACAGATTCCTTCAAAGACTGATACAGTTATAAGCAGAGCTTCTGATATCGCGAATAATCCAAAATTATCGAACTCGATTGACGGCCGCGATGCGCATTCGCTTGATACTTTTGGCTCGCGAGCAAATAATCCGTATTTCGTGAAAGAAGCAGCAAATAATAACGACTACAAAAAGAGCAATTACAATCTCAAACCAGGCAGCCCAGCTATCAACAAGGGTAAACCGTTATCAAGCGACGTAGCGCAAGCGATTGACCCAACAGGCAAAACTGTTAAAGCTGGCGTGCCGGTAAATGCTGGTGCTTTGGTTAATGTGCTGATGGATGCGACGGGCGGGCAGACTCCGCCGACACCTCCAGTAACTGTCAATATTCCTGATGCTGGCCTCAAGGCAGCTATCAATAAAACGCTTGACAGCAATCGTCCGAGCACCCAGGATATCACAGTGGACGAGCTAGCTCAATTGACGCAACTTACCGTAGACGGCGGTGTCAAAGTCAAAAATCTAACAGGTCTCGAGAAGGCAACTAATTTGCAAGAGCTGAAGATCGACAATAACGAAGTTGCTGATTTGGCGCCTTTGTCATTGTTAGCAAAATTGACCAAGTTGACAATGACAAATAACAAAGTCGCGTCGATCGAACCGTTGGCGCATTTGGCTAACCTAAGCGTACTTTTAGCGTCTGGTAATCCGACTGCTTCGACCAAGCCGCTAGCTAATCTGACACATTTGACACAAGTAAGTGTCGATAGTAAATCGACAGCGTTTGATATTTCTGATTTTGCCAAGAGTGCGGGCACCTTGACGACATTGCAGTTGTCTGGTGCTGATAATGGTACGCCGCAGTTAGTGCATAGCGAAGTTCTAAAGCAACTTACTAAAGTAACGACTCTCCAAGTATCGTCAACCTCGTTAACCGATAACGATCTGAATAGTATTGGCGCGATGACGCAATTAACGTCGCTGCAAGCAGACCGCAGTAATATTAGCGATATGTCGTTTGCGGGCCACTTAACTAAATTAACTAATCTTGACGTTTCTAATCAGCGTGTCCGTATGAGTACGAGTACAACGCCGTTTGCATCGCCGCTCAAAGATATATCGGGTACGGCTGTTGCTATAACCAACAGCGCTGATTTGGCTAATGATGGGGCTGGTCGTGTCAAAATTGTCTCGCCAATTTATGATAATAATGCTCATGAGTTGTCGGCAACTTGGACCAAGAATGTTACAGTTGGCGCTGCTACCGCCCAATTCAACGGTCAGCTAACAGTGTCTGCAACGCTGCCAAAAGCTGATAAAGCTCAGCTCCAAGCGCAAATAGATCGCGCGAATAACTCTGCAGATTATATCAAAGCAGATGCGGCGGTAGCCAGTGCGCTGTCAGCTGCGAAAAACGTTGTTGCTAAACCAAATCCGACACCTGCCGAAATTAGCCAAGCGACAAACGACCTCAAGCAAGCGCTTGACGCCGCAATAGCTAAAGAAACGGCAGCTCAGGTGGCCGCACGGACAGCGGTTGATAAAGCAAAAAACAGTAAGTCGCCTGCTGATATTCGCGCTGCAGAGGCACTTTTAGCGCACGTTCAGGACACAGACAAGAAATCAGCGATGCAAGATGAGCTCAACGCCGTCAAACAGGAAATTACCGATGCGCGGACAGCCTTATCGAAATTGATTGACAAGGCGAAGAACACGCCGACGGATGGTCTAGCGGCCGAGACTGTTGCTGCTTTGAATACCGCGATTGCTGCCGCTAAAGCGGTCAATAACGACCAAGAGTCAACTGTGGCGCAGCTCACTGAGGCTAAAACCAAATTGCAATCAGCTCTTGATAACCTCAAAACTGATAAGACAGCGCTAGCCAAAGCTATAGCGGATGCTAACCAAGAGCCAGTTTATATCAAGAACGATTCAGCGGTTAAAACTGCCCTGCAACATGCTAAAAATGTTTATGCTGCGGCTAATCCAACGCCAGCAGAAGTTAACGCAGCTGTCAATAATTTGAAGTCGGCAATTAATGCTGCTAAAAAGAAAGAAACTGATGCTCAAACAGCTGCTGCCAATGCGGTTGCGGCAGCAGAAGGCGCTAAAACGGCGCAGTCGATAACGGCGGCTCAAACTCTCGTTGACGCTGTCCAGGACGCGTCGGTTAAATCTGCTCTGCAGGTGCGTCTTGATGCTGTATCGCAGCAGCTCAGCAATGCTAAACAAACGCTTGGCACACTTATTACTAAAGCTGAGGCTGTCGATACGACTGGTATGAGTGCTGACACTGTCAATGCGCTAAAGGCTAAAATTAAGCAGGCTAAACAAGTCTACAACGACGCTTCAGCATCAGTGATGCGCCTGCAAACGGCGGCGTCGGAGTTGCAAGCGGCTCTCGATGCTTTGCGGCCAGACAAGACTACTTTGCGCGACGTGATTGCTCGGGCGGAAGCGCAGCCAGCGTATATCCGAAACGATCCTGCAGTCAAATCTGCTTTGCAGCATGCCAAGAACGTCGAGGCCGCTGCTAGCTCGACGCCAGCTGATATTAGTTCCGCGATACAGCAGCTCAATTCGGCAGTTACTGCCGCTCAGAAGAAAGAAGCTGACGTCCAGGCGGCCGCGCAGGCAGCTGTTGCCGATGCTGAAAGCCAGAAAACTGCTCAGTCTATAGCGCATGCGCGAACACTAGTCGATAAAGTACAGGATCAAGCCGTTAAGACAAACCTTCAGGCGCGCCTAGATGCGATTGTTGTCCAAACCTTTGTCAATAAGCAAACAATTCGCCAAGCAGACAATACCAATATTACGCTGTCTACCTCAGGCGATAAATGCTACAACATCAAAAACGCTACCGCGGTAGGGCAGCCGAAAAATATTCCGACTGGCTATCAGATGCAGGGCTCGGCCAAGTTTACGATCAACTGTGACGGACATGCGCAGCCAGCAGTTGGGTATACTACCAAAATTACTCTCGAATTATCGCGTATCTACAAAGTTAATCGCCTAAAAGTAATCAAGTACAGTATTAATGGCGCTAATGCTACCGATATTACCGAGAAAGTTACATTCAAAACATCAGCCGATGGCAAACGCACTATTGTTGAATACTCAATTACCGACGGCGGCTTTGGCGATATGGATAAGACCGATAACGGTGTTATCGACGATCCGGTTATAATTTATGAGCGGTCGGAGAATACTACGCCAGCTAATAGTGGTAATCAACCTGGAACTCCAGCAAAGAATGGCAAGACTACCGCTAACGGCGGACGCTTATCTGAAACTGGCGATAGCCTATACGGTTATATTATCGGCGCCGGTGTGCTGGTGCTAGGCGGCGCTGCCGGCGTATACGCTATCATCCGCCGTCGCCAGTAAGAGTAGTTTTATCTCGCTATCTCGATTACCGCTCATGGTTTATAATAGTTGATAGATGAAACTTGTTGAAAGATTACGCCAACAACTGCATTATATCTGGTTCAATTACGCGAATTTTAACGGATTGGTGCTGTTGTTGGCGATTGTCATTGCGGTTAGCTGGGTGATGGGTACAATGTCGACGATCCAGACGAACTTTAGCGCCCAACGAGCGCTTGACGAAAAAAAACAACAATTACGGCTGGCGCAGCTAGAAGTAGAGACGCTGAAATACGAACAAAATTATTATAAGAGCGATGAATATAAAGAGCTAGAAGCGCGCAGCAAGTTAGGTCTGGCAGATCCTGGCGAGAAGCAGCTAATACTGCCAGAGAATAGCGTTGCAGTGAAGTCTCTCGATAGCCAGGACGATAACTCATATTATGTTAAAACAGCTCCACGCAACAATACGCCTGCCGTGCACAAGTCAAACTTCCAGCAATGGATTGATTTTCTGACTGGCAAAACTGCTGCTTCGCGCTTGCAGAAGTGATACGTAGTTTGCTATAATAGTATCCGTATCGCGGGGTGGAGCAGCCTGGTCAGCTCGCTTGGCTCATAACCAAGAGGTCGCTGGTTCAAATCCAGCCCCCGCTACCAAGAAAAAAGCTCAACTTTTGGTTGAGCTTTTTTCTTGGTTAACTGACTGGTTTAAGCTAATTTGCTGGCAGCGACCCGAATAGCTTCACTCCAGCTCAAGAAAACGTGTGGCGTGTCTGCGAGATCTTTGGCGGTTAGGCCGTGCCGCACAGCTAGGGCGATTTCGTGGATACTATCGCTAGCATTCGGCGCGACAATAGTACCGCCGGCTATAACGCCTTTCTTGTCGCATACTAGTTTGACGAAGCCGTCGCGGAAATCGCTGGTATTTGAGCGGCCGATGATTGATAGCGGTGCCATGGCTTTGTTGATTTTGAGGTCGCGTTTGATACAATCGTCTTCGGTTAGGCCGACAGACGATACCTCCGGAAAGGTGAAAGTTGTCCGCGGCGTAGCAGTATAATCTGGCGCGATTTGATTCTTTGAAAAAAGGTTATGAGCAGCAATCCGCGATTCTAGCAGTGCAGTATGCGTGTGCTCAGAGTTGCCGATAATATCCCCAGCTGCATAAATGTGGCGAGCGCTTGTCTGTAAATATTCGTTAACATGGATGCCGGTTGGGTCGTATTGGACGCTGGCGTTCTCTAGTCCTAAATCAAGGTTTGGTCGACGTCCAGTCGCCACCAAGATATCCTCGACGCGTACCGACTTTTCGACACCGCCACGCAGGAATGATACGCGGTAGCCGAGTCCGTCTTTGACTGCTGCGACTGTTCGTGTTTGCGTCAATGACGTAATGCCTTTATGCTTCTTGAGATAGGCTTCTAGCAGCTCGCCAACTTCTTCGTCTTCTTTTGGTAAAATGCGGGCGGCGATATCAGTCAAATAAACCCTAGTACCAAAAGTAGCCATTAGTTGCGCGATCTCGACGCCAACACTGCCAGCACCTATGATGTAAAGGCTCTTCGGTGGACGCATCGACTCTAAAATGGTGCGCGCTGTCAAAAATGGGATTTCGTCTAATCCTGGTACTTCTGGAGCTACCCAGTGCGAACCCGTAGCGACCAAGAATCTTTCGGCGCTGATGTGTTTGCGTCGAACAGAGATTTCATTGGGCGACAGAAAGTGGGCATGTCCAGTATAGGTAGTAATGCCCTGGTTTTCGTAAAATTTGCGATTACCGGCAGCCCCAGTTCGCTTAACGGCGAGGTCTTTCCAGGCGCGAATACTCGGATAATTGTAGCCAAGCGTATTAGAGCGTAAGCCGAACTTGGCGCCGTGGCGTGCTTGATCATAGAGGTGTGCGACGTGCAATAAAGCGTTGGTTGGTACATCGCTCCAGTTAGGCGAATCGCCGCCAAAGGTATCTTCCTCGATAATCGCTACGCGCGCGCCATTGCGAGCGGCGATAGTGGCAGCGGCTGATCCGCCAGCTCCGCTACCGATAACTATTAAATCGTAATCAAATTTATTGTGTCTCTTCGCCATTCATGTCTCCTACATCATTTTTTTGTGGTGTTTATATAAATATGCTGCGTCAGGATGATTATGTTCTAGAAATCGTCCAGCTTGCGCGCGAATATCGGTGGTGGTGATATCTGATTTTTGGCCGCTCCAAGCTTCGACCTCGCGAGCAGCTTGATCGGCTAAATTGCGAGCTAACCCTTCGGGGCTTTTAGCACTAAGGCAGGCGGCGTACAGGCTAGCGCGCAGCTTTTTGGCATCGAAATCTTCTGGCGGGCGTTTGCCTCGTTTGAAAACGGTAACTTTCATACAGCATTCACCTGAATGATTAAGTCGGAAACAGTATTAACGTATATATAAAAACCGAGGATGATCAAACCCAGACCGGCAGCGAATTGTAAAAAGTATTTGTTTTGTTCGCGCCAGCGCTGGATGCGACTCAGTTGGCGTCCACTGCCAATCAATAGGGTAACGATGAGCAGCCCGAGCGAAGCAGCTAGCGTATAACCTGCAGCGCCAACGATTTGCCAAATCGGCGGCAGCCCGATGATGGCGCAGGCTGCGGTAATGATTGGCACGATAGTAAATAGTAGTTCTGCAACAACGCTAGTCAATCCTAGACTAAACGCTTCGGCGGCAAGGCTGGCTTTGGCGGTGCGTTTACGCAAGAATCGGGCAAAACTGCGTGAAATCCACAATTCGGTACCTTCGGTTTTACGATAGTAAAAAAGGATAACTGCCAAGCCAACGATCATCAGACCGGCAGTCAAAGTGATCCACAACAAATTACTGTGCGGCGCGAATACACCGATAGCATAACTAGCGAAGCTAACACACAAAAGAGTCATAGTAAAGGCGCCAGCCACAAAGCTAAATAGCAGCCGTAACGTACGCCGAGCGGCCAGCTTGCGTCCTAAGGCATGCCCCGATAGAGATGTAGCCATACTAACGCTTAACTGAAAGCTAGCGTGGATAAGTCCTGCCAGGGCGATGATGCTAACAGCGATGAGAGTATTCATGTTTGTCTTGATAATCCTTATCTTATTTATACCATAAGCGGTCTAGCGAAGTCAAAAGATTTTGTAAAAAGCTATTGCTTTTTTGGCAAGTTTGTGTTATACTAAAAGTATAAGTAATTAACTTATACAAAAAGGAAAAATAAAAATGGAAGTCACCGAATCAAATAACTCATTACATAACGAGAATGCCACCTGGAATCGGCCGCGTACAACGGTTGAACTGCGCGAATTTATTAATCGCCGTAATGACCTGTTAGACGTTGAGGATTTTGCGTTTTAGCGGCAGTTTAAGCGCAAAGAAAAATCCCCGCGGCAAAGGCGGGGAGCTTTCTTTGGTAGGCTGGGTAGATGCGAAATGGAACCAAATAAGACATAACCTTATTGCTATGAGTAAAATTGTCGTTGCTGCGAAACAGCATCAAACACAGCCACTGCGCGGTTAAATGTTAGTACCTAAGCGTTTTGGATTGAACCCACAACCATACCACTCAGTGGGAGATATAATGAGTTTATGAGGACCAGCTGTGATTATAGGAATTGATGATTCAGGTAACTTCGAGACGGATGATCTATCGTTCTTCGCGGCTGCGTTAATACGCCCAACGAAGTATAAGAAAATTGAGAGGGTTTTTATTGAGTGGGAGGCGCAGCTTCCAGATTCAGTTCGCCGGAACGGAGAGGTGAAAGGATATTTGCTCTCTTCAAAACAACTTGAGGATTTTGCTGATCGAGTTCTCATTAACAATGGATATGGAGCGATAAAAATCCAAACGTTTGCTGCGCAGATCAGCGAAGCGAATACGGGTTCACTACTTCATGAAAGAGATCATAATATTGACCAGCTGACTACTGGTGCAAGAGATATATATCGTAACAAGGGCAAAGAATACATACAAATCGCTACTCAATACGAACAGACGGCAGAGTGGCTGCGTGCTAAAAGTGTAAAGACGCTTTACAAGATCAAATTACTCGGATTGAGTATTGTTCGATCAATGAATCTAGCAATTATGACCAGTGTAGACAGAGATTTTGACAAAGAACTAGGCGCAATGAAGTAAGCATAGATGAATGTATTACTGGTGGTCGTGAATCGGCGGAAAGGTATTGGCGGGATATTATGAGGAATACGATTTGGAGCATCACATCAACTGTTAAACCGATGATACAAGTCACATCATGGACACCAAGGTACCCTTATTTACAGAGGTTCATAAAACATCCTGAAAGTGCCGAGGCTTTAGCGCAACTTACTGATGAGATGCGCAATGTTTTCCAATTTTATGATTCTAAGATTAAATACGAAATAAGAATTGCAGATATTATTGCATCGGCTTATTTCCGGAGATTTGTCAAAAATGAGATTAGTCTCAGTGACGCATTCCAAATGATTGGAAGTCAGAGGGTGATAAAAAATAACCAACAGTTTACTTTAGATGGATTTGTTGATGCGAAAAATCCCAATTCTCGAAACCCCTATACTAATAAAATTGACGGCGTTACTATGGACGAGCTGCGAAGTAAGTACAAATAGACACTAGACGGCCGTACAAAAATAGGGTACAATAAAAACATGAATAACAGTACAAGTCAGCAAAAAATCTTTGAGCTAATCAAAAGTTATCATGCACTTCATGGTAATATACCCAGTCTAGGATATATTGCTGATCACATGGGCTATAAGCATAAAAGTAATGCTCAATACCATGTGGCTATGCTTCGGGAAAGCGGTATGTTGGATAATCTTGATGCCCCAAGAATGGTAGAAATCCCACTGCTGGGCAATATATCTTGTGGGCCAGCGCTGTTGGCGGAGGAAAATGTGCAAGCATATGTACCGATTGAAGCTAATTCCTTAAAAAGCAGAAATACGAAGGATTACTTTTTTCTTAAGGCGGAAGGCGACAGTATGAATAATGCCGGTATCATTGAAGGCGATCTTGTTCTTATACGAAAACAATCACAAGCGCCGTGGAAGAGTATTGTCGTAGCCTTGATAGGTGATGATGCAACATTAAAGCAGCTAGATAAAACAAAGGATAGCTTTCCTGTACTCGTACCAAACTCTACGAATACCATTCACAAACCGCGCATCATGATTGAAGATTTTTCTATCCTAGGAATAATGGAACGAGTTATTCCTTCTGCGAGGAGGATGAATATGTAGCCAAATTAAAAGTGCCGGCGGCAACCGACACTCTAAACTATTTTCGGAATTAATGTATGATCATTTTTCCTGTTTTTATTGTAACAAACTTGCCCGATATCGTGCAATAAAGACGCTAATGTTTTGTATTTAAAATAGGAGGTACGAGGTGGCAACTAATCCGCCAAAAGGCCCTGGTCGAAAAGGTGCAATTAGACAACGGACCCAGGTACTAAACCCGGTCATTAAACGGTATGTCAAACGCGATTCTACGACTGGTCAATTTATTAATGTCAAATCAGATAAGAAGCCTTTTAAGGGCGTACGAAAGGAAAAATAAATGTTCAATTATTATGTAAACGATCATGCGCAAGATAATGGAGATCACGAAGTTCACCGAGATGGGTGTATCTATCTCTCGCTTATAAGAAGTAAAACCTATCTCGGTGTATTTACGAACGCAATTCTCGCGGTGCAGAAGGCAAAGATGTATTATATGCAGTGCAATGGATGTGCTTATTGTTCCCCCGAGGCGAATACAGACTAACTTAGTGTGAACCTTTGCTTAAATAGACAGTAATGTTCCTGTCTATTTTTGATAGTTGATTATATAATTAATACTGTCTAAGTCATTCACATTTGAGATTAATGTGATATTTTTCGCACGGTAAAGTTCTAAAAACGGCACCGTGCAGAAACATTCGAGCTTTACGCTCAATTGTGGATCAATGGCTTAGACACCTAGTACGGTGTCGTTTTTATTTGCGACAAAAAGAAAGGATGTCCATGCAGTCAGTATTTGTCCTTATAATATTTTTTGCAGTTATTAGTTATATATTGACGAGATCAAATAAAAAAGGCGGAAGTTCTAGCTCACCACATGAGGTGAGGAGTAAATCGAAATATAAAGTTGAAGCAGCTAAGAAAAAGATAATAAATCGTGCTAGCAAGAGGGGGTCAATTACAGTAATGAGGAGATTGAGTTTATTCTAAAAACGGCCCTTGACCATTCGGGAATAGAGGGAGTTAAAAGAATAGGCGAGACATTTGAATCTGCCCCTGATAAGATCATCGACCAGATAATGATGAAAATAGAAAAAGAGCATCTCTTTTCAATAGTTGACAATCAGAAGGGTCCTACCCGATGAGTGCTGAATATGAATTTCCAAAACTCTTTACTCAAATGGCAAGAGACTATCAGGGTGGATCAATGGACCCGATCTATTTTGCCGTTCTCAGGATGATTGACGAAGATCTTATTGGTGTAGATGAGCCAGAAAAAGATGTAGCTGCTGAGAGGAGGAATATTTTGCGAAAAAGGTAGCGCGAAATATTGAATGCAAAGAATAGCAAATCGCTTGAGGATATGTCCATAAAATATGCTATTGCACTAGTCTTGGATGACTACCGGATTGAGTTTAATAAGGTAGAAGATGACCGAATAGCCGCACTAAAAACACCGCAGAGTTACGCATTTGAGCGTGGGATCAAGTCTCGATCAGGCAAGCAGAAAACGACAGATGCGATTAAGAAAATACTCGCAAATTACTTCTACGCAGGCTATACCACAAGCAAGCTAAGCGACAAGATGAATAAAGGCTTGCACGAGGCTTTAGTTTCTCTTGAAGTCATTAAGAAAAACAGAGAGATTATAGATGGCACCATTAACAACTATTTCCTACACGGTGATAATAATAATAATAATATGTTCCCTCTTAGGGGCGGATTTTTATTGTGTGCCAGATGTGGGCACCCGCTTTTGGGGAGTGCGCCAAAAGGGAACGGAGGTAGTTATCCTCAATATCATTGTGCACAGCCATGCTGCCGTAAGAAAATTACAGATGTTTCGCCTGCGGTTAGTCTAGATAAGGCTCATGATGATTTTCGGGCTTTATTGCGCTCTCTAAAGCCTCTAAATGATGGTGTCTCGCGCCTATTTAAGGAAATCGTTGTCCAGGAGTGGAACGCGCAATTCGAGCAGGCAATCAATACAAGTAGTGACCTTACCGCAAGGATTTCTAGACTTGAGGAGTTTACTTTTCAGATTAATAAGAAGTTTATCGAAAATAAAATATAAATTGATGAAAGAGATTTACAGAAGTCGGCCAATGAAAATGAAATCAAATCACTGCGGAAAGAATTGGATGAAGTTGAACAATATAAAGAGAACTATTAGTCAATCATCGATAACGCAATGCAATTTATTGATGACCCGGAAACTTTCTGGAACCATGCCGACACCTCTGTGAAAAAGCTCGTACAACAGTTTATCGCGCCAAATGGGATTCTGTACGATACTGGAACGGGTTTTGGAACCATGCGAGAGATAGGATCTTATCTGTTAATAAAAAAATTAGCCTCCGAAGAGGCTAAAAATCATACCTTGGTAGCACTGACTGGGATCGAACCAGTGACCTTAGGCTTATGAGTCCTACGCTCTAACCAACTGAGCTACAGTGCCGCAAGAGTAAAGCACTGTAGATTATAGCAGATAACAGTAATCGGTGGCAAGCTAGGCTTTTTAAGGATAATTTAATGAAGCTGGCGGACAATATGCTTCGAGAAATATTTCCCGTACTTCTCTAGTGAGCCGCCCTTCTGTGTCAAGGGCGGTTTGCTATTCTGTGCTATAATTTTGCCGTGAACGATGAGCTAGAATTGAATGAACGAGTAGAAGTTATTGCGACGTTTGGCAGCGGTTTAGAATTGTGCGTACCGCGGCGGTTTAGACGTCCGAATGGGCGTGAGATTGAAGTAAGTGAGCTAGGTTTGCGGCATCCAGTAGCTAAAGGACGGCGAACGATGCATATTTTTGATGTAACGGACGGGCAAGCTGATTATCGGCTGGAATTCGATAGCGAGCGGTTGACTTGGCGATTGACGCGCGAGGCGGAGCATGGCTGAATCAGCTAGCCAAAGAAAGCGATCCTTCTCGAATAACTTAAACTTAGGACATAATCAAACATTACCGTTGATTATGCATATAGATCTCAATAGCTGTTTTGCGACTATTGAACAGCAGTCGCGGCCGCTGCTGCGCGGTCGGCCAGTGGCGGTAGTTAATCGTTTGGTCGAGAACACTTCGGTTATCACCGTGAGTTACGAAGCGAAAGCTTACGGTGTTAAGGCTGGCATGAAATACCGCCAAGCTAAGCGCCTGTGTCCCGAGCTAGTAGCACTCGACAGCGATCCGCCGAAGTATCGCTGGGTATATCGGCAGCTGCTACGAATTATGAACAGCTACAGTCCGTCGGTGGTAATGAAAAGCATTGATGAAGGTATAATTGATTTTGCAGTAGCGCCCAAATCGATGCGGTCGCGCGGTTTAGAAACTATCGGCAAAGAGATAAAGCAGCGGTTGCGCAACGAAGTAGGCTCGTACATGCGTTGTAATATCGGTATCGGTACTAACCGTTTCTGGGCCAAGATGGCGGCTAGCTTGCACAAACCTGACGGGCTTGATGTCGTGACGACGCAAAATGTACAAACGGTGTTAGCTAGCTTAACTTTACGCGATCTAACGGGAATTGCGCGGCACAACGAGCAGCGGCTGAACGCGGTGGGTATTTTTACGCCGTTGCAAATGTATGAATCGTCGCCAGAGGCGCTTCATGCTGCTTTTCATAGTATTAATGGTGAAAAATGGTATCAACGTCTGCATGGCTGGGAAGTTGATGATTTGATAAGCGACGTTAAAACATGCGGCCGCCAATACGTATTAGAGGAGCGCAACATGCCGCGGCAGCAAATAGCTGCTCGATTGCACAATTTAGTCGAGACTGTCGGACAAAAACTGCGTTCGCAGCGCAAGTCGGCGCGCGGCGTCGGTATTTATGTGCAAATGGCGGGCGCGGGTAGCGGCTCAAAACTATCGTCGAATAATGGACGCTGGGGTCGCGCGGGCAATTACTGGCAGCGTAAATATTTAGCGCCGCTGCCAATGTTTAGCGATGCTGCGTTGTGGCGTGTTGCCGAAGAGCTATTCTGCCAGGCGCCAGCTGGCGATATACGCGAGATAGGCGTGCATTGTTATAATCTGTATAACAGCACCAGCGATCAACTGAGTTTGTTTGGCGACGAATTAGCGCGCGAGCGCCAAACCACTTGGGCGATTGACGAGATTAATCAGCGGTACGGCGCTCGGACTATTCACGCTGCTAGTACGCTTAATACCGAGGCGGTTCGCACCAAGATTCCGTTTGGCAGTACGCGCTATTTATAAAAATGTATCACTGCATATAGTATCAATTAATACTAGCGTCCTGATGGATTATAATAAAAAGTAATATGACGTACCTAGTGGCAGTTTCTGGCGGCGTGGATAGCGTGTGTTTATTGGATATGCTAAGCCGGTCGGAACATCGGCTAATTGTAGCGCATGTCGAACATGGAATCCGCGGCGAGGCTTCGCGCGCTGATGCACGGTTTGTGGCAGCGTTGGCGCAGAAATATAATTTACCGTTCGTTTCGACGGCGCTTAATCTCGGGCCGAATGCTAGCGAAGAATTAGCGCGCCAGAAGCGGTATGACTTTTTGTTAGCACAGGCGCAGAAATTTGATGCGGTACTGGTCACCGGGCATCACGCTGAAGATGTTGCCGAAACAATTGCTATCAATATTGAGCGAGGTACGGGATGGCGTGGGTTGGCTGTGTTAGCGCGCACAGGAGTTAAACGTCCGCTGATTTCTTTTACCAAGACGCAATTGTACGATTATGCGCTGCAGCATCGCTTGGAGTGGGTTGAAGATACAACGAACGCAAGCGGTCTTTATCAACGCAATCGTGTCAGAAAAGCACTAAAAAGTGTTATTAATCAACGCACAATTGTAAAACTATTGCAGTTACGTGCTAGACAACTAGCTTTACGGAAAGATATTGAACGCGAAACCGAGCGGATCACGCTGCGCAATAGCGGTTCGCGGTATTTTTTGTCGCAGATTGATGATGATGTAGCGTTAGAGTTGTTAGCGAGCGATATTGCCAGGCAAACTGGCGGACTGCGCCCGACTCGGCCGCGTACTCAACGGGCTTTGCTGGCTATCAAGACGGCGCGGCCAGGCGCTAAAATTGATGTCGGCGATGGTGTGCAATTAGAAATTACCTCTCGAACTTACTGCGCGAAGGTGGTATAATTACAGAGATATTCTGAATTTGATTATAAAACCACGAAAGGATACATATTTCAATGCCTAAACCTCGTAAACAAAAGGTGAGTAATAAAGTTCGGCTCGGTTTATTCTGGGCAATTATCGTTTTGATTGGACTGTCGCTATATGCGGCATTTATGCCGGCTAAGCCGCTCCAGGAAGTACCAATCGCTCAGGTGATTCGAGACGCCAACGAAGGCAAAGTAGCCAAGATCGAAGGCCAAGGCGGCGACCTTCAGGTGACTATGAAGGGTGAAAATAAGCCGTCTAAGCGGACATACTTAGGCGGCGGGGTTTCGTCGCTGCTGAAAGACAATATACTTAACGAAAAAGGCCGTGCAGTTGTTTCGGATAGCGCGCCAGTTGATAATTCTTTGATGCTGACTTTGATGACGGTGGTTTTGCCAGTATTGCTGATCGGCGCGCTGTTTGTTTTTATGATGCGGCAAGCTCAGGGCCAGAATAGCCAGGCGATGAGTTTTGGTAAAAGCAAGGCTAGGCTATACGGCCTTGATAAAGAGCGGGTGGTGTTTGACGATATCGCTGGCAATGATAATGCTAAACAGGATTTACAAGAGGTCGTTGACTTTCTCAAGCATCCGAAAAAATATCAAAGCCTCGGTGCCAAAATCCCGAAAGGCGTGCTGCTAGTTGGCGATCCAGGTACCGGCAAGACGATGCTAGCGCGAGCAGTAGCTGGCGAGGCGGATGTACCTTTCTTCTCGATTTCTGGTTCAGAATTTGTTGAAATGTTTGTCGGTGTTGGTGCCAGCCGTGTGCGCGACCTTTTCCAGAAGGCTAAGAAAAACGCGCCGGCGATTGTTTTTATCGATGAGATTGACGCCGTCGGGCGCAAACGCGGCAGCGGTATGGGCGGCGGTCATGACGAGCGCGAGCAGACACTGAACCAAATTTTGGTAGAGATGGACGGTTTTGAAGCGGACACCAATGTGATTGTAATCGCGGCGACCAACCGGGCTGACGTGCTTGATCCGGCACTGCTCAGGCCAGGCCGCTTTGACCGGCACGTGACGATTAGTTTGCCGGAGCGCAAAGATCGCGAAGCTATTTTGAAAGTTCATTTCAAAAATAAGCCGACTGACGACACAGTCAATCTCGATAAGCTGGCAGCCAAAACGGCTGGCTCTAGCGGTGCCGATTTGGCGAATATTGCCAACGAGGCGGCAATCATTGCAGCGCGGCGCAACTCCAAGAAAGTGTCGAATGACGACCTGACCGAAGCTTTTGAAAAAGTGGCTATCGGCCCAGAGCGTAAAGCTAAAGTAATGAACGACCATGAAAAGGAATTAACTGCTTATCACGAAGCTGGCCACGCCATTGTTGGTCATGTCTTGCCAGATAGCGATCCAGTACACAAAATCACTATCATTCCGCGCGGTGGTACGGGCGGCGTGACGTGGTTCTTGCCTCCAGAAGACAGAAGCTACACTAATGTTTACGAGTTCAAAGATATTCTAGCGCGGGCGCTGGGCGGCCGGATTGCCGAGAAGCTGATTTACGGCGATGATGGTATCACTACTGGCGCTGGCAGTGATTTGCGTCACGCCGCTAAAGTTGCTCGCAATATGATAGTTGAACAAGGTATGGGCTCGAAACTGCGCGACCAAGTCTTCCACGAGGACAATGGCGGCATGGTTTTTGACAAAATTACCCACGACCGGCCATATTCAGAGGCGACAGCACAAGAGATCGACAACGAGGTCGAGGCGCTAATCAAGGAAGCGTCGGCTCGTGCCGAGACAATACTCAGCAAGAATCGGGCAGTGCTTGAAAAGCTCAAGGATGCTTTGCTCAAAAACGAAACTCTCGAAGAAGAAGACGCCGCTAAATACATGAAGGATGCGGTGCTGCCAAAGGAAGTAGAACTACACGCATAGACTATGGCGGGGCGAGGAAGTCGAGTACGGTCGGTTGTTGCGAAAGCGAATAGCAAATTGTCAGTACAGTGGGCGGCAATTCTGCTGTCTGGATCGACAATGCTGTCAAGCTTGCTGGGGATTTACCGCGATCGTTTAATTAATGGCATGTACCTAGACACTTATAAAGTGGGTGCTGATGCCTATGTAGCGGCGTTTACCGTGCCGGATTTTATGTATTTCCTGCTAGTGTCGGGCGCTTTGAGTGTATCGTTTATCCCAGTGTTTAATCAGCGTTTGGCGAGCGGCAATAAGCGATCGGCGTGGGAGCTGAGTTCAAGCTTGCTGAATCTCTTTGCGGTATTGACGTTAATCACTAGCGTGCTAATTATCATCTTTGCCGACCCGCTGGTGCGCTATGTTGTTGGCCCGGGCTTTGGCGAACAAGGACATGCTTTGGCGGTGAGTATGATGCGTATAATTGCTGTCAATCCGTTTTTGTTTGCGATTGCGACAGTAGTATCGAGTATGCAGCAGGCAATCGGCCGGTTTACTTTTTTGGCGCTTGCACCAACCATCTATAATCTAGGTATCGTCGTCGGTGCTAAGTATTTCACTAACGGCATTAATATTTTTGGCTGGCAGATTTTTGAAGGCGGCATTATGGGCGTGGCTCTTGGCGTAGTATTAGGGGCAATTTTGCAGCTGGTGGTTAGTTCAATTGGTCTGGTCGGTGTAAACTTTGACTATCGCCCAGTGATTTCTTGGCGCAACAAAGGTTTTCGCCAAGTCTTGAAGCTTCTGCCGCCACGCTCAATTGATCAAGGAATTGATTATTTTAATGGAATTGTTGAAATTAATCTAGCGTCACGAATGGGCGACGGAATTATGCGTGTTTATCAGCAGGCATCGAGCTTGAGCTTGATGCCGGTAAATCTAGTCGGCGTAGCTATTAGCAATGCGGCTTTTCCGCGGATGACTGAACGGCTAGCGGAAGGGCGAGTTGACCTCTTCAAGAAAGAGTTGCGCTCGGTTTTCCGCTGGATTGTCTGGTTGGCCTTGCCGATTGCTGTGATTACTTTCTTTGCGCGTGGTTATGTGGTGGCGTTTATCAAGAACGGCGGGCAGCCGGCGATTGCTAGTGTTCTCGGCGCGTTAGTGATATCGATATTCTTCCGGACGCTTTATCACATCATGGCGCGAACGTTCTACGCGCAGCAAGACACGCGAACGCCTCTGTATATTTCGATAGCGACGATATCGTTGAATATTGTATTGGCAATAATTTTCACGCAACTGTTCGGCTGGGGAGTGTTTGGTTTGGCTTGGGCGCAATCAATTGTTTCGGTGGTAGAGATTGCGATTTTGCTGACTATATTGCACGTACGTACACCAGGTATTTTTAATCGCAAGACACTGCGCAGTATTATTACTATGATGATTGCCAGTGCAATTATGGGTGTGGTGACTTATTTTGTAGTACAGATGTTACAGTTGCAGTCGCGCGATATGAATTTTATGGCGGTTTTCCCGAAGTTTACCGTTATTGTGGTGGTGAGTTTTGCGGTATATATAGCGTTAAGTAAGGTATTTAAGCTTGAAGAGGCGGATCCGATTGTTGCGAAATTACGACAGCTGCTATTCGGCAGAGTGAGGCGTTAGAGTGGAGCATATTCGCAATTTTTGTATCATCGCTCATATTGACCACGGCAAATCAACGTTGGCGGATAGGATGATGGAGATGACGGGGACGGTGGAGAAGCGCGAGATGAAATCGCAGCTGCTCGATAGTATGGATTTGGAGCGCGAGAAGGGTATCACGATTAAGCTCGCGCCAGTGCGGATGAAATATGAATATCAGGAGGTGGAGGTGAGCGGCACATCACCGCTCCCATCGTCGAAGACTCTTGCAGAGTCTTCACGTCGGTCGCTAGACGCGGGTCCTGTCAGTCGATCCGCCCCTTCTTCTGAAAAATCAGAGATTTCTTCAGAAGCGGGCGCTACCCCATCGACTACTACCCGCTTAGCGCAGTCTGATTCTCGGGCTTGTGCAGATGTTGGCGTGAATGGGCTGGTTCAGTCAACTGTCTACGACCTCAATCTCATCGACACGCCCGGTCACGTCGATTTTAGCTACGAAGTCAGCCGCTCATTGCAGGCTTGCGAGGGTGCAGTGTTGGTGGTTGATGCCAGTCAGGGCATTCAGGCGCAGACGCTGGCGAATGTGTACTTGGCGATGGAGCAGGATTTGACGATCATCCCGGTGTTGAACAAGGTTGATTTGCCGGCTGCCGATGTACCACGGGTGTCCAAGCAGGTGATTAATTTGCTGGGCTGTGATGAAAGCGAAATTATTCATATTTCTGCTAAAACCGGGCAGAATGTCGATCAGGTTTTAGAGGCGATTGTTGAGCGAATTCCAGCGCCAGCTGGTCAGCCAGATGATCCGACACGAGCACTGATTTTTGATAGTTATTATGATGATTATCGCGGGGTGATTTTGTACGTGCGGGTGGTTGACGGCCAGATTAAAAAAGGCGAAGCGATTCACATGATGGCGACTGGCGCTAACGGGCTGGCACTAGAAGTTGGCCATCTCAGCCCCGGCATGATTGCCGACCCGTCGCTGGATACTGGTGAAATTGGCTACATCGTCACCAACCTAAAAACCACGCGTGAAGCGCGGGTGGGTGATACGGTGACATTGAAAAAGTACTTCACGAAAGAGACTAAATAGGAGGCTAGAAGTGAGTAAAGGCATCATCTACGTCATGACCACCGCAGTGTCAGGCCTCATCAAAATCGGTAAGACACAAACCAAGCAGTACCCAGAGCGGATGCGTTTCCTTGAGGCGAACGGCTACTACAATGTGGTTGGTTTGAAGCGGTTGTTTGCGATCGAGGTGGCTGACTATTCCGAAAAGGAAACATTACTGCACGAAATATTTGTCAAGCATCGAGTCGGTAGTAGCGAGCTTTTTGCGCTTGATTATGATTTGGTGCGACAACTGCTGCTGTCGTTTGAGGGCGAGGTAGTCTTTCCGGAGCAGAAAAATAAAGAAGCGGAATTTGATAAAATCACCAAAGCCAAGAACAGTAATCAAAAGTTTAGTTTTTACCGGAAAGGTCTCAAAAATGGCGATGAGGTTGTCTTTCTCAAAGATAAAACAATTGTAGCAAAAATTGTTGGCGAGCGCGAAGTTGAATATGGCGGGCAGAGGTGGTTTTTGTCGCCGCTGGTGCGAAAAATATTTGAGGACAGGAATCAAGTTAATGATAGCGGCGCGTACCAGGGTGCAGCCTACTTTTGTTTTGATGGCAAGAAATTGAAGGACTTGCCGGATGTAGAACTGTAGGAACGTGTGCTATTATTAAAATGTACAAATGAAAACAAAAATACTCAAATTAATCTTAGCTTTAGTGTGTTTCAGTGTAAGCGCTTATACTTCGTATGATTATTTGCTGCATGAAGTGCCAGTCTATCTGAAAAGTAAAAATTTGGTTGAAGCAAGAACTCAGAAAACCCGTTTTCTAATACCAAAGCAGTGGCAAAGGATTGATGTAAAAAACGGTAAAACTGAAGGTTACGGCGATAAACTGGGCAAGGATAATAAGTCAATTAGCGGTGTTGGCGTGACTCAGGATTCGGAGCGGTTGGTGTTACCAGCTGCGCCTGATGAAGCTTATGAATTAGTGCGCAAAATGGCTTATGATAGCAAAGAGTTGCGCGAAGACGCGAAAAGATTCTTTACTATTAAGGGATTGGAAAATTGTCAAGCGACTGTCGATATCAAGGACGATACTTTGGAACAAAATGGTTTAGTTGGTATTGTCAGAATTACATCAAGTTGCGGTTCTCGACCTGAAAATACTAAAATGGTAACACGCTTAGCTGTTGGCCGCGAAGACGGATGTCTTCGTTACATATCGGTATTCTCTTACAATGAATATTGGAAACAAAATAGTAAAGTATTTGAAGAAATATTAAATAGCGCATCGTATATAGATACGCAAAGCGCATGAGGCGGAAATTGGATACAGAATGAATAACTTCAAAAATTTTACAGAGAAAATTAGCTGCCGGGTGATTCCGATAGCACGCGACCGTCGCGTGTGGTTGGATGAAAAAGTTGTCGATGATGATTCGTATAGTGCTTTTATAAATGGCCGATCGTACGAGCTCGGTGAGGAATATGATGATTTTTTATGCGTTACGGCTGACAGTTTTGCCGAGCTAGCAGACGTTATTCTCCGCGAGTTGTATGCACGCGGATTTTCATCGTCAGATTATAGACTAATCAACGAAAATTATGTTCATTTAGATTATAGCTTTTTGAGCGATGACACACCTTGGATTACTTGGCATAATGTTGATGCGATAGTTAAGGGTGATATCACCGATGAAAACGACCATCGCCGTGACAAGACAAAACGTGGTCGGTGGATGGGCTACGCTGAATTGATTCAGACTATTGGCAAGAATCAAGCTCATAAGATTTTTGAGCAGTTATAAATTAGGCCGCAGTATGCGCAAGGAATAATTCGCTGAGAATAAATAGGCGTGCAAGGAGCGATTTATTGTGCGTTTATACGAAAACGCTGAGCTGATATAATACCAAATAGTTAGAATCTAATAATATTTTTCCTGGCATCCAACGAAGATTACAATGATTTCAAGAAGAATGGCTGAAAGCTTAGTCTTGGCGATATTGATTGACCTCGCTCCTATAGGGCGAGTATACTTGGTCATAAGAAGTAGCTAACGAGATGGGAAGGCTCGCGTATTGGGTAGAATTATGGTAAGAATGTCTCGCAGTAACAATATATCATCAGCTAACTTTGAATTTTTGGTTGCGCAAGCTGTCAAGGCGCCATCAGGCCATAATACCCAGCCGTGGAAATTTCGTCAGAACGAGTCGGCGGTAGAAGTTTACCCTGATTTTGATAGAAGGTTGCCAGTGGTCGATCCTGACGACAGGGAGTTATTTGTGAGTTTGGGCTGTACAACAGAGAATCTTTGCTTGGCGGCGCAAACTAAGGGCTATAAATCTGCCGTTTCGGTTGGTGATACAGGCGTTGTTACGGTTTCGCTCATGGAAAAGGCGGATATTAAGCCAAATCCATTGTTCAATCAGATAGACGCGCGGCAGACTAATCGCAGTGTTTATAGCGGTGAGGAAATTGCCTTAGATGTACTAAAGAAATTACAATCTATCCGCAGTGAAAAGGGCATCTCGGTTCATTATTACGCGCGTCAAACCAAACAGTTTAATGATATTGAACAATACGTTTTTCAGGGGAATACGAATCAAATGCAAAATGAGGCGTTTAAGGCTGAGCTGAAAAGCTGGATGCGATTTAATAAGAAGCATCAAGATCAAACACTTGATGGGCTGAGTTACGCCGTGTTTGGCGCGCCTAATGTGCCGCGCTGGATGGCTGAGCCAATCATGTCGATGGCTATCAATGCTAAGACACAGAATAAGGCCGATCGCGACAAGATAGCATCGGCTTCTCAGCTGGTTCTTTTTACGACGAGAGAAAATAGTCGGCGCGAATGGGTGGATCTAGGTCGGACGCTGCAGCGTTTCTTGCTGACTGCCACGGAACTTGGGATTGTGCATGCCTATCTGAACCAGCCAAACGAAGAAGCGGAAATTGCCTCAGAAATGACGAGGACGTTGGGTCTGGACGGAGAATATCCAACCATTTTGCTACGCATCGGCTATGGCGAGCGGCAGGCTTATTCTAAGCGTCGAGCCGTTAAAGACGTTATTGAGCGCTAGATCGTTGTGAATTATAGATATTATTGTGTTTGATTGGCACGACGATATAAGTGGAGTGCATCATTCTCCGCCAGGAGGGTGGTATAATTGACTATATGTCAAATATCACTGTCCAACCCCTCCCTGGCTACAAAGAAGTCAAGCCCTTCGTCTACGCGGGCTTTTTCCCGGTGAGCAATGAAGATTACAATGATCTGAAGGAGGCCATCGAAAAGCTGAGTTTGAGTGATTCGGCGCTGCAGTTTGAGCCGGAGAATTCGCCAGTGTTGGGCTATGGCGTGCGGATTGGCTTCCTCGGCTTGCTTCACATGGATATTATTCGTGAGCGGCTGGAGCGCGAGTACAATCTGGATCTGATCGTCACCAACCCGAGCACTGATTACCAGGTTAGTTTGACGAACGGCCAGGAATTGGATATCAAATCGGCTAGCGAATTGCCCGACCCGGCGCAGATCACCGAGGTTCGCGAGCCGTGGATTGACGGTGAAATTGTGGTGCCGCAAGACTACATCGGTGCGGTGATTCAGCTGATTGTCGCCAAGCGCGGCCGGCAGAAAAACCTCAGTTACATCGACGAGCGGGCGCTGATTTCTTTCACGGCGCCGCTGGCGAATTTGCTGACGGATTTTTATGATCAACTGAAGTCGGTCACCAGCGGCTACGGTTCGTTTAATTATGAGCTGGCGGGCTACCAGGCGGAAGATTTGGTGCGGGTGGATTTTTATGTAGCGGGTGAAATGGTCGATGCACTCAGCGTGATGTGCCATCGTTCGGAGGCGCCAGGCTTGGGTCGGGAAATCGTCAAAAAACTCAAAGACGTGGTGCCGCGCCAGAGTTTTGAGGTGGCGCTGCAGGCAGCGATTGGCGGTAGATTCATTGCCCGCGAAAACATCGGCGCTTACCGTAAAGATGTTACTGGTTATCTGTATGGCGGTGACGTCAGTCGCAAGAAAAAGCTCCTCGCCAAGCAAGCCCGCGGTAAAAAACGTATGAAACGCTTCGGCAAGGTTGACATTCCGAGTGAAGCGTTTACGGTGATGTTAAAGAGAGATTGATTATCTGTGTGAGGTGAATATTTATTAGTTCGCAGTTTCCTGATTGGCAATCGGTGCTGGATGAGTTATTATAAGCAGATATTATGTCAAAGATCGAAAAGCTTATCAGAGAATATCAACCTAGCGAGTCGGTTCGCCAGCTTGTTATTCAAACCAAAATTGTGTTGCTCGTCGGTATATCGGGCGCAGGCAAGGATACGACCAAGCAGCGATTAATGCAGTCGCCGGAGTTTGCTGATATTGTGTCGTATACGACTCGCCAGCCGCGTCAAAATAAAGGTATATGGGAGCGTGAAGGTATTGATTATAACTATATTGATGAAGCGACTGCCGCTAGATTGTTGGAAAGTCATGCTTTTGTTGAGGCGAAATTTGTGCACGGTACAGTTTATGGTACTGGCGTCAAGCAGATTCAGGATATTCATGATGCTGGTAAAATTGCGGTTACTGATATTGATGTGCAAGGTGTCGATGAATATAAAAAGCTGTCGCCAGGTGTGGTAGCGATATTTTTGTTACCGCCAAATTATCAAGAATGGCGTCGTCGTCTCAGCGTACGTTACGCTTCGCAAGAGGAATTTGATCGCGAATGGCCGAAACGCTACAATAGTGCAATTCGTGAAATTACTCATGCGCTTGAAGTGCCATATTATCATTTTGTTATAAACGATGACATCGACGAAACTGCGCGTATTGTTCGCGAAATTGCCTCGAAACCGGACGTTTATAATCGCAAGGATGATGAGGCCAGGTTGGCAGCGCGTGATTTGCTAGAGCAATTGAAAGCGGCTGGTTAGCACTCGCCTTGCAAGAGTGCTAAATGTGCGATATAATAGGAGTATGACCGAACGTCAACAGGCGATTTTAGCTGCCATCATTGAGCAGTATGCCGAGATTGCGGCGCCAGTTGGCAGCGTGACGCTAGCCAAATTGTTTGGTGTGTCCAGCGCCACCATTCGCAGCGAAATGGCCAAGCTCGAGGAGATGGGCTTTATCGAAGCGCCGCATACTAGCGCTGGTCGAATTCCTACGGATAAGGGCTACCGGTTGTACGTCAATGGCATCACCGATGCTCAGATGACCGAGCTGCCGAGCGGTATCGATCGCAGTGCGAGAGCGATCGAAGCGCATGTTAACTCGCACGTTGATAAGTCTGACCGGGCGATTCGCAGCGCTGTTGATAGTTTGGTGGAGCTGACGGGCAATTTCGGCTTTGCGTCGTTTGGCGAACATCTATATATGAATGGCATGACGCAGTTGTTTAGCCAGCCGGAGTTTGTCGAGGGCGATCACGTGCAAGCGATTGCCAGGTTGATTGATAATATAGAGCCGTGGCTACGTGAAGCAGCGCCGAACCAGCCGCTGAATGTGTTTATCGGCAGCGAAAATCCGATTGGTAAAAGTAGCGGTGCCACGCTGATTATCAGCAAATTCCGCTCGCCGTTTAGCGACAGCAGCTACATTGGCGTCATTGGCCCGACGCGGCAAAATTATCGCCGGACTATGGAGCTGGTGCGCCGAACCGGTGCTATGCTAGAGGGAATGTTGTAGGAGGAAAAAATGACAAAGAATAAGACTAACAAAACTGAAGACTTAGAGCAGCAATTGGGCGAGTTGACGCTGGATTTGCAGCGGACGCGGGCGGATTTTGAGAACTATCGCAAGCGTGTGGAGACAGAGAAGCAATCGGCACACCAAATGGGCCAGGCGAAGTCGGTGATGAAACTATTGCCAGTGATTGATACGATTGAGCGGGCGATTGCCAATGTGCCGGAGGAGCTGAAAGATAATCCGTGGGCGAAAGGCGTGGCTGGCCTTGGTAAACAGCTCGACAAGCAGCTCAAAGAAATTGGCCTTGAGAAAATTGACGCTAAACCTGGCATGCCGTTTAACCCTGAACTGCACCAAGCTATTCAATTTGACGAAGAAGCAGAGGGCGACAAAGAAGTCATAGCTGAGGAATTGCGTGCTGGCTATATCTTGAATGGCGCGGTGGTTCGCGACGCTATGGTCAAAGTCACGCGGCAATAAATCCAGCATTCCCGTACTTATTTCGCTTGCATTGTATCGTCATTAGCTATATAATCATAAGCGTCATCAGGCGTTAAAACAAAAAGAGTTGAGGGATTCAATGAAAAAGAAAATAGTAGGATTACTCATCGCCGCTGTTGTTGCGGTGAATTTTATCGCGCCGCCGGCTGCGCATGCCGGTTCAAAAACCATTCGGCTTCGCAGTGTGGTCAAAAGTTCGCTATCGAAAACCGAACAGAATTCCATCGCTTCAGGAAAAATAACGTTGACTACTAACGACGCCAATTCGGAATTTTTGCTGGCATACCAAGGCGGCGGACGTTTGGCTGAAACGGGCAGCGACGCGAGGATTTTGACAGCGTATTTTGCTGTTGGCGGCTTGCTGGCGGCGCTAGGCGGTTATTTCTTACTGCGCAGCAAAGAGGGCCGCGCCCTGCTGTTGTTGGCTGTTAGCGTTGGCGGATTGGCGCTTAACAATCAGGCGGCTTCGGCTATCATTGATAGTATCGGCGCAACCGACACGGTAACTGTGCAAGACGGCGAAAGTGTTGAGTATTCGCCGCCAAAGATCGACGGCTATGAATATCTGGGGTATGCCAAGAGACCGGTTTCTGCGTCATCTACAAATAATAACACAACTCCAAATCCGACACCAACTCCTACACCTACACCCACACCCACACCGACTCCGTCACCAACCGTCCCGGCAGCAGCTGGCAAATATAATCGCTTGGCTTTTGAGGATGATTTTACTTCAATCAGCACGATTGACACTGGCAATACCGGCGCGCCAGGTTTCAAATGGTATCCAGCTGGGGTTCACAAGTGGGGCAAACCCGACACTCAGCCAAGCGAATACTCTGTGAATAATTCTGTGCTGCGGATTGCACCATCGCATAGTACCTACAATCGTAATTTCATGACGCGCGACCCAAATACTGGCGAAGGGCAATCATTTGGGCGCGGTTATTACGAAGTGCGGATGCGCGTCGATGCTGACGGCGTGCGCAATGTGCCGCCGGAGAATTCTTCTTGGCCGGCGTTTTGGGCGCAGTCGAATCATTTGCATCGTTTGAATCAGCGGCCGTATGTCGAACTTGATATGGTTGAGATTATGCGCAAAGATGAGTTTCTGGGTACGCTATGGGCTCATCATGGCGGTCAGTTTGATAAATCTTTAATGATTAAAAATCGAAAAGCCGATTATCGAAATCTGAACTATCATTCAGCGGATTGACATACGTACGGTTGTTTATGGGATACAAACGGCGTTGAATGGTATATCGACGGCGCGTTGGTATTAAAGCAATATTGGGGAGAAAAGCGGAACCTCTTGGCGCCGAATGATCCGCAGCAAAATCCGGTAGCTGCCGACGGCACTAATCCGACGCTTAGTAACCCGTTTGGACTGTTTGATTCCGAGACAGCGATTGACGTTATTCTGGGTACTGGAAAGACCTGGCCGATGGAAGTTGACTGGGTTCGGATTTGGCAGCACCCTTGATAAGTTAATATGAGATCTTTGTTGCGATTTTCGCTGGCAGCCTATAAAATAAAAGTATCAATAAGCAGGAGGTTGGAATGAAAAATTGGAAAATACCAGCAGTCATCGGCGGCGTGGTATTGCTGCTAATAATGATAGTCGCTGGATCTTATAATAGCATGGTGGCTAGCCGCGAGTCGGTTAATACGGCATGGAGCAAGGTTGAATCGCAATATCAACGGCGCAGCGACTTAATTCCTAATCTCGTGAACACCGTTAAGGGTGCGGCTAATTTCGAGCAAGAGACATTAACAAAGGTGGTCGAGGCGCGCGCTAAAGCTACGCAAATCAAAGTCGATGCCAATAATCCAGATGACATAGCCAAATTCCAGCAGGCTCAAAGCGAGGTTAGCTCGTCGCTCAGTCGGCTTTTGGCGGTTGCCGAAAACTATCCGCAGCTCAAAGCAACGGAAAACTTCAGAGATTTGCAATCGCAGTTAGAAGGTACAGAAAATCGTATAACTGTGGCGCGCAATGATTTTAATGACGCTGCTAAATCATATAACACGAAGGTTAAATCTTTCCCGACGAATTTGTTAGCGGGCATGTTCGGTTTCAAGGAGCGACCGTATTTTGAGTCGGATGCTGGTGCTAATAAAGCTCCGTCGGTTGATTTCAGCGCAGCAAATTCAACCAAACAAGAAAACTAGGTATGCGTTGGCGAAGCTATGTAATCAGTTTAGCTGGATTGTTGTCATTGGCAGTGTTATTTGGCTGCCTGTTTAGTAATACGGCTTTCGCTAAACTAGAAGTGCCAGCTGCGCCGCCGCTTGAACGTCCTATAATTGACCAGACGGAAAGTTTGGCAAATGAAGATATTGACCGCATTGCGCAGCTGATTAATGCTGAGCGCCAGAAAAAATCATTCCAAATTGGCGTGTTGATGATTCCGACGCTTGGCAGTGATGATAGTCTAGAGGAATATAGCCTCAAAGTAGCCCGCCAATGGGGTATCGGCGACAAGAAAAAGAGTAATGGCGTATTACTGCTTATTGCCAAGAATGACCGTAAAATGCGAATCGAGGTCGGCAATGGTATGGAAGGTTCGTTAACCGATGCGCGAGCTAGTCAAATTATCCGTAACACAATCGCACCAAAGTTTCGCAGCGGCGATTATGCTGGCGGCGTTGAGGCGGGTGTCAAGCGAATTATTGATGCAGCAGGAGGCAGGAATCTATCTGACAATGATATAGATGGAGAGTCAATTGTTTCAATGTTATTTATCGTTATTTTTATTACTATCATAGTAATAGCTATCCTGAAAGGTAATGGGAGTAATGGTAGTCGTCGGCGGTATTGGTGGCTTGCTGGAGGTTCAGATAGCAGCTCGTCAGGCAGCAGCTCGTCTGGCGGCAGCTTTGGCGGCGGCGGATTCTCGGGCGGCGGCGCCAGCGGCGGTTGGTAAAATTTAACTTTCTGTATTATAATTCTAAGCATGCGTAAAGTTTTTGGGATAATTTTAGCTGCGCTTGTCGCAGTGTCGGCTGGAGGTTCGTTTGCTAGTGCAGCCGGTTATGTAAATCAAGCTGATATTGATATAATTACCGCTTCGGATAAGGCGTATACAGATTTTATAAAATCGACAAATGACGAGAAATCCGTAACCAACGGCATGGTACTTGTTCGAGCTACAGCTGCGTCATCGGCATTCAGAAATGTCGCTAATCATAATTTTTCTTCTAAGCTAGGTGTTGAATATAGCAGGAAAGCGGCGGAAGTTAAAAAGTATGCCGGAGAAACCAAGGTGCTGCTCGACAAGATTGTTGCCGCTTTGCGCGGAAATGACTATAATAGCGCTAACCAATATTTGAACCAAATCCAGAACTCTGCCAAGAAATACTATGCAGCTACGGAAGGAATGAATAAAGCTGTTAGCAAGTCTAATTCGCATTCAGGAATTTTGTACTTGTCGGTGACAATTGTTGCAGCGGTCATAGCAGCCGGATCGTTTGTTTGGTTTGCTATTGGCAGAGGTAAGCAGTTGAGCCCTAGTCTTTTGGCGGCGCGTAAATCGGTTGCCTTTTCGTCATTAGCTCCGCTGGTTGGCGCTGTTATCACGTATGCAACGTTTATACTGGCCAGCAACACCGGCGGCACTTACACGATTGCTTACGGTTTGATTTTGGTTGGTTCGGCAGTTTATATTATTTCGGTTGTGCAATATATTACACTAGCCAGAAAGACGTCGGCAGTGCCGCCAGTCCAGTCAACTACTACAAAATAGACAGTAATGCAAAAATCTAAATTAGCACTCTTGACACCAGAGTGCTAATTATTTATACTGAAATAGTTGGCACTCGATGCAAAAGAGTGCTAAAATGGATATAAGCAAAAACCAGATGTGATCGAAACAAGAAAGGGGAATCATATGGGTAAAATTATTGGTATCGACCTCGGTACGACCAACAGCGCGTTTGCGTATCTACTGGCGGGTAAGCCGGAAGTCATCACTAACGCTGAAGGCAACCGCACCACGCCGTCGGTGGTTGCCATCAATAAAAAAGGTGAGCGCTTGGTCGGCCAGGTGGCGCAGCGTCAGCGGGTGACCAATCCGAAGAACACGATTTACGGCGTTAAACGTCTGATTGGTCGCAAGTTTAGCGACAAAGAAGTCCAAAAAGACCTCGATATCATGCCGTACCAGATTGTTAAAAAGGGTACCGGCGTGGCGGTCAAGATGGGCGACAAGGAATACACGCCAGAAGAAGTCTCAGCCATGATCCTCAGTAAAATCAAAGCTGATGCTGAGGCGTTCCTTGGCGAAAAAGTCACCGAAGCAGTCATCACTGTGCCGGCCTACTTCGACGATTCGCAGCGCCAAGCCACCAAAGACGCCGGTAAAATCGCTGGTCTGGAAGTCAAGCGCATCATCAACGAGCCAACGGCAGCCGCTCTGGCGTATGGTCTCGAAAAGAGCAAAAATGACGAGACTATCGTGGTGTTTGACCTCGGTGGCGGTACCTTCGACGTTTCTGTCCTGGAGCTCGGCGACGGTGTGTTTGAAGTGAAGGCCACCAATGGCGACACCCACCTGGGTGGTGAGGACTTTGACAACATCATCGTTAACTACTTCTTGGATGACTTTAAGTCTAAAGAAGGCATTGACCTACGCAAAGACAATGCGGCCATGCAGCGACTAAAGGACGAAGCTGAAAAGGCCAAGAAGGAGCTGTCGACAGTTACTGAATATGAAGTCAATATTCCATTCATTACCGCTGATGCTGATGGGCCAAAGCACTTTGAACTGAGCCTGACGCGAGCCAAGTTGGAAGATTTGGTGAAAGATCTGCTAGCGCGCCTTGATGGCCCAGTTGAAAAAGCGCTCAAAGACGCCAAACTCTCTAAATCAGACATCCAAAACGTTGTCATGGTCGGTGGTATGACCCGTATGCCAGCAGTGGTCGAGCGCGTCAAGAAATTGTTTGGTAAAGATCCAATGCAAGGTGTCAACCCAGACGAAGTGGTGGCTGTCGGTGCAGCCATTCAGGGTGGCGTGCTGGCTGGCGATGTTAAGGATGTGCTGCTGCTGGACGTGACGCCGCTCAGTCTCGGTATTGAGACGATGGGCGGAGTGTCGACCAAGCTGATTGAGCGCAACACCACTGTGCCAACCAGCAAGAGCGAAGTGTTCTCGACTGCTGCCGACAATCAGCCGCAAGTGGAGATTCACGTCTTGCAGGGTGAGCGCGAATTTGCCAATGACAACAAGAGTTTGGGTCGCTTTGTGCTTGACGGTATCGCGCCAGCACCACGCGGCGTGCCGCAGATTGAAGTGACGTTCAATATCGACGCTAATGGTATCCTCAACGTCACTGCTAAAGACAAAGGCACCGGCAAAGAGCAGTCAATTACCATCCAAAACTCAGGTAACATGAGCAAGGAAGACATCGAAAAGGCGCAAAAAGAAGCCGAAATGCATGCCGACGAAGACAAGAAAAAGCGCGAGACCGTTGATGCCAAAAACCAGCTAGAAAACGCCATCTACCAGGCAAAGAAAATGCCAGATGAGTTCAAAGATAAGATTTCTGACGACGACAAGAAAGCGATTGACGAAGCGGTCAAAGAAGCGGAAAAGCACAAAGATGCTGACGACAAAGACGAGCTGGAGGCAGCAGCCAAAGCCTTGCAGGACGCCATCATGCCAATCGGCGCCAAAATGTACCAGCAAGCTGCTGAGGACAACAAAGCTGATGAATCTAAAGACGATAAAAAGTCTGACAAGGACGAGCCAGTCGAGGGCGAGGTGGTCGACGAGAAATAGCAGAGTCTAATGCAGGCTAATATAATACCCCAAGTCTCTGGGGTATTATATTTTTCGCTGGACGACACAGTTGAGCGGTGGAATTTCGGTAGTTGGCGGCGCGCGATAGACTAAGGCGAGGCTCTGAAAGGCGAGCAAAAACGTTATTGCTATGATAGTTCGGTGTCTCTTTCGAAAATTTCTCCATGAAAAAGCCCTCCCGTGCTATACTAAAATTAGCATAAGGGGAATTAAGTATGGAATTAATTTTTCTGTTGGTGATTGTCGTCGTGATAATTAAGGTGGCGCAGAGAGGTAATAATCGACTACCTCGTCAATCCGAGGATTACCGGCGCGGTTACTGGGACGGCGTGTGCGATGCGCAGAATGGCCGTGCGAAAATTGAAGGTAGCGACGGTCAAGCCAAACTTATTACCGAGAATCAGACTGCAGCTTCACAATTTGCTGGTTTTGTAGTAACTCGCAACGAATCAAACGAGCCTGATGTAGTATTGCCTACTAATGCTGCGCCAGTTGAAGAAAATACTAATATTCCTGATGAAAAGACGCAGATTGTCCAGTGGCTATCTCCAGCCAGTAATAAAGATAAAGAGAAAAATCGTCAAACCACCATCAATGTGGCGCTCTATACGGCATCATTATTGCTAACCGCTGGTATATTATTGTTGGCGCAAACGATTGAGCTTTCGGCGCAGCTCAGGTTCAGTCTGGTGTGGCTGTTTATTTTTGTCTATTATGTCATTGGCCAGGTGTTATATACCCGCTTGCTAATCTTAAAGCCGGCCTCGACGGCGTTTATTGGTACGGCGCTGGCTGCTGTGCCGATTGGCGGGTGGAGCATGCATTTGCTTTTGGGGATTGATCCGGCATTGTGCTGGCTTGCTACCCCTTTCATCGGCACTTTCCTATGCGTTGATGCTACGGTCAGGCTCAATAGCCAGCCGCTCGCCTATATTTCGCTGCTGTCGATGTTTACGATGACGACCAGCTTGCCGGCTGTTATGCATGCTCAGTTGGTGTGGTATTATGCTGCGGTGCTATTGTTCGGATGCCTGATGACCTTGGCTGCGTATTTTTCTAATCATTTTCCACGCCAATTCACCGAGCCGTTGACTCTGGTTAATCCGTTTATCGTCCCATCTACTTTACTTCTTGCTATCGGTTCGTCGGTGCATATGGGAACGCTTGACATCAGTATGCTGTTGCTTATCAGCGTTATATATTATTTTACTGTTGCTTTTGTTGAAAAATCAAAGGATATGCGCACGTATGAACTAACGACGGCGCGCGTGCTGCTGATGGCGGCGACTGCTAGTTTTACTATGTATCTGTCAAATAATGATGGGCTGGCCACAGGTATAGCGCTGGGGCTAGTTGCGCTTGGTAATATGATTTGGTCTATTGGCTCGATGCATGCCCAAAGGCAGCCCGACAAGCAGCACGAAATAGTACTGTGGGTTAGTTTCGTTGTATCGCTGGCCGCTTTCTTGGTCATAGCTGGCGTCGAAAGCCCGCTAAGAGATATGATCATATTTATCCTGCTGAGTATGATATCGGCAATGAGTTTTATGGCGCTTGCATTGCTGCGCCGCGCCCGTTTTGGCGGTATGGTAGTAATGTCTGGAATTTTGTTAGTGCCGGCTGGCGTCAGGCTATTTGGTCTCGACCCCATAACAGCCCTGCACGTACATTACTCCATCTTTATGCTTATGACTTTCCTGCCGATTATCTGCCGATTATTAGTTTTGAAACGCCCAAATATTACTAAAAGTCAAGCAATACTAGTGTATGGCGCGGCGGCCGCTTGGTGGTTAATGACAGTGTTTATAGCCTTAGCTTTTTTGACTGCTTATCCAGCGGGAGAAGGTTTGTTGTATCTGTCAGATTCGGTGGTGGTTGCTGCTGTCATCATGGGTATCGCTGCGTGGCGTGAGAAAGCTTACGGTCTAGTGATTGGTATTCATGCCTCTTTTCTGGCGATAGTGTTGCTGCTGGCTTCTTATTTCAAGCTGGCTGGCGAAGACCTTGCTATTTTGATGGCGTGGTTGAACGGCTTGTCGTTGCTGTTATTAGTAGAGTGGCTGTACAATTACCGCAAAGAGGCGGCGGTTAAATGCCGCGAATTGCTATTATATTCTGCCATTGGCGCGGCTATCTTGATCGTCTTTTCGTCTATTCATCCGGCGGTTTGGCTGCCGTTAGTAGCGCTGCTGTACTATGCGTTTTATCGGCGGCGTGAGGATGGTTATCTGGGCGGAGCATACTTGGCGACGATTGCTTTGGTACTGCTGTTCTTGCGTTGGCTACGCGTGCCGCTAAGCGACAGTTTCACCATCACTGCTTGGGCGACGTTTGTCGGCTTTGGGGTGGTATATTGGTCGTTGGCGATGAATAAGCGAGCGTCAATCACTAGCGATATGACTCTATTGGCTGCTACGGTACCAGCGGTGATATTACCGATGATAAATTTGTCGACGGCATATGAATTACCATTCAAAATCTTGGGCTGGTTGGCAGCTGTCGCGGCACTTTATATGGCAGTGTACGCCAAGCGGGATTGGCGGCCGATGGCGATATTGGCGCATCCAAGTTTGGTATTGTTATTCTACTTAACAGCAGAGTGGCTCGGCGTTAAGCTTGAGTTTATGTCGATCGTTTCGCTGATTATCTTTGCGGTGTTTTATGGCATCGCCGTGGCTATGCGAACCAAGAAATTATCAGTTTATTGGTATTATGCATCATTTTGGAGCGCCATTGGCTGGTCGATACTTTTACTGCTGATGGCCATGCCGGCCAGTACCACAACGGAGGCGGTACTGTTAGTAACATTAACGTGGGCGGTCAATGGCAGCGCCCTAATAGCCGAGGGGATGCCGAAGAAGAATATTCTATACTTCGACTCGGGCGTCCTTTTAGTATTGTGCGGTATTTTATTTGCTATCCATATGCTAATTGCGCCTGTTCACGACATAGTGGTGCCATACCTGTGTTCAGCAGCAATTCTTTCAGGGGCGGTGATGTCGTGGCGCTGGCTGGGGTATGCTCATATATACACCATCGCGCATTTGGTGCTGGCGCTAGCTGTGTTCAGCTTATCGACCCTTGTCCTGGCGTTAAGGGGAGATAATGCTATGGAAATATTGTTCCTGGCCGAGCATTCGCTGATGGTTATCATTGGCTTGGCGCTCGGCAGACGGCTAATCACTATCTGGGGTGCTGTCGGCGTGACGCTGGCTTTAATTTATCTGCTATCGGGCTATGCCTACGCGCTGGCTATTTTGGCTGGACTATCGATTATCACGGCAGTGGTGGTTGTGGTAGCTAGAGGACAGAGAAATAAGCAGAAAAAAGTTGCAAAGAAATAGGGCCCGACTCTGACAGCGAGGTAATAATCTATACACAGAGACGTTGTTGGTCAGGTTTGATGAGGAAGTATAAAGTCCGAAAAGATAGCGTCTTTCTTTTAGATTAAAGTATATTTTCTAGCTTCAACAATTTAATTTTCTTTTCAATTCCGCTAGCATACCCCGTCAGTTTACCATTACTGCCGACAACCCGATGGCACGGTACGAAAATTGAAATTGGATTGCGCCCGACTGCTCCGCCGACGGCTCGTGCTGACATTTTGGCGATACCGCGTTTCTTGGCGATATTTTTAGCAATTTCTCCGTAGGTAGTGCGCTCGCCGTACGGTATGGTTTGCAAGATACGCCAGACTTCCAACTGAAAAGGCGTTCCATCAAGCTGTATTGGCGGGATTTCTCCAGGATTTTTGCCAGCGAAATACGCATCAAGCCAGCGCATTGCCTTAGTGAAAATCGGTAAATCAGAATTTGCGTTATTCTCGCCTAGCTCAGCGTCAAAATATTTTTGCTTAGCGAACCACAGGCCAGTGATAGCGCTGCCGTTGCTTGCTATGGTAATTTCGTCCAGCGGCGATTGGTATTTACAAAAGAAATTACTCATAATAAACGTATTTTAACACAGTAACTCTGTCCGGTATTGTATAATAAATTATATGATATTAGAGGTGAGCTTGCAGACGGGGGATGATCTGGTGCAGTTTGGCGCGAAGCTTGGCGGCTTATTGCATGGCGGCGAGACGCTCGAACTTGTCGGCGATATTGGCGCTGGCAAAACTACACTGACCAAGGGATTGGCGCGCGGCTTGCAAATTGACGACGAGGTTCAGAGTCCGACGTTTACGATTAGCCGCAATTACGAGGCTGCGGACGGCTTGCGGTTGGCTCATTATGATTTTTACCGCTTACCAGATGCTGGTATTATGAAAATGGAACTTGATGAAGCGATTCACGATTCGCATACAATTACTGTGATTGAGTGGAGCGATGTAGTAAATAACGTACTGCCAACGGACGTATTGCAGATCGTCATCCAGGTGCAGCCTGATGATAGTCGCAAGCTAACTTTGAAGAGCGGCGGTGAAAAATCGCGTCGAATTGTGGAGAAATTACGATGATTGTATTGTGGAATAGCGCTGAAATGACGGTGCAATTAACGCTAATTGACGGTGACAAACGAACCGACTACGAATGGGCGGCTGAACGCAATCTCGCACGCGACATGCTAGCTTATTTGCGCGACCGCTTAGCAGAGAATGGGGCCAGTTTTGCTGATATTTCGGGCATTGGCGTATTTCGCGGTCCGGGAAGCTTTACTGGTTTGAGGATTGGTCTGGCAGTGCTGAATACGATAGCGCACGAACAACGTATTCCGATCGTTGGAGTTACTGGCGAAGCTTGGCGTGAAGAATGCTTGGCTCGGCTGCAGAATGGCCGCAATGATGAAATAGTTCTGCCTGAATATGGCGCTGAGGCTCGCATCACCAAACCGCGTAAATAGTTGCTTATTTTGTTATAAACGCGGTACAATGGTAATGTCTACGAATGTGACATTGATAAGTTTAAATTTTGATAATTTTGCGGTTTTTGACTTGATGCGTTGACTAATTGCCGCGAAAGAAAGGAAAAATATGGTTGAGGGAATTATTGCCGCGATTGTTGGTATTATTGCTGGCGTGGGCGGTAAAGTGGTATATGATCGCCAACAAGAGACCAAGAGCAAAAATACAGCCGAACAGGTCATAGCGCAAGCTGAGCGCAAAGCTAGCGATATCGTACTCAAAGCTAAAGATGAAGCGCTGCGAATCGAGAAAGAGCGCCGCAAAGAGCTTCAAAAAACCGAGAATCGTCTGGCGGACCGCGAGGAGTCGCTTGACAAAAAGCTTGACCAGCTTGACAGGCGTAGTGAAAAATTACGCAAGCAAGAAGACGAAGTTGAAGAATTGAAGAATGAGATCCGTGACATTCGTACGCGTCAGCAGGAAAAGCTTGAGAAAATTGCTGGTCTCAAGAAGAAAGACGCCGCTGATAAGTTGATGAAGATGACTGAACGCGACATCAAGGGCGATCTACTAAATCTGGTTGCCAAAATGCAGCAAGACGTCGAAGCTGACGCCGAGGAGCGGGCGCAAACTATCCTCGTCGAAACGATGGAACGCATGGCTAGCGAGGTGACTGCCGAGCGCACGGTTACTGCGGTTAAACTGCCAGACGACGACATGAAGGGTCGGATTATCGGCAAAGAAGGCCGTAATATTCAAGCGATGCAGCGCGTTACTGGCGTAGACTTCTTGGTTGATGACACGCCAGGCATGGTAGTTCTATCGAGCTTTGACCCAATTCGCCGCCAGGTAGCGCGTCTCGGTCTCGAAATGTTAATGAAGGACGGCCGTATTCACCCAGGGCGTATTGAAGAAGTCTTTGCGAAAGCTGAAAAGCAAATCGACAAGGAAACCCAGCGAGCTGGCGAAGATGCAGCGCGCGAAGTTGGCGTTACCGGTATCCCGCGCGATTTGTTAAAGCTACTTGGCGAGCTGAAGTTTCGAACTAGCTATGGTCAAAATGTTCTTAAGCATTCGACCGAAATGGCGCATATGGCCGGTATGATTGCTAGCGAGATTGGCGCTGATGTCCGCACTTCCAAAATAGCGACGTTGCTGCACGATATGGGCAAGGCAGTTACCCACAAAATTGAAGGCAAGCATCATCATATCGGTGCCGAGCTGGCTCGCAAGGCTGGCCTGAGCGAGGGTATTTGTCATGCGATTGAGGCTCATCACGATGACATTGAGGCAACTACACCAGAAGCAATAGTTGTCCGTATTTGCGATGCGATCAGTGCCGCTCGGCCGGGTGCGCGTAATATCTCTGCTGAGAATTTCGCTGAGCGCATGCGTGATCTCGAAAATGTTGCGACTGGTTTCCAAGGAATCGAGAAAGCATACGCCATAAGCGCCGGCCGCGAGATTCGCGTGATTGTCACGCCAGAGAAAATCGACGACCTTAGCGCTATCAAGCTAGCACGCGACATCGCAACTAAGATTGAGTCAACCATGCAATATCCTGGAACTATCAAGGTGAATGTTATCCGTGAAACTCGCGCGGTTGAGTTCGCCAAATAACTACCTTTTTATCTGCCTGCAATTTATAATCAAAATACTCTACTGTACGACAACTGGTAGAGTATTTTATTGTTCGACTTGACCGAGCAGTTTGCCTGTGATGACGATGCGGCCAGCATCAGAGCCGCCAAGTTCGCAACTGTATAGAGTCAGCTTTGCTTCTTGGGATGGAGCTTCGATTTCAGTCTGGTCTGGTTTGACATCAAATATTTTAGTGATTTCGTACGCATAGCGAGCACCTTCGTAATCGACTACAATGTTATCGCCTAGTTTCATCTTATCAATGTTATAAAAAGGCGATTTCTCAACAGTACCCTGCGGTGTTGGCTGGATACTGAAGCGGTGGGCAGCAATAATGAAATTACCGCCATCTTTGGGGTTGCCATGGTTTGGCTGTCGCCATTCAGCACCGCGATCGAGTGCGGTGCGGCCTTTGTCGTAGTGAATATTGACGCCGATGCGCGGTATAACAATACGGTTCTCGCCGATTTTGGCTTTTGGCAGCGATTTAGCATCAATCGGCTTGGTAAAAATCAGAGGCGCTACCGACGGCGATAAGGTCAGCATCATAAAATACACGCCAGTGCTAATCAGGCATATCGCCACTGCAAAAATAGCATATGGACGGCGGTGCTTTTTTTGTTTGATCGAGAGCAACTAACCTCCTAAAACGATTATTCGTTAGTAGTATAACATAATTAGTTTGATATGAAAAACACCTCTTGACAAAGAAAAGGCGTTTTTCGCTTTGTTAGAAGTAAAACAACAGACTTACTTATTTACTAAATGGCTGCGCTAGCGTTAACGATTGGTCGTCCTCGGCGATACGCAGTAACTCATTATATTTAGCGACGCGATCGGTTCGCGATAACGATCCAGTTTTAATCTGGCCGCAACCCAGGCCAACGGCCAGGTGGCTGATCGTCGTGTCTTCGGTTTCGCCAGAGCGATGGCTCATGACGGTGCGCCAGCCAGCATTTTGCGCCATTTTAACAGCTTGAATAGTCTCGGTCAGCGAGCCAATTTGATTTGGTTTAACTAGCAGTGCGTTGGCAGTTTGTTCAGCGATAGCCCGTTCAATCAGCGAGGTGTTCGTGACAAGCAAATCATCGCCGACTAGCTGGATGCGGTCCCCGAGCCGTTCGCGCAGCAGCTTCCAGCCATCCCAATCATTTTCGGCTAGACCATCCTCGATTGAGACAATTGGAAATTCATTTGTCAAGGCTTCTAGCCAATCAACCATTTCACTGCTTGCTAGCGACTTGTCTTCGCATTTAAGCTCGTAGCGTCCTTCTTGATAGAATTCGCTTGACGCAGCATCCATTGCAAAGACAACGTCGCGGCCGAGTTCATAGCCGGCGTTTTGAATAGCTTCGGATAATAAGGCCAGCGCTTCGCGATTGCCGTTGCGGACGCGCGGTGCGTAGCCGCCTTCATCGCCGACAGTAGTTGGATAATCATAATTTTTTAGTACTTTGGCTAGCGCATGAAAGATCTCGGTGCCCATTTTGAGTGTGTCTGCAAAAGTCTGCGCACCTTTACAAATGATCATAAATTCCTGAATATCGGTAGCGAAAGCTGCGTGAGCGCCGCCATTGAGCACGTTCATCATTGGTAATGGCAGGACAGGTGTGCTGTCGGTCATCTCTGCGACGTAGCGCCACAGCGGCTGGTTCTTAGCGCTGGCGGCAGCTTTAGCGGCGGCTAGGCTGACGCTGAGAATGGCGTTAGCGCCAAGCTTGGACTTATTATCGGTGCCGTCTAAATTGAGCATTATTTGGTCGAGAGCAGCTTGGTCGCTGGCATCGTGTCCGGCTAGCGCTGGTGCAATGACTTCGTTAACATTGCGTACTGCCTGGTAAACCGCTTTGCCCGACCAGTCAATGCCGCCATCGCGCAATTCAAGCGCTTCAGCCGAGCCAGTGCTAGCGCCGCTCGGTACGGCAGCACGGCCAAGCGTGCCGTTACTTAAAATAACGTCTGCTTCAACGGTTGGGTTGCCGCGGCTGTCGAGGATTTGTCTTGCTTTGATTGATTGAATTGTGAAATCGTTCATAGTTATATTATAGCATTTAATGCAGAAGACTAGACTGTTTGAAATCTCACGGATAAAATATTTCAGACAACTTGATTTTCGCGGTATAATGAATTTATGGAAGTGCAAAAACAGGGAATTTTAGTTATTAGCCGCCACGCAGAAAGCGAGTGGAATTTATTAGGTAAGTGGACTGGCTGGACAGATGTCAATTTGACAGAAAAAGGCATGCGCGAAGCCGAGCAGCTTGGTGAAATTATTCGCGATATTCACTTTGATGCCGCTTATACTAGCGAGCTCAAACGTACGCAGCAGACTTGCGATGGAATTCTGCGCGGCAAGGGCGACCAGGAGGATCTCGAACGGATTATCGCCAAGCCGCTTAACGAGCGTGATTACGGCGATTTAACTGGCAAAAACAAATGGGAAGTCAAAGACGAGATTGGCAGTGAGGCATTTCAGGGAATTCGCCGCGGCTGGGATTACCCGGTACCAGGTGGCGAAACGCTCAAAGATGTTTACGCGCGGGCAATTCCATATTTTCAAAGCGAAATCTTGCCGCGGCTGCAAAGAGGCGAAAATATCCTGCTTGTTTCGCACGGTAACACTATTCGCGCACTGATGAAGTATCTCGACCAGATTCCTGATGAAGAGATTGGCAAAGTAGAAATGCCGTTTGGTACGCTGCTCGTCTATAAGTTTGATGCTGGTCATCAATTGCCGCTAGATAAGCAAACGCGCACTATAGACATCATCCCGCCGAAGGCTTGAATTACCAAATTTGAAGGCTTGAATTACCAAATTTCTTTATGCGGCACGCGTAGGATTTTAGCTAAGGCATATTGGATAAGCCAATAAACAGCTGATACCACTAAGCAGAAATTGCCGACGATAGTCATAACTTGGTGCGGCAGTTTAGGAATTGTCGGTGCAAAGAGCAACAGAATGACTGGCAGAACCGTCAATATTAATTTAATACAAATTATCAGTTTGTACGACAAGTTTAATTTCCATTTTTTTGCTGGTTGTTGTTTTGGCGGGCGGGTATTGGCGGCTATCACGTTGGCTGCCGAATGCGTGATTTTAGCGCCAGTCTTGCCGATTTTCTTTGGCAATCCTATTAGCGTGATCATTGACATAACAATAATTGCAGCTGTAATGGCAATAGAGACAATGGCAATGAATGGAGCGGCATCGCTATAGCATCCAGAGTGGCTCACGACGGGGCGAGGCGCTTGGCGTTCTGGTAGAAAAATCTTTTGTACAGCTTCTGATTGGAATAACGGATATAGTAATATAATTGCCGTCCACGTCCACTGCAAAAATACTGACAAATACCCTAATGTGCCAAAAATATTAACGACTATGCGGCGGCGCGAGTGTTGTTTGCTTTTCATATAGTTATGATAGCATGAGGAGTATGGGAGGGCAAAATAGGACAATAGCAAAACCTGCCGCTTGTCGGCAGGTTCATGATTCAAATGGTCGGGGTGAAAGGACTCAAACCTTCGACCTCACGGTCCCAAACCGCGCGCGCTATCAACTGCGCCACACCCCGATAGATGTGCAAAGCTATTATATATTATTTTGCGAGTTTTTCCTAGTCGTAATATAATCAAAGCATGAAAATATTATTTTGGAAGCATAGTAATGACTATGACAAGGTTTATGGGTGGCTGATAGTTGCTGTGCCAGTAGTAGCGGCAGCTCTTAGTTTATGGATTGGCTTGCGGCAGAGCGTTTGGTTTGATGAAGCATATTCGATAATGGTAGCCAAGCGGTCTGCTAGCGAGATTATTCGGCTGTCGGCGCTTGATACTCATCCGCCGCTGTATTATCTCGTTCTGAAAATTTGGGCGAATGTTTTTGGCTGGAGCGAACTGGCATTGCGCTCGCTAAGCGTGATCTTTTATGGAGCCTCAATTGCGGTAGCCGGTTGTTTTATTAAAAAGCATTTTAATGCGCGAGCAGCCATTTATGTATTAACGATGTTGCTCCTGGCGCCATTATTAATGCGCTACGGTTTCGAAGTTCGCATGTACGCTATGGCGTCGTTAATCGGCGTAGCGGCGACGACAATGTTGGTACGAGCGCACTCTAGCAAGCGGTGGGCTGACTGGCTTATTTATGGAGTGCTAGTGGCGCTCGGCATGTACACACTATACTACTTGGCGCTTTTGTGGCTGGCTCATCTAGCCTGGCTAGTCGCGATGGACGCTGGTAAGTTGCGTAAGTCTTCATGGAAAGAGTGCCGCTGGATAGGGGCTTATGCGTTTAGTTTGTTGCTGTTTCTCCCGTGGCTATCGTCTTTTTTGAAACAGGTTGGCAATGGAGCGCTTGCACCAATTGGACAGCCAATGAATCTCGAGCAGTTAGTTGGTATTGTTTCGTTTAATACAATATATCAGCCGCTTTGGCAACTGGGGGTGATTGCCTCAATATTGGTGCTGGCGATAATTTTTGTATCTGTCCGCTCGATTGTCATTACTTTTCATATTAAGAAAAAAAACGATATTTTGTGGTTATTAGTTAGTTATATTAGCGTGCCGATAATATTATTGATGGTGATTTCTCTGTATAAACCGATGTATGTCGAGCGTTATTTGGCGCACGTTGCGATTGGCTTAGTTATGCTCGTGGGAGCTAGTCTCGCGCTGTCGACCGAACATGAGAATCGTGAAGTTTGGCGAATAGCTTCACCGTTAGTTCTGCTGGTAGTTCTGGCGGTCGGGGCAACTAACCTCAGCCAGGTTGGTAATTATAATTTTCAGCGTATGCAAAAGCCAAACGTCAACTCTGTTGCTTCTATAGTTAAATGTAGCGAAAACGATGTGGTGTTAGCGGCCGATCCGTATGTGGCGATTGAGCTAGATTATTATCTACCGAATTGCCAGATATACTTTGCTAGTAGTGACCAACATCTTGGCGGCGGTTATGCTCCGCTAGATGGCAATAGCCGCCAAGTTGTCGACACGAAAAAAACATTTACCCGCGCAAAGAATATCTATAATGTCTACTATAGCGATATGAAAGCTAGTCTGCCAGGTAACTATCGCGAGGTTGCAACGATCGATTTATCACCGCTAAAAATCACTAAGTTTAGCGCGGAATAATCTTCATCAAAAATTTGGTTCGCACTGCTAGGTAAATAATTGCAATTACCAAAATCGATAGCGCGAGGTTTTGAGGAACCTCGGCTAGACGGTCAAAAGAATTAAAATAACTAGCTGGCGCGCCATATTGCGGATTGACTATTAGATGCGCTCCCATGACTACGAAGGCATGAATTGAATAGACGTAAAGCGAATTAGTCCCAAACGGAATAAGTAGCCAGCCGAGATAGCGTTTAATTTGTTTTTCAAAACGCTGGAAAATCATAAAAAACCCAATAAACCAGAGCAGCGACATAGCTACGCGCGCTGGCGTTAGAGCTAACTTATCGAAGCTGGCCGCTAGGATAGGGCGAAAATTATTAATAGCTGTCGAAAGATTATCGTTTAAGGCTGGCGCGAAAAACTCGGCAAAAACATTGGCGATGAAAGTGATGATAAACAGGGTAAAGATGATAGTTTTAGTGTAGCGCCGCGTTTTGGCGGGCAAACTATTCCACCATGATTTAATTTGCGGCGAGTAAAATCCTAGCGTGAAGGCGATGAAAAAAATAAATTGCCAAGTAAATGGCTGAGTGAATTCGTTAACCGGCTTTGGCGTTAGCAGCCAAACTAGAGTACTGACGGTTAGAACGATGTACCATTTGCCGCGGCGAAGTAGCCAAAGCGCAGCTGGTGTTAGCGCCAAAAATATCGCATACAGACGCAAGTAATCGGCCCAGCCGTAGAATTCTTGCAAGGTAACTATTCTCCAAAATAAACTAAAGATATTGCTATCTAGCGGAGGCAAAGGCGACTTGACACCGTCGTTACCAACAAAATGCCAGCCGATCGCAATCGATAATATTGTAATGATGATACTGGTCAGATATAGCATGAAGCTTCGCCGCCAGATCAATTTAGCAGCGTATCTAAACGAGCGCTCTGTTAATTTAGCACCGCGGACAATGCCTAATACTAATCCAGAAATAATAAAGAATCCTTCGGCGGCAGTGACGTATAATCTGCTGTCGCCACTGATGAACACGAGGCCGTTTGGAAAATAACTCAAATGATCAAGTATGATTATCACCAAAAACCAGCCTCTCATTAAATCTAGGCTGACAATACGATTAATTTTTGGTTTTTTTACAGCGCTCATTTTGGTCACTTCTACCAGTATAGCAGGTCCAATCTGAGGATAGTGTTAAAAGTAGTGGCTAGCGCGGGCGTTTTTTGGCGATATTACGAGCCTGTTCAGTGTACTTGTCTTCAAGCGGGTCTAAAACGACGACGCCGTATTTACGGATTATAGCTTGCGAAATCATCCAATCGGCGATGTGCGGATTCTTTGGCAAGAGCGGACCGTGCAAATAGGTACCGATAACGTTACGATAACGGGCGCCTTCACGGCCATCAATATTATTGTTGCCTACGCCTTTGATGACGTCGCCGAGTGCTGTGGTATTTTGGCTAAGCGTAGTTAGCCCAGAATGATTCTCATAACCGATAATTTCACCGAATTCTGGACTTTTGACGATAATATTACCAACAATGCGCTCGTCACCGCCAATTGTCTCTAGGTCAAGAATACCGATACCAGGAATCATGTCGCCGTCTTTGGTAGTAAACGAGCGGCCGAATAGTTGGTATAAACCGCAGATAACTAACATTGGTAAATCGTCGTCAGCTAATCGTTCGAGCTGCGGGGCAATCTTTTGCAGGTTGCCACTAATTCGTAATTGTCCGGAGTCCTGTCCACCACCACCGACGATTAAATCAACATCGTCTGGAAAAGCGTCGCCAACGTTATATTCGATTAGTTTGGTAGCAAAACCACGCCATTCTAGCCGCCGCTTGAGAGTCAGAACATTGCCCCAGTCGCCGTAAATGTTCATATCGCGCGGATAAAGTTGCAAGATAGTGATAGATTGCGGTTGTCTTTTCATCGGATTTCCTCCACGTCAGTATAACGGGCTAGTAGTCGTCGTAGTGCTAACATTGCGGTGTAGCTACAATAAATGCGCTTTGGCTGGCGAGTGTGTTTAGTGATGAGCTGGCGCAGTGCAACCGCCAGGTCGGTATCAACAAAATCGATAGGCACTTCGTCGTATTCTAGTCGCAGGGCCATGTCATAGGCGCGGATACCAGATACAGCAGTGACGCCTTGTTCTTGTAAACTATCAAAATCTACATCCCAGAGCCAGCTCATGTCGCGGCCATCAGCGTAAGCATCGTTAATAGCTATCATAGTGGCATAGTTTGCTGGGTCGAACGAAGCTAGGGCCAAACGGAAGCCAGCCGGATTTTTGACCAATACTAGCTCGCAGGGTTGTCCATCTATTATTAATTGCTCACCGCGGCCAAAAGCTGGCTTAATACCTGATAGCGCTTTGAGCATAGAATCAACATTTAGACTATTACCGAGAATTGCGCGCACTAAAGCAACAGCACCAGTAGCATTTTGAAGATTGTAGATGCCACGCAGGTTCAGATCTACCGAGCGACTACTACCATTGAAGGCAATAACGGCGTGCTGATCTTTAAACTCTTCAAGACCGGTGTCGTCAGCGTACAATTTAGCCGCATTTTGCTCGCTACTGCGTAAAGAATCATCAGAAGGGAAAGTCTGCGAATATTTTGGGTTAACGCCAAAACTTCGCAGCGGTGATTTAATATTGTTTACAAAATCAGGACTACTTAATCGCGGGTCGTCGCGGTTAAGGACTACGCACTTTGTTGTGTTTATTGCAACATTGTGGAGGAGTTTGGCGGTATTGTCAATTTCGCCAAAGCGGTCTAGCTGGTCGCGCATGACATTTAGCAGTAAACAGTAGTCTGGTTTAATTGCTTTTGCAAAGTGAACAGCATAAGCCTCGTCGAGCTCAAGCACGGCAATATCAGCGTTCATTCGTCCGTGCAAATCAACTTCGCCTAATAGCGCTGCTGCCACGCCGCGCGTGAAGTTGCTGCCAGTACGGTTGGTGAATACTTTCAGGCCTTGGCTTTCTAGTAATTCGACAACAATTTTGGTAGTAGTAGTTTTGCCATTAGTGCCGCTGATGAGTGCTACGCCCATTGGTAGTTGCTGTAATGTGCGGCTGACAAAATCTGAGTCGATTTTTTCAATTACCAAACCTGGCAAGGCTGAGCCGCTACCGCCGCGAATCTGTGCAGCTTTCTTGACAGTCTTCCCGAGCATAGTCGTGAGAGTTTGACGCATAAAACTCATTATACCTGTTTTTGGCGCATTATAGTAGCGTCCAAATGCTTTTTGAATTATAATAAAAAGCATATGTTTATTGTGGGCATGATTTCGTGGTGGTATAGCGTTGGTTGGAAGCGAGCAGCAGTAGATGTTTGGGAATCTGTCGAGCGATTATACGACACGTTTTCGCTGGGATTATTACTCAAGACACTATTCGCGCCGTGGCGGCAAATTTCAGCCGGAAAAGTGCGCGGACCAATCGGCGTGCAGTTGCGGGCGTTTTTTGATCGCTTGGTATCGCGAATCATTGGCGGCTTTATAAGGATAATAACGCTGCTGATAGGTGTAGCAGCCTTGTGCTTGATGCTGTTGATTGGTCTACTACGTTTGGCTATTTGGCCGTTGGTGCCAGCGATGCCGGTGGTAATGGTTGTTGCGGCAATATCGGGGTGGATACCATGGCATCTTTAGGTACTTTTAGGTATGCGTCTCAGCGAGCCAGCGAAGCGCGCTTTGGGCGGCTGCTGTCGCCGATGATTGCAAAAAGCCTTTCATGGTTAGCGTTATTGCTAGTGGTATCGGGTACTATGCTAGTAACTATGGAGCGTCTGTCGCTAGGTTGGCTGTGTGGCGCTCTGGCGGCAGTATTATATATGGCAGTGAAATTTTATAATTGGCACGTTCACGATCTGCCGGCTGGTAGGGGTGGATCGGTTGATGATTTGTTAGCGGTCGACGTGTTAGGTCGGTTGTCGCGAGAACCGAGCATACGAGAGATTGCTAAAGTGATTGGTGAAGTGCCAAGCGGTCAATTCATGGGGGTACGGCTTGGTATGACGCCGTCATTTTTAGCCACTATCGCTGAGAGTTCGACGATTTCCGTTGACGAACTGTGGAGTGTAGCTGACGATATTCGCCAAGCCAATCAGCTAGACCGTATCAGCGGTGCCGTATTAGCTACAGCGCTAGTGAGGAGCTTTCCGAATTATCAATCGATAATAGCGCAAACTCATTTAGGAGATGAAGATTTGGATGCTGGTATTTTGTGGCAAGAGCATTTGATGGAGATTGTTCGGCATTTTGGCCAGCGGCGGCGGACTGGCGGCTTGGCGCGCGATTGGTCGTTTGGCTGGATTCCGCACCTTGAACGATTCGGGCAAAATATCAGCGAGCAAATTGGCGCTAGCCGTAATACCTTGTCGATTGACATACCATCGCATGTTCAGGTGATTGATCAGCTAGTGGAAGCTTTTGGTACGGGCGGGCGGCAAAACGCGGTTCTTATCGGCCAAGCTGGTGTTGGTAAAACATCAGTAATTCATGCTTTCGCGGAACGAATTTTGGACGCTGATGCGAATGTACCCGAAAATCTTCGCTTCCGCCAGATATTCATTCTTGACTCGGCATCGTTGATTGCGGCAGCGCCAGGACGCGGCGAGCTTGAAAACTTAATCATGCAGGTTTTGGGAGAGGCTTATAACGCTAAAAACATCATTGTTTGCCTCGATGACGCGCAGTTATTTTTCGAAGAAGGTGTGGGGTCGGTAGATTTAACAAATGTTTTGCAGCCGATTTTAGACGCTGGCAGGTTACGCTTAATTTTAAGCATGGACGAACAGCGCTATCTCGAAATTAGCCGCCGCAACCCGTCGCTAGCTAACTCGCTTAACCGTATTAATGTCGCCGAAACCAACGAAGCAGAGACTAAAAAGGTTCTGCAAGAACAGTTGATTGCTATTGAGTTCAACCGCAAAGTTACTTATATGATACAAGCGATTAACGAAGCTTATCGCTTGAGTCAGCGTTATATTCACGATATAGCTATGCCTGGCCGGGCGCTTAAATTGCTAGAGTCGGCGGCTAGTTTTAGCGAGTCTGGTATCGTGACCATGAATTCTGTGCAGCAAGCGATCGAGCGGACAATGGACGTTAAAGTTAGCGTGGCTAATACGACCGAAGACCGCGAGCGGCTGTTGCATATGGAGGATCTAATTCATGAGCGAATGGTTAATCAAGTTCGCGCTGTTAATGTCGTCAGTGATGCTCTGCGCCGCGCTCGCGCGGGCGTCCGCAATGAGAATCGGCCGATTGGTACCTTTCTGTTTCTGGGGCCGACTGGTGTCGGCAAGACGGAGCTATCAAAAGCACTGGCCGACGTATACTTTGGCGGCGAAGGCAAGTTAATTCGTTTGGATTTGAACGAGTTTGTTCGCTCCGATGATATCGCTCGTTTAATCGCTGATGGCGCGGATGACCCGATGAGCTTGACCGCGCAAGTAATGAAACAGCCTTTCAGTGTGGTGTTGCTCGACGAGATCGAGAAGGCCGCGCCAGAAGTGCTAACTACACTCCTGCAATTACTCGACGAAGGGATTTTGCGCGACGCCAAGAACCGTGAGATCAGCTTTCGCGATGCCATCGTAATTGCTACTAGTAACGCTGGCGCTGATAGGATCCGCGAATATATCGAGCGCGGCTATCGGCTTGAGCAGTTTGAACAGCAGTTTATCAACGAATTGATTAGTTCAAACCAGTTTCGACCAGAGTTTCTCAATCGCTTCGACGAAATTGTACTCTTTCGTCCGTTTACGCCTGCCGAGTTGGTGCAAGTGCTTGATTTGATTCTGGCTGGCGTCAACAAAACCCTATTGCCACAAAAAGTGTCAGTGACTGTTGATGACGACGCGAAACAGCTTCTCGTTCAGCAAGGATACGACCCGCGGCTAGGCGCTCGGCCGATGCGCCGCGTCGTTCAGAAAGCGGTGGAGAATACTATCGCTAAGCTCATGCTATCGGGGGCGGTCAATCCGGGCGATTCGGTGAACATTGATGCCGAGCAAGTACGGCGAATTTTTGAAGAATCTGAATCGCAAGTAGCTCCATTGCAAGGCGATGTGCCTAACCAGCAGAACCAAGCTTAAGAAAGTTTTCTAACAAGAGTTTTGGCGGCGCGGCGGTTGACTGGTGCAACAATACCAACGGCTAGCGCGCCAATACCGCGAACGAGCGCCCGTGCTTTGGTTTTGTAGCGCTCTTTTTTGCTGAGGGACGTATTAGTAGTATCAAGCCGCGGCGACTCGGACCAGAATGCTAACCGCACCGCTCTGATGCCGAGTGCCAAGCCTCGCTTTTTATTGCCGGCAAGTGTTTCGGCGTAGCTGGCTCGAGCGGTAAAATTAATATCATATTGACCAATTTTACGATTTAGTCCGTCGGCATGTTTGTGCGAATCCTCGAGTTTTTCTAGTCCGTAACGAAAAGTTTCAACAGTCTTGGTATTATTTTTTGGAGTATCAAAAGTTTCATCGCTTGCTATGCGCGACAATTGCATGGTTGCCAGCATGGCTGCGCTAGCTCCCAGTTCGCGCAGCGTGCTGCGATTTGGTTCTTGTTCGGCTAAAGCTTCATGTTGATCGACTGCCTCAGCAAGCCATTTTTCAGCTTTTTCGTAGTTACCTAAATGACTATAGGCATTACCCGCGTCGCGCGCCATCCAGCCTTTTCGGATGGATCTGATGTTACATTATATGCCATTGTCGCTAGTGTCGCAGCAGGGTAATAGGATCTATCGCGAGTTGCTTGCACGGTCGATTTTGAAAGTTCGCCAAAATCCGACTCGCTGTCTTTAGTCTCCATACTTATATTATAACATAAACAATTATCTAATACAAGGTATGCGTTTCGTATTTTTGGCGGCAGTTATCTCACTAATTGCTAAGGCTTATTTTGATAGTGACGTAGCTAGTTGGCTCGTGGTCGAATTTATTGGCGTCTACTTTGGCGTACGGCTTGGCTATCTCGGAGGTGCCGTATGTATAATCTTTATGCAGCGCCTGTGGTATAACGCTCAGGTATAAAATATGGCCGTTAGTATCCTTGAACGTATCGCTTTGAACGATAGTATCTTTATCTTTCGTACTGATAAGCGAGAAGCCAGCCTCTTTAATTTTTTTGGTTAAATCCATACGAGTTTTACTTACGGAAGTATTATGTCCATGCTCTGTAGTGATAGACTTATCATTTGAAATATTACTTTTATAAACCGCCAGTCTATACGATTCATCTAGCTTCAAATTGCTATATATACTATGAATTTGGTTATAGCGGGCAGTGTTGGTGTATTCTACGACCATTCTGTCGACTAGATATACGCTCATAGCTGTTAGCCAAAAAAGCACAAAAACCAATATCGCATACACCAGTAAGCTTCGGCGCACCATGAAGTGAGTGTCTGTTTTTGTAATGTGTTTGACACGCTGCTTGCGAGTCTTCTTGGGAGATTTATTTGCCTTGGTAACCATAAACATAGTGTAGCATACCGATGCGATTATTGGCTAAGTATAGTTGTGGTAACAGATGATCCGCTGATTATCGCACCGGATAGCAAAGGCTGTTCCGTGGCTCTATTCGGATCAAGCGGCTGGCGGCCTAAATTGTTGACGCTATCAACGAGGCTAGGAAAATTCTTTGCCAAATCATTGTACGGCCTGCCATCGGGTATCGTACTATCGGTAGTGATGAATACCCAGCCGGCATTGCGTTGGCGCGATAAATTGATTATTTTTTGGTAATCGCTAGCCTTTGCGGCATAAATCGTATGGAAAATACGATGGGAGTTTGCTGGGTCGTTTTCAAAGGCAGAGTAAGCGGTCTTATAGTTATTAATATATTCGTCAGCAGTACCTTCGTTGGTCATGAAAATATCGGCGTATGGTGCAATTGCGTCGGTGATATGAGTACCAGGATTGGCGACGACCAACTTGTTGCCGTAAGTGCTTTTCGTGTAGTTATATAATTCTGCCATGTAAGCCGTTGCCCCGTTATTTCTGGATGATATCTCGTCGAAGTAAAAACCGTGAATTTTATCTGTCCCGTAAAGTTCAATGAACTTAGCCATGGCGGCTTTAACTTCGGCAATCGGGCGAGTCTGCTGAACGGTGCGAATGTAAGCGACAGTCTTGAAACCAAGCTCGGCGTTCTTTTTTAGCAGCCGCACATAGCCTGGGTCGAGCTTGGCGTCAGGACTGCCGTCTGCCATGATGAGCGTATACGGTATTTTGCTGCTGCCTGCTGCATGAACCGCTTTCCAGTAGTCAGAAAACTCGCTGCCGCCAGCTTCAGCGAGCGGATAAACGTAAGATAACATAAAGACTGATTGAGCATTGACCGCAGTATAGGAACTGGTATTTATTTTATTGACCATGCCAGCGACAGCGTTGCTAAGAGAAACGGTGTAGGTCTTACCCTTGCCGCCAGTGTCGGCATTGGTATCAACGTAGAACTTGGCGCTGGTTTCTCCGGCTTTAATAACCACTCGCTGGCTGTCCCAACGGATGTTGAGATTGTTCGGGTTACTAGTATTGTGCGTGATTTTGATATCCGCGCTAACATCGGTACTGGCTGCTTTGTCTAAAGTTGCCGTGTAAACAGCAGTTTCGCCTTCTTTGACGCTGGCCGGTCCATGAAGGGTAATTTTTGGCGCAGTCGCAGCAGGACTGATTATTCCCGCACCAGTGCCGCCGCCTGAATTATCGACGACCGACCCGCTAAATTCGCTGGTGACGCTCTCTCTATGTCCTTTCTTGTCGGTGTAACTGGCTTGGACGATGACTTGCATACCGAGGTGGTCTTTGGTTTGCGCGAGAGTTTTGCCAGTTCCCAAGAATTTGCCGTAAAATTCGTACCATCGGTAAGTAATGCCGCTCTCCGGTACGCCGTCGGCATCGGTAATGTGAGCAGTGAATACTTGTCCGACTCGGTTTATTCCGTCGATGGTGACGCTACCGTGGTTGTTATTTGATGCGGCGTTGCCGACAGCTGCCGTAGCTGAGCTAATTAAATCTTTCATCGCGTTTTTGCCGTCAGCATGAGTTGTTTTGACGGTGATTTTTTTGCCGGCTTCGGCTGGTGTCAACTTGTACGAGAAATAGCTGGCGCCAGGAATAGCCGCGCCGTCAGCAAACCATTGATAATACCGTATACCGCCGTCTTTCAGTCCGTCGGGGTCGTCGATCTGCGCGATTAGGGTTGAGCCGACTTCTGCGGCGCCGACGATTTTTACGGCTGCTTGCGCAGGTTCGGGCGTTGGCTTAGGCGGCTTGGATGGATTGGGCGGTGTAGTCGGTTTGTTATTGCCGGGATTAGTGGACGGAGTATTCGTAGGTTTATGGTTAGCAGCATTGTGAATTGACGGCCTGCCCGGCGACGCTATTTGGCGGTAATGATAAGTATTGTGATTTCTGACAACCGAGATGCCGTTTCCAGCCGTCTTGACAGAATCACTAGGCGAACTGTTCGTGGATTCATCAGTTTTGGTCTGGCTAGTCTCGTTCTTGCCGTCCGGGTTTGAGCTTGGTTCTGAATCCGAATCTGGTCGCTGCGGCTTGCTGTTTTCGTCGTCTGCTTGAGAAGTAGTATTATGGCTAGGTCCTTGATTTGTCTGATTATGCTGATTCATGCTAATCAAACTGGTAAACAGCCAATACAGCAAAACTGCTGCTAGTATAGCGGCCAATATCCCGATAACAACTTTTATTTTTCTATGGTTCGCTTGTTGGTTTTCCATATTCCTCTCCTCAGAATACAATACTTCAATTTAAGCATAGGCGATATGGAAAGTCAAATAACGAATATGAGTTTGCTGGCGTTCTGTGATAATTTCAGGATAGAAGTGGTCGATAAACCTACTGGTTAATTAAATATACTTTGGACGGTGTTCTGGAGGGATAATACGGAAGTCCCTAACTGTATAATAAGCCCATTCGCAATCACTCGCTTCGTAGGTGTCCATTTCTAAAATTTTTCTTGGGTCTAGTAATAAATCAGGGTGCGTTACTCTATATAAGGTTGGCGGGTAATTGAATTTATGCTTTCTGGACTCTTCTACTAACATGGCTGCCTCGTTTGCTCTTGCGTAATCTAGCCTTATTTCTTCTTCGTTCCTTGTTTTTCTTGATACTTGCTTTATATATTCTGCATAGTCGTCGTCCAGACAACGATTTTGTCCGGTTCTTAGTTGATTTATGACACCCAAAACATGCAAATAATCTCTTAATTCGTATTCGTTCATCCCTTCGATTGTCCTTGGGTCTATCAAGTCGGGGTGTGTCACTCTGTATAGAGTTGTCGGATAGTCAAACCTGTCACCGCTACTTGCGGCTATATTTACTAACGAGATGACCTCGTCTAGTTTTTCTTGTTCTTTCTCTATCTCTTCCTTGCTTCTTATTCTACCTGTTGCTTGTTCTTCTGCAGATCTTACATATTCAGCATATTCTTGATCCGTGTACAGGTAGGCTTTGGTAGGTGTGATGTATCGCTCTAATCTGTTTGTCATTTGAAAATAGTAATTAATTTGTCGTTATCATTTTTGGTACCCCGCACAGGAATCGAACCTGCAACCTTTGGTACCGGAAACCAACGCTCTATCCAGTTGAGCTAACGGGGCATATTTGGTACGCCCGGCAGGATTCGAACCTGCGACCCCTTGGTTCGAAGCCAAGTACTCTAATCCGCTGAGCTACGGGCGCCTATCGCAATTATATCACATATTGTATAATCAAACTATGAACATACAGCAGGACATCTCTCTCAAAAAGCTTACAACTATGCAGCTCGGCGGCGTGGCTCGGCAAGTTGTCGAGGCTAGAACTCGCGCCGATATCGCCGAAGCAGTACGCTATGCTCATGAGCACAATCTGGATATATATGTTCTCGGCGGCGGCAGTAATACGTTAGCGCACGACGAGGGCTTCGACGGACTTATTATACTCAATCGCATCCCAGGTTTTGAAGTTGTTGACGAAACTGACGATTTGGTGACGATTGTAGCTGGTGCTGGCGAGGTTTGGGATGACTTCGTACGGCGGACGGTCGAGATGAATCTCAGCGGCGTGGAATGCTTGTCGGCGATCCCCGGTACGGTCGGTGCGGCGCCTGTACAGAATATTGGTGCTTACGGCCAAGAGGCTGCTTCAACGATTGTCTCGGTCAATGCCTACGATACGCGCGATAACCAATTTGTAACTATTAGCAATGCTGAGTGTGACTTTGCGTATCGTCATAGTATTTTTCGCGGTCGTTGGGCGGGGCGCTATATTATAACATCAGTAACGTTTAACTTGTCGCGGTATCAATCTAAACCGCCGTTTTATGCAGCGATTCAGCGTTATTTAGACGAGCGCAATATTCACGATTATTCACCGCAAACATTACGCGAAGTTGTGATGAAGATTCGCTTTGATAAGTTGCCCGACCCGAAAGTCCGCCCAAACACTGGTTCGTTTTTCAAGAACGCTATTATTTCGACTGATAAATTATCTGAACTGCAGCAAAAGTACCCTGATATTCCGCATTATAATATGCCGCAAGGTACATACAAGATCCCAACTGGCTGGCTAATTGATCAATGCGGGCTCAAAGGTACGCTTCACTATGGTATGCGCGTTCACGACAAAAACGCGCTAGTCCTTATCAATGAGTCGGCACAGAGCTATGAAGATCTAGCGCAAGCTCGCCAAAAAATTATTGATACCGTTTACCAAAAATTTGGTATCACCATTGAGCAAGAGCCGTTAGAGATACCTGGCAAAAACTCAGAAAAAGCATAGCCATTTTATAAATTGTGCGCTACAATTAAGTCATGAAGCGTAAAGAGGGCGGGTTTACTATAGTTGAAGTGGTTATTGCAGTTACCGTCATTAGCGTGCTGCTGATAATTGCTATGACTACGTTCAACGGCTTGACGGCGAAAGGCCGCGATGCAACCCGTAGAGCTCGCGCTGAAGCCATGGCTCTAGATCTTGAACGTTATTATAAATACAACACCACTTCCAGGGGACATGAATATCCAACTGGCAACGCGCTGTTAGCTGATATAGGCAAATATTTTAGTGACACTACAGTTGTGCAAGATCCCTCCCGTTCTGGTAATAGACTAATCAAGGGCTGCCCGGCGGCGGGTCCGATACCAGCTAGCTGGGGCTGGACAGATGAGCAAAAAATGCTCTACAGGTATTGTGCTCAAGACAGAGAGAGATCCGACTGCGATAAAGTTTACGGCGCTTCGGGTAAGGATGTTTGCGTCGGTTTCAGAATATATTACTATAGCGAATCAGATAATGCGCTTTATCAGGTGAATAGCATATGGTCAAGATAAGAACAGATGAAGGTTTTACAATCGTTGAGGTGGTAGTTACGCTGTTATTTATTTCGATAATATCGCTTGGTATATTAACGATGCATACCCAGGTTAGTATACTCTCGATTATCAACCGCCAGGATCAAAAGGCTAGTTATCTAGCGTACGATAACATGCGTAAGTATGTTAACGGAGCTCCGCCAACTTGGTTTTTGTGTACCGATCCGCTGCCAGGCGCTGTGCAGCAGGTATTGCTTGATTCAGAAGGGCATATTAGCGAGCTGCCCGGAACCACCAAGCAAAAAGTTGTGGCATCGGCGCCGTATGGTTGCGGCGACGCCGTCAGCAGTTTGGGTATGCCGATTCGTGTTGAGTCTGTGGTAACATATGGTAATGGTAAGAGGGTAACCCATGTTGCATATGCGGCATTCTAACCAATCTGGATTCACTATCGTAGAGCTAATGGTGACGACGTTTGTTATGTTTATAGTGGTTGTAGTATTTGGCGGTATTATATCAGCATCTTACCGTCAGGCTATAGCAGCAGATGCGCTTGCTTCAATGACGCGTGACATGCACGTGACGATGGACGCTATCGAAATGGATGTTTTGGCTTCAGTCGAGATTGCTTCTACTTCTAGAAGGGGTGATATGAATATGCTTGATCGATACGGATATAGCGCTGTAAGTAATCCTGCACCTACTCTGCAAACTTGGAAATATTTTGGCGGAGGTAGCAACAAACGAGCCTTGCTCTTGATACAGTATGCGACCAATTTACGGCGCGGGGCAGGCTCTCGCGAAGTAGTTTACGCCGCAACAAAAAGGTTTAATTGCAGTACAGAGAGACGTCTCCAGCCAAAATACAGGCAGATGGTGGTTTACTTCATGCGGGACAATACATTGTATCGAAGGGTTATATTTGATGATATAAAAAGCGAAAGATATAAAGCCCTTGGTGTTAACGCTTCTGCTATATGTGGTACCGGTGATGAAAATAACGAATTTTGGCGCAAGATCGCAGTACAATCCATACCTCCGCAATCATCCGAATTTACTGGCGGTGCAACGCTAGGGCGATCGCTTTATCGCGACGAAACAATTGCTCGCAACGTTTCGGCATTTGATGTTCAATATTTTAAGGATGATACGCCAATAGCCAACCAGTACGATGCTGCTCACAGCTCCGACCATATGTTTGAAAATGCTAACAAGGTTAAAATTGATATAACAATTAGTCCTCCTGTGGGGGGAGTGTCTAAAATATCTCAGTCATTAACTGTTCGGAAAGGAAATGAGGAATGATTCGCTTTGATAAGGGCTATTCTCTAGCAGTAATGATTATAATGACAACATTTATATTGGCGGTGCTAGCGGCTGCATACCGTGTTACTACGCGTTCGTATATTTATTCTCGCGAGGAGTATTATTATAAGCTGGCTCAAGAAGCTGGCGAATCGGGGACGGCGGCAGCTAATGCGTGTCTAGACATGAACAACTGGAAACAAACATGGGGCCATGTTGCTGGAGCTGCTGGCTTGTATCTAACGCCAAGCAGCGACTGCAAAGGTCAAGATGGCAAGATTCCGACCAACAAATACGTTATGAGCGAAGGTTCGATCCGTACAATTTTCACTGTTGGCGACCTTAATTTTCATGATGATCATCATTCGGATGTCTCGGCTGTTGGCAAGACGCAGCTTGTGGACTCTGGCGGTACGGTTTTGCGAGAATACACTGTTTCGGTCAAAAAACTTATCACTCGTCCTGGTCTGATTGCGACGAAGTCTTCTAGCGGTACTTATCGAACGTGCGGTATTCTATCTAATAGTATTTGGTGCTGGGGTAGAAACCGCTACGGACAGTTGGGTAATGGTAGGTCAGTCGGCGGTAATCCTGGTAACCCAGCAAAAGCTGCGCCTAGCGTTGATTCCGATATACCAGTTAAAGTAGTCAAGCAAACAGGAGTTCTCTACGGCAAGAGAATTGATGATTTATTTACCGCTCAGTATCATAGTTGCGCTCTAGCCGAGGGTAAAGTTTACTGCTGGGGCTACAATGGTACTGGCCAGCTTGGCAATGGACAACATGGCCCGGAGAAACATTCAAATGTTCCTATCGAAGTTAAAGGAGCGCTGGCTGGTAAAACAGTGACTAGTATCGGCGGTTCATATAATACTTCGTGTGCTATCGCTGGCGGCAAGATATATTGCTGGGGTGAGGGTTTTCACGGCGTGACTGGTACTGGTGATAATACAAAGGTACGCCCATGGCCGACTTTAGTTAGAGCAGGTGTTTCTGGCGGTCTGCCGAATAATTATACGGCAACTGCGCTAGCGACCAGTGGTACGCGGTCGATGAACATGTGCGCTATCGCCAATGGCTTTGCTTATTGCTGGGGTCAGAATAATGTTGGTCAAATTGGCAATAATACCTTTGCTAGCCCTGCTGATAAGCCAGTATACAGCCCGATGAAAGTTTCTGGTTTGACTAATGTTACAAATATATCGCAGGACGGATATTTGGCTCAAAGCGGCGAGCCAGACAGATTTACTCATGTATGCGCTGCTGCTAACGGCGAGGCATACTGCTGGGGTAATGGTCGTGCTGGGCAATTGGGTATGAATTATATTGGCTATATTAGCAAAAAGGCTACGCCAGTTAAGGTTGACAGGCCAGCAGGCTTGTCTCCGTCAGATAAAGTGAAAAAGGTCGAAGTGGGTATTTGGCATTCGTGTATGTTGATGACCAGCGGCAGGGTATTCTGCTGGGGGACGAATGCCTACGGTCATTTGGGAGCAAACCTCCCTCTTGGCGCGCTTCCCAACAACCGATCAGTAAAACCGATAGAGATATTGGTTGGCCCAGGCGGAATTCCGGCAGGACAGAGAATAATTGATATTGCTGCTGGCGCTAACCGTGGATGCGCAGTGGTGGAAAACGGGCGTTCGTACTGCTGGGGCTTGAATGATGCCGGGCAAATTGGCGACGGTACCCATATTGATGCCCGCGCACCGACCGAGTCATTATTCTTGCGCCCGACGCAGAACCGCTATATCTATTAAAAACCACTTGCGCTTTCGTTATCGGTGTAGTATTATCAAATTACAATTAACTAACATAATAAATAGGGGGCACATTACTGTGACAACAAAACAACTTAAAAACCGAGGTTTCACCCTTGTTGAGCTCTTGATCGTGATCGTCATCATCGCGATTTTGACGGTGATTTCACTGATTGCTTATAATGGTATTCAGAACCAAGCGAGGACATCTACTTCGCAGGCAGTCGTGAAAAGTATCGCTGATAAGGCGCAAATTTATAATACAGAGGAATCGCACTTTCCAGCCGGTATTGCGGATATGACAGGTGCGGCTCAGACTAAGTCTTATCACATTGATTCGTCCGCTGTTGTAGCTGGTGGATCTGCTGCTCCTACTACAGGTCCTACTGGTGCTGATGGTCCAAAAACCGTTGCTTACAAAGCTTGCGGTCCGGCAGGAAAAGAGACTGGCGCTAAAATTTGGGGCTGGAATTACTCAGATAATACGTTTATCCTTCGTGAAGTAGGTGTTACTTCGGGCTGTTAATTAAGCGGCTTTGACTAAACTATTAAAAATACTCCGGCTTCTGTCGGAGTATTTTTGTTTGTTGAGCGTGAGTCTTAGATATACTTTAATCCTTGACAAAACTCCCGCACTTCCTCGCGTAGTACGGCTAGCTTCTCCTCGTCTTCGCGGGCGTCAATCGCTTGTTTGATCCATTCAGCGATCCGTGTCATGTCGTCGGGCTGGCAGCCGCGGGTGGTGATGGCGGGCGTGCCTAGGCGAATGCCGCTGGGCCGGAACATCGGCAGCGGGTCGTCAGGTACGGCGTTGGCGTTTAGCGTCAGACCAATCTTATCGATAGCGATCTCGGCAGTTTTGCCATCGATGCCAAAGCTCTTGTTGATGTCGGCTAATATCAAGTGATTGCTGGTGCCGCCAGTCACTAATTGGAAGCCGCGTTTCTGCAGTTCCTTGGCTAGCTGCGCGGCGTTAGCGACGATATTTTTCGCGTAGTCGCGGAACTCTGGCTGCAGCGCTTCGCCGAAAGCTACCGCTTTGGCGGCGATGGTGTTCATATGCGGGCCGCCTTGCATGCCTGGGAATACTGCTCGATCTATTAGCGTCGGGATGTTCTCGAGCGTTTTGGCGGGTTTTTTGAGCGGACTAGTCACCTTGCCCATACTGAGTATTAAGCCGCCGCGAGGGCCGCGCAGTGTCTTGTGGGTGGTAGTAGTCATAACATGAAAGCCGTAATCAAGCGGATTCTTGGCTACGCCGCCAGCGATCAGCCCGGCAATATGCGCTACGTCGGCCATCAGCAGGCAGCCGTCGATTCCGCGGCCGATTTCGACGAATTTCGCCCAGTCCATTTCGCGCGGGTAAGCGCTAAAACCTGCTAGAATAATGCGCGGCTGGTGTTCGTGTGCTAGGCGACGAATCTCTTCATAATCAATTTCGCCAGTTTCGATATTTTTCATTTTGTACGGAATGAAGTTGTATAAGTGAGCGCTGCGAGTGACAGGCGAGCCGTGTGTCAGGTGTCCACCATGGCTCAAGTCCATTGCCAAGATAGTATCGCCTGGCTGGCACCAAGCACTATAGACCGCTTCGTTAGCTGGCGCGCCGCTGTGCGGCTGGACATTAGCGTGGTCGGCGCGGAATAATTTTTTGGCGCGGTCGATGGCTAGTTGTTCGACGCGGTCGGTGAATTGTTGGCCGCCGTAATAGCGTCGGCCAGGGTACCCTTCGCTGTATTTGTTGGTAAAAACACTACCAAGTGCTTTTCGCACGTCCTGGCTGACGTAATTTTCGCTCGGTATCAATTCCAAACCGTCGCGCTGGCGTTCCTCTTCGCCGGCGATACAATCAGCAACTGCGATGTCTGTCATGATTATCCTCCTTTTTCTTATCTATATTTTAGCACTTATAATCATTTACTGTAACGTTTTGAAATAGAGTTGGTTGCGATTGAATTTCTTGACAATATATCATATCAGGTATATTATGGTGACATGAAAACGGCGAAGTATCTCAAAAATATTGGCGCACTCATCCAAGAAACGCGCCAAGCACGCAATATGACTCAAAACGAACTGGCAGAGGAGCTTGGCACTAGCCAGTCGGCAATTAATCGAATTGAGAACGGCAAGCAGAATATCAGTCTCGAAATGATCGCGCGTATCGGCGAGGTGCTGTCAAGCGAAATAGTACGGATTAATAGCTCGGGCAAAACTAACTTTCGCATCAATGGCGGCCGGGAATTGCATGGTGAAATTGAAATCAAAACTAGTAAGAACGCTGCTGTTGGATTGCTGTGTGCTAGTCTACTCAACAAAGGCAAAACGACGCTGCGCCGGGTAGCACGGATTGAGGAAGTTAACCGAATTATTGAGGTTCTGGAAAGTATAGGCGTGCGATGCCGTTGGATTAGCGAGCATGACCTAGAGATTGATCCGCCGAAAGTCTTGCAGCTCGACAGTATGGATGTCGAGGCTGCTAAGCGAACGCGCAGTATCATTATGTTTTTGGGTCCGCTATTACATCAATATGAGACGTTCAAGATACCGTTTGCTGGCGGTTGCAGTCTGGGTACGCGGACGGTTGAGCCGCATATGGCGGGTCTGGTACCGTTTGGTTTGAGCGTCGAGGCGGCCAATGACAACTATATTGCCACGGCTAAGCCGCAGCATGTCGACCGAGCGATTATTTTAACTGAACGCGGCGATACAGTCACCGAGAATGTCGTTATGGCGGCAGCGCTTTATGATGGTACGACTATTATTCGCAATGCTAGCCCGAACTATATGGTGCAAGATGTTTGTTTCTTTCTAGAAAGGCTAGGTGTCAAAATAGATGGTATCGGTACCACTGTTCTCAAGATTACTGGCAAAAAATCAATTGACTGCGACGTCGAATACTTCCCAAGCGAAGACCCAATTGAAGCGATGAGTTTCGTGGCGGCTGGTGTCGTGACTGGTTCAGAAATTACTATCAGGCGCGTGCCGATTGAATTTATGGAGCTAGAGCTAGCGACTTTGGCGGGTATGGGCCTGCAGTACGACATTTCTGAAGAGTACATGGCGCGCAATGGTCGCACTCGTCTAGTTGATGTAGTGCTCAAAAAATCCGAATTACATGCTCCAAAAGATAAAATTCATGCTCTGCCGTTTCCGGGTATCAACATGGATAATCTACCGTTCTTAGGATTATGTGCCACGGTAGCCAAGGGTCGCACGCTGATTCACGACTGGAGCTACGAAAATCGAGCAATCTACTTTACTGAACTGACTAAGATGAATGCTCAAGTAAATATGGTCGATCCGCACCGGGTTTATATCTCTGGCCCGACTCGCTGGAAGCCAGCTGATATCACAGCACCAGCCGCACTGCGTCCGAGCGTGGTGATTTTGCTAGCGATGCTGGCGGCGCCTGGCAAATCGGTACTGCGCGATGTTTACAATATCAATCGCGGCTACGAAGATATTGCTAACCGCCTGAACTCGCTAGGTGCAGATATCGAAACTGTTTGGGAATAGTGACAATCAAGCGCCTGTCTGCTATAGTAATAAATGCCCCGAGAAGGGGGTAATGCGGCGGAAGTAGCTCAGTTGGACAGCCGTGAGCATCAAAAATAGCGCTCGCTCTAACCAACTGACAAGATTCTGCTAGTACATTTCGTAGTATTCATTTTGGCGGAAGTAGCTCAGTTGGACAGCCTTGAGCGTAGAAAATAGCGCTCGCTCTAACCAACTGACAAAAGATTCTGCTAGCACATTTCGTAGTATTCATTATGGCGGAAGTAGCTCAGTTGGTTAGAGCGCTGGATTGTGGCTCCGGAGGCCGTGGGTTCGAATCCCATCTTTCGCCCCAAATAAAACACCCGGTTTTCTTCATTAGTCTCGGGTGTTTTATTTGACTCTAAATCATAAATACTATCGGTTGAACGGGTCGCGCGACGGCTTAATCGGCTCGGTGAAAGTGCGCGACGGAACGTCTGGCTCGGTTGTAGGCGTGATGAGTGACGATTTATTTGTCTGCGTGGTTCCTGCGCTTCGCGAGTTTGCATCAGAGACCCGCGAGCTTTGCGGCTGGCGGCTGTCGGTTATTTGCGTTCCATTAGCATTGGCTGCGGCAATTTGCTGGTCTTGCCAGGCTTTGCGATAAGCGTGTCTAACTCCAGAATCTTTGTATGCGCCGATATATTGCCGGTTGGTGTTTTGGCGCCGTTGAAAGCTATTTTTGGCAATCCTGCCGCCAACCTGCGGCTTGTTATTGGTTAATCCGCTTGAATGCATAGCATCGCTCTGTGTGCTATTAGTTGAGAAGCGGTCAAATAAACGTCCCATGCTTTTATTATACACTAACGTAATGATATAATGTATAGTGCGCGGGTGTAGTACAGCGGTTAGTATGCGAGTTTTCCAAACTCGAGATCGGAGTTCGATTCTCCGCACCCGCACCAAAATATTTGCCCCGATAGCTCAGCTGGTGAGCCCTCAGCGACAAAAATCGCATAGCTCTATCCAGCTTCTGTCTAAGCGAATCGGGCGACTAAATACATTTTCAGAGCGCCCCGATAGCTCAGCTGGATAGAGCAGGAGACTTCTAAGCTCAAGGCCGCAGGTTCGAACCCTGCTCGGGGTACCATTATTTAACTAGCAGATAATAAAAACTCATCGCAATGATGAGTTTTTTACATGGAGTTTCGTGGAGGGCCAGGAGGGGCTCGAACCCTCGACACCCTGCTTAAGAGGCAGGTGCTCTAACCAGCTGAGCTACTGGCCCTTATCTTTTCATTATAGCATAGATAGAGGTAAAAGTAAATATGAACGCTAGGAATTTTCGGTCTGTTGGGTAGTCAAATGATGACGCTTACTCTTGCTAATTCTGTGAAAATCGACGATAATATACGAATAATGCCAGAGTTGAATCAAATTGGTGCCCACTTGCGGGCAGGTGTTATATGTGCACAGCGGCAGTCTGATGAGCTGCAACAAATACTTAGTCAGGCTGATAAAATTAATGTCGTTGGTGCTGGCGGCATGTTGACGGCGGCTTACGAGCAGCTGCGCAACGCCGCTGAAAATACCGAGGAGCACTTGCTGCTACAAAATGCTATCCGGCGGTTTTTCAAACAATCGTTTATTGTTCGCGATGAGGCGTTGGTCCGCAAAAGCGGCGAAGAATTGGTGGTTGAATTGACTTTTGCGGGATATTTGCCCAACGATAGCGTGTCGCGCAGCCAAATCAAAGAGATTTCAAAACTAGCAACAGCGCACTATAAAGCGTATGAAAAGCTGATTGCTGATCGTTCAATCAATTTAGATCGTTCTTCGGCATGGCTTCTAGAAACTCTGTCGGTACTGGCGGCGAATGTATTGGTTGATCACGCTGGCGATCATGCGTTTATTGATTTTGCGTATGAATATTTCGAGACAGCAATTCCGCGGGATGCGCTGCAATCGACTTCGGCTGATGAATACGGAGCTGCGCTTTATGTGGCTATTCAGCAGGCGCTGATGAAGAGCGACGTAGCCACGGTGCGCGCAGGGCTATTGGTGCGTTATGGAACGAGCGTTGAGTCGCTTGAGGCTTTTGTTGAATTTAATCGTAAAATTGATAAGATGCTGCGCAGTACGTCGGTTGAAGAATTGCGTCGCGTGGTTGATCGGCAGGGGGCGCCGCTGCGTGTTATTCGCCATATGATGGAGATGCAAGACGACTTTCCGGCGTTGTTGCAAAAACGCGAGGCATTTCTCGACGAATTTGAGCGGCAAGTGAACCGTGAATATTCTAGCATGATGGCGCGAATTAACCGGGCTATTATGCGCAGCGTGGTCTTCTTGGTAATTACTAAGTTTTTGATTGGCATCGCTATTGAAGTGCCGTATGACCTGTGGGCGCACGGACAAATTGAGTGGTTGGTGCTAATGATCAATTTGTTCTTCCCGCCGATATACATGGTGTTGCTGCGCTTAACGCTGAATGTGCCGGGATACGCAAATACCGAAGCGCTGATTAAACGGGTCGATCAGATGCTCTACGGCGGCGATAATACTGTACTGATGCGGCGGCAATTAGCGGGACGGACGTATAGCTCGATGTTTTCGATTATGTACGGCGTAATGAGTCTGGCGGTGTTCGCGCTGGCGACTTGGCTGCTGACGTTGATTGGTTTTTCACCAGTGCATATTATTATTTTCTTTGTATTTTTCTCGGCGGCGAGCTTCCTAGGCTTTCGCTTGAGCCGGTTGATTCGCGATCTCGAGATTGTGCGCAGTGCTAGCAACGGCTTTACCTTTGTACGCGATACGCTGTATTTGCCGTTTGTAGTCGCTGGCCGGTGGATGAGTGATAAATACGCGCAGGTTAATATTGTGTCGATGGTGTTGGATATGTTAATTGAATTACCGCTCAAAACTATCTTGCGCAAGATTCGGCAATGGGCAGCTTTTATTGATGATAGAAAGGACAGCATATCATGAAAGAGTTAAACGGCAAGGAACTGCAAGGTTTTATTAAGCAGCGCCAAGCGCGTCAAGTACGAAATCTACTCCAAGAATATGGTGTGGTACCAAAACTAGTTATTATAATGAGCAAAAACGCTAGCCAAGCGATTCAAACGTATGTTCGGATGAAAACACGTTACGCAGCAGATATTCTGATTGATGTTGACGTACAAGCAGTCGCGCAAGCTGATATAGTAGCGGCGATTGAGCAAGCTAATAACGATCCAGCGGTACAGGGAATAATTTTGCAATTGCCGATTGATGACGTGTCGCAGACCGAAAAGCTGTGCCAATTAATCGCGCCAGAGAAAGATGTTGATGGTTTAGGGGCTAGTAGTATCTATCCGAGCGCTACTGCGCAGGCAATCGATTGGCTATTGGCTGGGTATAATATCGAGCTATCGGATAAGCAAATTGCTATCGTGGGTCGCGGTAAGCTTGTCGGAGCGCCGCTCGAAAAAATGTGGCAACAGCGCGGTCTAAACGTGCAGGTCTACGACAAGACGAATCCAGCTACCGCAGACAGTTTGCAAAAATGTAACGTAATTGTAACGGCGACCGGCGTGCCGCACTTGATCACCTCCGAAATGATCGCGCCAGAGACGGTAGTGGTGGATGCTGGTACGGCGAGCGAAGGCGGCGTGTTGGTCGGCGATGTTGACGATGCAGTTCGCCAGCGCAGCGATATTACGATTACACCGCAAAAGGGCGGTGTCGGTCCGTTGACATACGCAGTATTATTTGATCATCTGATTGAGGCGTGCTTGCGGCAAGTCGGTAAGTTATAGTAATTCTATCGCTTATCGTTCAGCGCTTCTTTGGCGTGGATGACAACTTGGCTAGGTGTTAGATTAGCCTTGACGATATAACTATGAATACCTAGGTTACGCAGCTCGGCAGGTGCCTCTTCTTCGCCTAGGTTGGTTAGGATGATAACTGGCGTATTAGCATTAGCGGGCTGCTGGCGGATTTTTCGCAGCGCTTCGGTGCCGTTCATATTCGGCATTTGCAGATCAAGCAAAATGATGTCAGGATTAGCATGCTGAACCACTTTGACGCCAGTCTCGCCGTCGCTGGCAGTAACCACATCGAACCCAGCCGCCTCGAATTTCATCCGGTACATTTGGTTGATTACTTGATCGTCCTCGATAATAGCGATAGTTGTCATGCTTTTATAATAGCATATCCCGGTTACTTTTCGAGTAAGCTCTAGCGTTATCGTCGAGAAAAGTGTACTATAAAAGCAATGAAGCGGTTTTTTGGTAGAGTTCGCCGTCCATCGTATCGTTCGCAGCAAGTTGTGGACGTTCTGACGCGCAAAATGGTTGATGCCAAAGACATTGATACATTGCTAAATAGCTATTTAGAAACTTTTGTTAGTGTACTGCAAGTACGTTTTGCTGGCGTGGCTTTTTGCGATCAATATCACCAGCCGTATATTGCTGGCAAGCGTAATGTGCCGGCATGGTTGGACTCGCAGACGCTTGGTTCTGGCGACATTGGTGATTATGCTCGGTATGGTATTGCAGTAATCTTACCGCTATGCGTTGCCGATCAGAAAATTGGTTGCCTAGTAATTGGCGAGCGGCGTGACGGCTGCGAGATTCGCGGTAAGGAATTTGAGCTGTTTGATGTTTTGGCGCGTAACCTATCGGTGGCACTTTTGAATATGTTTCGCCTAGAGGAGATTCGCCGCTTAGCTGGAAATTTAGAGAAGGAAGTCGATGAGGCTACCAGTCAGCTGCGCCAGTCCAACAAAAGATTGCAGGCCCTGGATGCCACTAAAGATGAGTTTGTCAGCATGGCCAGCCACCAGCTGCGGACGCCGCTGACTAGCGTAAAAGGCTATTTAAGCATGGTACTTGAAGGTGATGCTGGCAAAATTACGCCAACACAGCGGCAGCTGCTAGAAGAGGCTTTTCGCAGCAGCGAGCGGATGGTGCGATTGGTTAGTGATTTTTTGAACGTGAGCCGTTTGCAGACTGGTAAGTTTATTATCAATCGCACAGCGGTCAATTTGTCGCAGCTGGTTGCCGAAGAGGTTGCGAACGTAGATCAGGTGGCAAATACGCATAAGGTCAAGGTCACGTATCGCCAGCCAGCGCGCTTTCCGCTACTGTATCTAGACGACACCAAGATTCGTCAAGTTATTATGAATTTCATTGATAACGCTATTTATTATTCACCAGACGCTAATACGGTAAAGGTCCGATTGTCAATTGAAGATGGCCAGGCAGTTTTGCGGGTAATCGATAAGGGAATGGGCGTATCGCCATCTGCCAAGAAAAAGCTCGGCACTAAGTTCTTTCGCGGCGACAACGCTCGGCGGCAGCGGCCAGACGGCACGGGGATCGGCTTGTTCTTGGCGAAGAAAGTAGTCGAAGGACATGGCGGTACGATGATTTTCGAATCGGAGCTCGGCAAGGGTAGTACTTTTGGCTTTCGGCTACCGATTGCGGAGTTAAAGTCGCCGCCAGCTCTAGACGGCAGCAAAGCATAAATGGTATACTTTTATTTATGAAGAGGAAGACGGGATTTATTATAGGCGGCGGCCTGGCGGTTATAGCAGCTGTTGTCGCTGCGGCAGCACTGGGATATATTTACGGCGGCGTAAAAACGCCAGAACAGCGCGCGCTGGTTTACTATAATGTGTGCGGAAATGATATCATTGATAAGTTTAATGGTAGTATATCTTCCCCTGATAATCTGAAGAAGATTGCTGGCGAAATAGAAAAAAAGAATCACTACGCTGATGACGCCACGTGTGTTGTTGCTTTGTATTTTTATCATACGACCGCAGATGCGAACGGTCATAGCCAGAAGACGGACGATTTATATAACAAAATAAAAAACCTGTCAGACAAAGGAATATACGCTAGCGGTAGGCTGAAGGTGCCAGTTAATGTTGAGCAGTTAAATTTGCTGCGCAGCAAGCAATCAGTTCCGGAGAATAAGCAATAATGCACGAGGGGCTGCTGCGTGGCTTGAAGTGGTGGCTTAGCTGTTTTGTTATTGTGGCAGCTGCAGGTATTGTTTGTTTGCTGAGAAGCGATACGTCGTATGCAGTTTATGGTTGGAATTCTGGACGTAACGATATGGAGAAGCAAGCTTGGGGCGGCGATCCTTGCGGCGATTATATTAATCACCCGTGCGCTGTCTGGTGGGCGTCTTATCATAATACGAACTATTTCAGTATGGTGGGGTCTTCGCCGACCAACCCGATCGAGATGGACTGGAATGCAACGACACTATACTTTACTATACGAGGCTCGTGGAATACCCAACGATTTCGTAATCCAATTAGAATTTACTCTCTGTTCACTTTCAATGGGCAGGGCAGGTCTGTTTGGGTAACTAATCCAGCAGGTCATATAGACGGCAACGGCAATTATTTCTTTAATAGGGGCTATTATGGCGGCGGCGGTCCTGAATATCAGTGGATAAACGGTGAAAGCGAATGGGATCAGTTAAATCTAGGAGCTGACGTTAACGGTGTCGCTCAACCTGGCGGCCCGTCAGAGCTGGTTACGTTTGGTGCAAAAAGCTGTTTGGCAGTCATGAGAGGTAATAAAGTATACACTTATAGCGGTTCTCATGTTAACTGCGGTACCGACAATATCTCGCTGTGGGTACGCCGTAAGCCGCGACCTAGCGGCTGGAAGGTTCAAGGCGAAAGCTATATCTATAATCGTTCCGACAACAAGACTTATGCGAATTATAATAATTCCAATGCCTTTGGTACTTCTCGCCCGTACGCCGAGCGGCATCTAGATGGTAAACCTGATGTCTTTCCTGGAAAACAGGCCGAATTTATAGCGACTCTTCGGAATACTCCATATTCAAATTATCAGCATACAACATCTAGTGTACAAGTGGTTATAGAATCAGCGTATTTTAATAATCTGCACGATGTCGCTAGCTGTGCCGGTAAGGATTGGCGCCATTGCGGTGGTAGTAATAATGGACATAGAGTTCTCATTGCACGCGGAGCGGTCAGTAATATTTATAACAATAAATGCCGGTCGGCGCTTAATAACTTAGTGCAAAGTCCTAATAATACAAATACTTGGAGTGGTCGAGACGGCGACGATTGTATGAAGATTCGCGTGCCTAGCGACGGCAGTCGAGCGGGGTCTTATATATGTACGCAGATATGGTGGACGTGGCCTGATTCGGTGGTGCGTCGAGATTGGGCTTCAAGTGAGCCCGCTTGCGCGAGGGTGGCATCTGACTTTAATTTGGTGCCAGGAGTTGGTTCGGCGGGCGGGTCGACGGCTATTGGCGTACTAGAACAAGGCAATGCGACAACGTTAGATAGCACTATATACAATACGGGCGGGCGTCGCGAAGCTGGCGGTAGTAGTGATGCCGATGTCTTTACGTTTGCCTTCACTGGATCGGCTGCGGAAATGTCGGATGGTCAACTGGGCAGTATGCTAAATAGCATATTCAATAAGAATGACGGAGACAGGCATTATGCCGATACGACCTATGACGCAGGCGTGAATACATGCTCTTGGCTCAACTCTCAGCCCCAGTTGTCTGGTAAAATTAGCGATTGTACGCCAACAAATAACAAGCAGAGTGCTTTTGACAGGACTGAAGTTATTGATACGTCGGCGCTTGATACGGCACGATACAAGATTGGCGATGTAATTTGCCGGGTAGCTACTGTTAATAAGTATAACTGGGATACAACGGGAGATTCTTCAAAACGCCGCGTATCGTATCCGCGTTGCTACCGTATTTCCAAGAGGCCAATGGTACAAATCTGGGGTGGCGATGTGCGTGTCGGGTCGAGCAATATCGCGAATGCTTTAATCAACCAACAGTATAAGTCGGGCATCTATACTGGCGGCGCGCGTACGCTGACTATGAGTGGCAATACTCATTCGATCGGCAGCTGGGGTGAATATGGCATGTTTGCGCCAGAAATTTCCTCGTATAGCCGGTCAAATGTTGTGTCGGCATCAGGAGGTGCTCTTTCTGGCATGGGTACGACATCGCGGTTAGGCATAGCGGCAGATAGCGAGTTAAATGGTCTAACATTTGCCAATAATAAGGCTAGATATGGGCAATGGGGAACTATCGGCGCGCAAAATACTGTCAAATCTAGTTATTTTGGCGCTCAGCGTCCGTTGGCGGGCGAGAATATCTCGCTTAACGGATTAGATGGCTCGTACAAATTGTCATCGTCGCGAGCAATCGTGAATTTGTCGGGCGGCACTATTGGGATGGGTAGGTCGGTTATCATTGATGCCGGTGACAAGACGGTGGTCGTAGACGGCGACATACGTTATGATACTGGTAATTTCTCTAGCGCTAGTCAATTGCCGCAGGTTGTAATTTATGCGCGCAATATCATTGTTAAGGATAGTGTGACTAATATTGATGCTTGGCTAATTGCTTCTGGTACTAATGCTGGCGTGGGCGGTGTGATCTCTACCTGCGAAGTTGATGAGAGTGGTGTTCGATCAGCATTGATCCGATCTGATTATACTAGCGGATTGAAATCGACGGTTTGTGACAAGCCGTTACAGATTAATGGGGTAGTGTCGGCGCGTGTTTTGCAGCTGCGCCGTACTCACGGAGCTGACGGTTCGGCTGGTAATGAGAATGGTTATACCACGCCAGCGGAGATTATTAACGCGCGGATGGATACGTACTTGTGGGCTTATAATAAAGCTAACGCAAACAGCTCTATTTCAACTGACACCACAACCGAGCTGCCACCGCGGTATTAGTAATTGTTTATTGCGCAAATAAGGTCAATCTGTTAAGATATCTGTAAGTGCGGCCTTATCGTCTAACGGTTAGGACACCAGGTTTTCATCCTGGCAATCCGGGTTCGATTCCCGGTAAGGTCACCATATAATATAAACTTGCACTTGTCAAGTACGTCCTAGTCTGGGCGTACTATTTTTGTGGAACATATTAGAGTATAATAGCTATCTATGAGTAATACATTTAAAAGGACTAAGATACTGGCGACTCTGGGGCCAGCCACAAATTCACCAGAGAAAATCAAACAATTAATTGAAGCTGGCGCAAATGGCTTTCGTTTGAACTTTAGCCATGGATCGTACGAAGAACGGCTCGATCAGATCAAGTGGATTCGTGATGCTAGCGCCGAAGTCGGCCGAACGGTAGCGATTTTACAGGATTTGCAAGGTCCAAAGATTCGTCTCGGTGTTCTCAAAAACAACCATTTAGATGTTAAAGCTGGCGACGAAATAGTTCTCGATCACGCAATTCAAGAGCACGATGGCAGTACGAATTTGCCGATTCAATATAATCTAGCTAACAAGGTTAAGGTCGGCGAGCCAGTTTACTTGTTTGACGGCAAGATTCGCGGCGAGATGATTGAGCGGGTTAGCGATACAGCAATCAAGATTCGTATTCTGAACGATGGATTTTTGATGAGCCGTAAAGGCTTGAATCTGCCAGACACCGACTTTGGCGGCGATATTTTAACGCCAAAAGATTTGGCTGACGTAGAGTTTGGCGCCGATAAAGATATTGATTTTGTAGCCCTCAGTTTTATTCAGAGCGCAGACGATATTAATAACTTGCGGCAGATTATGCTAAGCCACGGTTCGACAGCGCAAATTATCGCGAAAGTTGAGACCAAAGCAGCTATCGAGATGGAAGCGCTCAAAGAAATAGTTAAGGCTGCTGACGGCGTGATGATTGCGCGCGGCGACTTAGCGGTCGAGACTAGTCCCGAGATTGTACCGATTGTTGAGCGCGAAGCAATTCGCTTGTGCCGCAAATACGGTAAACTATCAATAGTGGCAACGCAAATGTTAGCCAGTATGGTTGATAATCCAGAGCCTACTCGCGCTGAAGTTAGCGACGTGGCAACGGCGGTAATCCTGGGTGCCGACGTGGTGATGCTCTCTGACGAGACGGCTAACGGCAGCTATCCTGTCGAAGCAGTCAAGATGATGGCCAAGACAGTGCGCTACACGCAGTCGCGCTGGCCGATGAATGACATGCCGATTGAATATGGCGAGAAGAACCGCCGCCGTAATGCGATTGCTAATGCTGCGGTAGTAGTAGCCAACCAAGTAGACGCCGATGTGATTATTGCCGAAACTAAATCTGGCGCAACAGCTGCGCGGATTGCAGCTTGCCGTCCAGAGTTGCCAATCGCTGCAGTAACACCGAATAAGCGTGTGGCTCAACAGTTAGCTTTGTCATACGCTACCCGTTCATATGTGCGCGAGGAAGGCGAGCATGTTGGTACAAAATTAGCCAAAGAATTGCTTGATTGGGGTACTTTCGGGCGCGATGACAAATTGACCGCGGTTGTTGTCAGCGGCCGTCAGTCGGGTGTAGCCGGCGGTACCGACACATTGCGTGTGCGTGTTGTTGAGTAAAATACAACAAAAATTTAAGAGACACCTCGCTTGTGGCGAGGTGTTTTCACGCAAAAAACTAGACGAGCGTTAATAACTGTAGTAAACTAGACGCAAGGTTAAACATAAGCAAGTATAAAACGTGGGCAAGAAACTTATTATTGCAAACTGGAAAATGAACCTCACTGTCAATGAGGCGAGTTTGTATGTTCATAAACTCGACAAGCTGGTTGGCAAGCTCAAAAATACTGAGGTAGTGTTGGCACCGACCATGTTAGCGCTCCAGCCGCTTAATATGCAGGTGCAACATCATCACTTTAATCTGGCAGTGCAGAACTTTTATTGGCGTGACAGCGGTGCTTACACTGGTGAAGTATCAGCGTCGCAGCTGCGCGGTATCGTACAATATGGCATAATTGGCCACAGCGAGCGCCGGCATATCTTTGCCGAGCGCAGTAAAGATATTCGCAGCAAAGTGCAAGCGGCAGTGCGTAATAATATTACGCCTGTATTGTGTATTGGTGAAACAGCGCAAGAACGAGCCAACAAGGAAACGTCTGATGTAATTCGCGATCAGTTGGTGGGAGGACTAGCTAATATCACGAGCGTTGAGGTTGGTCAGATTGTTATAGCTTATGAGCCAGTGTGGTCAATCGGTACTGGTAAATTCGCTTCACCGCGCGATGTTGAACGCGCTGTTAAATATATTCGTCGGCAAATTGAGCATCTTTTCGGTAAGGTTGCTGCCGAGAATGTCCGCGTGCTTTACGGCGGTAGTGTTAATCTTGATAACGCTATGTCGTATTTGCAAACAGCTGGTGTAAATGGTTTGCTCATCGGTGAATCAAGTTTGGATGTCTATGCTTTTGCTGGTATTATCAAAAAATGTGAAGATATGCCATCCTTACCAGTAAAGAGAGGTAAATAGCTATGACAGAATTCGACTTCGACGAGCTAGATCGTTCAATTACCGAGGCTATGTCCAAGAGCGGATTATTAAAAGAGGACGGCCAACATGCTGAGGCGCCAACACCGCCGGCTGTCTCTACGCCTTCAAATCCTTCCTCTAATGCTGCGCCAGTTTCAGTTGAGCCTAATAAATTAGCTCCTGGTCCTGGTCCAGTTGCGAATATGACGGCTTTACCTTCGCCGGCCGCAACGGTTGGCGTCGCTAAGCAGCCAAGTTCATCTGTATCAACAGCTAGCGTACCGGTTTCGGCTGCAGTTCCAGTACAGCCAGCTGTTGGAGTGTCTACCGCTCAGGTTCAGACTTTGCCAACAAGCGGTGCTTCAGCTTCGACTGGTGCGTCGGTCGCTTCTCAGGCTTCTACTGTTGTTCAAAATTCAGCTCTAAATAGTTCAGTACCGTCACCAGCTCCCCAGCCGTTGCCGCAAGCCGCAACACCGCCGCAGGTAGCGGCAATTGGCGGAGCTGTGCCAGTCCGATCGGGATTACCAAAAAAAATGAAGACTAAGAGTCGCGGCCGTTTCATGGACATAGTTAGTTCGCAGCCAGGTGTCAACAAACACCCCGCTAGCAAAGTTAAGTATTCTACGATGCCGGCACAGTCGTTAAGTAATGTGTCATCTAATATTTCTGGCGGCTCGTCTCAACAATTAGGACCAACCGGCCAGCGAAGCGCTCAGCGTCTTGATGCTAGTTCTACTCAGTTTAGTTCTAACGAAAATGTAGCAGCAAATACAAATAACGTTTCTAGCGAACTGCAATCGTCTGAATCGCGAGTTTTTCACGGTAGCAGCGCATTGCCTCAAGCTTCACAGTCTAATCCTGGTTTTGAAGACAAAAATGATTATGATGAGGCAGACGACAGCAAAAACGAAAAAAGATCGTATTCTATCGGCGGTACGCACGGTAGGGATATTGCACCGTCTGCCGAGCTTGTTGAGTCGCTACAGAAAGACGCGCAAGATGCTAGCAACGAGATTGGCTTTTCGCAAGCAGAATCGCGAGCTAACGACATTCAATCAATTGAGGACGCTTCAGCCGAAAACGATGAAGATGACGCTAGAATACAAGACGCGCCAGCTCCTAAAAAACATCGGTTTATGCCGATTGGCGGTAAGCCAAAGCCTGTTGAAAAAACTCCTAATCCTCCTGCTGCCGAAGCTCCTGTTGCTAATGTAGAAAATACGAGCGAGCAACCCGAGCAACTAGCTGAACCTCTGACAAATCAGACGGTAGATTCGCCTGTACAGTCCGCTACTACAGAACCAGATCCGCCCCGCGAGCAAACCATCGACGAAATTGAATCAGGCGCTATTTATGATACTTCTGAATATTATACTGAATTCAAGGATGATAAGAAACATAAGCAGTCGCGTCATTCGGGCTTGAAATGGTTTTTGGTGATCATAGTATTCTTGGCTTTGGGTGCGCTGGCGGGCGCCGGCTATTTCTTCTTGACTCGCTATTAACGCGATATAATGAATAGTGATGGATATATTTGATGGTCTTAATGACGCGCAGAAAGCAGCTGTCGCTTATACGGATGGTCCGTTGTTGGTTTTGGCGGGCGCTGGCAGTGGCAAAACCAAGACTTTAACTCACCGGATAGCTTATCTATTGACACACGAAAGAGTCTGGCCGAACGAAATTCTGGCGGTGACATTTACTAATAAAGCAGCTCGCGAGATGCGCGAGCGCTTGTCGGCTTTGATTAGTCAGCCTAATACGCGGCAATTCATGCCGTGGATGGGTACATTTCACGGGATTTGCGTGCGAATTTTGCGGCGCGATGGGCCGGCGATTGGCGTGCCGTCGAATTTTATTATTTATGATGAAGCCGACCGTCAAGGATTGATCAAGCAGGCGATGAAGCAGCTGTCAATTGCTCCTGATAAACTCAAACCACGTTCAGTTAGCGCGGCAATTTCTAACGCTAAAAATGATTTACTTACGCCAGATGATTATGCAGCAGCGGCGCAATATCCGAATCAGCAGCATATTGCTAAGATTTATGACATGTACGAGCAACTACGTAGCGAGGCTGGTGCGCTAGATTTCGATGATTTGTTGATCGAGACGGTGCGTTTGCTGCGCGATGCCAGTGAAATTCGCCAAAAGTATCGTCAGTATTTCAAGCATATTCTCATTGACGAGTACCAAGACACTAACGCTGCGCAGTATGCTATCGTTAAATATCTAGTCAACGATGCACGTAATATTTGCGTGGTCGGCGACGATTGGCAGTCGATTTACAGCTGGCGCGGGGCGGATTTCAAAAATATTCTTAATTTTGAACGAGACTTTCCTGGCGCAAAGGTGATCAAATTAGAGCAAAATTATCGTTCAACAGGTGCTATCCTAGAGGCGGCGCAAAAGATTATTGCCAAGAATGTCGAACGGACTGACAAAAAACTCTGGACAGCGGCTGGCAATGGTGCGCCAGTGCAAGTTCAGGCGGTACGCGATGAGTCCGAGGAGGCTTACGTGGTGGCAAGTTGTATTGCGGCTCAAACCTCGATCGGTGCTCGCCGCTACGGTGATTTTGCAGTACTTTATCGTACTAATGCGCAGAGCTTCGCTTTTGAACGTGCCTTCATGCAGCAAAGAATTCCATATCAATTGGTTGGCGGCGTGCGCTTTTATGATCGTAAAGAGGTTAAGGATATTATCGCCTACTTGCGTTTATTGTATCAACCAAACGACCGAATGAGCTTTAGTCGGATTGCTAATGTGCCAGCGCGCGGTATCGGTGCGACCAGTCTAGAGAAATTTTTACGATGGCAAAACGACAACAATATGGACATTATCGCTTCGCTGGTGAATGTCGAGCAAACTAGCGTTTTGACGCCGCGCGCCAAAAAATCATTATTGCGTCTGGGCGAGATTTTACGCGAATTGCAGGCGCTTGTTCTTTCTGATACTAGCCCAAGCGATATTATTGAAAAGCTAATTGAAAAGATTGCTTATCGAGATTATGTCATGGATGGAACGCCGCAGGCTGAAGAGCGTGATGATAATTTGAGCGTACTCATAGCGGACGCTAAATCTTTCGCGACATTGCCAGACTTTCTCGAAGAGGCAGCGCTAATGAGCAGCGTCGATCAGCAAAGTGATGGTGAAAAGGTCACATTAATGACCTTGCATGCCGCTAAAGGACTGGAGTTTCCGGTGGTTTTCATGGTCGGTATGGAGGATGGCTTGTTTCCGAGCGAGCGAGCGCTTGAAGAGGGTCCGCGCAATCTCGAGGAGGAGCGGCGCTTGTGCTACGTGGGTATGACGCGGGCGCGTGAAGAGTTATATCTGTTGTACGCGCAGAGCCGTGCGCAATTCGGCTTACGATCGTACAATCAGCCGTCGCGTTTTCTCGACGATATGGGTATGGGATTGTTTGCGGTTGAACCTAACGCTATTGATTCGAGTCCAGTTTATAATGATTTTGACGAGCCGGTGATGAACTATGATATTGGCGATCGGGTGCGCTCGCTGCAATTTGGCGATGGTGAGATCATTGACATTGACGGCTTAGCAGTTAGTGTGAAGTTCGATAACGGTGCTGTCAAAAAGCTCAACGTTGAATACGCCCGCCTCGAGAAGCTGTAGCAAAATAATCAATCTTTTGCTATAATTATGACTGCGCGCCAGTTTGCGCGCCTATGTATGAAAAGTATTGCGAGAATGAAATTACGTTGGCTGATCACCGGCTCTATGCTATTAGCTTTGGCTGGATTGTCTGTTTATACGGCAATTATGCCAAAAGCGCGGGCTGACGAGCATAGCCTAGCGGTCGGCGAGCATATTATTACCGTTCATGATGACGGTCAAAGTAAAGGATTTATTACCAAAAAACAGACTCTGCGCGAAGCTCTCGCTGAGGCAGATATCAAACTAGATCGTAACGATCGGACCGAGCCAAATATTGATGAGCGCTTGGTAGCAAATTCATATAACGTTAATATTTATCGAGCCCGAACGGTGGTTGTCAAGGATGGCTCTCAGCTCACTAAAATTATTACATCGTACCGTACTGGAAAGCAGATAGTTAAACAAGCTGGCATTGCTGTACGCGATGAAGATATTCTAACCTTGTCGCAGTCTAATAGTCCAATGCGCGATAGCGCAGCAGAAGTATTGTCTATTAAAAGAGCAGTGCCGTTTAACTTTGATTTTTATGGTAAAAAGGCCACTTCTTACACGCAAGCTCAAACCATCGGCGAAATGCTAGCCGAGAAGCACATCAAAATGTCTGCTAATGATATTATTATCCCGAATAAAGATACAAAAATAGCTAGAGACATGAATGTTCGCTTGTATCGTAACGGCACGCAGACAGTTACCGTTGACGAAGATATACAGTTTGAGACTGAACAGATCAAGGATGTTAATCGCGATAAAGGATACAAAGAAATTCAAACTAAAGGGGTTAACGGCAAGCGTACAGTTACGTATGAGATTAACGTCCAAAACGGCGTTGAAGTATCACGCCGCGAGATCAATAGCAACATTATTCAGCAGCCAGTTAAGCAGGTAGAAGTTGTTGGTGCTAAAGTTAGTCTGCCGGCGGGCTCGCATGAAGATTGGATGGCGGCGGCTGGTCTTTCGCCGAGCGACTATGGTTACGCTAACTTTATTTTCACTAAGGAGTCTGGTTGGCGAACAACAGCGACTAACGGCACATATTACGGCTTGGGGCAGACTAGTTTATCGAAATTGTCGAGTGCTTGTCCGAATTGGCAGGCTGATCCAGTTTGCCAAATTAGAGTGTTTAATGGTTACGCGGTAGGGCGCTATGGCAGCTGGGCGGGTGCTTATAACGCCTGGCAGGCAAAGGGCTGGTGGTAGGATGTTCTACTTGACATTTGGTATATAATTTGTTATAATATAAAAGATACAGTGGGTGATTTTGAATAAAATGAGCTTAAATCGATATTATCAACGTATTTGCTGTTGTGTTTTTGGTGCGGTCTTGGCAATCTTTAGTACTGGTATGTTATCGTTTTTTGCGAATACCGCGGCGGCAGATAGTTCAGCTGCGGCTAAAGCACAACCATCTAGTCATATAATCACCATTTACGACGGTGGCCGGGAGCAATCGATAATCACTAAGGCATCGACAGTACAGAAAGCACTAGAGGAATTCGGCGCAAGATTGGATAGACAGCATGATATTGTCGAACCGGGTCTGAATACACCGATTACCAACAATGGCTTCAAAATAAATATTTATCGGGCGCGGACGATAACGATAGTCGAAGGTGCTCGCCGCATGCGAGTCAATACGGCAGCGCAGACGCCAACACAGATTGCGCAAGCTGCGGGGATTGTTTTGTATCGCGAGGATAAAGTTCGATTTACGCCGCCAGAGGATGTCGCTTTGGATGGGTCGAGCTTGCTAATGAGGATTACGCGGGCAACTCGGCGTACTGTGACCGCCGAGGAAGAAATTGATTTCCCGGTTGAGCAAATACGCGACGACAGCCAGCCTCTTGGTTATCGCCAGGTAAAGCAGGCGGGAGCTAAAGGGCTGCGCAGATTGACTTATAAAGTTGAAGCGCGCGATGGTGATGAAATTAGCCGTCAGCAAATTTCTAGCGAAATTATCAAGCAGCCTAAAAAACAAATCGAAGTAGTCGGTACCAAGCCGAAAAATCCGTTAACCAAAGGCAAGGGTGCGCAAATATTCACCGACTCTAAAGGCGTGGCGCACCGCGAAACTTATTATGATTTACCGATGAATATTGTTGCTAACGCTTGCGGCGGCGGTGGCTATACGGTGCGGGCGGACGGCGCCAAGGTGGATAAGGACGGTTATATTTTGGTAGCGGCAAATTACGGTAATTATCCGCGCTGTTCGGTGGTGGAAACCAGTATGGGTCCTGGAAAGGTGTATGATACTGGCGGTTTTGCGGCCCGACATCCGCATGGGTTTGACCTGGCGACCGACTGGACGAACGGGGACGGACGTTAGATGGCGTCAGCGCGTGGGCCGAAAAAAGAATTAGGCCAGCATTGGCTGCGCGACCCAGAAATCTTGGCGGATATTGCCGAGGCGGCGGAGCTGAGTAAAGATGATGTGGTGTTGGAAATTGGGCCAGGGCTTGGCACCTTGACCAGCCGGTTGTTAGCGCGAGCCGGGCGCGTGGTGGCGGTAGAATTTGACAGGGATTTGGCGCGCAAGTTGCCAGGGCAATTTCCTGGCAAAAGCCTGGAAGTGATTAACGAAGATATTTTGCAGTTTGATTTGAATCAGTTGCCGAAGGGCTATAAAGTAGTCGCCAATGTGCCATACTATATCACCAGCAAAATTGTCGAAAAACTAATGGCGGCAGAAAATAAGCCGAGTTTGGCGGTACTGCTGGTACAAAAAGAAGTTGCCCAGCGCATCGCGGCCGAGCCTGGTGAAATGAGCATTTTAGCGGTTAGCGCGCAGCTATTTGCCCAGGCAGAACTAGACATTGAAGTGCCGCGACAGTTTTTCACGCCGCCGCCAAAAGTTGATTCGCAAGTGGTGGTATTGAGGACTCGCACCGAACCATTGGTCGCCCCTGAGGACCAAAAAGATTTTTTCCGCATCGTCAAAGCCGGTTTTTCAGCCAAACGTAAAAAACTGCGTTCCAGCTTGAGCGGCGGACTGGGCGCCAGTAAAGCTAGCGCCGAACAGTTGCTGAAAAAGGCTAACATTTCGCCTGATGTCCGTGCTGAGGATTTGGCGATTGACGATTGGCAGCGGCTGCTGGCGGTTCAGAAAAATATTAAACACAACGAGGGGAAATACAATGAGCAATCAAACTAATACTAATGCGACGCAATTTGGTACAATTGCGCAGAATATTGCGCCATACGGCGTGATGATGGCGATCTTTGCACTGGTTTATGCCGCATGCTTTGGGCTTGCCTGGGGCTGGGCTGGCTGGACGCTGCTCGGGCTAGTATGTGTAGCGGCGTTGATTATAGTGGTGCTTAGCGTGAGGAATATCTGCCACGCTAAACAGTTTCCCGTAGCACAGACAGCTGAGGGGCAGCGAATCGTCCGGACTATGGGTATTTTGAGCGGTATTACATATAGCACGATTTGGCTGCTGGGCATCATATTGGCTGTCATTGGGCAGGCAAAATTTATCATGCCGATGGTGACACTGTTAATTGGTTTTCATTTTGTGCCGCAAGCGAAAATCATGAGTCGCAAAATTGATTATTTCGTAGCGCCAGTGCCAATTTTTGCTGCTGTAGTGGCTATCTACTTAGGATGTTTTACAAACGAACCGTGGACGGTGTTGTACGCAGTGGCTGGCGCGGGTGGTGCAACGGCGACGCTTACATATGGCTGTTATATTATATATGCGTATAGACGATTGATGCGACAATATGGAATTGAGCGGTAGAGGATGATTAGGACAGACCAGCCAACCTATTTCCCGCCTGAACTGCTCATTGCGGTTTCGTCGAAAGACGACGGCACCATGCTCAATCGTATTCGCGGTCGCCACGTAGCTGAGGTATTGGAGAATCGGCATCGGTTTTGCGATCAAATTGGCGTTAAGTATGACGACGTTGTTTATCACGTAATTTCATATGATCGAGCGCAAACTTTTGATAATATTGCCGAAGTCACTGAAGCTGACACGGTTAAACACAACAACGAGGGGATTTTTGCTGACGCGCTATATACCGAAATGGCTGGTGTAGGCTTGTTCCTGCCAGTGGCGGACTGTATCGCCACAGCCATCTATGATCCAAAACGCCACGCTCTCATGTTGGCGCATCTGGGTAGGCATTCGACGGTTGCGCAGTTAATGTCTCGGGCAGTTCGGTATTTTGTCGAGCGCGGTAGCCAGGCAAAAGATTTACAAATTTGGATGTCGCCAAGCATCACCCAGAAAAATTATCGTATGGATTATTTTGATCATACAAATGATACGAATTGGCGCAATTTCTGCCGTCAAACGGCTGACGGAATTTATCTGGATATGCAAGGATTCAATCGTTCGTTGGCTATCCAGGCGGGCGTTCCGGCTGATAATATTGTCATCTCGCCAATTGATACCGCAGATGATCCGAACTATTTTTCACATTCAGCTGGTGATACAGGTGGAAGATTCGCAGTGCTAGCAGAGATAAAATCTACTAAATAAGCTCCAAAACGTTTTGGCAATGTTGTGTGTTATCTTTGATTAGTATTAATATATTGCTAAAAAAATAAAGTATAAGTATAATGGTACCAAATGAATAGATGCTGGAAAATAAAAAGGCTGAAATTTGGATTGGCCATTAAGGCGTTGGCCGTGACAATAGGTGTGCTAGCAGCGTTTTCTGGTCCGATATTTTATCCGCCAAAAGCTGCCGCCGACGCCATCAATGATACGGATTTTGTGTTTACCGTGGACACGCGCAAATCTGGGTCGCCCGATACCCAGTTCGTCATTCCGATAAGAGGAGGCGGATATAATTATACTATCGATTGTAATAATGATGGTACGGTCGAAGCAGCTGCTCAGACTGGATCCTATACTTGCAGCTACGCTATGCCTGGCGTATATACAATTCGTATCGGAGGTGTGTTTCCAGAGTTTTATCTCAATAACAGCGGCGATAAATTGAAGATGATTTCTATTGATCAGTGGGGGAAGAACAAATGGAGATCGTTGGTGGCTTCATTTTACGGTGCTGCAAATATGGACGTAAAGGCGATTGACACTCCCGATTTGTCGCAGACTGACTCGATATACTCTGTCTTTAGAGGCAATACTTCTCTCAAGGGTGAGAATGCTAACTGGAATTGGAACACCTCGACCATTACTAATATGGGTAGTGCGTTTAGCGATACTGAAAATTTCAATCAAAACATCGGGTCGTGGGATGTCTCTAACGTTGTTTTTGCTGGCGGTTTATTTAATAACGCGACAGCATTTAATAATGGCGGCAGCGATTCAATTAAAAACTGGAACACTGGCAAAATGACTGCAATGAATGCAATGTTTCAAAACGCAGTTAAGTTTAATCAGCCGATAGGGTCGTGGAATGTTTCGAAAGCCGAGTTGATGAGTGAAATGTTTAATGGCGCTCGCGCTTTTAATCAATCTTTGGCGGGCTGGCGGCTAGATTCGTTAGTCTCGACAACTGGTTTGCCCAACAGCTATTGGTCTGGTGCTCCTAGAATGTTGGATAATAGCGGCTTGTCTATGAAAAATTATGATGCTACTTTGATATCTTGGAATATTCAATCAACTAACTCTCCGCTTATACTAGGAGCCGCCGGGTTGAAATATTGCACTGCTGATGCGGCTAGAAAAAATCTAATCAAGCCAGTCGCCGACGGCGGGCATGGCTGGACTATCAATGGCGATGCAAAGGAGTGCCCGAAGCATACGGTGGTTTTTGATACCCAGGGCGGAACGGCAATTGCCAACCAAGAAGTTGCTTTTACTGATAAAATTACCGCGCCAGCTGTGCCAAATCGGCAGGGTTACACCTTTGCTGGGTGGTATACGGATAACACTTTTGCGAGAGCCTGGAACTTTGCTGTCGATACCATGCCAGACAGTAATTTAACTTTATATGCAAAGTGGATCGAGAATCCTAAGTCTGCTGCAACAAGCGGTGGTGCTTCGGAAAACAATTCAAGCTCATCGACCAAGCTGGCCGAGACTGGTGTGAATGCGGGAATGTTTTTCTCTGCGGCAGTTGCATTTATAGCGGTTGGTTCTATCGCGATTAAGCTGATTAAACGAGGCTAGTATGCTAATGATAGTTGTGTATATAGTTAAAGTAATCTTGGCGGTTGTTTAGCGCTGTTAATATTGTAACTTACTTCTTGGACAATTCTATCATCTGTCCAAAGTATGCCGGATTAGCTACGGATACGTTGTGTGTGCTATCTTCGACTAGTACGCCGCGAATATCTAAACCAGGGAACTCCTGGCTAAGCGACGTTATAAGCTCGCGTATATTTTTTGAGCTGTTATCATTCATGCGGCTTAATTCCGGCGCAAAAAGGGTGACGGGCGTGCCAGGTTGTAGCTTATTGAGTGAATTTTCAAGATCTTCACCAAAACCACCGCGCGACATTGCAATAACATCTCTCAGCTGAACTAGCAGCGGTACGGCTGGCATTTTTTCTCCGTCGTTTTTTTGCCAAGCTTTCTGAGCTTCGGGATCGGGTGAATGTTTGATATATCTTGACAGGTCAATTGTTTCTGCTAATTGCGCTGCTGCAATACCGAATACACCTAGCGGTCTTTGCCAGCTTGGCGCATCATCTATGGAAATATATTTGACAGTTTCAGGATTATCAAGAACGCCAGGTGTAGCCGCTGCAAGCCTACTGCCGAATGAATGTCCAACTATACCTACCCGGTTGCTATAACAAGTTAGGTATCTATTTAGCTCTGGCGCTACTTCTTCTGCTAAGGCCGAGAAACTACCGGTTTCTAGAATTTTATCGGCAACACTCTTTTTCATAGAGCTGGTTGGTAGTGTCAAGACTGAAGCTGGATTTCCTTCTTCGTCGCGCCAGGCATAGGCTATTTCGGCCATCTCTAGCCGTGCTGCTGTCGTTGTAGGGTTTCCCATAAACCCAGTTCCGTAGACGATAGTATTGCCGGACGGGCCATTGCCAAATTCAACCAAAGTTATCGCCGTATACCCTAGAGCGCTTGGTATGAAATGTTGTTTGATCCTCTCCATAAGTCTTGCTCGCTCTCCGCTAGGAGTTCTGTCGATTACCCCAGAAGTAGGTTCTCTGTTATTTCCCGAGAATATAGTACAAGGAATCCTTTCGGCTGCGTAGTTGGGCGACCTTCTCATAAATATTGTTATAGTATATAATTTTTCTATTGTCAAATAATCTCGTCGTAAAACCCATTGCTAAAAAGCTAAAGCATAAGTATACTAATAATCATGAATAAACATTTTAAAGTAATAAAAATACAGAAGTTCAAATTGCCATTAAAAACGTTGGCTGCTGCGTTCGGTGTCTTGTCGGTACTTGTTGCGCCGACGTTCTGTTCGCCAAAAGCCGCAGCTGACGCTATCAACAACACGGACTTCGTATTTACTATCGATACCAGAAAGCCGGGGTCGCCAAACACTCAGTTTGTTATTCCGACAAGCGGTTCAGGATACAATTATACTGTTGACTGCAATAATGACGGTGTAACTGAGGTATCTGGGCAGACTGCTTCTTATACTTGTAATTACACTACGCCGGGGATCTACACTATACGCATTGGCGGCGCCTTTCCGTGGTTTATCGTAAATGGCAGCGGTGACAAGCTAAAACTGCTTTCGATTGATCAATGGGGCACGAACAAGTGGAAGAATATGCGTTCTGCCTTTGCTGGCGCGGAGAATATGGATGTCAAGGCGACTGATACGCCAGATTTAAGCCAAACTACTGATTTATCGTGGATGTTTATTGGAAATAAATCGCTGAAAGGTGAGTCTGCTAACTGGAATTGGAATACATCAACTATCACCAAAATGTCGGGCGTCTTTCAAAATGCAAACCAGTTTAATCAAAATATTGGTTCTTGGGATGTTTCAAAGGTGACTGATACTGCTGCTATGTTTAACGGTGCCAGTGCTTTTAATAACGGAGGTAGCGATTCTATTGCGAATTGGAATACATCGAACCTCGTGATTGCAAATGATATGTTCCGAAAGGCGGCGTCGTTCAACCAGCCTATTGGCTCGTGGGATATGAAGAAAGTGCAGTTTCTTGTTCGTTTTTTAAGCGATGCGACTTCGTTCAATCAATCGCTAGCTGCTTGGCGATTGGATTCGTTGGTTATTTTGCCGGGAAAGCCGTTGTCTGGTGCGGCAGCTGCGCTTGATCATACAGCGATTTCGCGCCAGAATTACGATGCTATGCTAATTGCTTGGAATGCGCAGAATCTAAAATCGCCAATGTCGCTTGGTGCGGCTGGTTTGAAATTTTGTGCCGCTGCTTCGGCGCGAGCTAATATCTTGAAGCCTGCTGCCGACGGCGGACACGGCTGGACAATCACTAGCGACGGCAGGCTGTGTACAAAACATAAAGTAACATTTGATTCGCAATCTGGTTCGGCGGTGGCAGGCAAAATGGTTAGCTATACCGATAAGATTATTGCACCAAATACGCCAAGCCGGCAGGGTTATACCTTTGCTGGGTGGTACACGGATACTGCTTTTACGACTGCTTGGGACTTTGCGAACGATACGATGCCAGACAATGACTTGACCTTGTATGCAAAGTGGACGAAGAACCCTGCGTCTGTCTCTACGCTGTCTCCGGAGTTGCCAAAATCGCCTGGTGCCAGACTGGCTGAAACGGGCTCAAATACAGTGTTGTTTGTCTTGGCGGCGTCTATCCTTGTAGCTTCTGGTATTGTTTTGTTCAAGAAGTAAGCGAAACGTCCGTAATATGGGTAGGGAAAGTGAAAAGATGGCTTCTCTACTACTTCCAGAAAACTAGTGTCGAACCAGGAAATATCAAAGACGAGAATTAGTTCAAGGTGTAGGCTCGGTTGTTGCTGATCAGGTTTGTATTGCGGGGTGATAATGTGCTAGTAAACTTCTGTCGCCTCTGATATACTTAGAAGCAATGGGAAAGAATCTTTATATCACAACGGCGATTCCATATGTCAATGGCAAGCCGCATATCGGCAATGCGCTAGACTATTTACTTGCAGATATTTGGTCGCGCTACCAGCAGCAGAAGGGCAAGAAAGTGCGCTTTCAGGTTGGCACTGATGAGCATGGTAATAAAATCGCCGCCAAGGCTGCCGAACAAAATCTGACGCCGCAAGCATATGTCGATCAAACTCATCAAAATTTCAAGATACTGATGGATGCTGAACACGCCGAATATACTGATTTTGTCCGCACGTCTGATTCGCATCATATGGGGGCGGTGCGCTATATTTGGAAACAGTTGGACCAGGCGGGGCTGATTTATAAAAGTACTTACAACGGCTGGTACTGTATGGGTCATGAAGCTTTCTTTACTGATAAAGAAGTTCAAGAAACTGGCGGGGTTTGTCCTGACCACCAAACGCCTTATCAACAAGTTAGCGAAGAGAACTATTATTTGAAAGCGAGCGCTTATACCGATAAAGTTCGCCAAGCAATCGAGTCGGGTCGAATGAAAATTGTACCAGAGTTTCGTAAGAAAGAATTTCTGGAATTAATGAAAGACGGCTTGCACGATGTGTCAATTAGCCGGCCGCGCAAGAGCCTGACCTGGGGAGTACCAGTACCAGGAGACGACAGCCAGGTGATGTATGTCTGGTTGGACGCCTTAGCTAATTACATCACGGTGCTAGGTTACCCAGATCAGCCGGAGTGGAAAGATTTTTGGCCAGCCGACGTGCAAGTGATTGGCAAGGATATTCTGCGTTTTCATGCCGGTATTTGGCCAGTGATGCTATTAGGGGTTGGTCTACCGCTGCCGAAGACGCTGTTAGTGCACGGTTTCGTTAATGTGGGCGGTGCTAAGATGAGCAAAACTGTTGGTAATGTCGTCGATCCGATGGAGATTATCAAGGATTACGGCGTTGACGCTTTTCGCTATTACTTTTCGCGGCATATTCCGACCAAGGATGACGGCGACTTCACCTGGGAGAAGTTTGAGAAGGCTTATAACGGAGAGCTGGGCAATGATCTCGGTAACTTGGTACAGCGGGTTATTGCTATGATCCAGCGTTATCAGTCGGGTGTAATTGGCGAGATTCCTCGACCAGGACATGATATGGGGCCATACCGCCAGGCGATGGAAGCGCTTGATTTTGATCGAGCAATAGATGAAGTATGGCAACAAGTACGCGCCCTCAATCAATATATTGATGATGTTAAACCGTGGGAAGTTGCCAAGAAGCGCCAAAAAGACACCGATGCCGCCGAGCATTTATCGGAAATCTTATCTTACGCTGTTGGTGCGCTTGAGGAAATTGCTGATTTACTAACTCCGTTTATGCCAGTGACTGCTAGCACTATTCACAAGATGTTCTCGGCAGGAGTCGTGCCCGAGAAAGCAGCACCACTTTTCCCAAAAATCTATATTCATACGCCTGATCCGCAAACGGCATCTAATAAAAAGAAATAAGCCAAATGAATTCGTTGATTCGCTTAGTTGATACGCATTGTCATATTCATGATGGGGAGTTTTATGACGCGGAAGCGCGCGAGAAGGCTTACCAGGAATCAGTGAAGAATGGCGTAGCGATGATTTGTGTTGGTACAGATTTGCGCAGCTCGCGTCAGGCTCTAGAGTTTGCTAGGATGCATGATTTTGCTTGGCCAGTTGTCGGCATTCACCCGCATGATGCAGCGACAAATAACGTCGAGGAATTGCGCCAATTGGTAGCAGGCAATCGCGATGAAATCGTCGGCATTGGTGAAATTGGTCTGGATTATTTTTATGATAATAGTCCGCGTGACATTCAACAGGGCGTTTTGCGGCGGCAACTCGAAGTAGCGCGAGATTTTAACCTGCCGATTAGTTTTCATGTACGCGACGAAAAAGCTGCTGTTGGCGCAGTCTGGGCGGATTTTTGGCCGATTTTCGATGAATTCAAAGGTTTGCGCGGTATTTTGCATAGCTTTACCGATTCTGAAGACAATCTACGGCGCGGTTTGAACCGCGGACTATATATTGGAGTTAATGGGATTAGTACTTTTACTAAGGACAAAAATCAACAGAAAATGTTTAACCAAATTCCGCTTGAACGCTTGGTTTTTGAAACCGACGCACCTTTCTTGACGCCGGCGCCATTTCGTGGTAAAGTGAATATACCAGCGTATGTGAGGCAGGTAGCAGAATATCATGCGCGCGCTCGTGACCTTGCTATAGAAGAGGCCGCTAGTGTAACTACTCGCAACGCGCGGCAAATTTTTGGGATTAATTATGAATGAGAGTTTTAATAATAAAGTAAACCCTTATGCACCGGTAGAAAATGCCGGTCATTTTAATTATGAACAAACTGCTAATGGCAATTCTTATCGCAATCCCGAGTTAGAGCGCTTAGGCGAGTTAGCGCGTAAGTCGGCCAATCAAACAACCGAATCGCTCCAGGTTGACTATATAGAAGAATTGGACAATCCAGAACCCGAAAAAAACCTGCTTACTCCTGAGCAGGAAATTGCTGCCGTTAGTCAAAAAGTAGTCAATCTTCGAGCTGAATGTCTAGGAGGCGAGTTTGGTCTAGCTGCATAAATTATGGTCAAGCGTGTTCTTACAAAAACTCTCAAACTTCTTGTCGGCGATGATTTATCGCTTGGTTTGCCGAAGCTTCGCAAAAAACGTCCGCTCAAGAAACTGAGCGAGCGCGAGCTGTTAGTGCTAGAAAGCGAAATTGGCTCGGAACTTTTTGGAGAGGTGCCGAAGGGGCATCGCCGCGAATTCTTTTGCCTGGACGAAAAAACATGGATGTGGCATGAGGAATGGATTGATGCCAAGCACAAACTTAAAACCTACACTATCAAGTATGAAGTAACCGATCGAGGTATCTTGAAAACTCAACCTGGCCCGCGTTATTCATACCTCGAGGGTGATGAATTGCGTAATTTTAGTATCGCTACGCAAATGTATTATGAGCAAGTTGCCCGCCAAGTTTACAAGCGAGATCCCGAGACCGGCGAAAAATTGGTATAATAGAAAGCGTGAAATCATCGATAATCTATCTCGACCATGCTGCTGCCACGCCTCTAGACGAGCGCGTTTTGGCGGCGATGCAGCCGTATTTCTCTGAGATGTTTTATAATCCTTCGGCGCCGTATGCTCCAGCGGTGGAGGTTAAGCGCGCTTATAACGAAGCTAAGCATCGTTTGGCAGTTTGTATTGGCGGACAGGCTAGCGAGCTGGTTGTGACGGCTGGCGCTACAGAGTCTATTAATTTGATGATAAATAGCATTGACGGGCATATCGTATCAAGTGCCATTGAGCATGATGCAGTACTGAAAGCGCTTGCTGATAATGTAACACTGGTGGCTCCATCTAAAAAAGGTAATATTGCGCCGCGCGATATTCAAGCAGCTATTAGGCCAGATACGCAACTAGTGACTATCGCTATCGCTAATCACGAACTCGGTACCATTCAACCACTACGCGACATTGCTGAAGTTATCCGTGCTGAGCGTCGCCGCCGGTTTGAAGCAGGTGAGCCGACGCCGATCTATCTGCACACTGATGCTTCGCAAGGGGCTGGACAGATTGACATCAATGTAGCGCGGCTAGGCGTTGATGCGTTGACGCTAAATGCTGGTAAGATCTATGGCCCGAAACAAGTTGGTTTACTTTGGTGTAATCGGATGATACGCTTGCAGCCGCTAGTTCGCGGCGGCGGGCAAGAGCGGGGCTTGCGCAGCGGGACCGAAAATGTTGCGGGCACTATTGGGTTTGCAGTAGCGCTAGAATTAGCGCAGCAACATCGTAATTCTGAGAATAAGCGCTTGCGCCAGTTGCGCGACCAGCTGCAAAATCAGCTGACAGAAGCTTTTCCGTGGGCGATTGTCTCCGGCGATCAAAAACATCGCTTAGCAAGTCATTTGCATATATCATTCCCCAGAATTGACGCTGAACGTCTAGTTTTTATGCTTGAGCAGAAAGGTGTGCTGGTAGCGACTGGCAGTGCGTGTGCTGCGAATTCCGGGACGCGTTCGCATGTGCTAGAAGCGATTGGCTTAGCGCCAGAGGCGGCGGACGGCAGTTTGCGTCTGACACTGGGCCGCTTATCGGATTCTGAAACGTGCACGGCGGCTGCCCGAGAAATTATCGCTGCGATTAATACAGAAAAGGCCAGGTTAGCGTGAAAAGATTTTTAATAGCTATCGTAACGCTAGTTATTATTTTGGCCGCAATAATTGTCGGCATTACTTTGTTTTTATCAAAGAACGATTTGCAAGGCTGCGGCGATATTCCAGATGCAGCACGCCAACAGTGCGCGGCAGCCGATGCGATCGTAGCGGTTAGCGGCGGCGATACCAGCGCTCGTACGGCCGAAGCGGTGAAATTATACAAGAATAGCTGGGCGCACAAATTAGTTTTTTCTGGTGCGGCAGCTGATAAAACTGGCCCGAGTAATGCTCGGGCAATGAAGAGACAGGCTATCGTTGCAGGCGTACCGGCTAGTGATATTCTGATAGAGGAAACCAGCGAAACGACTGCCGAGAATGCCTCGCAAACCGTCAGGTTGCTCAAACAAAAGCAGATATCATCGGTAATTTTGGTGACAAGCGCTTACCACTCGCGGCGAGTTTCAATTGAATTTACTAAAGTGGCGCCAAATATACTAACGCGTAGCCATCCAGTAGTTACAGATAATCAATGGTCGAATATGTGGTGGACAACTGTTATAGGCTGGCAGCTGGCGTTGCAAGAGCTGGTAAAGATTGTGGGAGTTGCAGCGGAATGACCAGACCGCGTGTTTATGTTGGTATGAGTGGCGGTGTCGATAGCAGCGTCGCGGCAGCATTATTGCTTGACCAAGATTATGATGTTACTGGCGTCTATATGAAAAACTGGAGTCAAGATCTACCCGGCATGCAGTGTCCATGGGCTGAGGACCTGGCTGATGCCAAGCGGGTGGCAGTGCAATTAGGAATTGATTTTAAAGTATTTGATTTCGAAACACAGTATCGCCAAAAAGTTGTTGATTACATGCTTGACGAATATTGTGCTGGTAGAACGCCGAATCCAGATATCATGTGTAACCAAGAGGTTAAGTTCAAACTGTTTCTGGAGACGTCGATAGCGGCGGGCGCTGATTATATTGCGACCGGGCATTATGCCAGAGTGAAGCACTCAGTAGATACCGAGCCGGCGTTTGCACCTGGGTTCATCAAAGCGCCGTCATTGCCCAATTGCGCGCGCCTCTTGCGTGCTGGTGACGATAACAAAGATCAAACTTATTTTTTATATCGCGTGACGTCTGAGGCATTAGCGAAAACCGTGTTCCCATTAGGAAATCTGACCAAACCTGAAGTGCGTCAAATTGCTAAAGATCGCGGCCTATGGACAGCTCGCAAAAAAGAATCTATGGGTGTGTGCTTCGTTGGTAATGTCGGTATGCGCGAATTTCTTAGCCAGTATATTACGACGCGTCCGGGCGATATTATTGACAAAGAATCGGGCCGGGTGCTTGGCCGGCATGACGGTGCAATTTTTTATACGCTTGGTCAAAGACATGGTCTGGATGTTGGCGGCGGGTTGCCGTATTATGTGGTTGGTAAAAATATGGACAAGAATGAAGTTTACGTTAGCCGTAATATCAACGACGAACACATATGGCGAACCGAGATTAAGCTGACAGATATTCACTGGATTAATCAACCTTTAACTGAAGATGCGCGAATACAGGTCCGATTGCGCCACCGCGGGGCGCTCATTAACGCTATATATAGTGCCGACACGCTACATTTAGAGTCTGCCGAACGAGCTGTGGCGCCTGGACAGTCGGCGGTGGTCTATCGCGGTGAAGAGTGTATAGGTGGCGGAATAATGTCGGATATATAAGGAATGCCAAATGTTCTGATAAAATATGCGAAGGTGTTATATTAAAATGAAAATTGATAATAGTTTTCCAGTTGTTTTCTGGGGTAAAGACAAATCAACAAAGTCTCAATTTTATCCGTGTGAAACCATTCCTGACTTTTCGCTTGTGACATCGTGTATGGTTTGTGCAGTTCATGAAAATAAAATACTTCTGGCCAAGCCACCGCGTGGCTGGGGTTTGCCAGGTGGTCGTATGGAATTAGGAGAAACGCCAGAAGATTGTGCGCGACGCGAGGTGTATGAGGAAACATCCGTTGAACTAAATTCTCTAAAATTGATTGGTGCTTGGCATATTGAAAAGTTATTTCATTCTAAATATAACGATAGATACCCTGATAGGGCATATCAGCTGCTTTTTCTGGCTGATGTAAAACGAATAGATGATTTTGTAGCTTCGCACGAATCATCAGCCAGGGAGTTTGTAGAATTTGATAAAGTACAAGACTATCACCATGATTTTGCTAATTTTGCTGAGATTATGACATATATTAAGAGCTGTGTCCTTTAGGCCTTTAGTTTGTCGTAGAGATGGCGGGCTGTTGGTCGCTAAGCAGGTGGTTTTCGTGCTATAATTACCTCTATGAACACACAAGAAATCCGCCAGAAATATCTCGAATTTTGCCAAAGGAACGGCCACGCTATTATTGAGCGGGCGCCGTTGATACTACACAATGACCCGACGACGTTATTTACTGGCTCGGGCATGCAGCCGCTCTTACCTTACTTGCTGGGCCAGGATCATCCGCAGGGTACGAAATTAGCTGATAGCCAGACGTGTTTGCGGGCGCAGGATATCGAGGACGTTGGCGATAATCGCCACACGACGTTCTTTGAGATGCTGGGCAATTGGAGTATGGGCGAATATTTCAAACGCCAGCAGATTGAGTGGTTTTTCGAATTTTTGACAGAAATAGTCGGGCTAGATCCGCATAAAATCTACGTCAGCTGTTTTATTGGCGATGAGAAAAATAACATTCCGCGCGACGATGAAGCAGCGCAAATTTGGCAAGAAGTTTTTGCCAAAAAAGGCATTGAAGCTAAAATTGTCGAGCTGGATAGCGCTGAAAATGGCGACAAGCTGGGTATGCAGGGCGGCCGGATTTTCTTTTACAACGATAAAGAGAACTGGTGGAGCCGCGGCGGCGGCATTGATAGTACGCCGATCGGCGATCCATGCGGGCCGGATAGCGAGGTGTTTTATGATTTTGGCGAGCAGCATCACGATGCTAGTTTTGGGCAGGCGCATCCGGCTAGCGATAGCGGCCGATTTATGGAAATTGGCAACCAAGTGTTCATGCAGTATCGCCGGCTGGACGACGGTAGCTTTGAACCGCTGAAACGCAAGAATGTTGATTTCGGCGGTGGCTTGGAGCGGATTGCCGCGGCGGCAATTGACAGTCCTGATGTTTTTAAGATCAGTCTACTATGGCCAATTATTAAAAAGTTAGAAAGTTTAAGCGGCAAGGAATACGCTACACACACCGCATCGATGCGAGTGATCGCCGATCACCTTCGGGCGGCGGTATTTTTGGCGGTCGATAGCTGCGTGCCGAGTAATAAGGAACAGGGCTACGTGATGCGCCGCTTGCTGCGCCGGGCGATTCGCTATAGTTTTGACCTGGGGATCGAACAGAACTTCCTCCAGGAAGTCGTACCGGTAATCGCTGATTTATATGAAGCGGACTTCCCAGAAGTTAAGGAAAACCGCGAGAGTATCATCGCGGTGCTGGTCAAGGAAGAAAAAGCCTTCCGCCAGACGTTGCGTAAAGGTCTTAGGCAAATGCAGCATTATATCGACGATGGCTTGACCGGCGAAGAGCTATTCATGCTGTATGATACGTTTGGTTTTCCGGTAGAGCTGAGTACTGAGGAGGCCTATAAACAAGGCATCAAACTTTCTGATAATTGGCGCGCCGAATTTGATGCGCGGATGGCCGAGCAGCGCCAACGTTCCAAGACAGCGCGCAAAGGGCAGTTTAGCGGCGGCCTGGAGGGTCACGATCCAATCCATCTGAAATATCATACGGCGACGCACTTGTTGGGGGCGGCACTGCGCAAAGTTCTGAAGGCGCCGGATTTGCAGCAGCACGGCAGTAATATCACCGCCCAGCGCCTGCGTTTTGATTTCAATCACGATAAATTGACGCCGGAGGAAAAGCAAGCAGTGGAAGATCAAGTTAATGCCTGGATTGACGCTGATTTGCCAGTCAGCTTTGCCGTTTATCCGACTGACGAGGCGCTAAAAATGGGTGCAATCGGCGCCTTTGGCGAGCGCTACGGCGATAGAGTAAAAGTCTATTCCATCGGCGAAGGTGACAATATCGTTAGTTTCGAAGTTTGCGGTGGCCCGCACGTTGAACACACGGGTGTCTTGGCTGAAGGCGGTAAGCGATTCAAAATTACCAAAGAAGAATCTAGCTCGGCTGGGATTCGGCGTATTAAAGCTATTCTTGTGTAGTAAGACGCTCGTTGACTATTGATTCTAGTGTGGATTCTACTTCGCCCTTTAGTAGAGCTAAGCTTTTAGGTTGCAAGGTTTTTCTCTGTCCTGTGTATGGATCAAAGAAGTAACAGAAAACTTCTGTATCGCCCGTACCGTTAACGAGTATTTTGTAATGAATTTTTGTATCAATACCATCGTATTCATAGGGGATCTGTAATTCAAACTTGCCTTTTGCTAGTGCGCTTGACGAAGCCCCCCTTATATTGCTATTTAGATAAGTTCCTACCAAATCTGCCTCAACGCCGCTGATGTTGGTAGAGCCAGCGCGTATTAATGCTTCTTCTGGTGCTGAAGAAGCTTCGATATCGCGGACTAAGGGTTCAATATACGAAAATGTCTTGTCTGTGCGATATTGATCACTATTTATAGCTACACGAGATAGAGCGTTTACTATGTCGCTTGGTGTAGTTTCTGCGGAATCTGACAATTCACGTATATAGGAGTTATCGGCTGATATAGGCCAAATCATGTCTAATCTTGCCGCTACTAGACGGCTAGGTACTTTTATGTTTCTACCAGGTGCTACCCATTCTCCACGAGAAGACAGTCTGAGCCTGAGAGAATCTTTTTCTGAACTATCAGCACCCGCTACAAAAGACAATCTAGTACCGGTAGCGGCCACATCGCCCATTTGGACAAGGCGCATTGTTAGGGCTCCATCTTCGTAGGTGCCAAACGGCTGGCTGATGACTTCTGTACTCTGTATTGTTGGCTCTGTAGCGTCTAGCGAATATAGCGCATTTAATATACGGTCTCCAGTATTTTGTGGCTGGGGCTCTGATGCTGATACTCTTGGTGATCGGTCCATACTGTATATTGTAGCATAACTACTATAATATGTCAAGACTGGTCGCCAATGAATGTAGTGTTGTATAATGAAATATACTTATGCTAGATAAATTGCGTAGTAAGATTGCTGACAAAATAGGAGATCGGTCGAATGACTCTGCAGATAAAGATGATTATATCGTTGCGCTCGATATCGGTACCGAAAACGTTAAGGCGCTGTTAGCTCGCGTTAGCGGCGACGATATTGAGATTCTTGGTGTTGGACGTGCTCATCAAGAATTTTCAGATATGCATTCGGGCGCGATTGCTGATATTGCTGGCGTAGTGCAACACTGCGAGGACGCCCTGACTCAGGCTGAAGACGAAGCTGGCTTGCAGGCCAAGCATGCTGTCATCGGTATAGCTGGCGAACTAGTAAAAGGTACAACTAGCACGATTCGTTATCGTCGTCCGCAGCCCGACCGTCCGCTTGACGAGCAAGAAGTTGAGTTTATTATCGAGAAGGTCCAAGATCGCGCTGCTAAACGGGCGCAAAAACAGATCGCCTTAGAGACGGGCAATGACGAGGTTGAGGTCAAGCTGGTCAACTCAGCGCTGGTTAGTATTCATATTGACGGCTATAAAGTGTCGAATCCGATTGGCTTTCAGGGTAAGGATGTAGCAGTGCAAATTTATACGGCGTTTGCGCCGATGGTGCATATTGGCGCGTTAGAGCGAGTTGCGCAAGAGCTTGATTTGGAGTTGTTAGCGGTCGCTGCTGAGCCGTTTGCAGTTAGCCGTAGCGTACTTGGCACTGATAGCAGTAGTGCTTTTACGGCAATTTTAGCAGATGTAGGTGGTGGCACAACTGATATTGCGGTGGTTAATGACGGCGGTGTTGAGGGTACCAAGATGTTTGGCATCGGTGGCCGCAGTTTTACTAAAACTATCGCTGACGAGTTATCAATTCCGTACGATCAGGCAGAAAAACTCAAAGTAAATATCGAGGATAGCAAAATCAAAACTACCGTCAAAAAAGACGTAGCAGCAGCCGTTGATAAAACTCTCGAGGTTTGGTTGGCTGGCGTAGAGCTAGCATTGAGCGAGTTTGATGCAGTTGATCAGCTGCCGCCGCGTATTTTGTTGTGCGGTGGCGGTGCTAGCCTGTCTCAATTAGTTGCAGCTCTCGAAAAGCGCGATTGGTACAGCGAGTTGCCATTCACTAAGCGTCCGACAGTACAGCGTATTCGTCCTGATCAAGTTGTTGGTATTACGGATAAAACCGGTGAAGTCAATGATCACACTTTTATTACGGCGATGGGTCTGCTGCGTGTTGGTTATGATACAATAATAGGAGCAGGCGACACTCAGTCGGTTCGCAGTAAAATTAATAGGATTTTGCGAATTTAATAGAGAAATAATATGCAAAAAGATGTCATTTATATAGATGTAGAAGACGACGTTACTTCAATTATTGGCAAGATAAAAGCCGCTAATTCGAACATTGTTGCTTTGGTACCGCCAAAGCGAATTGGGGCGATTCAGAGTGCAGTAAATCTTAAGCTAGTGCACCGCGCGGCTGAGCGGGTCGATAAAAAACTGGTAATTATTACTAATAATGATGCTTTGTCGACGCTTGCGGGCAGCGCGGGTATTCCGGTGGCCAAAAATTTGCAGAGTCGTCCAGAATTAGCTGAGATTCCGGCTCTTGAAGTCAACAGTGACGATGGCGTGATTGATGGATCGGAAACGTTGAACGGTGGCGCTAAACCCAACGCGCAAACTCTTGACGATAAGAAAGGGCAGTCATCTCTTAATGATGAACTTAGCAAAATTGAAGATGAAGGAGAGGATGAACTGCCGCCTTCTAAAGGTAAGGATGGCGGCGATAAGAAACCTGCTGACCAGGCGGATAGCAAGTCGAAAAAAAATCCGAAAATCCCCGATTTTAATACTTTTCGTAAAAAATTCTTCATTATCGGTGCGGCTGTTATTTTGTTGATCGCCGGTTTGGTGTGGGCGTTTGTGTTTGCGCCGCGAGCACAGATTGTCATTTCTGCGCAAACTAGTAGCGTGGCTGTTAACACTCATATCAAATCAAGCGCTGCTGTTAATACTAGTTTGCAAGATGGTACTGTCAAACTGACGACCAAAACTAGAGAAAAGGCGATTTCTAAAACATTTACAGCTACTGGCAAGAAGGATGTCGGCGAAAAAGCGACTGGTATAGTAAGCTTTTCGACGCGCGATATTGACAATCTTGGTACAGAAATCCCAGCAGGAACAACTTTGACGACAGATTCTGGCGCCGAGTATGTTACCAATGAAGGCGTTAAAATCTCGCTTAGTAATTATCGTAATGCCAAGGTGAAAATTACTGCCGCACGCAGCGGCGCCAGCTATAATGGCGCTAGCGGTACAGTCAAGGGAGCGCCTAGCGGTATTTCAGCAAGTATTAGCGGCTCGACGACGGGAGGTACTGACAAAACTATTACTGTCGTTCAACAAAGCGATATAAATAAAGCAATGCGCGAACTCGTCACCGAGGATGATAAGAATCAAAACAAAGCTGCTTTGCAAACTGAGTTTGGTAAGGATTACACGATTATCAATGAGTCATTTGCGGCGAATATCGCTGGGATTAATAAGCCTGCTGTTGATAGCGAGGCTAACGACGGCCAAGCGGCAATTACTGGTACAATGAAGTTCTCGCTTTCTGGCATTGCCCGCAGCGAGTTTGACACGTTTCTCAAAGCTTACTGCCAGCAGCGCATTGACGGCAAGTCAAACCAGAAAATTTATGATACCGGCAGCAAAACAGTTTCTCTGACTAACGTAGCTATTTCGGGTGATACGATTAATGCGACAGTCTCGGCGAACGGTAAAGTTGGTCCGAAAATCGACGAAGATGCCATCAAGGAATACGTCAAAGGCCAATCGGTCGGCGAGGTTCAAGAGCGCGTCAAGACAGTTGAAGGCATAAAATCAGTAGATGTGAACCTTTCGCCATTTTGGGTTTATAGAGTTCCAGATGACACCAAGAAGATAAGCGTAAAGTTTCAGATAGATGGCTAAGCAGTATTTGGCGCTTGACGTCGGCGAGCGGCGAATTGGCGTGGCATCGGCAAGCAGCGATGTTAAGATTGCCGTACCAGGCGACTGGATTGATGTCGACGGCAAGGAACTCGATATTATCCGCGAGATGCTGATTGACGAATCAATAGATGTTTTGGTAGTGGGTTATCCGCGCAATCAACGAGGCGAGCCGACCGCGCAGACTCAGTATGTCGAAAACTTCGTTGACAGTCTTGGTCAAATTGAATCTGACGTTGTATTTCAGGACGAATCGTTGACGAGCGTCAAAGCAGAGAATATCTTAGCATCGCAAAAACGTCCGTATAGTAAGGGCGAGATTGATTCTATGGCAGCTAGTATTATTTTACAAGATTATTTGGAGGCGCAATAATGGATGGTTTTAAACGGCAGAATGGCCAACAATTTAATTCTCGGCCGAATAATAATCGGCAAGTACCGCCGCTTGGCGCAGCTCCGCGTCCTGCGCCTCGTGCTATTGACCCAAATCAGCCAATGGGGCAAAAGGCTAATATTCCGCTTAACCCCGACCATGACGCTGCGAGCCAGAAAGTATCAAAGAAGAAACGTTGTCTTCGGCGCTGGATGATTATTTTGATAACAATCATATTGTTTTTGACAGCGGTTTTTGCGGTACTATTTAAGTGGTACGAGATGCAGCTAAAACCAGTCTCAAGCGATAGCAATAGGGTGTCGGTTACTGTTGAAGACGGCTCCTCGGTTTCAACAGTTGCCAATACGCTGGCCAGCAAAAATCTTATTCGCAACCGATTGGCTTTTGAAGTTTATGTGCGCCTTAATAATAAGAATAGCATCAAAGCTGGCACTTGTATGATTGCCCCGTCTGAGTCGGTCGCTGATATTGTTAACCGTATGAATAATGGCTGTCATGACTTCAAAACCATTACTTTTTATCCTGGCGGTACGTTAGAGAGCTCTAAGTATAAGGCTTCGCAGTCGTCTGATGGTGTTGATAAAACGAGCGTCCGTTACATCTTGCGCCAAGCAGGCTACTCTGATGATGAGATCTCAAATGCTTTCAAAGCGAAATACGATAGTCCTCTGTTTGCTGATCGTCCAAGCGGGTCGTCTTTGGAGGGCTACGTTTTTGGGGAGACATATCAATTTACGGGCGATGCCACAGCTAAAGATGTTTTACAGACAGTGTTTGATCACATGTACAAGGTTGTGCAAAAAAATGACTTAGTTAATAAGTTTAAGGCACAAGGTTTGACGCTTTATCAGGGGTTGACTATGGCTTCGATTGTTGAGCGGGAATTGGGCTGCGAAGATAAGCCGACCGTCGAGCGCAAAAATCGCTGTTATCAATACCAGCGGGGTATTGCGCAGGTGTTTATAGCTCGCTACAAGAAAAACATGCAGCTTGGTTCTGATGTAACCTTTATCTATGCTGCAGACAAAGCTGGTGTTAAGCCTAAGGTGGATATTGATTCTCCGTATAATACTCGCAAGCATACTGGTTTGCCGCCGACGCCAATTGCGACACCTGGCGAATTATCGCTTAAAGCGGTCGCTGATCCGGCGCCTGGCGATAACTTGTTCTTCATAGCTGGCGATGACGGTTTAATATATTTTGCCAAAACTGATAAGGAACATAAAAACAATATTGACAAATACTGCCAGAAGTTGTGTAGTATCGTATAAAGTATTGACATTAACGCTAGTGATTTGCTATAATATAGAGTATACACGAGGACTTGCAGGAACAATTATGAATTATTGCCAGCTCTATCGTGCTTATAATATGATTTTCTAGGAGAACCATTATTAGTACGCAACCAAATCGAGTTAAAACTAATTTTGTACCGAGCGCAAAGGCTCATTCTAGCAAAACTAAAAGGCGCGGTGGTGTTTCTTGGACTTCCGTAGTGTCGTATGTCGGCGTTTTTCTATTCATAGCAACGCTAATTGCTATCGGACAACGTCCAGTCGGCGTTCAGGAAGGTAGTAATAACACGCCGCTGGCTAATGCCTCTACCTCAAGCACTAAAAATACTGTAGCAGCTGCAACTTCCGCTAGTACGGTAGACCCGGTTGTCGCTACGAACATAGCTTCGTCGCTAGCAGACACTACCAGCATGCCGGTTAGCGCTAACGTAGCAACACTTTCTCAGACGCTGACTATTGAAACGGTAATGTCGCAGACCTCCAGCAACGCAATTAGCAAGCCGCAGATTGTCCAGCCGACAGCTAATTCGCGGGCGGCTACTACTTATACCACTAAGGCTGGCGATACAGTTGATGCAGTAGCCGGCAAATATGGACTCAAGAAAGAGACTATAGCTTGGGCCAATAATCTATCGTCTGATGCGCTGGAGCCGAATACTACTTTAACAATTCTGCCAGTTGATGGTGTTCAACATACCGTTAAGGCGGGTGACTCTGTTGATAGTATTGTTGCCAAGTATGGCGGTAATAAGGCCGATGTGGTGTCGTATAATGACCTAGAGCTCACTGGTTCGCTAACTGAAGGTAGGAATATTATTGTTCCTGGCGGTGCTTTGCCAGAAAATGAACGTCCAGGATATGTGGCTCCTCGTGCTGCGGCTAGTAATCGGCGCAGCGCTTATGGGTATGGGTCGGGCCTGGGCGGTTACGGAAGCAGTTACAATGGGGTTATCTCTGCTGGTAACAAATATGCATGGGGGAACTGTACTTGGTACGCTTATGAGCGCCGAATGCAGCTAGGACGCCCAGTCGGTAGTTTCTGGGGTAATGCTAGTACTTGGGCTTATGCGGCAGCAGCGGCTGGATTGGCAGTTAATGGTACGCCGGCGCCTGGCGCAATAATGCAAAACGGCGGCGGATACGGCCATGTGGCAATTGTCGAGAGCGTTAACCCGGGCGTGTCGATTACAATTAGCGAGATGAACGGTTATCGCTTTGGCGGCGGTTTCAACCGCGTTGGTCATGGACAGATTTCCTGGGGCGAGGCGACTAGCGGTTACTATAGATATATTCACTAAGTATTTTACAAAACTAATTAACACCTCTGTCAAATCGGAGGTGTTTTTGGTATAATGTGTCTGTATGTTTGTTGATACAGCTAAAGTTTCAGTCCAGGCGGGTCGCGGCGGCGATGGCGCGGTCAGTTTTCGCCACGAGATTTATGTTGATAAAGGCGGTCCGGATGGTGGCGATGGTGGTCGCGGCGGTAATGTTGTGTTTTTAGCGACGGAACAGCTTAATACGTTATTAAAATTTCGTTACAAACCCGAGCTAAAGGCCGAAAATGGTGTCTCGGGCGCCAAGAAAAAAATGGCAGGCCGCGCTGGCAAGGATTTAGTTATTAAAGTGCCAGTTGGTACCATAGTCAAGCGCGATGGTAAAATCATCGCCGATTTATCTAAATCAAACCAAAAAGCTATTATTGCTAAAGGCGGCGATGGCGGTTTTGGTAATGCTCACTTTAAGTCGAGTGTTCGTCAAACACCGCGCATGGCAGAAGTGGGCGAGCTCGGCGAATCGTTCGAGGCAGAACTAGAATTGAAATTATTGGCTGATGTCGGTTTGGTGGGTTTTCCTAATGCTGGTAAGTCAACCTTTTTGAGCGTGGTGTCAAATGCTCGCCCTGAAATTGCAGATTATGAGTTCACAACGTTGACGCCGAATCTCGGTGTAGCTGATGTCGATGACAGTTCGCTTTTAATTGCTGATATTCCAGGGTTGATTGAAGGGGCTAGCGACGGTAAAGGATTGGGTGATGCCTTTTTGCGGCACATTGAGAGGACTGCCGTACTGCTCCATCTGGTGGACGCTTATAGTAACGATGTAGCTGAGCGCTACCTGGCGATTCGTCGCGAACTCAAAAAGTACAGTGCCGAACTGGCGTCGCGTCCCGAGATAGTAGCCCTAACTAAATGCGAAGGATTAGATCAGGATATCATTCAAATGCAAATTGATGCCTTAAGAGCTGTCACTAGCGAGGACACGCAGGTTTTCGCTATTTCCTCGGTATCGCATAAAGGCGTAATTGATGTATTGAGAGCTTTGCAAGTACAAGTTGTAGCAACGCGCGCAGCTGAGAATGAGCAGAAGCAGGCTGACGATTTGAATAACGATAAACTTGAGACAATCACGCTCAGTGGCAACGAGACGATCTCGAGTAGTTGGGAAGTGTCATATGATGCTGATAGGCAAATCTACCGCGTGTTTGGCGGCAAGATAGAAAAATTCGCTCGCCGCACTAACTTTGATCAGTTTGAAAGCGTCAATCGTTTACGCGATATTATGCGTCGTTATGGTATAGCGCACGAGCTAATGCGCCAAGGTGCTACTGGTGATAGCTTGGTGCAGATTGGCGAATCGACGCCGTTTACGCTGGTTGAGTAGTAGGTTTGGGTGTCATCTCGTAGCTTTGCTATACTATAGGTATGGCACAGACATTTTTCTTCTATGACTTAGAAACCAGCGGACTAAATCCGCGGCAAGACCGCATTATGCAGTTTGCTGGGCAGCGGACGGACATGAATCTCGAACCGATTGGTGGTCCGTATAATTTGCTGGTGACACTGAATGATGATACTTTGCCGAGCCCCGATGCGCTGATGGTGACTGGCATCACGCCGCAAAAAACGGTCGAGGAAGGCTATAGCGAGGCACAGTTTGCCCGGATGCTGAATGAGGAAATTTTTACGCCTGAGACTATTGCGGTTGGTTTTAATAACATTCGATTTGACGACGAATTTATCCGCCATTTGTTGTGGCGCAATTTCCATGATCCTTACGAATGGAGCTGGAAAGACGGCCGCTCGCGTTGGGATTTGCTGGATGTGGTGCGGTTGACGCGGGCGCTCAGGCCGGAAGGAATCAACTGGCCGCTTGATGACAAAGGTGAGCCAAGTAACCGCCTGGAATTGATCACCAACGCCAACGGTATTGCGCACGAAAATGCTCATGACGCTTTGGCGGACGTGACGGCATTGATTGCCGTGACAAAATTGATCAAGCAAAAGCAGCCGCAACTGTATGACTATTTACTGAAAATGCGCGACAAAAAAGTAGTCCAGCAGCTGGTTAACGTGGACGACAAAAAACCGTTTGTCTATGCCAGCGGGCGTTATGATAAGGAATTTGCCAAAACCACGGTGGCTTTTCCGCTGACGACCAGTCGAAACGGCGGCGTGGTTGTCTATGATTTGCGCTATGATCCGACACCGTTTGTTGGGCTGAGCGTGGAGGAATTGTCAGCAAAACTATTTGCTTCGTGGGAAGAGCGCCAGGCTGAGGATTTCGTTAAATTGCCAGTCAAAGAGTTGCAGTACAATCGCTGTCCGGCGGTGGCGCCGCTGGGTGTACTAGAGCAGGGCGATGGCTGGCAGAAAATTTCGCTTGATCTAAAGATAGTCCAGAAGCATCAAAATATTTTACTGAATCACCCGGACTTTGCCGAAAAATTACGGACTATTTTTGAAAACAAGCCAGCCTTCAAAAAACTGCCCGATCCGGAAGCGCAATTGTATGACGGCTTTTTGAACGACCGTGATCGTATCCGTGTCGAAGCGGTGCGTAATGCTGATGAGCGCGAGTTGGCTGATTTTCATCCAGAATTTCAGGACGAACGTTTAGCGCCACTATTGCTGCACTACAAAGCACGCAACTTTCCGCGTTCGCTCAGTGAAGACGATTTGGCGCAGTGGGAAACCTGGCGGGCTCAGCGCCTGCAGGTGCAGTTACCAGGGTTTATGACGGCTTTGCATCGTTTAGCGCCAACAGCGACTGACGAGCAGCAGTTTATTTTACAAGAATTGCAATTGTGGGCTGAATCTACATTACCAGCTAGCGATTAGATCTTTCTTGTGCCGGCCGCTATTCTTTTGGAGGTAATGGACGTTGGATGGTATTTTCTATGTAGGTGAATATGTTTATGACTATCATTGCGTATAGCAATAACATAACCCAGTATGGTACTGATATGTGCGTGCCAGGTATGGCGCCGACTAGTACGAAATTCATTAGCGAATCGTAAATGTCGTGGCGCAGCAAAAATAGAGGTACACCGATAAGACACGCCAATACAACACGAATCTTGATGCTGAGGACAGCGAATAGTTCAATTAATGCTCTCATTTGACTATACTATAGCAAATATACTATAGTATGTGCAACGATAAGCGCGATACAGTTTTAGTTTATTTGGATGGTATTTTAAGTGTAATACGTGCACAGATGTTTTGCGGTAATGGATTTTTTTACCGAAAAATGCTAAAATAAGTAGTCATGTCAGATAGTATTAAGATCACCGGTGCACGCCAGAATAACTTAAAAAACGTGAGTTTGGAAATTCCACGCGATAGGTTTGTGGTAGTAACAGGACTTAGCGGCAGCGGTAAATCAAGCCTGGTTTTCGATACTATCTATGCCGAAGGGCAACGGCGCTATGTTGAAAGCTTGAGCAGTTATGCTCGGCAATTCTTGGGTATCATGGACAAGCCAGATGTTGACTCAATTGATGGATTGAGCCCGGCAATTTCAATAGATCAAAAATCAACCAGCCGCAATCCGCGCTCAACAGTTGCCACGGTAACAGAAATCTACGACTATTTACGCTTGTTGTTCGCGCGTGTTGGCGTACCTCATTGTCCGGCGCTTTTGCCAGATGGTAAGCGCTGCGGCAAGTCAGTGCAACGACGAACAGCACAATCAATTATTGATGAAATCATGAAATTGCCTGAAGGCGCAAAATTAATGATCCTGGCGCCGATTGTTAACCAGAAAAAAGGCGAGTTTCAGCATATCCCTGAACAGTATATGCGCAGCGGCTTTGCTCGAGCGCGAGTGGACGGCGTAATTTATGCACTAGATGAGTTTCCAGAATTACAAAAAAACTATAAGCACGACATCGAACTGGTCGTTGATCGCTTGGTGATGCGTCCAGACATGATTTCGCGCGTATCGCAATCAGTCGAACAATCGTTAGAATTGGCTGGCGGCATAGTCCAAGTGTTGGATGCGGATAGCGGCGAGATTTTGACTTATAGCCAGCGCTATGCTTGTGTGGATCACCCGGGCGAGGAGATTCCTGAATTGGAGCCGCGGTTATTCAGTTTTAACGCGCCGCAAGGTGCTTGTCCGGTATGTACGGGGCTGGGCACACGAATGGAGATTGATCCTAGCTTGGTTTTTAACAAAAATTTGACGATTGCCGAAGGTGCAATTCGTCCGTTTAATCGTTTTAGTGTTGATGCTTGGTATATGAAACGGCTTGAAGCGGTAGCGGCTGAACATGGTTTTAGTCTACACGTACCAGTGCGCGAACTAAGCGACGATGTGCGGAAATTATTGATGTATGGTACAGGCGAGCAAAAATATCGTGTTGAGCTAGGTAATGGCCGGCACTATGATTCAACATTTGAAGGTATTATTCCAAACCTCGAGCGTCGTCACCGCGAAACTGATAGCGACTTCATGCGCAAAGATATTGAGCGATTTATGCGTGAACGCAAATGCACGGCCTGCAAAGGCGCTCGCCTCAAACCAGTAGTTTTAGCGGTGACAGTCAGCGGCTTGTCAATTATGGATATTTGTAATTTAGATGTCGAGAATGCCTTAGACGTCTTTAGCCAGCTGAAATTTGACGACAACGAAATGAAGATTGTCAAACTAGTGGTTAAAGAGATTAACGCTCGTCTGGGATTTATGAATAACGTAGGGTTGAATTATCTAGAACTGGGGCGAGCTGCTAATACTCTGAGCGGCGGTGAGGCGCAACGGATTCGTCTAGCGACACAGATTGGCTCTGGGTTACAAGGTGTGTTATACGTATTAGACGAGCCGTCAATTGGCTTGCATCAGCGCGACAACGATCGATTAATTAAAACGCTCAAGCATTTGCGCGACCTCGGTAATACTGTATTGGTGGTCGAACACGACGAAGAGACAATCGCTGCAGCTGATTTTTTGGTGGATGTGGGTCCAGGTGCTGGCGTGCATGGCGGCGAGATCGTAGCCGCTGGCACGCCAGCTGAGGTGGCACAGAATCCAACCAGTATTACCGGACGATATTTATCTGGAGCAGAAAAAATATCGGTGCCTAAGAAACGTCGTGCGGTCGAGAAAGATCGCAAACTTGTCGTTCGCGGTGCTAAGGAGAATAACCTCAAAAATATTGATGTCGAGTTTCCGTTGGGTGTAATGACATTAGTGACTGGCGTTAGCGGCAGCGGCAAGTCGACATTAGTCAATGACATTGTAGCCAACGAATTGACGGCGCGTCTGCATCGAGCGCAGACCGTACCGGGCGACCATGATAGAATCGACGGCGTCAAGCAATTAGATAAAGCTATCGTCATTGATCAGTCGGCGATAGGTCGCACGCCGCGCTCTAATCCAGCAACTTATACGGGCGTGTTCACGCAGATTCGCGAACTGTTTGCTAATACCCCCGAGGCTAATATTCGCGGTTACAAAGCAGGGCGTTTTAGCTTCAATGTCAAGGGCGGCCGCTGCGAGAATTGTCAAGGCGACGGTGTGATAAAGATTGAAATGCATTTTTTGCCGGATGTCTATATACAATGTCCAGAATGTCATGGTAAGCGCTACAATCGTGAAGCGCTAGAGATTAAATATAAAGGCAAAGCCATTAGCGATATTCTAGAAATGACGGTCGAGCAAGCCTGCGAGTTCTTTACTAATATTCCAGCTATCTCCCGCAAGCTCGAGACTATTAACGAAGTTGGTTTGGGCTATGTGAAGCTTGGGCAACCAGCAACGACGTTCTCTGGCGGTGAAGCGCAGCGCATTAAATTGGCGGCAGAGCTATCGCGTCGTTCAACTGGTAAAACACTTTATATACTCGACGAGCCAACAACTGGCTTGCATACTGCCGATGTGCGTAAATTGCTCGAGATTTTACAAAAATTAGTCGATGGTGGCAACAGCATGATAATCATTGAGCATAATCTGGAAGTCATTAAATGCGCTGATTGGATTATTGATATGGGTCCAGAGGGTGGACAGGGTGGTGGCAGAGTGGTTGCTGCTGGCACGCCAGAAGACATTGCAAAGAATCCAGAAAGTCAAACTGGGAAATACTTACGGAAGCTGTTATAAACGATAATCTTTGCAAAGACTAAAAGACTAATCTCAGACGAAAGATTCGGTGCGGATTTGCGTTATTTTTTCCGTTTGGACGTCTTGGTTTTTGAGAATAAAACTTGGAACTGTTTTTTGAGAGCCGCGCGGTTTGACGGTTTCTTGAGCGCGTGAATGATCATCGGCGAGACAGAGAGGAATACGATTATAAGCGCAGCAACCTCGATGTTAACACCTGCTTTGGTAAGTAATTCACCGGCGTAATAACCTAGATACACAAACAGTGATGACCACAATAATCCGCCGATAATGTTAAAAACCAAAAATGTTTTATAATGCATTTTGCTGGCACCAGCAACGATTGGCGCAAAAGTTCGGACGATTGGCGCGAAACGAGCCAACACGATAGTAATTGAACCGTGCTTGTCGTAGAATTTTTCAGTTTGCTCTAAATATTTTTTCTTGAAAAAACGCGAATTTTCTTTTTCAAATAATTTGCGGCCGACCTTATGTCCAAAGCTATAGCCAACACTATCGCCTAACACGGCTGCCAAAAATACCAGGATAGCGAATAGATGAATATCAATTGGCAAAATATGCTGTTGTACCATGTAAGCTGCCGTAAATAGCAAGCTGTCGCCTGGAAATATGAAGCCGATTAATAAACCTGACTCAGCGAAAACTACCAATAAGATAATTGGCACGCCGAGATGAATAATCAAATTAATAAAGGCTTCCATGCTAGAGCTGATTATAGCACAAATTTCTAGCACCAGCTAATGGAATAGGTTTGGGTCTAAAAATTTATTGTCGAAACGGATCGGAGATATCGTGAATTACCAGCTTGGTTAGAATCATTATCATAAACATGTTATAATAGAGAAGTAATAGTAAACCTCCGAAAAGGTATCTAACGAAAGGAAGAGAGAAATGGGAGAAAAAATTACTCTGAAGATTGCTAAGCGCGAAGTGCTTGGTAAAAAAGTTAAGACGCTACGTCGCCAAGGGATTACGCCAGGCGTGGTCTACGGTGCGGGCATGGAGGCGGTGCCGATTCAGGCTGAAGCTGGCGAAGTGCTGCGCGTCTATAAGCTAGCTGGCAAGCATACGCCCGTCCAGCTGCTGGGCAGCGAGCGGCGCATAGCGATGATTAAGGATGTTGAATCATATCCGACTAGGTCAAATGCTCTTCGCCATATTTCTTTTCACGCAGTTCGGGCTGATGAGCCGGTGATTGCCGAGGTGCCGATTCATTTGAGCGGTACAGGAGAATCTGAGGCGGAGCGTGCCGGCTTGGTAGTGTTGCAAGCGCTTGAGAAAATCAAGGTCAAGGCCTTGCCGATGGATTTGCCAGAAGCATTGGAAGCGCCGACGGATGGTCTTGTTAAAGAAGGCGACCGCGTGACCGTGGGTGACATTGTTTTGCCGGATGGTGTTGAGCTGGTCGATAGCGACGACGGCCGCGAAGGCACGGCTGATGACGATACTACAGTCAAAGATTTGGTTGTGGCAAACGTCTATGAGCCGAGCGCTCTAGCGGCTGCCAACGATGCGGCGGCCGGCGAAGCTGAGTCCGCTGACGCCGAGCAAGTCGAAGTTACGGGAGAAACTGAAAAGACTGAAAAGACTGAAGTGTCGGAATAGTCTGGTCTTAGACTAGCAAAAAACACCGTCATGATTTGGCGGTGTTTTTTGCTAGCCGGAAATGCTAGAAATTACTCGTCGATGAATCCGCCAGATTGCCGCGCCCACAACTTAGCGTAAACTCCGCGTTTTTTGGCAAGCAATTGATCGTGCGAACCATCTTCGACGATGCGTCCGTTTTCCAGGACGATGATACGATCGAGCTTAGCGATGGTCGATAAACGGTGGGCGATGACAATTGACGTTCGGCTCTTCATCAACGTTTCCAGCGACTTTTGGATTAGCGCTTCTGATTCTGAGTCTAATGCTGATGTCGCCTCGTCAAGGACTAGAATTGGCGCATCTTTCAAAATCGCCCTGGCAATGGCGATGCGCTGCCGCTGTCCGCCCGAAAGTTTGACGCCGCGTTCACCAACTAGCGTGTCAAAACCGTCTTGCAGTTTGACGATGAAGTCGTAAGCGCCAGCCTTCTTAGCAGCTTTTTCAATCTCAGTATCGGTCGCGTCAGGTCGGCTGTAGGCGATATTTTCGCGGACGGAGCGGTGAAATAGCAGCGGCTCTTGCGGTACATAGGCGATTTGCTGGCGCAGGCTTGCCTGGGTAACTTCGGCAATATCTTGCGAGTCGATTGTGATCTTGCCCGAGTCAATATCGGCAAATCGTAGCAATAATTTGGTGAGGGTAGTTTTGCCAGACCCGCTTGATCCGACTAAACCAATTTTTTCACCTGGCTGAATATTGAGCGAGAAATCATGAAACAAGGTATCGCCTTGGCCTTCGTCGTGCGTAAAGGTTACGTTGTCCATGACAATGCTGCCGCGTTTAATTTTTAGTTTTTTGTCGCTGCGATCAACTAGCGTCGTTGGTGTTTTAAGTATTTCTACCATCTCGTGAGCATCGCCAATAATACGATTGTAACTGCGCATGATGCCATTCATGTTCCACAACTCGTGCGCCACGCTGCCTGTATACGTTATGATTAAGTAAACTGATGCTACTGATACTAAATTGTGCTGAGCGGCGTATACTGCAAAAGCAATTGCGCCAATTTTGATAATTGTGTTGATGGTCGAATAAACGGTACTAACTTTCAGGAAACCGCGCATCGTGCCCAAGCTAGCGCTGCGCCATGAACCTACCGTTTTTGAAAAGCGCTTTTGCTCTAGTGATTCAGCGCCAGATGATTTAACCGCCAGAATATTTGAAACCATGTCGGCTAATTGGCCGCTAACTTTATTGCTGGCTTTAGCCTCTTTTTCGCTTAATTTAGCCATTGGCCTAGAGCCAAAATAGACGGCAATACTAAAAATAATTGAAAAGATAAACAGGAATAAAGCATACTGCCAAATTAATGTCGATAAAATGATTATTGATCCAGCTAAGGAAATAACTAACGGCAAAATCGACCAGAAAATTGTATCCCAAAAACGTTCGACTGCACCGTTTAGTTTATTGGTTTGGCTGACGAGCGAACCGCCAAATTTATTAGCATGGAAAAACATTGTTTGATTGGTCAATTTACTAAAGCAGCGCGAGTGTAAATCGCGTTGCAATGCAGTCTCGAATGTCCAGACGAGATACAATACTAAGCGCCAGCCAATCACCGTTGAACACAGTTCGCTAGCGCCATATAGAACAATTAGCGTCCATAAATTGTTGGCAGTTTGCAGCTGTTTGTGCTGGATAATATTAAGCAGCTCTGCGATAACAAGCGGGCCGACAAAAATAGAAATAACAATCGTAGTAATTGCAAAAAATATCGCTAGATTTCTGCGGCGCCTGTAGGGTACAGATACTTGCCAGAATAGGCGTAAAATTTCTTTATCGTTAATTTTATTTTTCAAAAGTATCTCCTTCTTTTGTGCAGTTTATATTGTGAGCAGTTTGATCATTGGTAAGGTGATTCAAACGCGAGATTTAGAGGAACTCTTTTGGCTCGAGTTCATAGATTAACCAATTATAAGGTATAATCTTGGTATGAGTCAAGAACAAACAGTCTCGTATGTTTTAATAACAGGCACTACTAGCGGCTTGGGCAGAGAATTTGCTCGTATATTTGCGCAAAATGGTTATAATATCGTTGCTGTTGCGCGTAACGAAGTTCTATTGCAACAGCAAAAACAGGAGTTAGAACGCCAGTTTGGCGTTGAAATGGTCTACATAGTTAAAGATTTGAGTGCTGAGAATAGCGCTCAAGAAGTTTATGACGAGATTAAACATAAAGGCATTGATATAGATATCTTAATTAACAATGCCGGGTTTGGTTCGTTTGGCCGCTATGTTGATGTTGATTGGCAGCGCCAGAAAGGGCTCGCTAGCGTTAATATGTTGGCCGTGATGCAGTTGTCATATCTATTTGGTAAAGATATGGATCGTCGCGGTAAGGGCAAGATTGTTAATATTGCATCGATTGCTTCGTTTCAAGCTGGGCCGTACATGGCGATGTACTATGCCTCGAAAGCTTTTGTTCGCTTGTTTTCTGAAGCTTTGCATGAAGAAATGAAAAGTTCTGGCGTGTCGGTGACAGCGATTTGCCCAGGTCCGGTAGCGACTAACTTTGAAAGAAATGCTCATATGATAAACTCGGCAATGTTCACTAGACTCAGAGTTTATACACCAGAAGTAGTTGCCGCGAAAAGTTATCGCGCTATTATGAATAACAAAGCAGTGTATGTGGTTGGTTGGCCAAATAAACTTTTGGTGTTTTTGACGCGATTTTGTAGCTTGAAGTCTAGTAGAGTTCTCGCTAGTAAAATTAATTTAGGCAGCGGGCGAAAATAGCCTGGTCTGACCAGTAATTTAATTGTAAAAACATGGCTAAGAAGTTTAGCGTGGTAAGTTTTGTAAAAAAGCATTGTATTTTTATTGTAAATCATTTACAATAAAAATATGACACAAATAGTTAGTCGAAGAATCACGAAATATACTGATAGTATACTATCGATTTTATGCCAACTGCAGCATGCTACTAATGCCGAGATTGCTAGCCGGTTGCGAGAGTTGTATTCAAATGTTAGCGATACTACGGTACATCGTATTACGCAACGTCTGCAGAGTGATGGCGTTATTGGACTGGCACCCGCGTCAAGGCAGGGCTGTTTGCGGTACGACTTTTCACCGGAATCACACGATCATTTTATATGCAGCGAGTGCGATAGTTTACAGGATATTAAAGTTCCTGATTCAGTGCGTTGCCAGATCGAGCGCCAGCTTGACGGCTGCTGTTTCGACGGTCCTTTAGTCATTACTGGAGTATGTCAACAATGTAAAAATAGAAGGAGGAATTATGGCATTAATTAGTATTACAACTAAACAAGAGTTTGAAGAAAAAGTACTAAAAAACAAGCGTCCGGTCTTGGTCGATTTTTGGGCGCCATGGTGTCCGCCATGCCGAGCGATGACGCCGATATTGCAGCAGATCGCTGATGAGACAGATTTTGATATTGTTAAAATTGACACTGATGCTAGTAATGACAACAAAGAACTGGCTATGCACTACCGCGTGCAGGGTATCCCAAATATGAAGATTTTTGCTGCTGGCGAGGAAGTTGCTGAGCTGATCGGTATGAAGTCAAAACAGACACTAATTGATGCGTTGGAAAAAGCTAGAGAAACTATTAATTAATATGTCATCACGGAGTAATTATCAAAAGCTTTTCGTGCGAAGATCGTTAAGATATTTACCGCACCATACCCTAATGTTAATTATTTACAAAAGTAAGTTGTTTCGTTTTGAAAAGGCTTTAGATACCATCGCTAAAAGGAAAATAATTAATGTAAATGATTTACTTTCATTTGATAGTTCTGATATAAGAGAATATCAAAGACTAACGAAAGATACTCAACTTTGGCATGGCACTGGGCGTTGGCAACACGGTAAGGACGGTATCGTTGATGTAATGAAAAGTTTTTGCGATATTGCCGGTCTCAAGCCGTCTCGTGATGTGTATGCAGTTTTTGGCGGCAGTGATCGGTATATCGTACATTCGGTTTCATTATGCCGGAGTCGGATGGTGGCGCGATCATATGCTGACATGCATGGTCTTGGCTGGAAAGAGAAAAATCGTTATGGTGACGCTCTGACTTGGACATCGTATTACTACAGCTTGTTTTATGCGCGACTATTTACGGTTAATGGGGTCAAAGTGTTGCGCCGTTGGAAAACTTGGCGTACATTGTCGCATGATGAAAATGGTGATAATACTTGGGGAAAGAAAGTGAATAAGCAGGCGCGCGATGTATGGGATATCTTCTGTCTGGGTAGTGATATTTCGGGTAATTATCCAATTTTAGTTGGTGTTAGGAGTCTTGATTCGCAATTAAAACTAGAAAAACCAATGAGTCATTACGAAGTACGCGCTGATAAACGGATAGGCGTTGCAAATATTTCACACATAGAAGTTCCTCGCGATAAGCAGGACGAAATGCGAGAATTATTGCTTTCATGCGGTATCGACATACCAGTGACGAGCATTGAATTAGGCGAATATGTCAGTGTACAGAAGCGTTTTACTGAATTGCTTGGCTGGTAGAGAAAGAAATTAGGCTAAAGCTGACGAAGTGGATGTGATAATATTATTAATAATAATATATGAAGTCGCATACTAAACCGCTTTTATATGACCAAATCGCAGCCGATCCAATGAATGCTAATTTTGCTAATAGAGGTTGGTTGCCTGTGTATTCTGCTTCGTCAAGTTCGCGAATTGTACTGGTCGGGCAGGCGCCAGGTCGAATTGCTCAGCAAACGCTAAAGCCGTGGAATGATGCGAGCGGTCGCTTGCTTCGGCAATGGCTGAAGGTAACGGACGAGCAGTTTTACGATCCCGATCTCTTTGCGTTGATGCCGATAGATTTTTATTATCCAGGCAGGGGAGTGCACGGTGATTTGCCGCCGCGCTTGGATTTTGCTAGGAAATGGCATCCGCGTTTGCTAGCGCAGATGCCGAATGTGCGATTGACAATTTTGGTTGGTTCGTATGCGCAAAAATATTATCTTGATCGCCGCGCCAAGCAGAATTTGACAGCAACTGTGGCGGACTTTAATATGTATTTGCCAGATTATTTTCCATTGGTTCATCCATCGCCGCTCAATATTGGTTGGCGCAAACGTAATCCCTGGTTTGAATCAGACGTTATTTCAGTTCTACAAACGATAGTTAAGGAGGTATTGTCATGACAGTCTATAAAATTAAACGAATTTACGAATCGCCAGAATCGGACGATGGCTACCGCGTGCTAGTTGACCGATTATGGCCGCGCGGTATCAGTAAAGAACGAGCGGCGCTAGACGAGTGGGCTAAAGAAATCGCGCCAACCGATGAGCTGCGCCAATGGTTTAATCATGATCCAGAAAAATTTACAGAATTTTCAGAACGTTATACAAAAGAATTAGACGAAAATCCTGCTGCTATCAAGGCGAGAAATGACTGGACTAGTCATCCAATCGTTACGCTATTGTATAGCGCTAAGGATGCGGAGTTTAACCAGGCGGTAGTACTTAAGCAATGGTTAGAATAAATAGCGCTCTTCAAAAATACTCATTTTTGACGTAAAATATAATTAATGATACGACTCCACAACACTCTGACGCGTCGGCTTGATGATTTTACTCCGCTATCGTCTGATAAAGTGACTTTATATACTTGCGGGCCGACTGTCTACGATGATTTACATGTCGGTAACTGGGCAGCCTACGTCTATTGGGATACGCTAGTTCGGACATTGCAAATTGACGGCTATACGGTTGATCGCGTGATGAATATAACCGATGTTGGACATTTGGTTAGTGATGCTGATGAAGGCGAGGATAAGCTTGAAAAGGGCGCTCGTCGCGATGGAAAAACTGCTTGGGAAATCGCTGAATACTACACGCAACATTTTCTTGATGGCATGAAAGCACTCAATCTTATTCCGCCGACGCATATAGCCAAGGCGACTGATTACATCTCGCAGCAGATTTCTTTGCTGCGGGCTCTTAAACAGCGCGGCTGCACCTATCAAACCAGCGACGGCATCTATTTTGATACCAGTACTTTTCCGCGTTACGCCGACTTTGCGCAGCTTGATTTGAGAGCCCAAAAAGCTGGCGCTCGCGTCGATGCTAATAGTGAGAAACGTCAACCATGGGATTTCGCGCTCTGGAAATTTACCGAGAAGGGTAAAGTGCGCGATATGGAGTGGGAGACGCCTGCTGATTTGCTAGATATGCCACCAAAAGATGACAAGCCAGTTATGGGTTTTCCTGGCTGGCACTTAGAATGCTCGGCTATCGCCATGAGTTTGCTTGGCAAGACAATTGATATTCATACTGGTGGAATTGATCACATCCCAGTGCATCACACTAACGAAATCGCCCAGAGCGAAGCGGCAACTGGCCAAAGGTTTGCGAACTTTTGGTTGCACTGCAATCACCTGAAGATTAATGGCGGCAAAATCAGTAAATCCCTCGGTAATGGCTACACGCTTGATGATCTAAAGCAGCGTGGTTTCTCGGCGATGGATTTGCGAATGTTTATTTTGCAGGGACATTATTCTAACGAAGGTAATTTTTCATTCGAGAATTTGCAGGCAGCACATAACCGGCTGCAACATTGGCGCGACGTGGCTTGTTTGCGACATCAAGTTCACGATCGCTTACATAGCGACATCGAGAACAACGATCTGCGACATGATTTCTCGCCGAGTGCAGCTATTGGCGCCGTCAAAGAAGCGTTAAACGATAACTTAGAAACGCCACGGGCGCTAGCTATTGTCGATAAAGCCTTAACTGAACTCGACAAAAAACCACCGCAGAAAATCTATCGAGCTGGATTAATCGAATTTTTAGAGTTTGTTGATGCGGCATTGGGGCTTGAGCTGTTGGACTCAACTCCCGATATTGATGATGAATGTAAGCGGCTATTGATAGAACGCCGCCGTGCTCGCGATAACAAGAATTGGGTAAATTCCGATGAATTACGCGACGAGCTACTCAATGAATACGGCGTAGTTGTCAAAGACACCGCACATGATACTTTATGGGCGTACGCTGACGAAAAACCAGAGTAGACTCAAGTGTTTAAAAGATTTTTTGAATAGTGTGAGCTGGCTAGACCAATCCTTTACTAGGCTTCAGTTTCTGATTTAGCTGCCTCTGGTTTGCTTTTTTCGCGGCGAACGCGCTTGAGTAGGCGAGCAAGCTTTGTTGGTTTGGCAGCTGGTTCTTCGCGGCGTTCGACCTTGATATATTCAGTTGCAAGCACTTTGGCGCAGCCAGCTATCGGTATCGAGATAATACCGCCAACCATACCGAACATGTACAGCCCTATAGTTACCGCCATCAAAACCATTAGCGGCGAAAGTTCAATACGCTTGGATTGAATAGTTGGCGAAATTACATTATTCTCGATCTGCTGATAAACGATGAAGTAAATACCAAAAGCTATTGCTGCTGGCATACTATTAATTGCCAGTAATGCAAAGACGATAATGCCGCCAATTCCTGCGCCGAACATTGGGATCAGCGACAAGATAAACATGATAGCAATCGTTGGCAAAGCAATGTTTGCTGGTACTGCTGGAAAAACTTGGCTCAAGATAAATACTGTTAAGCCGGCAAAAGCACCATCTAAACCCGAAACGATCAATTGTCCGCTTACATATCCAGAGATTACTGCATTCATCCGCCGGAAGATGACTCGATGGTGCTGCATTCGCTTGTCGTTGCTATATAATCCCCAGAAGTATCGTGACCAGCGCGGTCCTTCAACTAGCATTAGGAATGTTAGAACTAGCGCTAGCGAGGCCTCGGTGATTAGCGACATTGTCGTTCCGACGCCGCTGAGAAAGTTCTGTCCAAAGTTTGCCAGCCACGACGTTGCATTTCCTTGTATTGAAACAACCATTTGATCAATCTGCGATTCTAGATGATAACGCGATACTATAGCACCAAAGCCCTTCCATTGTGCCGACATAGTTCGTATCGTATCGGGCAGAGTTTGTAAAAAGCTAATTGTTTGTTGAACTATTGGCGGCACTGCCAAAAACAGAATTGCCGCTAGTATTGCTACAATAACGATAAAAGCGATAGCTGTACTGAGAGTTCGGCTGCGGTTGGGCAGCTTATTAGCCAACCAGCTGACTGGCCCATTGAGAGCTAGTGCTAAGAATGCTGCCGCTCCAATAATTACTAACGCTGTACGAGCATTCCAAATTAATAAGCCTGCTAGTCCAAAGCCGATTACTACCAGCCAAAAACGTACGAATGTTATAGTGTCTATCTCGATTTTAACCTTCATATTTTCAGTATAGCGCTTTATTGTTAAAAACTAAAATTTGCTATAATGTGCTTATGGCTTTTTACGATAAAACCATTAAAGAAACACTAGTTGAACTTGAATCAACCACCAAAGGCTTATCCGATATCGAGAGCGATGAGCGGTTACGTCACTACGGCTTAAACACGATCAAGGTTAAGTCTGACCCGCTTTGGTGTAAAATTGTTGAGCCGTTCAAGTCGGTTTTTATGGCAGTGCTGATAGTGGCGGCAATTGTTAGTTTGTGGCACAAGTCGTATTTTGATGCTGGATTGATTATTTTTATCATGGCGGTGAACGCGATTATTTATTATGTGCAACGGTTTTCGACTGAGCGGATTTTGCGATCGCTGCAAAAACAGTCTGTGGCTGAAGTCGAGGTATTGCGAAAAGGGCGGCGTGAGATGATCGCTGCGACGTTGTTAGTTCCAGGCGACGTGATAATTCTTGATGAAGGCGACAAGATTCCTGCTGACGCCCGCATGCTAGAGGCACGCTCTTTTCGTGTTGATGAATCGCAATTAACTGGCGAATCGCTACCGATTGAAAAAACTTATGCCGTCCTGCCGAGCGACCGCGAAATTTATGAGCAGTCCAATATGGTCTTCCAAGGCTCATTTGTCGTTGGCGGTACTGCCATGGCGATAGTAACCGCTACTGCTAACGATACCGAGTTTGGTCGTTTGAGCGATTTATCGTCTGGCGACCATAACGTCAATCCTGTACAGCAGAAAATCGATAGGCTTATCACGCGTATAGTTGCTGTTATTCTAGGAATTGCTTTGTTTGCTTTTTGGTTGGCGCTAGCTCGCGGCGTTGAATGGAGCGAAGCATTGCGCTTTGTGATTGCTCTCAGCGTTAGTGCAGTACCCGAGAATTTACCAATTGCTATATCGGTCATTTTGGTATTAGCAATGCGCCGGATGGCTCGCCGTAAAGCATTAGTGCGAACTATGGGCTCGATCGAGTCAATCGGTGCCATCACGACTATCGCTACTGATAAAACCGGCACGCTAACACGCAACAAATTATCGGTTCAAGAAATTTGGCACCCGCGCCACAACGAAAAACGTGTTTTGCAGACACTTGCTGCTAGCACGCTGTTAGAGCGGAGAAAAACTGCTGATCCGCTTGATAAAGCCTTCGCGTCGTTTATTAACTCGTCCGAAACGGCTCCCAAGCTTGGCCAGCCTTTGCGGGAATTTACATTTGAGCATTCAATGGCAATGAGCGGCAATTTGCGGCATGATGGCGCTAAGTATGCTCTAGCTGTCAAAGGAGCACCAGAGAAAATCGTTGACCATTGCGATATCACCGAAGGCGAACGCGAGAAAGCTTTAGTTGAATTACATCATCTGACTGGACTTGGTTTCCGGGTAATTGCGCTAGCGCATGCGTCGCTCAATAAACCAATTGATTCGCTTGAAAGTATTCCAGATAATACGCCGCTGGTTTTTGATGGTTTTGTCGGCGTGGCAGATACACTGCGACCAGAAGCCAAAGGCGCCATTGCTCGCGCGCAAGCCGCTGGCATCAGTGTGCGTATGGTCACCGGCGACCACTTCGAGACAGCTTATCATATCGGTAAGCAACTTGGCTTAGTCGAGCATCGCAACCAAGTCTTTGATAGCCGGCAGATTATTACATTATCTGACGACGAACTAGCTGAAAGGTTGCGTACTATTCGTGTTTGCGCACGCGTTTTACCCGAGCACAAGCATCGTATCCTTGAAGTACTCAAACGCGATAATATCACTGCCATGACTGGCGACGGTGTCAATGACATTCCGGCGCTGACTAATGCTCATGTCGGTGTCGCTATGGGGGCAGGGGCGCAAATCGCCAAGGACGCGGGCGATATCATCTTGCTTGATAATAACTTTCGCTCAATTGTTTCGGCTATTCACGAGGGTAGAACTGTTTACGCCAATATCAAGCGCATGGTAACGTATCTGTTAGCGACTAATCTCGGCGAGGTTATTGTGTCACTGAGTGCGTTGATTTCCGGTCTACCGCTGCCGCTGGCGCCTGTGCAGATTTTATGGGTTAATTTAGTCACTGATAGCGCCATGGTAATTCCGATTGGACTGGAGCCGGGCGAGCCTCGGAATATGCTAGAGAAGCCAAAACGCGCTAACGCGCCGCTACTCAGTAAATTTATGACTTCGCGAATATTGTTGATTGCCATAATTATGTCATCAATGACGCTGGGATTCTATATTTATTTCAATCAACGCTTTGGTGCTGATTATGCTCGGACAATTGCTTTTTGTTCGCTGGTAACCGCACAGTGGGCTAGCGCTATCGAGGCGCGCAGTGATTACGAATCATTGATCGGTCGTCTGCGCAAGCGGAACGCACCGTTCATTGTTGGACTAATCATCGCTGTCACGCTGCAGATTGCCGCCCTAGCTACACCGCTTGGACGGTTGCTGCATATTACGCCAGTAAGTAACATACATCTTCTCTTGGTGACCATCTCCGCGCTCATCATACCTATTATCTTAATAGAATTGCACAAATGGGTAGGGCGAAAGTTCTTTGGTAAGCGACCGAATCTTCAGCGAATTACCAAGCGTCTTAAACGGCCGCTCAAGAAAAATAAAAAGTTTGCTAATTAATTCCGGCGCTTGATATGCCCACGCAATAATTCTAAGTCAGCTAAATCTTTGCGACGAGCTAACTTACGCTTAGCAGCGATTAGCCGGTCGGTTGAGACTGTAGGTATCCCGTCGATGGTTTGCATATCCCGCTGCAATGTTGCTAGAGAGCTACCCATCCAACTTTTTAGTAGATTATACTGTTCGCGTACCAGAATTCGCTTGCCGCCAGCGAGCGTCACTTCGCGCCAATGTTTCTTGTGCGCGAAGTGATCATAAATTTCTCGTGATACCACCAAATCGACATTATGCGTATCTCGCAAATGCATCATATCAAGCACAGCGCCGCCGACCACGATATATGAATCGCTAGCGATTTTAAGGTCTCTGATCATTTCAATTGCCGAAGCCTGTTTCTGATGCGCCAATGCCAGAGACAATGTTGTGTAAATGTTGCGGCTGCCAATTATATCGGTAATGCCATAGATATCAAACTGGCTGCGCAATCCCGGTGACACGTGCGCAAAAGCAATCGCGATACCATCTTCGCCAAGTTCGCGGTACAAACGTTTGAGCGCTTCAACCGCTGTATAGTCGATATCATCAATCGCTCCGGCATCAATCACCACGTATGTTACTGGATGTTTAGCACGATGAATAGCTCGCCGTAACCGTTCAGCGAAATAATTAATATTCTCGAAAAAAAGCGATTCGCCGAAAGCATAAACTAATGTATCTTTTGGCAAAGAGTCTATCTTATCTTTTACCCGATCAGCCGCCCATGATGACAGCTCGCCATCGCGCAGCAGCACAGCGTCATCAGGGTGGTACTGCCGGCGTAATCGTTCCATCAGCGAGGCTGCTACCGCTACTAAAATACCTAACTGTACGCCGAATAGTACCGTACAAGCTAGAGCAACTAGCGCGATCATAAACTCCTCATGATGAACGGCCCACAAATAATGCAATTCACGAAAACGAATCAAGCGTAAACCTGCCGTACAAACTATCGCTGCTAGTGCTGCTAGCGGCACGTAGTGTAACAAAGTACCGCCAAAAACGATCAACGCCATCATTGCTAAGCTGGCAACAATACCGCTCAATTGCGAACGCATACCCAGCGAGTCGGCTAATTGGCTGCGTGGCGGCGAGGCGCTAACGGTATAGCCGTGGAATAGAGCTGAAGCAATATTGGCTATTCCAAGGGCTGCCGTATCTTGATTGGTCTGGATTTTATCGTCGTGTTCGCTACCAATGGAACGCGCCGTCATGGAACTCTGGACTAGTACTACGAGCGCAATTGATAATACGGTTGGCATAATTGTATTTAGCATCTCGAGCGACACCGTGGGCACTATTAAGTTTGGCATATTGCTTGGTAGCGAACCTAAAAACTCTACGCCGTACGCATCGACATGAAATACCATTGCAAATATTACGGCCATAGCGATGCCGATTAGTTCGCTCGGTATTCGCGATGATCGCCAAAACAACACTACACCCAGCACCAAGAGTGCTAGCGTAGCGGTCATCCAATTAATTGAACCAGCTTGCGCGGTAATTGACGCTAAATGACTCCAGAAACCGCCTGATGCTTTCAAGCCTAGTAGAGCTGGTATTTGTGTAACAATTAGTTGTACTCCTACGCCTGCCATGAAACCAATCATCACTGGCCGCGACACCAGATCTGCCAAAAAGCCAAATTTGAATAGCCCCAGCAATAGTAGTAGAACGCCTGATAGTAACGTAATCGCTGCGATTACATTAACATATTCTGGCGTACCTGTTTGTGCCACTAGCACTGCGCCTGACGCCAGCAGAATGGCCGTCGCTGAATCTGCGCCAACCACCAATCGATGCGAATATCCCAACAGTCCAAATACTAGCGCACCAATAATTGTCGTATATAAACCAGTCTCGGGCGGCAGTCCGACGATTACCGAAAAAGCCAACGCATTGGGAACATTCACGACGGCTATCAACAACGCTGTTATGATATCATGCCGCAAGTAAGATTTTTTATACCGCAATATGCTCGGCAGAGACACTTTTCGCATATTTATTATACTAATGGTATTTGGGGGTGGCGTCAATAAAACAAAGCAAACTATGAATTTGCTAAATGTCGATACGATTCATAAAAATAAACCGCTTAGATTATCTAGATCTGAGCGGTTTATGATATTTTCGTTTGCATAATTTGGCTGGGTCGGCAGGACTCGAACCTGCGAATGCTGGGACCAAAACCCAGTGCCTTACCACTTGGCGACGACCCATCACGTGAGCTGCATTTCATTATACCACACGCAAGACTGCATAACCAGCGCCAGATTGTGTAGAATTAAAGCAACGGAGGGAGTAACAAGGGTAGTGTTTTTTGTTAGTATATTATTTGTTTACAGTCTTTAATATATAAAATACCACTAAAATTGTATATTGCTATTCATATCCCAACCAATCCAATAGATTAAACTTATTGCAAATAAAAGAGCAATAGTTATCCAAACAACACGCTGCCACCATTGTTTAACTATCACCGCATTAACAAATGCAAACAATACTATTAGACCTTCTACATATTTGTAAAAATTTGATGTATGTTCTGTTACGAGATAAGCGATGAAGAAACTATACGCCCAAAATATAATAACAGCAATAGTTGCACACTGAACAAACTTACTGATATTTTTCTTATCCCTCACAACTCACCTCCTTTCGGTAGTCTATTTAATTTTATTAATCCTCGTAGCTTGTAGCTGTTTGATCCTGGTTTGAGTGCTGGTGATAGGTGGTCTTCTGGTTTTAGAGCATAGCACTTCTCGTTTACGTCTTTTGCGAGAATAATTGGCGTCTCTTTTGTGATATTACCGCCATCTTCTTTCATAACAACCAGTTTCTCAAGCACTAGCCCGCAGGTTTCGTCGATGAAATAGAGAGCATTATCAAAATTGAAATTGCGCCCGATCCCATCCTACCCAGAAAACCAAGATTATCAAAAATATCAGGAAGACGACAATCCACATAGCCCTCTGCCACCATCTCTTAGTAGCAAATATAGTGGAAAAAGATAAAAACACAATAGCGATCAGGCCAAATCTAAAGACAGCTTCTGTCTGCCTAGTGGAATAACCAAGAAGAAAACAACCCAACCACAATGCAATGGTTATGCTTGTACTATATTGAAATATTCTTCTGACGATATTTTTCTTATTCTTCACAACCCACCCCCTTCGGCAGCTTATTTAACTTTATTAGTTTACGTGATTTATAATTCTTATCATACGGGCTTAGAGCAGGTGATAAATAATCTTCTGGTTTTAAGGCATAGCATTTATCATTCATGTCTTTGGATAAAATTATAGGTGTATCTTTTGGAATATTATTCTCTTTATCATCTTCTTTCATGATGATAAGTTTACTAAAGAAGAGATTTTTAGTATCTTCTGTTAGGCTGTTAGCAATGAGTGCTTCGGTATTATCTTTGTTACTTGATTTGTCAATATAGTCATTGTTTACACCTGTTAATTTCGCTGCTCTAGTATTGCGAAAGACATAGATCTTACCTTCGTCTTCGTTAAACTCTGATTTACCATTGCGAGCAGTGTAGAGAATCGGGTCGGTGATTTCAGGGTCGCAGGCGTCATCGATACCGTCAAGGTCTTCGTCTTTCCCTGAAGGTTTCAAAAAGGCTCCACATGGTTGATTAGCGTCTTTTACTCCATCATCGTCAAGATCTTCCTTATCTTTACCCGTTACTAGCAGTGTCTGAGTAATCTTGATATCCTCGCCGCTTGCGGATTTTCCATAGATAAATAGAGTGTGATAGCCGGTAGGAATGTTATCTGGGATAGTTATCGTTTCCTTCATAGATCCATCATTCAACACGGTATAGCTGCCTAGGTCTACTGGCTTAGATCGAATCTCGACACGAGCCGAACTACCAGGTTGCAGTGAGTTCTTTGCCAGCGCAACTTTCTGCTTACTGCCTTTTGAAGGTTTGGAGTTTGCTAGCATTGTAGTATTCACGGACGAAGGTGCACCTTTGTCAAAATAGATTGATGAAGGTGCATTTACTGATTCATCGCCAGCAGTAGGGTATTTGCTATAAGTCAACAGACTTTCGTGATTCAGCTGTTTCGCTATCTCAACAAATATCACAGTGTGGCCAAACTTGTTTGGATGGTAACTTTCTTGCTCACCCAAGCCTACTATGCCTGTCATGTAAATCTGATGCTTCTCGCACATCTTGCCGCCGTTCAGTGCTTGTGAAATATCTACATATTTTACACCAGCTTTGCGCGCAGCAGCTTCGATTACTTCGTTCATATACTGAGTGGCGCGGACGACCATTCGTCGCTCATCTAAATCTATGGCTCCGGCATTCAGTCCACATGCGGCTGGTTCCGCATCAGTTATAAACTGTGGATATCCGATCGCGTATATCTTTGAACCAGGACTTGCCGCTTTTAGTTCTTTATACAACTCGACAAGTTGATCGAATTGACCCTTAATTTGTGACCCCAGGGTATCCATCTCATTTTTTGCCCAATCGCATGTCAGTATACTAACTCGCGGGTCGATACAAGATTGAATCTTTTTACCAAACCCCACATCATTCCCGCCCGCCGTCAGCGTAATCACCTTTGGTTGGTATTTCTTTACGAACTCGATTTGCTTGACGCGTCCTGGGATTATCTCGTTGAGCGCCATATTCTGCAGTGTGTTTTTGTCAGCGTAGTCTCTTAGTCGGTCATTTTGTCCGTCGTATCCGCCAGAATTGCTGCCATTCAAGTCATGGATGGTCGCGCCACCGCACGCTACTGTGTCCCATTGCTTAGTGCCTGTTTGCTTCAACTCCATATATTGCGCTAATTTATACGGATACGAACGCGTGCTGACATGGCACTTTTCTCCTGGTATGCCTTGCTTTTTATCTTCGTTAACGTCGGTTAGCTGGCGATAGTACTTTTGCCCAGTTGCATTATTCTTTTCAGTGTCGCCCTCGCCGCTGGAGTACGAATCACCTAGCGCTAAGTAGTCGAGTTTTGTTGGATTGCTTGGAATTCTCATGCCGCGATAACCATCGGGGTATTCGACGTCAAAGGTGGATTTAAAAAGTTTCATATTGTAGCCATACTCTTCGAACGCTTGATCAGCAGCACCTTCATTTGTATTGTTGCCCCAAAGGAAGCTTACCTCACAATTGCCGGTAGCTTGAATTAGGGCTGGGCTGCCTACGGTAGCAGAATATAGTTTACTAGTTGCGCCACGATTACGCCAAATATACAATTTTCTTTTTGGATACTCACCTAGGAATCTTATTTTGAAGTCTGATTTATTTTCTGCCCAATATACGGTTATAAAATATGGGTTAGAGGTGTTATTGTGTCTGTTTTTTTGCTGATATCCTATTGCATAAGCACCCGTCGCCATAGCTTTTTTCAAGCTCCTCATGTAGTTGCCGTAATAATCTCTACGATGAAAAAAACCTTGTTGTTTGGTAGCTTTTAACCACGAATTAGAGTAATCGTTGCCTGGTGAACCGCACGTTGTACCGTGGTAATTATCAATATAGTTCACTAGTTTATCGGTAGTGATCTTCTCCATCAAATCATCGTATTGTGATGATGTTGGCCTCCAGGTAAGAGCAGGGTCCTTATTTGGGATTTGTTTGCCTGCGTACCCGTCTGGATATATTGTGTTGAATGTAGATACATAAAGTTCTTTAGAGGAATTTGCATGAATCCATACACTCTGCGTGTCAAAATCAGGATATCCCCAGATAAATTCAGGTGTACAAAGCTCGTACTCTTGAATCAATGGACTGGATACTAATGCGTAATGGAGGCGTTTGTAATGACCAGGCTTACTTTGAATGGCTATACTGCCATCAGTGCGCCACATGTCTGAGAATATAGTCTCGAAGGATTCTTTATCGTGCTCTGTCCAATATACATGTATACGATATGATTTACCCCTATCATTGTCAACACGCTCATATACTACAGCGTACGCTCCATCACTTGAAGAAATGGCTGTTTCTAAACTTTTAACTGCAGCAGGATGGTTCTCGCGATTGTTAGCTTGCTGTCGTCGAAACGCCCACAGCCATTTATTTGCGTAGTCGTCGGTAGTAGAGCCGCATGTTTTACCATACATAGACGTATAGTTAATCATGGTTGGTGTAGTAAGTTTATCAGTCAAAGTGTCGTACTTTGATGCTGCGTGAGCAGTATTCGGTAGTAAAAATGTAAAAACTATTATAGTTCCTGTGATAATACTTACGAGTCTCGTTTTCATAAAGGATGCTAATTTTAAAGCTTACGCTTTAAGTATATCATAGCTTGTACAGTCGCACCCATTCCTCGGGGGTCAATTCTGACGGTTTGCGTTCAGGGTTGATGTCGGCTTTAGTGCGCGGTACGGCAGCGAAGACTTTTTGCGAAGCGTAGCATTTCGCGACGAAACTTTGGTACTTGTCGCGTTCTAATGTAGATAGGAGCGGCTCGGGTCGCGATTTCAGCTCTAGCAGCACGGTATCGACTGCTGGTGGCGGTGTGAAATCTGTGCGGCGTAGCGGTCGGCGGATTCGTGTCTGCCACCATGGAGCTAGTTGTGTGCCTAATTGAGAAGTAAAGTGCCGGTCGCTCGGTACTAATTTTTGCGCGAATTGTTTTTGGACGATCAGGTAGATTGCTTGAGGTGTATGCGTTTCATCGTTGTTGGTCAATTTGCGTACTATGTCGGCGCTCAAGTGAAAGGGAATATTAGCAAAAACTTTGTATGGTTCATCTGGTAGTTTTGCTAGCAGAAAATCCTGTGCTATTACTTTGACGTTTTTGTGCCGGCGCATATTTTGCTTTAGTTTGTTGAGAGCGCCTGGTTCGTTCTCGTATGCTAAAACTTGCCGGCATCGGCGTGCTAACACTGCCGTAATGGCGCCGCTGCCAGCGCCGATATCTATTACCAAATCGCCGCGGCGTATGTTGCTGTGGCCTATCAGCTCGGCAATCAAGCGTGGATTACGCAAAAAATGCTGCGAATGGGTGGCGACTTGGCGTCTCATAATGTGATTTTACCACGAAAAAGCGGCTAATCAGTTGGCAATATTTACCATAACCTTTATAATATAAAGTTATGAATGCACACGAAAAACACTCGATAAAGCAATATTTGCGTGCGGCAGACTATCTGACGGTGGGGCAAATATTTTTGGCAGAAAATCATCTGCTGAAAAAGGAATTAACTTTTAACGATATCAAATCGCGGATTCTCGGACACTGGGGAAGCGGGCCAGGTATTAACTTTGCTTACGCGCATCTCAGCTATTCGGCCAAGAAACATAATAAGGACATGATGTTTGTACTGGGGCCGGGGCATGGCTTCCCGGCATTGCAAGCTAATCTGTTTTTGGAAGGTACGCTTGCTAATTTTGATCCGTCGATGGAGACTAACCTGGATGGTATTCGCAAACTATGCCGCGAATTTAGCTGGCCGTACGGTTTTCCGAGCCATTCTAATCCCGAGACGCCGGGCGTGATTCTCGAGGGCGGCGAACTTGGTTACGCGCTCAGCACTAGTTATGGTGCAGCGATGGATAATCCTGATTTGACGGTAGCTTGTTTGGTTGGTGACGGCGAAGCCGAAACCGGGCCGACGGCTGGCGCTTGGCATCTCAATAAGTTGCTTAACCCGCGCAAAGATGGTGTAGTATTGCCGATTCTTCACCTCAACGGTTATAAGATTTCGGCACCGACTGTTTTCGGCCGAATGAGTAATTACGAACTGATGACGCTCTTTAGCGGCTACGGTTATGAGCCGCGCATTGTTGACTCTACAAAAGACGGCGTCGATCCGCACGATGAAATGGCAAACGCGCTTGAGTGGGCTCACAATTTGGTTGCCGAGATTCGTGCTAGTACGAACACAGAAGCGCCGCGCATGCCGATGATTATCATGCGCACGCTAAAGGGCTGGACTGGGCCGAAATTTGTCGAAGGCAACAAAATCGAAGGTAACTGCCTAGCACACCAGACAGTGCTTAGCGAAGCGAAATCCGACCCCGAGCAGCTCAAAATCTTGAATCAATGGCTCAAGAGTTATAAGTTTGACGAGCTATTCAACGAAACGGCAGGTTTTGGTGATTTTGTCAAGGATATCTTGCCTGAACAGCTAGAGAAGCGCTTGGGTATGTCGCCGCATGCCCGTGGCGGCGCAACTGTTTATCAGCCGCTGGTACTGCCAGATGTCGAGCAGTTCGCTGAAGATGCCGAAATTCCTGGTACTATTGGTTCGAGTAGTATGCGCCGGGCTGGCGCTTACTTGACCGAGGTCTTTCGTCTCAACGCCGAGAGCAAGAACTTCCGTTTCATGAGCCCAGACGAGACTTATTCCAACAAGCTTGACGAGATATTCCAGGCTACTAGCCGCAGTTGGCAATGGCCGATCATGGAGTGGGATAAGGATCTGTCGCGTGATGGCCGAGTCATGGAAATGTTGTCCGAACACAACATGCAAGGCTTAATGCAAGGCTACGTACTAACAGGCCGCCACGCTATATTCGCTAGTTATGAAGCATTTTTGCAAGTCGTCGGCAGCATGGTTGACCAGTATGCTAAGTTTCTCACCCAAAGCCGTAATGTCGAGTGGCGCGGCACTATACCTAGTATTAACTATATACTGACTTCGAGCGGGTGGCGCCAAGATCATAACGGTTTTAGCCACCAGAACCCTGGCTTTATCGACGATATTCTACGCCGCCAGAGTAATTTCAGTGATGTTTACTTCCCGTCGGACGGTAATGTCACGCTAGTTTGTTTAGAGCATATGCTGTCAAGCGTTCGCCAGATTAACGCGCTGGTGGCCGGCAAAACTCTCGAGCCGCGCTGGCTGTCGCCAGAACTCGCTCGCCAACAGGTTGATGCTGGTCTGATGGTTTGGGATTTTGCTAGCGATGAACATCCTGATCTAGTTATGGCCGCTTGCGGCGATTATCCGACCAAAGAAACTATGGCAGCTATTGATATTGTCAAAACGCATTGTCCGAACGCTAAAATTCGCTGCGTTAACGTTTCGAGTCTGACTACTGTTGGCTTTGGTACGTTGCGCCGCGTTGCCGACCAAAAGTTCTTTGACAAGGTGTTTACAGATGATAAGCCAGTTATCTTCAATTTCCATGGCTATCCGCAGACGGTTAAATCGATTCTCTTTAACTATGCTGTCGATTCGACGCGCTTCGATATTCGCGGTTACAAAGAGATTGGGTCGACGACCACGCCGTTTGATATGCATGTTCGCAATGAAACCAGCCGCTATGATTTGGCAATTGCCGCTTTCCGCCAGCTGGGCCGCAATGGCGTCGTTCCGTTTGAAGAGGCCGAGCACTTAGCTTCGATTTACCAAGGTAAGATTGAAGAGAATACTGCTTATATCAAGGCTAACGGCGTTGACTTGCCAGAAATTGACGCCTGGGTGTGGCCAGCAGCACGCGGACTAGACGAGGCAAAAGAGGAAGCCTGGCACGGGCAAACAAATTAACGTAAAGAAAAGGGTGGGGGAATGTCATTACTACTAATCGCAAATCCAGGCAGCGCTAGTCGCAAATACGCGCTGGTCGACGACAAGCTCAAAGAAGTTGCCGCGTTACATATCGAGCAGAGCGGCAGCGAATTAATCGCGACGCTGCGTACTGGCGGCGATACGCGGCAAGTACCGCTTGGTTTTGCTGACATTTCCCAGTCGGCCGCACATCTGTATGGCATTTTTAACCGCGAACATTTACTAGAAAGTCCTAGCGACGTTCGCGCGATCGGCTTGCGGATTGTTGCGCCGAGCAACTATTTTCTCAAAGACAGGCTTGTTGACGATGACGTTGTCCAGCATATACGCGATATTCTGCCACTTGACCCGATTCACGTCTCCGGTACGCTGCAAGAGCTAGAAGCTCTGCGCTCGTCGCTGCCGACTGTACCAGTGGCGCTAATTTCGGATAGTGCTTTTCACGCTCGCAAGCCGAGCTACGCCTGGAATTATGGTATCAATCTGCAAGACGCTGATCGCTTCGAGATTAAGCGTTTTGGTTATCATGGTTTGTCGGTTTCGTCTGCTGTTAATGAGCTGTGGAACCGCGGTAAATTACCACCAAAGGTCGTCGTCTGTCATCTAGGTAGCGGCTCGTCGGTGAGCGCGGTTTTTCACGGGCGTAGCATCGACAACACCATGGGTTACTCGGCGCTAGAGGGGGTAATTATGGCAACGCGTACCGGTTCTATCGATTACACTGCTGCTATGGCGCTCAAGACTAAACTTGGCCTCGATGATGATCAACTTGAGCATTATCTCGATGAGAAGGGCGGCCTGCTCGGACTCAGTGGAAGTAGCGATATTCGTGAAATTATTGATCGCGAAGCTAATGGCGACCATATTGCTCACTTAGCACTGATGACTCTGATTCACAGTATCCATAAGGCTATCGGCGCCATGGTGGTCGCCATGAACGGCGCCGACTTGCTGGTATTTACTGGCACGGTAGGAGAACGTTCGGCGAATTTGCGCCGGCGCATCGTTGCTCACTTGGAATGCCTCGACTTCATACTTGACGGCAATCGTAACAAATCATGTCTTAACCCGACCGAGTTCACTAGCATCTCGCAAGCGGCAGTCAGTAAGCCGATAATTGTCATACCGACAAATGAAGGCGTCGAAATCGCTCGCCACACTGTTAAGTTGCTAGCGTCATAATTTTGGTCGTTGGAAAGGCATGCGTTATTGCTGCGGGGATAGTCTTCGTGATCTATGTCAAACGGTATCTTTCATTTTGTTATAATAAGTACGATGAAAAGACAGCCACTCGAAACTATTCACCTTGACAAAATCGTTGGCGGCGGGCAAGCGCTAGGGACGCTGGCCGATGGCCGCAAATGTTTCGTGTGGGGCGGTTTACCCGGGGAGTTGGTTGCAATTCGCCTTACCAAGAAAAAATCACATTTTGTCGAAGGTGTCGTTACCGAGGTTATTGAGCCGTCACCAGAACGCATCACGCCGCGCGACCCGGACAGCTATCTTTCGACCAGTCCGTGGCAAATCATGCCGCCCGAGATTGAGCAGGCGTACAAAAGGCAATTGATCGACGACGCCTTTACGCTGCATGGTATTGCATTACCAGAGACAGTTGACATTTATTGCGACAATGTCGCATATGGTTATCGCAACAAAGTTGAATTTAGCTGGTATAGCGAAGCCGGGGAGTCTGGCGATACACTTGACTTGGCATTTTTCCGCCGCGGCAGCAAAGGCAAGATTGTCGTTGATGGCACAAGTTTGGCGCGCCCAGAAATCAACAACTTGGCGCGTACGATCCGTGATTTACTGCGCCATAAACGCGTCGCGGCTCGCCAGCTCAAGACCTTGCTCGTCCGCTGCGATCAATCGGGAAGTTGCGTATGGCAGTTGTATGTTAAAGATCGCTTGCCCGAAATAATTACCGCTAATGAAGCCGCCAAATTACCGGCTCAGGGCGGGGAAATTATCTATTCCGATCCGCGCTCGCCAGCCAGCCGCATCACCGAGCGCTTGGCGCACTTTGGCGACACAACGCTAACTGACACTATCCTCGGTACGCCGTTTCGTTACGCCTGCGAAGGCTTTTTCCAAGTCAACATCCCGGTTTACGAGCAGGCGCTGCGCGATATGAAGGAGTGGGTACCGTGCGATTGCAATAGCCAACGTTCGGGTCGGCAGCTCGGGCACCACCAGAAAATAATCCGGGACCCACGTGAAGTTGCCCAGATTTTTTCCGGGGTGCCGCTCGCTACCGATCAGCCAATTCTTGATTTTTATGCCGGCGTTGGCACCATCGGCCTGACTATTGGCAGCGGCAACGTCACGCTGGTGGAAATCAACGCCGACGCTGTCCGCGAAATGCAGTGCAACATCGCCGAACTTGACCGCACCGACGCCCGCGCTGTCCTCGCTCCCAGCGAACAAGCCCTCGACTATATTACAGGCAAGGAAGTCGTCATCGTTGACCCGCCGCGCGCTGGCCTACATTCCGACGTTATTGCAACATTGTTGCAAAAACTGCCGCCGCGCATCATTTATCTCAGTTGTAATCCCGTCACCCAAGCTCGCGATGTTCGACTCCTGCAAGAAAAATACCACATCGTTCATCACCGCGGCTATAATTTTTTCCCGCGCACGCCGCATATTGAACACTTAATCATTCTTGATAAGAAGCCGTAAAGTTACTCTTTCTATGCAGAGTTTATCTGGCTAATTCGAATGCAAGGTTAGCTAATTGCTGCTATACTATTAGGTGATGTTTGACAAAGCCATTGACGCCATCAATAACGCGCAGAAAATTGTTGTAGTCCAAGCGGAAAATCCTGACGGTGATAGTATCGGCAGCAGCTTGGCCCTGGAAGAAATTCTAAGTGACCTCGGCAAAAATGTTCAGCTGCACTGTCCAGTCGATACACCGAAATACTTACGTTACATTCACGGTTGGGATCGAATAACTAGCGATTTTGACACGAGTGCCGACTTAGCAATTATTGTTGACACTAATGCCGAACTATTAATCAGTAAAAGTTTAAGTATGCCAGGTGTGCGTCATTTTCTTGAGACGCATCCCGTTATAGTGTTGGATCATCACGCAACTGATTCGACGCTGACTTTTGATGCTACTCATGTCAACCAGCCAGTAGTTGCAGCTGGCGAACTGATTTACAATCTAGCGCATACTGCCGGCTGGGTAATTAATTCGCAAGCTGCAGAAAATATGCTGATTGCTATCATGAGCGATAGCCTGGGCTTAACAACACAAAATACCACAGCCGACTCGTTTCGTGTCGCTGGCGAATTAACTGCGCTCGGTGCTAGCAACTCAGCTATTGAAGAACGACGCCGCGAATTTATGAAAAAGTCGCCAGAGATTTTGGCGTATAAAGGCCGCTTGATTGAACGTATCGAATATTTGCTCGATGGTAAATTAGCTATAATTCATATTCCGTGGGAAGAGATCCAAAAATATAGCGATCAGTATAATCCGAGTGTTCTAGTGCTTGACGAAATGCGTTTAGTCGAGGGGGTTGAAGTGGCTTGCGCTATCAAAACTTACCCTGACGGTAAATTAACCGGGAAATTACGCAGTAATATGCCAGTATCAGAGCAGATAGCTGGATATTTCGGCGGCGGCGGACACGCTTATGCTGCAGGTTTTCGCGTATATGACGATTATGCAGTGATTGTGCGCGAACTAGTTGAGGCTGCAGATAAGTCTTTACGCGGGTAATTTGTCTGTTCTAAATTAAAAAACCGCTAGCGTATGTAGCGGTTTTTCTAATTCTACTAGTTATAATTATTTAGTAGATGAATTGTCCGAATGTACCTGGTCTTACTGTACGTTTGTTGTAATTGCCAGCGCGGTAATTCCAACCCATTTCTGAAACAGTATAGCTGCCATCGCTATTAACCGACTCGACGTAAGCGACATGGCCGTTTGTCACCGCGACAGCTCCAGCGCGCGGGGCGCTACCAGTTGATTTACCGGCAGCTTGAGCGCTGGAAATCCAACCATAACCGGCATTGCCGTATACAGCGACGTCTGGGCGGCGGCTGTGAACGTAGTCGGTGCACCACATGCCGTTACCAACGTAGTAGCTTGACGAGTTAATCGGCTTTGAGCTATATGATCGCGTAGTAACTGTAGAAGTCCGAGCTGATAGTGTAGAGCTGGCGGCTGCTTGTTGCGCTGCAACGATAGCTGACGAGCGGTCTGGCAAGACCTCTTCTGCGCTAGGAATTCGCAGCTTCTGCCCTATATCAATAGCATTTGGGTTACTAAGCGACTCGTTGGCGTCAAAGATACGCGTCCAGGTTGTATTGTATTTTTCGGCAATTGACGCCAAGCTATCGCCTGCGGCTACTATCGCGTAGGTTGATTGTTCGATTGGTTTTGTTTCGTTAGATTTGTCCTTTGGTGTAGACGTTGGTTTTTTGGCTTTATCGTCATCAACTCCGCTGGTTTGCTTTTCGTCCGCTTTTGCTAGCAAAGCTTTCTTGTTTTGGGTAGCTAGCAGCGGTGTTCTCCTTGCGATCGTTAATTTATTTTTATTTTGCTGTGCGAGTAGTAGCGAGCGGCCCGTACTCGTTTCGGCGTAGGCTGGGTGCGTTGCTATTAAGCATATTGCACCAGCGGCGCCGATTGTCGTCAAGACCCCGTATAAACGCATAATTATCTCCTTGGTTAAATACCCCCACGGATAGGCTAAACTTCAAATACTCGTGGATTTATGTCCTGGCTTATTATTGTTTTAATCGTAATTTTCACAGGACATGAGACCAATCATAGCAAAACGTAGTATTTTGGTCAATAATTTTATAGTGGTAATGCTACACTACCTCTGGAAAACTAGGTGGACTTTCTAGTTGTTTTTTGGTATAATTGTAGACGTTTTATTAAATCAATGTTGGGAGACGTCAAGTCGCTTGCACCACAGAAAGGATTAAATATCTGATGGCTAAAAAAGCCGAACTATTAGAAAAAGCTGCCGAGCTTAAGCTTGACGTCAGCGAAAAAAATACTATAGCCGAGATTGAAACGGCCATTGCTGCCGCTGAAAAGCACTCAGTCCGCGAAGCGACAGTTGCCAAAGCCGGTAAGCGCAGCGCCAAAGCTATCGAAGAGGCTGAAGCTAAAGCTGAAAAAGAAGCTCGCAAAGAAGCTGGCGATACTACGCCGCAGGGCGACGCTGAAGCGGCTGTCAAAAAAGGCCCAGCGCCAAAGGTTCGTCCGTTGATTGAACGCCGCGGCAAAGCTTACCGTCAGGCTGCCGAAAAAATTGAAAAAGACAAAGCTTACACGCTTGCCGATGCCATCAAACTTGCTACCGAAACCAATCCGAGCAAATTTGACGCTAGCGTTGAAGCTCACGTTCGTTTAGGCGTCGATCCGCGTCAAGCCGACCAAAATATTCGTTCGACCGTAGTCCTGCCTCACGGTACTGGCAAGACTGTCCGGGTAGCTGTTTTCGCAGCTGACACTGATGCTGACAAAGCCAAAAAAGCTGGTGCTGATCTGGCTGGTGATGAGGCTATCGTCAAACTTCTTGACAAGGGTACGCTTGATTTTGACGTCTTAATCGCTACGCCAGCCTACATGCCAAAACTCGGTAAGTACGCTCGTTTGCTCGGCCCGAAAGGCTTGATGCCCAACCCGAAGAGCGGTACCGTCTCGACCGACGTCGCCAAAGCTACCGAAGAAGCCAAAGCTGGCAAGGTTGAATATCGTGTCGACAAGCAGGCTGCTATTCACCTCGGTATTGGTAAAGTTAGCTTCGGCGCTGAAAAATTGCTTGAAAACGCCAATACTTTCTTTGCTAGCTTGCAGGCGCAGAAGCCATCCTCTATCAAGGGTGTTTACATTAAATCGGTTGCCATCGCTACTACGATGGGCCCCGGCATCAAAGTTGATTATCAAGCAAAATAAAATCATATAATTTCAGAGCGAGACCTAGCATCTCGCTCTATTTTTAGAAGGAGGGGAGGGATGAGACAATATCTTGATTTACTTGACCGTATTCTAGCAGAAGGTGTCGAAAAGCATGACCGGACAGGTACTGGTACGTTCAGCATCTTCGGACATATGATGCGTTTTGATTTGCGCGAAGGCTTTCCACTGCTTACCACCAAAAAGCTCTTTACCAAAGGTATTTTTGGCGAGTTAATTTGGTTTTTGCGTGGCGATACCAACGTACGCTGGCTGCAAGAACGCGGAATTCATATCTGGGACGAGTGGGCTGACGAGAATGGTGATCTCGGTCCGGTTTACGGCGCGCAGTGGCGGGCATGGCCAGCACCTAATGGTGAACGTATTGACCAGATTGCTAACGTTATTGATCAACTACGCGCTAGTCCAGACTCACGGCGGCTAATCGTTACCGCTTGGAATCCTGCCGAAGTAAACAACATGGCTTTGCCGCCATGCCATATGTTATTTCAATTCTATACCACACCCGCTGATTCCAATGACTCTGACCAGCGGCGCTGGTTATCGTGCCGGCTTGATCAGCGATCGTGCGATACATTTCTGGGTGTCCCATTCAACATCGCTAGCTACGCTCTGCTGACTATGATAATTGCACAGCAGGTTGATATGCGGCCGCGTGAATTTGTTTGGATGGGCGGCGATGTTCACTTGTATTTGAATCATCTCGAGCAAGCAAAACTTCAGTTGACACGCCAACCGCGTCCGTTGCCAACTCTCGATATCACACCAAAACCATCAATCGATGATTATGATCTTGATGATTTCAAGTTAAAAAACTACGATCCATGGCCGGCCATCAAAGCGCCAATTTCAGTCTAAATGTTGTTGCATGGCAAGACTACTTTTCATATATCGCAAATATATAAGGATAAGTGTTAGCGTCATCAGCAGCATGTGATTCTTCTGATGTTTTACGCCAAGTATCGTCAAGCTCGGGGAAAAATGTATCCGCTGGAAGTTCTGCGTCGACCTCTGTCGCGTATATCCTACTTATCACATTTAGCTTGAGCGCTGCTGCATAAACGGTTGCGCCGCCAATGATGTATATATTATCTGTAATTGCCATTTGCATAGCACTTTCTAGCGAGCTAGCTGTTGCAACGCCGTCTAGCTTAGTATGAGTTAATACGATATTTTGGCGATTTGGTAGCGGACGGCCGATAGATTCATAAGTTTTACGGCCCATAATTACTGTACCGCCAGTGGTTAATTGGCGAAAATGCTGCAAATCTGCTGGCAAACTGCGCCCCCACGGCAGTTTGTTGTCAATGCCAATACCGCGCTGGCGATCGTAGGCGACTACTATACTGCACTGCTTTTTATGATCGTGTTCCATCAACTTAATCATATCACAGGCTAGTTGTGTAAGCGGTAGCGGTGAATGTATAATGAAGAGGCATGAAAACAGATTCGACTGACTTATCGCAGCCAACGGGCATTTATAGCGATAGAGAAATCGCAGCAGCACTAGCAGGCGGTCATATTGTTTGCGACCCAGTACCAGCGCGTATCAATGGTAGTAGTGTTGATGTAACGCTTGGCTATTATTTTTATAGAGCTGGCGGTCAGGGGAAGGAAAGGTTATTTAATCCATTCGACGAAACTGACGTTCGGCGCTACTTTGGTGAATACAAAATTGCCAAACCGTGGCACGAAGTTCGCCGCCGAATTACTGATCAAGGTGTCGCTGGCATTGATAGCATCAAAGGTATTAATGACGATCATCCGGTCATCGTCTTGCGGCCAAACGAGCGAATCCTAGCGCATACTCATGAATTTATTGGCATTCTGCCGCCAGGTACTACTAGTATGCAAGCCCGTAGTACTACTGGCCGTATCGGCATCTCGGCTTGCTACTGCGCTGGTTGGGGTGATCCAGGTTATATTAACCGCTGGACTATGGAGGTTCATAATCTCAACGAAAATGAGTACATCGTGCTACCAGTTGGCTACCGTATAGCGCAAATTGTTTTTAGTGCTACCGGACCAGTGGCTACCGAATACGCCAAGGCTTCTGGTAATTATCAAGCTAATATTAGCGCTGATCTTGCTGCTGTTAAGGCTGCTTGGCGGCCGTGGATGTTATTGCCGCGAGCTTATGCTTCACCGGTAGAATTACCGCAACCTGTCGCTGGTCTTAGCGAAGGATTACTGTAAAGGCCGGAGATTGTGTAATGAGCGGTACTTATATCGTCATTGAAGGGAACGATGGTACAGGCAAATCAACCCAAGCTGAATTGCTCGCCGATTGTTACCGCCAGCAAGGCCGGGAAGTGATAATTGTAGAGGAGCCTGGCAGCGACGACCCAGGCAAAACTACGCCCATTGCTAGCTACTTGCGCTCGCTAATCAAGAACGGCACTCTAGCCCGTGATCCCGAGATCGACTTAGCACTATTTAGCGCTGCTCGCCGCGAACTATGGCAACAAAAAATTGCGCCAGCCTTAAATCGCGGCGCTGTTGTCATTTCGGCGCGTAACTATATTTCAACTTTAGCCTATCAAGGTTATGGCGAAGGAGTTAATACGGATCATATTATGGCAATTACTAAACTTTTTACAGACGAACGTTACATGAAGCCGGACTTCGTTATTATTTTAGCTCTTGACAACGAGAGCGAACGTAAAAAACGAATTACTAAGCGTAGCCAAAGTATAGACACTCCAGATACTTTCGAATCGCGCGGCAGTAATTTCCAAAAACGCGTTGATACCGCCTATCGTACAATTGCTAGCAAATTGCCTTCATCTCATATTATAGAATGTTACAGCAATGGTTATTACAAGACAGCCGAGCAAATAAATGTTGAAATTCAATCAATTGTTAAGCAGTTATAATTTAATTATATCCAGCTCTTGCAAAAGGTGTTCAAGTTCACAAAATAACTTCTCGCCGCCTTCGTCTGACTGGCCGTTGGTTTCATAGCTATCAGGGTTCAAGCGGCTCATGCGATCATGGATGTCGTTGAGGACTCCTACGAATAGCTTGCGCGTTTTACGAGCTTCTTTGTCCAGTCTTTTCTTTTTAGGATCGTCGTCGGGCAGCTCGTAGTAACCTTCTTTCTTAAGTTTAGTATCAATATGTTTGTAAGCTATATGGGCGATGTCGCCAGTTCGTGATCGTTGGCGTTCATCTTTGGTCAAAAACTGAAACTCGATAGGAATATCGATTATCTCACCAGGTTTATACGGATGCTCTTGTCTTGTGATAAACGTTACTTTTGAAACTTCCATTTTCTTGTATCCTTTTTTTTCGATGTCCGCTTCAGTTTGTTCTTTTATTTGAATTTGCGATTCGTCTATACCAGCTTCAGCTAAAGTCTGAGTTATAATCTCGACGTAATCGCTAGCGCCCTGGATGTAGATGGCGGATTTTTTGCTAGTTGCCTTTTGCAGCTCGATATTTGGCAGGCCAGAAAGGATTTGAACTATTTCGGCAAAGTTTTTCGCTGATGATTCTATATCTGGCGAGATATCCATCAGAGCAAATGGATCCATAGGCATATTACCATTATCACGATCTGATTTGTCAGCGCATGAGCCGACAGATTTCAAGCGGTAATTGCCAGAGGTTAGGCGACCGCTGGGCAGTTGAGCTGCGAACTCGCCAACTACGGCAGGACATTCTCCGCTATAATCAGGGCCGACTACAAGCGAAACATCGTATTTGTCGCCGAAAATATTCTCCAATATACGCCTGACGCCGACTGTCTTTATATTGAATAACATGTCTCTTGCTTGCTTTATCGAATCAAATTTGTTCAACTTCTCGAGGCGGATGCGTTTTGCTAGGCCTAGTATTTTCGAGCCTAAAGCTTCCAGCCCTAATTCTTCGCACTGAGGAGCATAGAACGATTCTGCTTCTAAAACATCTTGCAACAGCGCGGACTCCCGGTTGGATACCGGATGTTCCAAATTATCAATCAATTCGCAAGCTTTAATAATCACAGATTCGATATTTACAGTCTGCAAGAAGTCTTTCATGTATTCCGGATCTATGCGAGCCTCTGATATAGCCCAAGCTTCTCTTGGAACGACACCCTCGTACCTGTCGGAAATGACGCTGGCTATATCTTTACGGCGATTATTCTCGTTTGGCAAGCTTGCAGCGGCTTCGTCGGCTAATGTTTTTCGATGTCTGCCGGCCGCTACCTCAATCTCGTCGAAATCTGACAAGAGATTCCGCATATAGCGTGCTTTATCATGGGGAATTCTGGGATCGGTAAAGTATCTTAATAGCGCTATCCCAGCAGCGTCGCGCGATTCTTGGCTATATTTTCCGTCTGGGTTGCGGAATCGGGATACGATATCATGCAGCATAATTGCATCGCGCGTATCAGGCATAAGATCGCCGGCAAAAGCCTTAACTAATCCATAAACTCTATGAGCATGCTCAATCAGATCAGGACGCTCCCGGGAGGCGGCCCTTAGATAATCAATAGCCAGACTGTCAACTAGATCGTTTGAATTATATTTCTCTGGATATTGTTGACTGGAAAAACCCTGCTTGTCAGCAGGGTTAAGCGTATTATGTTCCCCCGTATGAACACCAGGGCTCGCTTTCGTTCTCACGAATCTCTATTGTACCAGAAACGCCTAAATATGTCAAGCATTTACTATTGTGTAATGCAGCAAAATTTGCTATAATAGGTATTAGACATTGCCAGAGACAGCGGCCGCAGGAGTAATTCTGCTTAATATGCCGCCGAGGGAATCAACTTTTCCTGTAGTATAGTCTTTGGCGAGCGCCAAAGTTTTTTGTTGCTCGCCGAATGTCGCCCCTTAACAATACGATCGCATAAATATCAAATAAACCAAAGGAGTATTATCAATGGCAATTTCCAAAGATAAGAAACAAGCTTTGGTTGCAGAGATGAGCGAGTTGTTTGCCAGTGCAAAAGCTATCGCCGTGGCTAAATACCAGGGCACTAGCGTAGCTGAATTGCAAGAGCTGCGCAAAGCTGCTCGCGAAAATGGCGTAGTCGTCAAAGTTGTCAAGAACCGCTTGGTGCGCGTAGCTTTTGCCGCTAGCGAGACGTTCAAAGAGACTGATACTTCTGCGCTGCAAGGCCAGCTAATTTATGCTGTTTCTAGCGACGACGAGGTGATGGCTGCTAAAGTTCTTAACGACTTTGCAAAGACTCATCCTAGCGTCGAACTAGTCGCTGGATTCAGCGGTGAGGGCTTGGCCCAGAGTGCCGCCGATGTGGTGGCGCTGGCTGGTTTGCCGAGCAAGAATCAGCTCATCGCTGAGGCTGTGGCACAACTGCTCAGTCCGGTACACGACGTTACCAACGCGCTCTCTGGCAATCTGCATGCATTGCTGGACGGTGTGGCAGACAAAGCAACCGCTTAAGCAACCAATCTAATTAAAAAGTTTTAACTACAAGGAGAATTACTATGGCAGACCTAAAGAAACTTGCCGAAGAGCTGACTAAATTGACAGTTCTCGAAGTAAATGAACTAAAGAATATCCTCAAAGAAGAATACGGTATCGAGCCAGCTGCTGCCGCAGTTGCCGTTGCTGGTCCAGCCGCCGACGCTGGTGCGGCCGCCGCTGATGAAAAGACTGAATTTACTGTCACTTTGAAAGACGCTGGCAGCCAAAAAGTCGCCGTCATCAAAGCCGTCAAGGAACTAACCGGCCTTGGTCTCGGCGAGGCGAAAGCTTTGGTTGATAACGCACCAAGTCCAATCAAAGAGAAAGTCAGCAAAGACGAAGCCGAAGCTGCCAAGAAAGCCTTGGAAGAGGCTGGCGCTACCGTCGAAGTCGCTTAATCTCGAATATATTTCCAGATTCGCACGATCGTATTGTTTTAGAAAACGCCTCCAAAATCTGGGGGCGTTTTTGTATGCCTGAAGCGGTCGACGATTTTTACAACGACTTTGCGTTCATATCTGTTAAACTTGTGGAAAGATAGCCTGAAGGGTTGACGTGATATCCTGATGCGTTATAATTGGAATGATATTATAAAAACATACAAAGGATTGCGAGACTAGTATGTCAGAATTACCAGAGAAACAAGTCAAGCGGCTCAAGATGCTTATTCAAGACGCCGAGACTAATTTGGCTGCTGCCAAAGAGCTACTAATTAGCATAATGGGCGAAGATGGGCAAGTCGTGATGCCGACTAACAGCCGCGAGGATGTTTCAGGCAAAGTTATCGAGGGCGTTTTCGACGGCCAGACGATGGTCGGCCCAGATGGCAAAAATTACCCGGTACCGGCTAATTACGCTAGCAAGTCTAAGCTAGTTGAGGGCGATATCCTCAAACTAACTATCGCTGATGATGGTGGTTTCATTTACAAGCAAATTGGCCCGGTTGCCCGCAAGCAAGTTATCGGTACGCTTACGCAGCATGACGGCGCTTACTATGTTGAAGCGCAAGGCAAAGAATATCGGATTTTGCTGGCGAGCGTGACCTATTTCCGTATCAATGTTGGCGATCAGGTTACTATTATTGTGCCAGAAGACAATCCTGATGCTACCTGGGCGGCAGTTGAAGCAGCTCTATAATCTATAAGTTTGGATCATCACAAATAGGGGTATTAATGCATGATTTAGGCGAGGGAACTTTTCGATTTACACGGGTCAGCTACGATCCTAATAGTAACTTGCCGTATTTGCGCGTCATGGATGATGGCGGTAAGTTCTGGCGTATGCAGCCGCAAGGCGAATTTACTCTGTCGTTTAATACTAGTATCAAAAAATGTATTGGTTGGTACGATTTGGCAGCTAAGCAATGTCATCGCTGTCCTGGCGACCGCCAGCTTGATGATAAATACGAGCAATGTCCAGAGTGCCAGCAAAAGACTGGCTTCAATCCAGCATTCTACAATACTACCAATATCAGCCAACAGCAGGCTGAGCTGAATCAGCAGCCGCATATCTTATACTTAGCTTATTTCTCGCCAGAGGTGATAAAGGTTGGCATTTCTTATGCTGAACGCAAACTAGCGCGATTGTTAGAACAAGGTGCCCGCAATGCTGCTATCCTTGAAGTATTTCCCAGCGCTAACATCGCTCGCCAATACGAAACGAAGATCGCCCGGCTGCCAGGTCTTTGCGAGAGTGTGCAGCTGCGCAAGAAAGCAACAATTCTAGCAAATGAACGCTATGATCCGACGCTGGCCGAGCAGAAATTACATCAAACAATTCAGCGGATCGCAGAGCAGTTAGGCGTTAAATTTGATAACAGCGAGTTCTTGGATTTATCGCCATACATGCTAACTATCGAACCAAAAAGCGATGATCTAACAGAAATAATCGAGCCAAAAATCGCTGGACGCTTCGCAGGGCTAATTGGTGGTATGCTAATTATGCAGCAAAATAGCCGCTTTATTTTCTTACCAATCAAAAAATATATCGGATACGATATGACCATTAGCCGTACTGTTGAGCAGCTAGATTTGGCGCCAGTTCAAGCTTCGCTATTTTAATCGCTGATTCTGCGCTATAATATAACAAATGGGTAAGGCTTTATATCGGAAATATCGCAGCCGGTCGCTGAGCGAGATTGTCGGGCAGCCGCATATTACGGCGATTTTAGAGCGGGCAATTGCTAACGGAACGACGGCGCATGCTTATTTATTGACAGGGCCGCGCGGCGTTGGTAAAACGTCGATTGCGCGGATTCTGGCGCACGAAATTAATCGCTTGCCATACCGCGATGAATCAACTCATCTCGACATTATCGAGATTGATGCAGCCAGCAATAATTCAGTTGAAGATATCCGTGATTTGCGCGAGAAGGTTCAGATTGCGCCCGTTAGCGCTCCCAAAAAAATCTATATTATTGACGAGGTTCACATGCTGAGCAAATCAGCGTTCAATGCACTGCTCAAAACGCTTGAAGAGCCGCCCGAGCATGCTGTGTTTATCCTAGCAACCACTGACGCCGATAAATTGCCAGCTACGATTCTTAGCCGCGTTCAGCGCTTTAATTTCCGGACAATTAGCCAAGACGAAGTTGCCGCACATTTGCGTACCATTGCTGATGCCGAGCAGATTTCTATTGACGACGACGCCCTGCAGCTAATTGCCCGCTATGGGCAGGGAAGCTTCCGCGATAGTATTAGCCTGCTAGATCAAATGCGAAATTTAAGCAGCGAAACAATCACTGCCGCTATGGTCGAAGATTCGCTAGGCTTAGCAAGCACGGCTGAAATTCAACAGCTGTTAAAGGCTTATTGTGCGGGTGATTTACAAACTATCGCCGATACCTTGCGCGCACTTGAGCATAGAGGCGTGCCAGCCAATGCTATCAGCGAGCAATTACTGCACGAAATCCGCAGCGACATCATCAATAAATCTAATTGCTTGCCGCTGGCCGACAAATTATTATCAAATCAGAAAACCGCTTGGCCGTATGTCAAATTGCTGATAGCGCTTGGTTCTAATACAAATGTTTCTAATTCTGATGTTTCTGCGGCGTCAACGCCAGCGCAGCCAGAATCAGCGCAACCAATGACTGTGAATGAACCAGCACCCGTTTACGTGCCGCAGCCAGCTAGCGATACTCCGCAAAAAAAGAAGAAAAATGTCCAGCCAAATCAAACAGCTAATTTTGACTGGTCAAAATTTCTCGAGGCTGTTCACGCAAAATCCACTGGCGCCTATAGTTATCTCGCGAAAAGCGGTTACGAATTAGACGATCAGCAGTTAACGATTTTTGCTGGTAAGAAATTTGCTAAAAATCAAATCGAAAAGTCGCTGCCAGTGCTTGCTGGCGCTCTACAGGCACAAAAGCTTGACCGTGAAATTATCATCAGCGCTAAGCCAAAACCGCCAAAAGATAGCCAAACCGCCGCTATTCTTGATATTATGGGCGGAGGAGAAGAGGTGAATTTGTAATGGCCAAGCAAAAAGAAGTCGCTGCCAAAATACCGCCGCAGAGTATCGACGCCGAGATGAGCTTGCTCGGAGCAATTTTGATTGACGACGACGTGCTAGCAGATGTCAGCGAGACAGTAAAACCACAAGATTTTTACGACAAACGGCACCAGCTGATTTTTAAAAGTATGATGCATTTGTACGAGCAGCATAAGCCAGTCGATCTCTTGACTTTAACCGAGGAACTCAAGAAGACGGATAATTTCGAGACAATTGGTGGCTCGACGTACTTAACCGAGTTAACCAACTACGTGCCTACAGCTGCTCATGCTACTAGTTATGCCGAAATTGTTGCTCAGAAAGCTGTCCGCCGGCGCCTAATCAAAGCTAGCGGCGAAATCAGCGAGTTAGGATTCGACGAAGAAATTCCAACCCAGGAAATCCTCGAAAAAGCCGAAGCCGAGCTATTCAACGTCTCTGACCAAACGATTAAACAAGATCTGGTCAGTATCGAAACTATCCTCGACGAGAGTTTTTCGCGCATCGAAGAGCTGCACCGCAATAAAGGTCAGCTGCGCGGTATCCGTACCGGCTATCAAGATCTAGATAATATGACTGCCGGCTTGCAGCGCAGTGACCTATTTATATTGGCAGCCCGGCCAGCTATGGGTAAGACGACGTTTGTCACTAACTTGGCATACAATGTGGCGACTATTGCTAAACTGCCAGTGCTATTCTTTAGCCTCGAGATGAGTAAGCAGCAGTTGATCGATCGTATGCTGGCCGATGCCGCTGGCGTTGACAGCTGGAATATTCGTACTGGCAATCTCAGTGACGACGACTTTGCAAAGATTAGTGAAGCTATGGGCGAAATGGCTGAAGCGCCGATTTATATCGATGACACGCCAGCACTTAGCGTTCTCGGTATGCGCACCAAAGCCCGCCGAATCGCGCATAATCAAACGCTCGGGTTAATTGTCGTCGACTATCTGCAGTTGATGCAGGCCAATGGTAATTACAACGGCAATCGCGTCCAAGAAGTTAGCGAAATTAGCCGCGGCTTGAAGATTATCGCTCGCGAGTTGAATGTACCAGTGATAGCGCTTAGTCAGCTTAGTCGGTCGGTCGAGAGTCGTACGCCGCCAATTCCGCAGCTGGCTGATCTGCGCGAGTCGGGAAGCATCGAGCAAGATGCTGATATTGTTACTTTCATTTACCGTCCTGGCTATTACGAACCAGACAATCCAGATGTCGCCAATATTACTGACTTAATCATTGCCAAGCACCGCAATGGTCCAGTCGGCAAAGTCCAGTTATATTTCCATCCAGAGCGCCTGCGTTTTATGTCGCTTGATAAGCGCCACGAATAATCTCTCGCGTGATATAATCATAATTAGTATGCGTAAACCTGCGGACTATACTTTATATAAATATCGCTATGTTTTGAGTTATTTTTGCATCGCCGTACTTTTGGTGGCAGTGCTATGGATCGGTGTATTGTATACTCCTGGCGGTTTGCGCGAGCAAGAAATCAAATCTGTCAGCCAAGCTAGTATGCTATCGCGCCAAACTCTTGAGCCGTCGATGGTGGTAAATCTACCGTATTATCTACTGCAGCGGCTATCAATTTTTGTGTTTGGTGTCAGCGAATTTTCGATTAAACTGCCGTCAATTGCGCTCGGCACCTTGACAATGCTAGGTATTTTCATGTTGATTCGCGCTTGGTTCAAGCCTAATGTTGCTGTCATTTCGACGATCGTATTGGCAACTTCGACGCATTTTCTATTCCAAGCGCAAGACGGTACGCCCGGTATTACCTTTAGCGCTGTTGCAATATGGCTGATGGTTGCGGGCATGTATGTAACGCGCGGTAAACATTTTCATACATTCTGGAAAGTGCTTGGCGGCGTGTTGATGAGCGTCGCGCTTTATTTGCCGATGGGTGTATACCTGGACTTAATTATAATTATCGTGGCTTTAGTTCATCCGCATATCCGAGCGATTATCAGGCGGCTGCCCAAGAAAAAACTATTCATTGCGCTGCTGGTCGGCTTGGCGGCGATGGCGCCGCTAGTTTATGCCTTAATACTAGAGCCAAAAGGTATTGGCAAGGTGCTGCTCGGTTTGCCGTCAGACTTCGCTCATATCAAAACTAATGCGCTGCTTTCGAGCCTTAGCTTGTTTGGTTTTGCCGCTACCGATAGCGCTGCTGACGGTCTGCTGAGGCCAGCTTATGCTATGCCGTTGACGGCTATTGCTTTACTAGGTTTTTGCCGCCTGGCAGCCACGCATTATACAGCGCGTAGCTATGTTACTATCTTGATGAGTTTGGTTATGGTGCCGCTTGCCTTGCTTAATTATAATAATCAGTATGTAATATTTGTTCTGATGGTAATTGCAGTTGCTACTGGCTTTGATTTCTTGATTCGCTATTGGTATCGGCTATTTCCGTGTAATCCATATGCTCGCGTTGCGGGTTTATTGCCATTAAGCGTACTAGTCAGCGGATTAATTTATATCAGCGTTAACCAATATTTTAACGGATATACGTACAATCCGGCTGTTGTTCGCGCCTACAATAGTGATCTATCGCTAGTTAATGCCCAATTGCAGCGTCAAAAAAATATGACACTCTTGGCTGATACGGATGAGATTCCTATTTATAATCTAGCTGCTCACTACAATAAATCCTTAACGGTTGCTACCGAGCTTAATCCCGAAGCAACCCAAGCGGTGGCGACACGCGCCGCCCGCCGCAAGATTCCGAAAGACTGGCAGCTAGAGAGTATTATAACGAACGCTCGTGCCCAAAATGGCGACCGGCTCTATGTCTACAAAAAATTGCCGTAATAAGTTATAATTGGTAGAGTTAATTTCTGAAGAAGGGGAGTCAAAATGGCCTTGAATCAAATGAAAATGTTGAATGATTTGCGCAAAGCGCAGAAAGCTTTAGCCAAAGAAATTGTCGAGGTTGAGGCGGGCGACGGCGCGGTTATCGTTCAAATTACCGGCGAGCTCAAGATCAAGTCGATTAAGATTAATCCAGAATACGTTGATCTAGATAACATCCACCAGCTTGAACACTGGATTGAGATTGCTATCCGCGACGGTATGGCTAAAGCGCAGGAAATTGCTGCCGAAAAGATGAAACCGCTGATGGGCGGGCTAGGAAGTCTCGGATTATAAACTAATGACACTATTGCCGAGTGCGCTCGAGCGTGTTATTGAAGAGCTGGGTCATTTGCCAGGCGTTGGGCCACGAACGGCCGAGCGCTATGCTTATTTCTTGCTAAAAAACGATTCTCGAACCACCGAAGCGCTAGCGAATGCTTTGCGGCAGCTGCACGCGCAGGTCAAAAGTTGCCCGAAAACTTTCGCGCTAATTGACGCTGACCAGGAAGTCTCGCCCTTATATAGCGATCCGAAACGCAATCGCCAGCTGGTTGCTGTTGTCGAAGAACCGCTAGATATAGTGGCATTAGAACGCACCGGGCAATTTCATGGCACTTATCACGTATTGGGCGGAACGATTTCGCCGATTGACGGCGTCGGTCCAGAGCAGCTTCATATACCCGAGCTATTGCAGCGATTGCGCGATGATAACGTCGAGGAGGTTATTATCGCTACCAACGCTAGCGTCGAGGGCGAATCAACCGCACTATTCATCCAGCGCCAAATCAAGGAATCGCACCTAGCTACCAAGGTCTCGCGTTTAGCTCGCGGCATTCCTGTGGGCGTCGATCTAGAGTATGCCGATCAAATTACCCTCGGGCACGCGCTGGAAGGGCGGCGGTTTTTGTAAAAAAAGAAAATAGCCCGCCGAAAACGTGCTCAAGCCGGAAACTGGATTTCAATCCAGCAGACGCTAAAATGTGCGTCTCGAACCGAATTGAACAATTTTCAGCGAGCTATTTTCGAGCGGGCAATAGACCCCTCTGCTACTTCTCTCTGTCCTGCTTGCGCCAGTGACGCATCAACAGAACGAGAGCTGTAGTACCAGGGATGATAATGGCAGCCGCAACTGCGGCGCATGCCATATCGGATACTCCGATATGGTGAAGCACCGCAACCACCACCATAGAAACCATGGTAGGCACGGAGCCGAGATAGCTCTCGGCAGCTACCTGGCCGTTCATTTTCTTCACCTCCTCTCAAAGGGTGAGCTCAAAACAAAGGGCGACTCTTCGCCCCTTGAGAACTTTGAGCGAAAAGTCAATATAAATTATATCAATATTAGGACAAAAAGTCAAATTTTCCGTAAAATTACACTGTGTTTTTGTAACTTTACTTGCATAAAAAGACGGCAGATTCAGTTAGTTATATTATATGAGTTTGTTAGTTTTACTTTTCTGACTTTTTGTTCTGCTTTGACTTTACAATTGGCGAAGCAACAGCACAGCCAATCGCGCCAAGTATTGATACGACGGCGATTTGGCGCATAATATATTTGCCTCTGCCGAATGGACCTTCTTCCCACGCCATATGAGCTTTCAAGCTTTCTGAAGTTATCGGACAATTTTTCTTAGTGTCTTTGAATCCGGAACTTGGCTGGCCGTTTTTGGCGCAAACGTATTCTGGTTCTGGTCCGGACGGCGGTATGCAGCTGACAGCAATTAATACTGCCGCAATAGCCGCAAGCGATCCAGCGATGATCAATAGTAATTTTGGTGTTTTCATAAAACCTCCTTAATTTAACAAAGCTTACAGATATTGTAACACGAGGTTTATCTGTTAATAATTTTTAACCTGCTATGTCAAGCAAATCGCAATACGCTAAACCTATGTTGACTGAATGAGTTGTTGGTAAATGCCATGTGTCTGTCTAATTCTTGCTACTGATACCGATTCGTTTACGGTGTGTGCTTGGTCGAAATCGCCAGGGCCGTAGATGACCGTCTCTGCGCCAATGGCCTGGAAGAACGCTTGATCGGTGCCGCCGTAGCTGACTGCTGTCTCAGCTTCTGGTAGTAGGCGCTGCATGGTTTTCAAGATTTTGGCGTTCGTATCGCACAAAGCAGACGGCACAGGCGTAGCGGGATGCCGCCATGTGCAATCGTAGCGAGCAGCTATCTCGTCAACCCAATTTTCAAAGTCTGCGTCCAAGAGCGGCGTGGTACGGATATCGACAATGACAGAGCTGGCGCCAGCTGTTTTGTTGTTAGAGTATGACCCTGCAGGTTCAATGCGCGTTGGCGTGAAGCTAGGAGCGCCCAAAATATCGTGGCTATAGGCGGCATGAAGCTGTTCGCGAATCTCTGGTAAATCATTTAGGAACGACACCACGGCTGGCAGCGAACTATCGTAATAAGCGCTCTCTTGCGAGGCGTGGCTTGATGTGCGCTCAAAGATAAATTCAACAAACTTATTGCCGCGATGTCCGATTTCAATTCGATTATCCGTCGGTTCGGCGATGGCGCAGCTAACTTCTTCGTACTGTGTCTTTTTTGAAAAATACTTCGCAAAATCAGCCGACCCAGCACCATCAACCTCTTCGCTAGCAACGGCGACGCACCACACGTCAAGATCGTCACGCCGTTTGTTTGCGTATTCGGCGGTGGCTATCATTTGTAGAGCGACGCCAGCTTTCATGTCAGTGGCGCCCAGACCATACAGCCGACCGTCAGTAACGTATGGTTGCCACGGACTCTGCTGCCAAGCCGACTCATCGCCAGGAGAAACCGTATCAACATGCCCGCATAAAATGAGCGCGCGCTTTGTTATCTGCTTTTTGGCACGGATTAACCCGGCGGTAAAGCGCTCATCAGTAATGACTTTGTCAAAATTAGCTGATCGCATCCACGATGCAACGAAATCTAAAGCTTCTGCCTCGTTGCCCGATACTGACGGTATGGCAATGAGCTGCTTAGCTAATTCAACTAGATCTAGTTGGTTTCGGTCGGCGTGTCCCATACCACTACAGTATCACAACATCTGTATTTTTTGCCACCTGTTCTGCCGTAGAGAGGGCAGTCTTGGCATAGCTCCAATGCCTCTCGGGGCACTTCGTCTGCTGACTCTATCTCGCGCCCGCCAAGCCGTTTGGCTATAGGCAAGCTGTCTGAATTGCAAAATGCATAAGGCGTAATTCCTTCGTCTTGCATTGCCTTAATAATTCTTTTAAATAATATAGTTCCGACACCGTGGCCGCGCAGGCTATCGTCGACTTTGAGCGAGCCGACTTCAGACATTAGACGGGCGCCGTGCTTGATTGGTTCCATCGCTCCAACGTACCCGACTACATTGTTTGTGATAAAGTTAGCGTCTATAACGTCTTCGGTTTCAGGCAGCCGCAAGGCTACAATATCAGTATATTTACCAGCGATATCTGCATTAGATACAGATAACATCTGTTTATCGCCTGGGCTGCGGCGGTTGACGAAATTAGCAATCGCTTTTATAGCAGTGGACGCCTCATTGTCGCCTAAGTGCGAAGTTAGCTCACCTAGCGGCATAATTAACAGTTTAATTTCCGCTTCTTCTGACTTTGGGGCGGTGGTGATTACTTCAGCCATATCTTTATATTATAGCATAAATACTATAGAAATACAAGGGCAGCTAATGTGCTAGTGGCGGCAATGAGATATAATAAATGCTATGAATAATAAGCAAACTCCTGAACTTAATAAAGTTAAACTATTGGTCCGTGAATTGCTAGGCGGCGATACCTCAGGACACGCCGATGATCATGTCGAGCGAGTGGCGCTGCTGGCGGAGCGTTTTGCTAGCGAATGCAGCGAACTGGTGGATTTGCAAGAAGTGCTGTTGACGGCTTGGCTGCATGATGTAGATGACTACAAACTAGTCGGTAAGGCGCAGGCAGAGAAATTGACGAACGCAGTAAATATTATGGCGCAGGCAGAAGTGTCCGATGGCTTAAGCCGGGCGGTGTTAGAAAATATTGCGGCGATTGGTTATAGCAAACGCCTGAACGGCAAGCAGCCGCAGCGCCTGGCGGGACAGCTGGTGTCCGACGCTGATATGTGCGACGCTATCGGCGCGGTCGGTATTGAACGGGCGCTAGTCTATGCTTGCTATCACGGCGGGCGGATTTTTGATCCCGCAGTTTGGCCGAATGTTAATCTGGCGGCGCACGAATATAATGCTGATGGCAATACTCATGATACCGACGGCTTTATCAATCACTTCTTTGAAAAGCTGCTGAAACTGAAAGGCTTGATGCTGACCGAGCCAGGGAAGACGGAAGCAGAAAGCCGCCAGCAAATTATGGTTGATTTCTTGCACCATTATTTCCGCGAGAAGAATGCGCCGGAGTGGAGCGAATTTTTGGAAGAATACTTACGCCGTTGATAGGTAGCTGAAGTACTTTCTTGTTTATTTCAACTCTCTGTCTGGAAAGCTGGTACTCAAAATTTTTAAGCCGGCGTCTACGACCAATTGGGCAGGCTTGCTGTTGCGAGAGGGGTGCGAGGTGCTTGTTCTCGCCGCTTGGATGGAGTGAATATCCGAATTTGCCAAGCGCCAGCAATTCAATTTGGCTTCCATGGCTGCAACAGTAGCTGCTAATTTGCGGTATTGACACTCAGACGCCCGAGATGCCTGAATCGTGGCGACTAGATTACTCGTTGTGGCGACAGACTTTTGAAAAATATGATGTAATTCAGAAACCATATTGGTTGGTCATAGTTGTGGCGGGTTTTTCTAATTCAATGGATGAGTGAGAACCCGCAAATTTGTGCAGGCGACGTTTATCTTGTTGCGCCGGCTTTTGGCGATAAGTTTAATCCCGAAGTTCCATATGACGAGCTGTTTCGTGGCGGTATGGCCGACGATACTTTTCCTGAGTTGTTTGAAACAATATTTCGTAACAAAAATAATTATTGAAGAGAGGGGCTGACTGACATTATTCGCAGTTTGATTACTTGATATAAGATATAATAGTACTTGTGAATAAGCAGTTACAGCAAAAGCTCAAAACTCTACCGCGCAGCCCCGGTGTTTATTTTCATAAGTCGGCGAGTGGCGAGATTATCTATATCGGCAAAGCAGCGGTGTTAAAAAACCGTGTGCGGCAGTATTTTCAGAGCGGCAAAGATTTTGATGCCAAAACTCGGGCGCTGGTCGCCGAAATTTATGATACCGATTGGATCGAAACCGAGAGCGAGATTGACGCGCTATTTCTAGAAAGCGAGATGATCAAGCGTTATATGCCGCGCTATAATATTCTGCTGCGCGATGATAAATCGCAAACTTTTGTACGAATTGATATGAAAAGCGAATGGCCGACGGTGACTTTTACGCGCAGTCCTGCTGATGACGGTGCGACTTACATTGGTCCTTTTTATAGTGGCTTGCCAGTCAAGAAAGCGCTGCGTTATTTGCGCAAAATTTTTCCTTATTATATCAAGCCGCCCAAGCGCGAACACGCTAATTTAGAAGAGCAAATCGGTTTGGCGCCCAGCCTTGATATGACCAGCCACGAGTACAAGAAATCTTTGCGTAAGCTGATCAAATATATTGAGGGCGGGCGCGTCAAAATCGCGCAAGAAATTGAACGTGACATGAAGCGAGCAGCGCGCAACCAAGAATTCGAGACAGCCGCGCAGCTTCGCAATAAATTGACCTATTTGCGCGAGCTGCAGCGGCGAATTATGTTCGGCGATCGCGAGTTCATTAATATTTCGAAAGATCGGGCACTATCGCAGTTAGCCGAGCTATTGAGTTTGCCAGCGCCGCCAGCGAGGATTGAGGGCTATGATATCTCACATATGAGCGGCACCAACGTTGTAGCCAGCATGGTAGTCTTCACCAATGGCGCGAGCGACCGGACACATTATCGTAAGTTCAAGATGCACGTGCAGCGTAACGACGACACTGCTAATATGCGCGAGACTATCAGGCGGCGCTTTAGCGAGAAAAATCGTAAAGATTGGGGGATGCCGGATTTGTTGTTGATTGATGGCGGTAAAGGGCAGCTTGGTGCGGTACTCGACGAATTAGACAGGCTAGACGTTACGGTGCCGGTAATTGGCATAGCGAAGCGCGAAGAAGAAATCGTTGTCGCTAAGAATCGTTCGCATATTAATGACGATGACGCGCTGCTTGGCCAGTTGATGAAAGAGCCGCGCCTCGGTATTAGCGTGCTGGATTCTGGTGATTTTTACTTAATTAATTTGCATGCTGGGCAGCAAAATGCTGGTTCGCACTCGCGGAATCTGCGCGGTAGCGATACTATGAGTGAATATGATGATGTCGTAAAGCTATTTCAACGTATTCGTGACGAGGCGCACCGTTTTGCTGTCAGCTATCATACAACACTTAAACGCAAAGGCGCTACGAAGAGCGAACTTGACGATATTCCTGGTGTTGGTTCGGCGACGCGGCGCAAATTACTGCGGCGCTTTGGCAGTATGCGGGCAGTTAGGCGAGCTAGCCAAACGGAAATTTGCGATGCTATCGGGCAAGCGCTAGGAACTCGCGTCTATGAGGCTTTTTGCTACCAGGGCGGCGATATGCCGCAACTATGAAAAATACGGCTGATGCGGTATACTGTAGCAGTATGAGTAAACAATTTATAGCTTTTATTCTCCGGTGGATACTGAACTCGCTGGGGATTTGGGTAGCGGTGCGGATTTTTGGTACGGGTTATAGCAATGCTCAAATCGATTCTAGTTTGGTGGCCTTTTTCGGCGCCGGGCTGATTTTTTCAATTATCAACGCGACGCTTAAGCCGATTGTGATGATTTTGTCGTTGCCGATGATTTTGGTAACGCTTGGCTTTTTCACGATAGTTGTTAACGGTTTTTTGGTTTGGCTATCATTGATGCTGGCGCCAGGCTTGCAAATGACGTTCTTGAATTCGATTTTTGCAGGCTTGATATTAAGTTTGGTAAACTATGTAGTAAGTAGTGTTCTGGAGCTTAGTTATCACGACGAACGAGAGGAGAAATCATAAAATGGACGTAACGCTAACTTTGCAAATTATTATGGTAGTATCGGCAGTGCTGATGATAATTTCGGTTCTGCTGCAGCAGCGCGGGGCTAGCCTGGGCGCTGGATTTGGCGGTTCTGGCGAATTGTATACGACGCGGCGCGGTCTCGATAAAAACCTGTTTGAAGTGACGATTTTCTTGGCTGTAGCGTTTGTGATGTCGATTGTGGCACTGTTGGTTTTGCCGAACTTATAGATAAATCAAGGGTGGATATAAATGAGTAAAGCAAGTAAGGGCAAACTGAGGCTGGGCTACAAGCGGCTAGCGCTGAGAGTCAAGCATGCCGAAGGCGCCACGCAGCGCCATGCTAGCCGCTTTATTTTGCGGCGTATTGAAAATGTCCGCTTAGTGATGACCGAAATTATGATTTGGCTGGCTGCTATAGCCTTGTTGATAGCTGGCTTGGGTATTCAGTATTCCTGGAATTCGCAAGGCAGCAAGAAGGATGGCGCTAAATCTGGCGGCGTGTATGTCGAGGGAGTGATTGGCAATATTAGCACGCTTAATCCTTTGCTAGCGGCTAGCGAGCCTGAACAGGCGGTATCACGGCTGTTATTTTCGTCTCTGTATAATTACGATGTTACCGGAGCGTTGCATACTGACTTGGCCGAATCAATGACGGTAAAAGATGACAAAGTCTATACAATCAAGCTGCGCAATGCCGTCTGGCACGATGGTAAAAAGTTGACCGCCGAGGATGTTGTATATACGATTAATCTGATCAAAAACCCGCAAGTGCGTTCGCCTTTGCGAGTTAATTGGCTAGATATTTCGGCGCGGGCAATTGACGATTCAACGGTAGAGTTTATGCTGCCAGCGGTGTATGCCGGGTTTTCGCATGCCTTGACTTTTCCGGTAATACCTAAGCATATTTTGCAAACTGTTAGTCCGTCGTCAATGCGCGAAGCTGATTTTAGCAGCAACCCGGTCGGCAGCGGACCATTTGCGGTTAAACGAGTTCAAACTAGCGAGTCAACTAGCTCTACCGACGTGGTGCGGATGGAACCGAATACTAAATATTACGGAGCAGTTTCGACTTTGTCGCGCCTGGAGCTGCGAGCTTACGGTAATGAATCGCTGTTAGTTAAGGCTGTAAATAGCGGCGAAGTTTCGGCAGCCTCGGGTTTGTCTTTGTCGGCTGCTGATAACATTAAATCTAAACAGTACTCGACTAAACATTGGCTTCTCAACAAAGGCGTCTATCTTTTGATGAATAATCGCAGTCAAACACTTCAAGATGCTAGAGTTCGCCGGGCTTTACGCTACGCTACTGATACTTCATCAATCCGCGCAACTGTCGGCGACAATGTGGCGCGGCTAGATACGCCGATTTTGCAAAGTCAGATTGCGCAAAAACTGCCGGCAGCGCCAGATTATAATTTAGATAAGGCCAAAGCGCTGCTCAAAGAAGCGGGCTGGACTTATAACCAAGGCCAATGGAAAGGCAAGGACGGCCGGCCGCTGGCGGTTGCTGTGACAACTTCGTCTGGGCGCGATGAATACAAGAAAATAGTTGATGCGCTTAAACAGCAGTGGTCGAAGCTTGGCGTTGATGTCCAGCTGCGCGAAATCGATACCAACTCGACAACTACTAGCTTCGTACAAAGCGTGTTGCAGCCGCGTGACTACGATGCTTTGTTGTATGAATTGGAGCTTGGCGCTGATCCAGACGTTTTTGCCTACTGGCATTCGTCGCAGGCTAGCGCTTCTGGTTACAATTTTGCTAATTATTCTAATCGAACAGTTGACAACGATCTGGTTGGCGGGCGTTCGCGCACTAATTCAGCTCTGCGGGCAGCTAAGTATATTCAGTTTGTTAATCAATGGCTGAACGATGCGCCAGCAATTGGTTTGTATCAATCTGTCGGCAGCTACGTTTTGAACAATGGCGCGTCGATTGTTGAGCCGCGCGGTTCTCTAAACACCATGAACGATCGCTACGCTGACGTAACGACGTGGTCTACGGGTAAGGCTTCTGTTTACAAAACGCCGTGAGGTTAGTATAATTGTAATCACGCCAATTAAAGCACTATGCACTGGTGGCGGAATTGGTAGACGCGCTAGCTTGAGGGGCTAGTGGCCATTGCGGCCGTGGAAGTTCAAGTCTTCTTCAGTGCACCAAATATACATCATGAAATCGTTGCTCTGCCAGCGATTTTTTCATAGTTAATATTCAAAGAGCAACTGTAGTTTGGTATAATAAAGCAGACGGCGCGTTGGCGGAGCGGTTACGCAGAGGTCTGCAAAACCTTTTAGACGAGTTCGACTCTCGTACGTGCCTCCATAAAATTACAAGCGCGAGTGGCGGAATTGGTAGACGCGAGAGACTTAAAATCTCTTGACCAAAAGTCGTGCGGGTTCGATTCCCGCCTTGCGCACCATAGCTTATTTATGAAACAGCAAAAGAAACATAATACTCCGAAGCATTACGGTAGCGCATTTCTTGATTGGCTTACCGAGAAGTGGTATTTGGCGCGCTATCGCAATGTGCGTTTCCTGCAGCGGCGGCCGCATCGCAGCTTTCGACGGACGCGGCGGCGAGATTATCGCCGCAGTTTGCGTTTGCCTGGGTATATTGCTTTTACTCACTATGTCAATCGCGTGTTGTGGAAGAGTAAAGGTCTGTTCTCGTCCATGATAATCTTGTATGCGCTGATAATAATTTTTCTAGGAATTATTACTAGCCAGTCAACTTATGATTCAATTGGCAAGCTAGTGTCCGAGTCGCTGGGCAAGATTTTCGACGGCGGCGTGGGGCCGTTGCTAAATGCTGGTATGCTGACATTTTCGTCGCTGGCGATTGACACAACGTCGCTGCGGGCTGAACAGGGAGTTATGCTGGCGCTGCTTGTGTTGATGACTTGGCTAACGGCGGTGTGGTTGCTGCGCGAAATTCTACTTGGGCTTAAGCCAAAATTACGCGACGGCTTGTACAACGCAACCGCACCGTTGATATCGACGTCGGTAGTGTTGCTGATATTACTAATTCAACTATCGCCAGTTGGTATTATGGCGCTGGCGTATTCGGCGTTGGTATCGGTGCATATATTAACAGAAGGTTTCGGTATGATGTTATTCGGTCTGCTGGCGGCAAGTGTATTAACACTTGTACTCTATTGGGTGACCAGTACGATTATTGCGCTAGTCGTGGTGGCTTTGCCTGGTATGTATCCACTGCGGGCAATCCAGGCTGCTAGCGACTTGGTGGTTGGCCGGCGACTAAGGATTATGCTCAGGATAGTTTGGGCGTTTGTCTATAGCTCGGCGATATGGTGCGTTGTGATGGTGTCGTTGGTATTGCTAGAACGCGGATTATCGTCAAAGCTGAAGTGGCTCGAATCGGTACCAATCGTGCCGTTTGCTGGCGCGTTTATGATGGCGCTGTTGTTTGTCTGGCTGGCAGCGTATATTTATCTGCTGTATAGAAAGGTGGTAGCAGATGACGCGAAGCCGGCTTGAAGAAATTAAAAAACTGCTCAATCAATACAGCTACGAATATTACGTGCTTGACCAGCCAAGTGTCAGTGATGCGGTCTACGACAGCTTGATGATAGAACTAAAGAGCATTGAAGTAGCACACCCAGAGTGGATTACGCCAGACAGTCCGACGCAGCGGGTTGGTAATAAGCTGCTTGAAGGTTTTCAAAAAGTGCGCCACGAGCGGCGGATGGTTAGCCTGAATGACGTGTTTGATAAGAGTGAAATCGAAGCGTGGATTGAGCGTACTGATAAGCTGATACCGGGACATAAGCATGAATTTTTTACCGATATCAAGATGGATGGCTTGGCGTGCGCGTTGATTTATATTGATGGCGTGTTGGCCCAGGCAGTGACGCGCGGCGATAGCTTTATCGGCGAGGATGTGACGAACAATGTGCGGACTATAAAAAATGTACCGTTGCGGCTGCATGAGGCGCCAGGCTTTGAACAATTTTTGCGCGGGCGGACAGAAATTCGCGGCGAGATTGTGATGTTGAAGCGCGACTTTGCGGAGCTTAACGAAAAGCAAAAAGCCTTGGGGCAGCCAGAATTTGCTAATCCGCGTAATCTGGCGGCAGGGACAATCCGCCAGCTCGATCCATCCTTGGTGGCGGCACGGCCGCTGCATTTTCGCGGCTATGATGTACTGCGTGATAACGACGCTGAAGTGCCGACCAACAGCTTTGCTTATGAGGCGCTGACTGCTCTGGGAATTACTCGTAATCAGCAGGCGAGCGTTTTTTCCACTTTAGCGGATGTGATGAATTTCGTTAACAAATGGGATGATAAGCGGCACGATTTGCCGTTTAATACTGATGGTTTAGTGATTAAGATTAATGATCGCGCACTGTATGAAAGCCTCGGGCTGGTCGGGAAAAATCCGCGTGGCGCCGTGGCCTACAAGTATGCTGCTGAGCAGGCTACAACCATCGTCCGCGATGTCGTTATCTCTATCGGTCGAACGGGTGCAGCTACGCCAGTGGCGGTGTTTGATCCGGTGGTGGTAGCCGGTACGACGGTGCAGCATGCTAGTCTGCATAACGCCGACGAAATTGCTCGGCTGGATGTGCGTCGCGGCGATACGGTGGTGATTTTCAAGGCGGGCGATATCATCCCGCAGGTGCAAACCGTACTGAAAGAATTGCGGCCGGCAGATTCTAAGCCGATTGATTACTTGGCAGAATTGGCACGCCAATATCCAGAGTTAGAATTTGTGCGGCCAGCAGGCGAGGCGGTGTACCGGGTTAAAGGTTTGAGCGGTACGCTGATTTTGAAGCGGTCTTTGGCACATTTTGCGTCCAAAGGTGCACTGGACATCGATACTTTAGGCGAGAAAAATGTCGAGGCGCTGGTCGAAGCTGGGCTAGTTAATGATTTGGCAGATATTTACCGGTTGACGAAAGATGATTTACTGCAGCTGGAACGGTTTGCTGAGATTTCTGCGCAAAAACTCATTGATGCCATTGCTGCTAAAAAGCAGCCAGCATTGGAGCGATTTTTGTTCGGCCTCGGTATTCGTCATGTTGGTGCGCAGACGGCGATTGACCTCGCGAACCACTTTGAAAGTATTGAAAAGCTAAGCCAAGCGACCATTGACGAGTTGCGCGAAGTAGACGGCGTGGGTGAAATTGTCGCTGAGTCAATCGTGGCGTGGTTCGCCGATGAAGACAATGCGAAGCTGCTTGAAAAATTTGCTGACTTGGGTGTGACGCCGCAGTTTAGCCAAAAATCCGACCGCCTGGCTGGCCAAAGTTTCGTCATCACTGGCACTCTGCAGTCGATGGGGCGCGACGCCGCCGCCGAAAAAATCCGCGCTCTTGGCGGCACCTTCCAAACCGCTGTTGCAAAAGATACAACATATTTAGTAGCCGGCGGCAAGGTCGGTGCCAGTAAATTGAAAAAAGCCGAACAATACGGCACCAAAATTATTGACGAGCAAACATTATTAGAACTCATACAGTAACGGAGTCATAACCATGATACAGCAACCACATCGCGCCCTCGCCATCAAACCCGCCGACACAGTTGTGTTTACCGCCATGTCCAAGAAATATTTTTACATGAGATTTTTCGTAACGAAATTTGCACTCGAACAAGGCGCTGTGCCGATCAACCCATTTGCCAGTTTTGATTATTTTTTGCTCGACGCGGTAGAGCGTGACACGGTGCGACGCGCCAATAATACGCTGGTGGCGCGCGCTGATGAGCTGTGGGTATTTGGCGATATTGCTGATGGCGTGCGGGCGGAAGTAGTCCAAGCCTGGCAGCAACATAAAACCGTCCGATTTTTTGCGTTTCGCGATGACAAACATATTTACGAAGTCACGATTGACGACTTAGTTTATGAAGATGGCGTCGAGCCTTTAATCCACATAGGAGAATAAAATGAAGAATGGTAGCGCCGATCTAAAGACTATCAGAGTCATTCGCCAGAATCATAGGTTTGCGGTTAGCGAAGTAGATTGGTTTGGCGAACGCGTGTTTTGTAAGCAGTCGCAGCCCGGGGTGACTGGCAAAGATGAAATATTGCGCGAAGCGAATGGTTTGCGAACTTTTGATAAATTGACTCGTAATTTTAACGATATACCATTTACTGTGCCAAAATTGCTGCATTATGACGATATGAAAATCTTAACGCAATTTATTGATGGATGGACGCCAGAGCTAGCCAACGTGCCTGATGACTTTTTTATACAAAGTTTCGTGCAAATGGACTACTATTTTCGCAATCAGAAACGTCGTTGCTCGCGCTGGTCGCGACAAAATAAAGACGGAGAATATATTTGGCAGAAGTTAGAACGAATTATTTCCGGGTTTAATTTAGAAGTGATACCGCCGGAAATATTTCGGGCTAGTTTGGATTTCTTGCGTGATAATCATAGCTTGTGCGAAGCTCGACCAATGCATGCGGATTTTACCGAAAATAATCTATTGTATGACGGCGATAAATATTGGCTAATTGACTTCGAGAGTTTCCGCGATGATTGGCCGCGCTGGTACGATGTAGTTAATTTTACGTACAATCGCGAGATGGAACGCCCCGAAACCGCCAAACGTATGTGCAATATTCGGCGTTTGGTCGTTGATCGGCTGGGTGAGGAGCCGACTACTCAGCGAGAAATCGCTTGTGTCAAGATCGTACGCGGTTTATCGTTAATTATTGAACATATGACTATCGGCGGGCGTAATAACGCAGCGATAGTTCCACTCGACAACGCCTTGCGCCAGAGGATTATAACTTCTTTTACGAAGCTTTTGCCAGCTAGATGATAAAATAGGATTATGAAAAAGCATAAAATATTCTGTTCGTATGCTTTTACTGGCGAGGACAAACTGAAAGTTGAAGCGCGTATGCGCCGGGTGGTTGATTTGCTTGAGGGCTGCGGGCATGAGGTTTATTGTAATTTGTTTGATAGCGCGACCGAAAGTTACGACAGCCCACGTCAGTTCTTGAGGCGAGCAATTGATCAAATGAATGAGTGCGACAAAATACTAGCGATTCAAACTTCGCCGCGTCGCAGTGAAGGTATGCTGATAGAAATCGGCGTTGCCATGGCTCGCAATAAGTCAATCCTGTTGGCACAGCATCAGAGCGCTGCTGGCAAATCGTATTTACCAGATCTCGCTAGGCGGACGCAAACCTGGCATAGTGAAAGCGAGCTGGATACTGCTATTATTACTCTGATAAAATCTGAATGCGGTTAATCATGACAGAACCAAAGAAGCTATCTTTCAATGAAACTTTAAAAGCTTTTGGCACGGTGGCGATAACGACTTATAAAGCTTCTCCGCTGGCGGCGATTACCAAAATAATCGGTACGATTATCGGTTCGGCTATTCCGTTAGTTACTGCGTTTGTGGCCGCGCAAGCGACTACTTATCTGGCGGCTGGCTTCGCCGGTGACGAGCAAGCAGGCGCAAGGGCAATTTGGTGTGTTGCAGCGACTGTGCTGCTGGGAATTCTTATGATGGCGTGGAATAGTTTGCAAAATTACATAGATCAATTCACTTCGTATAAAATCAGCTCGGCTATTAGCGACCAGCTGTACGAGCATTTTGTTAGTATCGATTTTTGGCGTTACGATGATAAGGACACTGCCGATATGTTTGACAAGGCGCAAAGTTTTGTCTCGTTTTTTTCGCAGTTTTTCGACGCTATGGCTAGGATAATTGCGTCAATTGTTAGTGTAATAGTAGCGTTAGCTTCGCTATTTTCTGTTAGCTGGTGGATTGGCTTAATATTATTTTTAGCGATTATCCCTAGTGCGATAGTTCAGTTAAAATTGTCGCGTTTGCAGACAGAACATTGGCGTAAATATACCGAAGCTCGGCGCCGCAGTAATTCGATTTCTTGGAGTGTGATGCAGCCGCAAAATTTGGCGGAATTGCGTATCTATAACGCAGCGCGCTATATGTTAGATATGCGAGCGAAGTGGCGGGACAAAGATCAGCTCGAGCGTATTCAATTTGAGCGCGCTTATATTATCAAACGGTTGGCAGCCGACGTTGTCGAAGCAATAGCTCAGCTAGTTGGGCTGTTGTCGATTGTTCTGCAAATTATCCATCGTGCTCAGCCAATCGGCCAGTTTGTTTTGGTCGAGCAAATGATGTCGCGAGCACTTGGCGATATGGGCAGTTTAATCACGCAGTTCAATAGCATTGATCAGGATATTGCAGCGATGGTCGATTTCCAAAGGTTTATGCGGTTGCCGAGAGGCTTGAACAAAGGTCGGGATCTGTCTGAACCGCCGCAGGCGATTGAACTGCGGAATGTTTCGTTTCGTTATCCCAAAAACAACAAGCTAGTGCTAAGCGATATTAACATGAAAATTCGCGCTGGCCAACGGGTTGCTATTGTCGGCGAAAATGGCGCTGGCAAATCGACGCTTATTAAATTGTTGTTGGGGTTGTATCAGCCAACGCGCGGCCAGGTCTTGCTTGATAACGTGTCGCTGACGGATATTAATAAGAGTTCGTGGCATAGCTATCTCGGAGTGCTGCAACAAGATTTCATAAAATATCGATTTGCAACAGCTTACGAGAACGTTGTGTATGGAGACGTTCAGCGCAGTTATGACGAGCAGCATTATCAAAGATCAATCAAGCAGGCTGAAGCCAACGCTTTCATTGACAAATTGCCCAAGAAGCGCGATACGATTCTCGGGCAATGGTTTGAGCATGACGATGGTACTAACGGCGTTGATTTGTCGGGCGGGCAATGGCAGCGGTTAGCATTGGCGCGTAATTTTTATCGCCAGGCGCCAATTGTTATTCTAGACGAACCAACTAGCGCTATCGATGCCTTGGCAGAATCAAGGATTTTTGCTCGGCTATTTGGCAAGCATGGCAATACCATCATCGCTATCAGCCATCGCTATACAACTATCAAAAAAGCCGATGTTGTCTATATGATGCAAAACGGCAAGATCGTCGAGCAGGGTAGCGTTGACGAATTAGTAGCTCGCCGGGGTGAATTTTATAAGATGTTCGCTAGCCAAATTGAATAAGCGCTTGCAATTTACTAAATGTTGCGCGATAATATGCTTATGCTGGTACGCAATGGGGCCGCCCTGTTGCGAAAACAAACATCATACCAACGCCGTGCCCCGGGTGGGCGCGTAGCAGCACAAACCGCTACTAGAAATTGTAGCGGTTTTTTGATATTGTAGATGGGGAGAGAACTTTTGGGGCATTAGCTAGTTTGGAGAGTCTTTAGCAGTATGTTACGCGAGTACTCTAGCCAAATTGGTAAATGTCTCGTAGAGTAAGCTCTGGGGCATTAGCTCATTTGGGGAGCCTTCAGCAGAAATATTGCGCAAGCGCTCTAGCCAAATCGGCGACTGTCCTGTAGTAGTTTGGGGCATTAGCTCATTTGGCTAGAGCGCTTCGCTGGCAGCGAAGAGGTGACCGGTTCGAATCCGGTATGCTCCACCACGGACCTTTAGCTCAGTTGGCTAGAGCGCACGATTCACATTCGTGAGGTCGCAGGTTCAAGCCCTGCAAGGTCCACCATGAATTACGCTCGCTGTTTCGGAAGCGAGTTGTTTTAATTTGACGCATTTTTAGCAATACTCTATACTTAAAATATGGGAAGAGAGTTTATTACACAGGGTGAGTTAAATTTAGCTGGTGTTAAAGGTGATCATGATGATCATCATCTAGATGCGTCAACTATCGACAGGACGGGCGTAACGGATATTGTTGACGAATCAGACCAGGGCGACCGTTACTCTCAGGCGTCTTTTGAGAGGCTAACTGGATACTCTGAAAGGATTGACCATTCTAATCCAGATGCAATGATGCGTCTGTGGTGTGCAGTCACGGAAAAAGCTAGTTCTTTTGATGGAGTTGCAGACAGAATTCATTTTATGGTTGATGCAGCGGGGCCAGTTATAGATAGTCTATTCAAAATGCACCTTAAAGAATATACTAAAGAGGACGGTAGATTAGATCCGCATACAATTAGAAGAGACGTAATAGGTAGGCTTTCTACATTCTTTGGTACAAGCGCGACGGCAGCAGCGCTTGGACAATGGTTTGAGGATCATTCTGAGTATTTTGAATGTTCTAGCGCCGCCGATAAGGCCTCTAGAGGAATTTCACGGACGGCAGTCGGAGCGGTAGTTTCGAATTAGCTTGCTGTGTGCTAAAATAGAAACGAAGCTTGGCAACCACGCCAGCATGGGGATATAGCTCAGCTGATAGAGCGCAGCATTCGCATTGCTGAGGTCGAGGGTTTGAGTCCCTCTATCTCCACCAGAATAGTATGAAAGCGGTAGCGTAATCATGAACGCTGCCGTTATTTTATTTTTCAAGACATTATTTACTTATTATTACCAATTTAACTTACTGGAAAATCTCGTCCGACTACTGATGATATGCGTCCGTCTTTTGAAAGATTACTTGCGAAGCGAAAACCAACTTCAAACCAGATTATCAATTGGACAAGTTTGCATATGTTGCCAAAATTGACCGATTATACTGAAGAAGGAAAGATAATAGATGCTGTAATATTTGAGCCAGCAGTTCTCTTGACCAATGAGCTGCTCGAATCTTGACAAAACTCCGTCACTCTGCTAAAATTTCCAGAGGTCAATATGTTGCTTTCGCTCTGAGCAAAAGCGTAATGTTGTAAAAATAACACACCCTAGTTGCACCGATAAAGCGCAACTTTTTTGTTGCCAAAAAATCATTAATCAAAGGAGTAAATATGCCCCGCACTAAGCGAGAAGGAATATTTTATGGCGTCGTGATGGCGTTTACAATGTCGATGTTTATGAATTTGCTGAACACGTTTTTGCACGCTGGCGTGTCGATGCAATCGCTCGGGCGAGCACTACTACTGCAGCCAATTATCTTTGCGATTGTTATGCTGGTTGAAGGTTTGGTAGTGTCAAGTTTGGCACACAAAGCCATGAAGCGTTTCGTCCAGGCGAAAGACAGTCCGAAAGCTCGTACCCTGGCGCAAACAGTTTGCATGGTGACTGGCATGTCGTTGGCGATGAGCTTGATCGGGTTGGTGCTGGCGGGCACGCCTCTATCCGAGTTGCTGGCGCGCTTCACTGCTGCTTGGCCGGTTAATTTCTGCATGGCTTTTTGGTGGCAGATATTGGTCGCTGGACCGGCGGCGCGCATGGCTTTGCGAGCATTAAGGACTTATCGGTCGGGAAGAGTGCTGGCGGCGGAGGAGTCGTAAAGTCCTTCCAAAAAACCGCCTGCCACCTATTGATCTATTGTTCATAGTGTGTTATAAATAATTTTATATGATTAGACTGAGGTCTCCTGAAATATATGTCGGTTTATTTGATATAGAAAGAGTGGGCTCTAGCACGATTACCGAACCTATAGGTGTATCGTATCGTTATCCAAATAGTAATATAGTTATATTGCCGTAGCAGAAAGGGGGTTTCATCACCAATTACATAATGCTTATATGTATGGTTTTTATGACCCCGACTCTAGACCGCTTGTTCAATCTGATAAAGTCAGTGCTTTCGCCTATCAGGATATACCTACGGAAGGATGTCCAATTGAAGATATAAAGACTTACGTTTACTATTTTGCAGCAGGTGAACAATCAGATCTCTCATCAAGATTACGTAAAAAACTTAACGCGCAGAGAAAACTAGCAGCGCGCGTTTTGGCGGCCGTACTAAGCAATGAAGTCTATAAAGGACTGCCAAGTGATGGCACTATGCACAGAAAGCGTATTCCTAGGCGGATTTTGAACAGTAATCCAGATAACATAATGTATTGCCGTGTCTCTTGATATACGAAACTTTGCCTTTGCTGAATAAATCGGAGCGATATGTAAAAAGCAGGAAGAACGTGCGGCCGACTAATCTCGCGCGTACAATTCTCGAATCCTACATGTAAGATTTTGAAATCTTCCACGTATGATTTGTAAATCTCACGCCTAAGATTTTCTCATCTCGCGCGGATGATTGGAACGGGCCGCGGACGGGCTGGCAAAATGTCTCGCTAAAGATTGGTGCGCTACCGGCAGCGTTGATAATTTGCATTAGCCGCGTGTTGCTAGTTGCGGTAGTAATCCGACCAAGTTATCAATGGTGGTGATCGTGTTACGCTAGTTGCGGTAATTAAAGCCGTCTTAGTCACCTGCGTTCTTAATTGGCGTATAATATAACTATGGGACGAATACCGTTGGCTGAGCAGATGCGGCCGCAAACGCTGGATGAGGTGATTGGACAGAGTCATTTGCTGGGCGAGGGCGAGCTGCTCCGCCAGATTGCCCGGCGCGGTGAGCCGGTTAGCTTGATTTTGTGGGGGCCGCCGGGGACAGGCAAGACTACCCTAGCGCGGATCATTGCCCGCGAAGTCAATGCTGAATTTGTTGAGCTGTCAGCGGTGACCAGCGGCAAAAAAGATGTCGAAAAGGTAATTGAACATGCTCGGCAGAATTGGAATTTGGGCCTACGGACGATTCTATTCGTTGATGAAATTCACCGCTTTAACAAGGCGCAGCAGGACGCCTTTTTACCGCACGTTGAGAGCGGGCTGATTACGTTGATTGGGGCGACCACTGAGAACCCGAGCTTTGAGGTGATCACGCCGCTGCTCAGCCGGACGCGGGTGTTGATGTTGCAGCAGCTGACCAAAGATGAAATTATATTGGTGCTGAAGCGAGCGCTGAAGACTTTGAAACAAACCAAGCGGGTGTCGCCCAAGGCTCTGGACTATCTGGCGGAATTGGCGGACGGCGACGCGCGGGTGGCGCTGGGTAATTTGGAATTGGCGCTGAGCTTTGGCGAGAAAGTTACACCAGAGATTGTCAAGGCAGCGGCTCAGCGGCGTTTGCCGGGCTATGACAAAAAGGGCGATGCGCATTATGACGTTATCTCGGCGTTTATCAAGTCGCTGCGTGGTAGTGATGCGGTGGCTGCGGCATATTATTTGGCACGGATGATTGACGCTGGCGAAGACCCGAAATTCATCGCTCGGCGGATGGTGGTCTTTGCGTCAGAAGACATTGGTCTAGCTGGCAATGGTGCGTTGAGTTTGGCGGTCGCCACTTTTGAGGCGGTGGAGCGCGTTGGCTTGCCCGAAGCTAAATATAATTTATTCCACTGCGCCATAGCTCTGGCTCGCAGCCAGAAATCGCGCGAAATTACTGATTTGATGAATGACGCCTTTTCTCTGGCGCACAAATATCCGAATTCACCAGTGCCGCTGCATCTTAGAAATGCCGCCACTAAGTTGATGAAAGATTTGGGCTACAGTAAAGATTACAAATGGCAAGCTGGCTTTCAGCACGAAAAAGGATTCTTGCCGGAAGAGGTTAGGAAAGAGGTCTCGAATCGCTAACACGCGTCATAAACATAAATAGTATGGTACATTAAATGTATGAGTAGCAAGAATGCAAAGAAATCCGAGCAGCGCAAATCTAATCAGCAGCAAGATGGCGCTCAGGCAAGCCAAGGCGAGCAGATTCAGTTGCCGCAAAGTGTTACTCAACCAGTCTCAGGCGGACAAATTCAACCGCCGCAGGTAGAGCAAGTCCAGCAGCCAATGTCGCAAATTGAACAGGCGCAAGCGCAACCCGAACAGCAGAACCAACCGACGGCAGCCACTTCGCCACAAGCTTACCAGAACCAGACTCAATATCAATACGTTTATGTCAACTATTCAAGAAAAAGCAACGTTATCGGATTGTCGATTGTTTACGCGATCAGTTTATTCTTGACGATAGGTCTTCCGATTGGTTTGTTCAGCATGAATGGTTCGATGAAAGACTTTTCGAGCGAAGCAAACTATTATCTGATTCAAGTTGTGAAAATAGTCATGCCGATTGTGCTGGCGCTGTCGGTGATGTCGTCTATAATTTTGTGGATAGCTTACTTGCCGAGTAAAAACAAACTAGTAGCCAAAATTGCAGCTGCCTGTACGCTTTCTATATCGGTCATATCTTTTGTTGTTTTTTGGATTTATTTAAACTTCTATTCTGTGGTAGGTTTTGGCGATGCGGCGTTCTTTTTGCCTATACCTTTCGGCGTGATGATATTAGGAATTGCTTGGTGTGTTAACGTTTTTAAATACCAGAATGAAAAGCCAGCGTATTATGCGAATACTTCTCTAAACGGCCAATATGTAGTTTCGCCGCAATATTCTAATCAGTCGCCACAGCAGCCACAACCAAATATTCATCAGCCAGGCGCTGTCGATTCGCAGTACGGGCCAGCGCCAGCTGAGCAGAATGTTCCTTATGAACAGCAGCAAGTCAATCAGCAATATTTCGCACAGCCGCAAGCGGCGCCAGTCCAGTATGTTGTTATGGCGCAGTCGCTCAAAGGTGTCAAGGGCTGGCTCGCATTTTTCATGGTGTGTCTAGCGATTGATGGCGTTTGTTCGGTTGGTTTGTTTTTTACCTCGTTGTTAAACCTAGGCGATCCATCGGCTGTCGTTTCGGTGATATTCATGCCAATCATTGCTGTACTGACTACTGTCGCGGTGGTGCTTATTAATCTGCAAAAGAAACTTGGCAAGTGGCTGGCGGTTGCGGCGCTGGTAGCCTCGTTCTTCTATTCAGCAAGTTCTGCGGTAGTTGATAGCGTGATCAAAAGACCTCCGAACACTGACTCAATTATTAGTATGGTTAGCACTATCATTGCTAGCGGGATTTCTATGGGATTGCTTTGTTTATACTTCTTTGTTTCTAGGCGCGTGAAAGAGACTCTGGTTAATTAAAATACCAAAAGTTTCTCTATACGAATAGGCCGCTCCTTTTCTAGAGCGGCCAGTTTTTTATTCAATTGATAGCCGGTGCTCGCTGCATCCGATTAATACGCCTTCGTATGGGCGTAGCTCTACCGAGCCGTCATCGGTAACCTCGGGGTAGTCGGTTGGGTGTGTGGCGCATAAGACACTGCCGGTATGTGGTAGCGTAACACGGTGTTTGGTGTCGCCGAAATTTAATGCGACAAAGACATGCTGCTCTCGGCCAATCCATCGCGCGTAAGCAAATATGTCATTGTCTGTATCGCTGAGCGGTTCGTATTCGCCAGTACGCAGGATTTCGTAGCGGCTGCGCAACGTCAACAAGCGGCGGTATAGCGCCAAAAATGAGTCTGGTTCGTTCTGCTCTGATTCTACATTGACGTTCTGGCAAGCAGGATTTACTGGCAGCCATGGTTTAGCGGTACTGAATCCAGCATTTTGGCCAGCCGTCCATTGCATCGGCGTGCGTTCTGGGTCGCGCCCGACAGATTCGTCATTGCCGTGGCTAAAGACCGACTTATCCTGGATCTCTTCAAAGCGAATTGGTCCATTATTCATGCCAATCTCGTCACCGTAATATATTACTGGCAGCCCTGGTAGTGTCAGTTGCATCAACGCAATCAAGCGAGCTTGCTTTTCGCCGCCAAAGCGCGTAACGATGCGCGATTGGTCGTGATTACTAAAACAATAGACGGGTGTGTGCACGTCGGGGTTGATCATGCCTTGGAATTCGTTGACGATTGTGCTCATCGACTCGGCATTAAATTTGGCGTGTAATCCTTCAAAATTGAATGGCATTGACACTTTTGGATTGACGCCATAAAAACCCAAGTATTGTTCGCTAGTGCTATAGTTTTCATCTGGATAATCTTCAAAAACCATGATTCGATTCGGATATGAGGCAACTATATCCGTTAGCTCCCGCAAATACGGGAAAAGGTTATCCCAGAAGCGGCTGTACTTATGCTGCAAATCATCGAATTGTGTCGGCGGTTTCTTATCGTGATAGTGCTCGGCGACTGGGTCGTCGCGCAGCTCTGGGTCTTTGCTGATCCAACGTACCGCGTCCGCTCGAAAGCCATCGACACCGAGATCTAGCCAAAAGCGCAGTACGTCTTGCATTTCGCGGCGTACCTTAGGGTTATCCCAGTTGAGATCTGGCTGTTCTTTCAGGAATGTGTGTAAGTAATATTGCTGGCGCCCTTCGTGCCACTGCCACGCCGACCCGCCAAAAATACTCAGCCAGTTGTTCGGTTCTGAACCATCAGGCTTAGCGTCGCGCCAAACGTAAAAATCGCTCTTGTCGTTGTCCTTGGAGCTTTGCGATTCAACAAACCACGGATGCTGGTTGCTAGTATGATTGGGTACGAAATCGACCATTACTTTGATGTCGCGAGCGTGCGCTTTCTCGACCAACTCTTTGAAATCATCAAGCGAGCCGAAAATCGGATCAATATCACAGTAGTTCGCCACGTCGTAGCCCATATCAGCTTGCGGCGACGGATAAAATGGCGAAAACCAAATTGCATCAATGCCAAGCGAATTGTCGCCGCCCTTAATATAATCGAGCTTATCGATTACGCCGCGCAAATCGCCGACGCCATCGCCATTAGAATCCTTAAACGATCGCGGATAGATTTGATAAAATCCGTTAACGTCGCGCCATTTTTTTGTCATAGTTACCCCCTCCTATTTATATTTATATTAAAATTAAAACTTACTTTTGCTAGCGCGCTTTCGCTCATTGGCATCGAGGTAGCGTTTGCGCAGACGCAGGGACTTTGGCGTCACCTCCAACAGCTCGTCGTCCTCGATGAAGTCGATGCATTGCTCCAGGCTAAACTGCGTAAATGGCGTCAATTGTACCGTGCCGTCGGATGATTTGGAACGCATGTTGGTCAGGTGCTTAGCTTTACAGACGTTGATTTCAATGTCTTCTTGGCGGTTGTAAATACCGACGATCATCCCAGCGTACACTTCCGTGCCAGGTCCGACCAAGAGTTCGCCGCGCGCCTCGGCCGCTTGCAGCGCATACGGCGTGGTGGTGCCAGCTTCAAAGGCGATGAGTACGCCGCCGCGGGTTTTTGGCAATTTGCCGCCCAGCGGTTGATAGCCGTACGGCAGGGAATTCATGATCACCGTGCCTTTGGTGGCGGTCAACAGTACGTTTCGCAGACCAATCAACGCTCTCGTCGGCAGCACGTAGGTGATGCGGGTAGCGCCGCTAGCGGTGGTTTCCTGCGACTTCATTTCAGCGTGGCGCGCACCGAGCTCCTGGCTGATCGCGCCGATGAATTCGCTGCTAATCTCGATTTGTAATTCTTCAATCGGCTCTTTTTCGACACCGTCCTCGGTGATGGTGACCACTTGCGGACGGCCGACTTCAAACTCAAAGCCTTCGCGCCGCATGGTCTCGATCAAGACGCTCAGGTGCAGCTCGCCGCGGCCAGACACCGTAAAGCCGATGCCGTTTTCCTCGACGCGCAGTGCCACGTTGGTTTCCAGCTCTCGCCGCAATCGGTCGCCAATTTGCCGCGAGGTGGTAAATTCGCCCTCGCGACCTTTCATCGGGCTAGTGTTTGGGCCGAGGTACATGCTCAGCGTCGGCGCTTCAATGGCAATCGCCGGCAAGGATTCGGGGTGTTCTTTATCAGCAATCGTATCGCCAATGTGCGCTTCAGCTACACCGACCAGTGCCACAATGTCGCCAGCAAACGCCTCCTCAAGCTCTTCGCGGTTCAGCCCGCGGTAGCCAAAGACTTTCTCAATTCGCGCTGAGCCCGACACTTCGCCCTGTTTCATCAGGCTAACCGCTAGGCCGCGCTTGACCGACCCGCGAGCAATCCGCCCAATGGCATATTTGCCCTGGAACGTGTCATACTGTAGGCTGGTCACCAACATCTGAAAACCGCCATCAGCCGTGACACTCGGTGCCGGGATATCGTTGATAATTGCTTCAAAAATTGGTGTGAGATCGGCGTCTTCAGTCGGGTCAGTAGGGATCTCCCGCCACGCCTTGCCATCGCGCCCAACGGCATAATAAATCGGATAATGCAGCTGACTATCATCAGTCGCTAGCTCCAAAAATAGATCGCTTAGCTCATCTTCAACCTCGGCAATTCGCCGGGCAGGTTTGTCAATTTTATTGATCACCACTACCGGTTTTAGCCCCAGCTCTAAAGCCTTCGAAAGTACAAACTTCGTCTGCGGCATCGGCCCTTCCTGCGCATCGACGATCAGCAGCACACCGTCTGCCATCTGTAGCGTCCGTTCGACCTCGCCCGAAAAATCGGCGTGCCCCGGTGTGTCGATGATGTTGATTTTATAATCGCCGTAAAAAATCGAGGTCTGTTTGGCGGTGATGGTGATACCGCGCTCGTGCTCTTGATCGCCCGAATCCATGATTAGTTCTTGGCTCATCTCAGCCTGGTTGTCGCGGAATGTGCGCGACTGTTTGAGCAGCCCATCAACCATGGTCGTTTTGCCGTGATCGACGTGGGCAATAATGGCAATATTTCGAATCTTGCTAGCGTCCTTCATAAAAATATGGTCTGGGATTAACAGCAGACCTTCCTTTGGTGACTTATTGTAGCACAGATGGGCTGGGATGGGAAGTACGCTACTACGGTGAAGCTTGCTCATCAAGCTTTAGCTGCACGAAAACAGCTAGTCCTGATAAAACCACCAACATCCAACCAGCGATGAAAACGCTTTGGTTTGACAAAACTCCAAACACAAACGTTAGCGGTATGAGGACAATTCGCCCCACGGCATTTATCACCGAACCAGAACCTGTGCGGTATCGCGACGGCAACTGGTGTTGTATCTGTGCGGTAAAATGAAATAACAGCGCCCCCGAGACCACCGCTATTAAAACCTGCGCGGCGATAGTTATCCATAAATTACTGCCTACCGAAAGCGCGAGCGACGCCAAGCCTAGCAAAATCGACAAAACTATATTTATTTGCTTTGAGCTGAGATATTTAACCAACGAGCCGCCCAGTCCGCCCAAGCCTTCTATGAACGAACCAGCGATGCCAAATACTATCGCCGGGGCCGACAACGCAATATACCACAGCTGATAAGCTTCGCGATTCATCTTTTGGACACAAAAGACTATCATAATCGCAGTCATCAGCCAGAGTAGGCTTTTACTTTTGAAAACGCATTTGAATGTATTTTTAGTATGTTTGATAAGTTTTTCATCAGCCACCTCGCGGCTAATTTTTGCATCTTTATATATCAGATGACAGACCATAGATACCGCAACTGGAATAATCGTTAAATTAAATGCCAGTATCAGCGAGTGTTCGCCGATCCAGCCGCCTAAAAAGTTACTGATAATCAACGCTATCCCACCTAAAGTCTCGTATAGTCCTAGCGCTCGATTAAAGTTCCTGGCGTGCCCTTGCTCCTCGAGCAGCGTATCGTAAATCATAGCTGCGCCAGTTCCGCTCGAAAAAGCATCATGAAGACCCCAAATAGTCACAGCGGCGGCATACATAAAGATATTATCGCTAGCGCCGGCCATCAAGCTGCTAATTCCTAAGAACAGCCCAGCCAGCACCATTGAACCCTTGCGGCTCCAGCGATCCGCGATAATTCCTGATGGAATTTCGGTCAGAACGGATGATATCAGCAGAACAATCGCGATCAAACTAATTCCAAAATTGTCGATGCCGATACTTCTTATAAATAATTTTTCAATTGAATACCAAAGTACAAAGCTTAAGAAGAACTTGCCAACATACAGTGGAAGCAGCCTCTTCGTGACAGCTCTTTTCATATTTTAATTATAACGCGTGCCAGCGTTATCTTAAAGGCTCATGATAATAGTTTGAATTGGTGCGGGTAGAGGGAGTCGAACCCTCGTCTCATGCTTGGGAAGCATACATAATAGCCGTTATACGATACCCGCGCTGACTATTATTATACACTATGCTTTGGCTATTTTTGCAGGCCGCTACCTCCGGATTGACATAACCAGTTTCCTTGCTACAATCAAAGTATGAAAAAACAAAAACTTGTAATTATACTAGTTATTTTAATACTAGCGGGGGTAGGAATAGGCTTATATATTGCTGTGCGTGCTGTGTCGAAAGATGCGGGTAGTGCTAATCAGCAGCAAAAGACAACTACCAGTTCTAATTCTGGCTCTGATAATTCCGATTCTAGCAATAACTCTGACGGCAGTAAATCTAGCACAAGCTCTAATCCTAAACAAACTACGCCGAACCAGCAAGAGAAGAAACCTGGAAAACTGCAGCCAAACCAAAGAGAGCAGAGAATCGACCCTGTACGCCCGAAACATAATCCAGTACCGCAACCACCGTCGAGTCCAGCCGTGCCGTCGAAAAACAACCAACGGCCAGCTCCGCAACCTCAGCAGCCCGGCAATTCGCAGCCAAATCCAACTCCAAATTCGCAGCCGCAACCAGCAGACCAAGATAAAAAGTATGACATAGGCCCGCCAGATGCTTTGGAGATTCTTGAACTGATTAATTATGCTCGTAGTAAGGAAAATCTGAAGCCACTAAAGATGCACGAGCCGCTTAATCGAACAGCACAGTGGATGGCGAATGACATGAAAGAGAATAATTATTTTAGCCATTATAAACCAGGCACAACTATTCCGCACGGACTGCTTAAGGCGAGGTCTGTCTGTAACGCGCCAGCCGAGAATCTGGTGCAAACTTCGCCGCCAGATCTGCACACCAGCCGCGTAGCATTCAACGCCTGGATGCAATCGCCGCCGCACAGACAATCCATCATGTCGAGCACTTACACGCTAACTGGATTTGGCATCGCCGGCAATAAGATTGTGGAGCATTTTTGTTGAGATGTGCGCTTTATGGAGCGGTGCGATGTGTTTCATAGTCGTTTGCATCCTGGAATCTGTGCGGGTAAATCTTATATAAGGGTGATAATTACTAGTAAGGCTAATTAGTTGTAGTTAGACTTAAACTTGGATAGTTTCCAAACATGTTACTTATTTTGGTCTATATAAGAAACTATATTTTTAAGCTCAGTTTCAAGATTAGACCAGTTACCGTGGCAATTGATTTGGCGGCGAGCTTTCCTTGGGCTATTGTCCTTAAAAGGAGCCCTGTTGCCAGTGTACAGAACAAATAGTTTTTCATAAGAATCAAGAATATTTAGTTCACATGGCTTGTAGGCAAGGTGTATGATGTAAGTTTTTGAATTAAAGACTAGTTTTACGCTTAAATTTTGGGTGTCTAAGGATATATCAAATGTACTATAATATAGTCGTGCTTGAAGCTCCCTCGTTATCATATTTGCAAGGCTACTCATCAGTTGAGTATCAATTTCAGCAAGTCGATCATTGATTGGCTTCCAAGCTGGTCGTATAGTGCGGTGATAATTTTTTCCGTCAAGTGTTTGGATTTTCTTGTTATAACTGGTCGCTTCGTCAACGGGTATATAAAGAAGGTCTTTAAATATAGAACGACCTATAAGTATTTTATATAAAACATCTATCGTGTTGAGATTGTCTACTATGCTTTTTTCTTTGTTGGTCGGAGCAAGGTAGTCATCTATATGGTCCTTGATATTGACTATAGTGAACGCATCACCCATAAAAGCCTTAAAGTTCAGCATCGTTGGATATCCAGAATCAAATTCCATATCCAAGTAACCAGCTCTATCAAGCACTGCCACTAATTCTTCGACAGCATTTAGTATATGTTTCTGTTCGTGATCATTAAGGGTTTGAAGCTGAATACAAATATCTGGCCAGTCTTCTATTTGACCTTCATATTCTCCTTTATCTTTCACCATGAGTTCATTTTGTAAATTTATAAATATATTTGAAGTATAAAATATTGAATCGATAGTTTCCCAATTAATGTAGCGTATTTCACGATTAAATAGGTTATTGCTTGCCTCGGTCAAGGCTTTGTATAGTATGCGATTATGGTATTGATCGTAGTTTTTGGAATATTTTTCATATAGATGGTTTATAAACAGATGTATCGTTGACTCATAAAGGTACCGATAATCCCCGAGCTCGTTTTGTAATTTAGAAAGAATATTCTCGCCATCAATACCGAGCTTTTGCCGTAAGAGGGAAATATTATAAGGCATTAACTGCGATATTAGGCTCATGGAAGCAATCGCTTGTCTCTTGTCTGCCTTAGACAAATTCTGGATTTCCTCATTGATAATATTGACCATTTCAGATGGATGTAGGTGATTTAGGAGAATTATATCTCTAAACAATGTATGTTCCGCACAAAACGGTTCTTGTTTTATTCTTTGCTGAACGCGATTTATTGTTGGCTCATTTGAGATGAATATGACATGTACGCCAGTGTCATTGAATAGGTTCTTGAGTAATAGCGCAATACTTTCGGGCTTGAATCCCATATCCTCAAGCTTATCTAGCTCATCAATAACAATAATGATCGAGTTGCTTTTTGAATATGTTGTAAATATACCTCTTAGCTTCATTTCAATGACAGCATCAGAGATATCAATATTTTGCTGCCAATTGTATGATATGCTTCCGAGACTTTTCAGGCTGCCTTTGCTGGATAATTCACGCACTAAGTTGGTACTATCAACTAAGGGTTTTAGCTTGCGTACTGATTGTATGTAGCCAATTGAGCGGAACCATCTCATAGGTAAATCAAGCTTGCTATATCGCCTAGTAAGTAGTTCACTTTCCATACTTCTAGCTATGGTTCTTAGCAAAAGTCTCCTGTACGGGAGCTCTTCTTGCTTGCTCTTATTGTTAGGATCGAATGATTGAATAATTAATGGTATATATAGAACTATCTGGTTGTCTAGAAAAAGCCGTCGTAAAAATTTAGGTTTTTGATTTTCACGAAATTTCGTGATTGCAAGATTAACAAGAGTTGTTTTTCCCGAACCCCTATCTCCAGCAAGTAGGATAGAACCTCCTTTGGAATTTGACAGGAAATCGTTTAACCTTTTTAACTCGGACTCTCTTCTGATAAGTTTTTCGCTATTTTTATTCATGCAATATTAGTATAGAACTATATTCACCAATTTAAAACATTAATATATTAAAAAACCGAGCTTAAAGCTCGATATTACAAATTGGTGCGGGTTAGGAGACTCTAACTCCTGGCCTCTTCCATGGCAAGGAAGCGCTCTAACAACTGAGCTAAACCCGCATATATTTGCTGCGCATTCCGCCAACAAGGCGTCGCAATTTTGCGAACTCGCCTACGATGCGCGATGCAGCACTCAATCTTTCGATTACATAATTAGTATAGCAAACAAACCCGCTCATTTCAACAATCTTCTCACCAATTCCTCTTCGTATAATCCGGCGTAGCGTCTTTGTAGTCTTGCGTATTTTGGCTTCTTTCCTGTGATTTGCGCTGTTCGTTGTAGGCGTCGATGAATCGCTTGTCGAGCTCTTTCAGTTTGCCGTCGGTGCTGCCCGCGTCGATTTTTTCTTTATCGCCGGGGTTGGTGACCAAAACACCTTGGTCGCCGTTCCTGAGCTGCTTTATCTGCGCTAGTTTTTGGCGGATTCGCTGCTCGATGGCGATCGCAGTTTTGCCATCGTCATTATTCGCGTCGACTGTTTGGCTGGCAAATTGCACGCCGCAACTATCCTCGCCGTCGTGCAGTACGGCGTTTGCTTCGTCGTAGCGGATGATTGCCCGGTCGTAGTGTTTTTCGCTGGCGAGGGCGTCTGCTTGCGCCTCGATTGACAGCGCCAAGTTGATGCGGACAGGGCATTCGCGCGTTTTTGGCGCTTTTTGCAAGGCTTGTCGGAATTGTTTTTCTGCCGAGTCGTAGCGGGCTTGCTTAAATAAAGCGTTCCCGTCGTTAAAAAATACTTTATAAGATTCAAACAAATTCATGGTATAAATTGGCGATAAGCGAAAAGAAGCCTGGTTGTTGTCGCCGTCTTTATAGGCGGCGTGCGCTGCTAGCGACAGCAGGGGAAAACTCGTCAATTTAATAGCAACCAGCAGAATCACCGCGCAAGCAGGGAACGAATAGCGGAGCAGTTTCCGGCGTTTTTCTCGGCGGATTTTTTCAAAATCTAGTTTTTTCAGGTCAAATGGACGATTCTTACTCACGATTTTCTCCCTCCGACGGCATTATATTCTGAAGTTTGCATAGAGGTAAATAGATATTTCTGATTTCAAAGGCCAGCAAAACAGCAGCCGCAAATATCGCTATCCAATAGATATCGTTGTAGCCGTCGAACGAGCGGCTGCTATTGACGGCTTTGTCGACGGAACCATTCTTGACGACGGCGTCAATGGAATCTGGGGTTTGCCGGTGCGTATACGGCAGGCCTGTTTGACTGGCGATGTTTTTAAGATTTGTCTCGTCGATTTTTGATACGGCATATTTCAAATCTGGCCCGCGCAAGTAAAAACCGTCAAAGCCGCCGCTGTAGCTTGGCGTTTTCATTTTTCCGCCGTCGGCAGTGCCGTATCCCATGATCGCGCCGCCGCCCAGTAGGGGTTTTAAGCTGGCAAATGATTTTGGCGAGGCATCGCTGGTTTGTTCGCCGTCGCCCAGGTAAAATAGCAGCGAGGTGCGCTCGGGATTTTTATGCTTGGTGCGAGTAATTTCCGAAGCGATGGTGTCAATCGGTGTATCAATTGAGCTGCCCATGGCGTAGCTTTCGCTTATGATATTTACTGTGTCAACTGCCGATTCAAACATTCTGACATCTGTCGATAACGGCGAATCAACAAAGGTTTTATTATTGAAAGTTATTAAGCTAAATCGCGCGCCAACCAACTTTTTGGCAATTTCTTTGGCGTCGCGGCGCATGCCGTTAATTCGCGGCTGGCCGTTATCATAATCCTCGGCAGCAGAACTCATCGTTGTGTCTATGACAACATAAACATCGACTAGCGGCGCACCCCATTCTTTCATCTCGCCAGGAATAGCTGGGCGAAAACAAGCGGTAATGATAAGCAAGACAATACAGAACCGCCGCAGCCACGCTCGCCAGTTAGATGTTGGTTTGGAAAAAATTCTCCAACCTGTAAAAATTGCAGCAACTACCAGAATTATCAGTAGCAGATACCACGGCAAAATCGGTTGCATTATCATATGCGAAGCCTCCAATCGATAATAATGAGGGAAATTATGATGATAAGCATGCCGTATAGTAATAATTGCGGCTGATCGGTGCGAGTAACGCGCGGCGTGCCTTTGAATCGGGAAGCATCTTGGGCGGCGATTTTTTGGACAATGTTTGGAATTGTGTTTTTGTCGCGCAGTGCGTAGTAATCGCCGCTCGTCGCCAGCATGGTTCGCTTCAATTCTGCCGCTTCGGCCTCGCGATTTTTATTACTATTCGGGTAAATGCCGTATACGCGGATATCTTTTTGTTTGGCGAGTTCTGCTGCCTCGGGCAGGGAAATTATCGGCGCGCCAGCTAGTTGATTGTCGGTTCCTAAAATGATACTTCGGGAGCGTTTGCTGTCCAACTTGTCGAAGCGGCCGATACAACTCGCTAGTCCGTCGCCGATTAGTGACGAGCCTTGCCCGTTCGAAACTGCCGTGCCAGATAAAATGTCAAAATATTCTAACGTTCCAGGCGGTGTCAATGCCTTTTCAATCAGCGCTAGCTTACTGTCAATTAGGCTGGCGTCGTCTGTCAAAGGAAATATCACTGCCGGCGAGCGGTCAAACAGTACCAAACCGAGCCGTTCGCCGTCAAATTTTCGCGCCAATGTGCGGTAAGTTTTAATAATCTCTACGTCATATTCATACATCGACCGTGACACGTCAAGACATAACACGATGTCGCGATTTTTCACCTCGGGAGAAACGACGGCTACCGACGACGGGCGGCCAGTGAGAATAATCATCATAGCCAGCAGGAGTGCGTGCAGTCCCAGTACAACCGATAATAGTCTTTTGTACCGTTTGACCTGCTGAATGTAGAGCGGGAAAGCACGCAGCCGCGACGTATTAGCGATAGGGAGTTTTTGTCTAAGCGCGTCATGGCGTTTCGATCGGCTGTATCGGCGGAGTATAGTCGGCGCGGCAAACCACAGCAGGGCGATAATTATAATTAACGCCAACGACAATTGCCAAAAAACTAATTCCATGCCGCTACCGTCTTTCTGGCTAATGCCGCCGCCTCGGCGACGCTGCCTTGCTCAACTGCGGTAAATTCGGGAATGTAAAACTTTTCGATCGCCGCCGCCAGCGTTTTGTAACGGGTTTTCTCTAAATCTTGTAATGTCAGCGTATCGACGCGGTGGCCGTTTATCTCGACGACGAACATCCGCAGCGCGCGGCTTAATTGCTGGTGAGCTTTGCGCGAAGATAATTCTTTGGCGGTGTATTTCTGTTCAATTTCATCAATTAGCCGTTGGTATTTCTGCTTCAAATCAGTCAGATCTGGCGGCGTGTATGGTTTTGGTTTAAGCGTAGCCAGGCTGCGGTGGGAGCGGCGGCGAGTAGAATAAAACACAAATCCGTACCATAAAATAATCGCGCTTAAAAGCAAGCAGCCGATAACCAGCCACAGCGGATCGTAATCAACCCATTCGCGAAGCTCAGTGCCACCGCGCATGTTTTTGCCTTTCTAGCAGCGAGAAGAAGCTGCCGATAACGTCTTGCTCTCCGGAAATTCGCTCGCTCACGACACCCAAGCGCTCCAGCGCGGTGGAATATTCGCGGTAGTATGATTGCTGCTGGCGGTCGAAATCGTCTTGCAGGCGCGTTTGCTTGCGGATAAAATAAGGCAGCTCGGCCAAATCGTCGATATCATAAAAATCGCGGCTACCGTCAAGCCCTGAAGTGTCGTTGACTGTTATCCATAATATTTCGTGCTGGGCGCGCAGCCGCCGGATGATGTGCTGATGCTCGCCAGTCAGTTCGTCGTCGTTAGCAATTACCACCAGCATCATTTTTCGCCGCAAATTGCGCGCGATGTACTCAAGCTGATTGACAATATTGCTTGATTCGGCTGCCAGCTGAGTACTTTTCTCGATATGCCGCAGTAACTGCTCAATATGCCGGTCGTCGCTTTTGAAAGGAATATAGGTGTTATTCTTGGCGTCGCCAGATACCAGTCCGATCAAATCGCCGTGCCGTAATACGATATAACCCAAGACTCCGGCGGTCATGATACTGATGTCGCGCTTACTGCTGCCGCTTTTACTGGTCGCTGCCATGTGGCGACCAGTATCGACTACTAGTAAAATATTATGCTTGCGGATTGCTTGGTAGCGCCGGATTCGAATACCGCTGCTGCGGGCAGTCGCTTTCCAGTCGATATCTTTTACATCGTCGCCAGGAATGTATTCGCGCAAGTCATCAAAATCAAGGCTGCGCCCCTTAAATACCGAGCCGTATTGACCATCCAGCAAACTCCGCACCTTTTCATGGGCGTAGAGATCCATCTTAGCTTTGACTTTGGCGAAGAGACTTGGCATATTACGGCACAGGAACAGCGTTAAATATCGAATCAATGATAACTTCTGGATGAACTTGGTCAGCGATGGCTTCAAAGTTGAGGATAATGCGGTGGCGCAATACGCTGTGGCGCAATTGTTTGACATCCTCTGGAATAACATAGTTGCGGCCGTTGATGAGGGCTAGGGCTTTGGCGACTTGTTGGAAAGCAATGCTGGCGCGCGGGCTGGCGCCGTATTGGACGTAGCGCGCCGTTTCGCTTGGTATGATTGAGGCTGGATTGCGCGTTGCCGAGACAATTTTCACAATATAATTCTTAATAGCGTCGTCAATGTATATTTTTTGCGCCAAGTTTTGCAGCGTCTCGACTGCTGCCAGTTCGATATTCGGCGTGTTGCTATTATTCGGTGCCTCGCTTAACTTGCCCGATTCTATGCGTTTCAAAATCTCTAATTCCTCGTCCGGAGCAGGGTAGGACAAAACTTCTTTCAACAAAAAGCGGTCTAGCTGCGCCTCTGGCAGCTCGTAAGTTCCTTCCTGTTCAATCGGGTTCTGAGTGGCCAGCACGATGAAAGGCTTCGGCAAATCGTAGCGTTGTCCGCCGATGCTGGTTTGCTTTTCCTGCATCGCTTCCAGCATGGCGCTTTGAGTTTTGGCGCTGGAGCGGTTAATTTCGTCCAGTAGTACGAAATTGGCGTGAACTGGGCCTAGCTCGGTGCGAAATTCGCCCTTGTTATGATCGTAAATCTGCGTACCGATGATGTCGCTTGGTAGTAGGTCTGGCGTGCATTGAATACGCTTGAACGAGCCGTGGACGCTGGCGGCTAGCGTCTGCACGGCTGTCGTTTTGGCAAGACCTGGCACGCTTTCCAGTAGAATATGCCCGCCAGTCATCAAGCTCACCATCAACGCCGTCCGTAAGTTCTCTTGTCCGACCACCCGCGACGAGAAGGCGTCGAAAACAGTCTGGATACTTTGGTTAGCTGTGGCTAGCTCGTCGTCGCTAATCGGCGCAGACGCAGGTTGAAATTGCGCTGCTGGCTGTGCGGCAGACTGGGATTGTGCTGCTAGTGTGGTTACAGGCTGAGATTCTGCTACCGGCTCGGTTACCGGTTGAGATTGCGCTTCTGGCATAGCTGCGGACGCACTATTGTCTGCCGGCGAATCCGACTGAGCTGGCGCTGGTTCTTGGTCTGCTGATATAAACGGATTTGGATTCATAATAATTATTCCTTTCTATGTCCAATATTGCGAAATATTCGTTACTAACAAGCGGCACTCTTCCGGAGTGTAGCTATCCTTTTGCTCAAAATAATGCTCTGCCGGAAACATATGAGTCATGACGTCCAGGGCGACGTCTTTGTCGGTTTGCAGGTGAAAATAATCTGCCGCCGTACTATCGACATTACCGCCCAGCCCGTATAAGGCCCTGTAGCGCACGCTCTTCAAGTATTCCAAAGCCATCGCAATCTCTATCCGATCCTCGACGATGTCGCCAGTTAGCAGCAACACTCTTCCATTGAGTCCTTCCTTAGAAAATGTCCCGTATTGATCGAGAATGCGATTCAGCTCAGAAAATGCCTGGCGCTTGATGTCTTCCAGTACCGAGCGGGATTCTAGTTCAATGCCGTCGCGCTGCGGTTTTTCCAGATCAGGGTTCCACGTAAACATGCCTGCCGGGTCAATCAGCCCGACCACCCGCGGATCGCCAGGGATAATGATCCGCTTGCTAAGCAAAGGAAACACCCAAGCATTAATCTCGCTCGCCAAACCAATGCAAGCTGTCAGCGCATCTTCTTTCAGCGCGATAACGACCGCTTCCTGGCCCTTCAAATAGCTCACGCGCCCCGCCAAAGTACGCCCCAGCTCAATCCTATTGATATAGTACATACTGATTATGATTATGCCTGAAAGCGCGGGAGAATGCAATTTGATTTTTCTGAGCTATTTTAAAAAATGATTATTATGTGACTTTCTTGAGGTTGAGATAGAAGCTAGATTCTTTTCATCTACACTAATCAGATTAATAAAACAGCGAACACTTCTCCTGTCTTAATATCTAAACTGATATGACTTGCTGACGATATTTTTTAAATCAGAATCAGGAATTTCTATTATTTTTAGGATTAGTAATTTTATTAGTTTCGCCATTTCTTTGTTGGATAGCGTAAGTTCCCACCCTGACAGAGCTTTTTCATTACGGCTCCCATCCCTGTGCGCATAATAGTTTCTGGTATTGACCAGATTATTTATCGCAGATTTATTAAATGTCGAAAGACTATAGTCGTTTCCTATTTTAACTAAATCTCTTAGTTTTTCTCTGAGGCTAGTTTCAGGTGGACCTGTTAAGCGTTTCTCGACAATATCTTTATATTCTTTATCTGGTATATAACTTAATATATTTTGACGGATATTATTCCACTCACCTTTAGAGTATTTCTTTTCTTTAAATACATGTCTGTGTAACGACTCGAGTGAGCTAATAAGTGAGATAAATTTCATATCATTACTAATATTGTTGTCTAAATAAATTAGAAGGGCTTCAATTGGCTCTTGAATATTTTCATAGTTAAATATCCACTGTATCAATATATCTTTAACGATACTTTTGTCTGTTAAATCATTAACTGTAAACAAAGGATCCCAGTAAGGTTTATGTTTATTGCTTTTTTTGCCAGACACTTTTGCATAGATAATGTTATTTCTATTGTCATTGTTTGGCTCGTAGATAAATATATTATTTTGATAAGAGGTAGAGAATAGGAAGCTTGAAAAGCTTTCTAATATTGAAAATAGAAAAATTCCGTATGTAAAATCTTTAGGCTCATCTAAAAACTTAATTGTCATCCTTGGGTCATTTTGTACTGCGAACTTGTCACATAATGGTATGCTCTCATAATCAGGTATTAGCTTACTGTGAATTTCTATTACAATATGTGAACTAAGTTCTATACGATGCGCATATTCCCAATTATTAAAACTAAGTGTACTGTAGTCAAAAGCTGTTAGATCTATCCCAAGCCATTGATCAAGTCCTGGTAGGTGTCCTGTTATATTCCACGCCTTTCTAAATTGTGGGCTATCTTTTTTGCAAATTACCACATAAAGGGGAGTGATGGTCATTTGTCTCTTTTTTTCTGCTGGCATCAACAGGCTTTTAAGAATGTTAGTATCATGACACACGCAGTCAATCAGTCTAATCGTAGTTTTGTTGCTGCTTGACTTAATTTCTGGAATAACTTTCTGAGCAAAAATATTACTGCTTATAAAACAATCTAATTCCAGATTGTCGTTTAGGCTTCCTGTTATATGCTTTCTGCCGTCATGATACCGCCTTTTACCAATTTTAAATTCATTGCCATAGGATATGTCTTTGTAATTTCGAGGTAGTCTAACCAATGGATGACTTGGCATGGTCCTGAGGGTTATTTCTTACTACCGCGAATTGCGTCAATCAGTTCAATCGGGAAGAGCATCATCGTCTTTTGTGATGGCTCAGTGGAGATACGCTCCAGCGTGTTCAGTGTACGCAGGTTAATCGCACCTTGGGTTTTTGCCAGGATCTCGGCGGCTTGCGCTAGTGTTTCAGCGGCAGCTTTTTCGCCGTCGGCGTTGATGATGTTGGCGCGGCGTTCGCGCTCAGCTTCGGCCTGCTTGGCCATGGCGCGCTTCATGTCGCCAGGCAGTTCGATATTCTGAATCTTGACATTCTCGACATCAATACCCCATTTGTCAGTCTCGGCGTCAACAATTTCTTTAATTTGCTGTGAAATCTCCTCCCGTTTGGCGAGCAGGTCGTCCATATCGACATTACCGGTGACGTCGCGCAGGGCAGCCTGGGCAAATTGGCTGGTGGCATAAATGTAGTTGGTCGTCTCCAGCACCGCTTTTGGGGCGTTAATTACTCGGAAATAAACTACCGCGTCAACGCCGACAGTGACGTTGTCTTTGGTGATGACTTCTTGCTTTGGCACGTCAATCGGCGTGGAGCGCACATCGACCATCATCATCGTCTGAAAAATCGGCACTACCACCCTTAGGCCCGGTTCGCGCACACCAGTAAACTTACCGAGCGTCAATACTACGCCGCGCTGGTATTGATTGACTACCTTAATGCCGCTCAGCACATAAATAGCCACGATGACTAAAATTACTATCATTATTTCCATAAATACCTCCTGTTTATATAATGATATTCTAGCACCAAAGCGGTATAATAACCATATGAACAATGACCAGCAAAACGCGAATCAGCAACCGCCAGTTTCACAAACAATGCCAACGATGCAGCCAATGCCTGACCAAGCGCCGCAAGTGACACCAGCGACACAGCCGTTACCTAGTCAATCACCGCAAATGGCAAACCAACAGTTAGCAGTAGAACCTGAGGCGGAGGCGGTTACAAACCCTAACGACGCTCCTAAAGGCATTATTCAGCAGCATCGAGAGTTTATTAATAGTAGTAATAATATTGTTTTTCATCTAGCGCGCAGTACAATAATCACCTTGATCGTTTTCTTTGTCGGGGCTTTTTTGATGTTTATTACTCGCATGCAAGACGAGCCGTTTTTTGGACCTGTAATAGTTAATCTTTTCTTGGTACCGTTTTGCTTGACTCTCGGGACGGCTCATTCGCCGTTAGCGAGGCTACGGCTATGGCGAATTGTAAGTTCAATCATGCTGATGCTGAATGTAGGCATGCTATTCATGCACGGTCTATTTGGTATCGCAAAGGACAACGACCCCAACCCTGCGATTGGCAATATGCCGCTGTGGATGCTGCCTGCCGAAAAATCCTTGATCACAGTACTAGCGTATATGGTATTTATTATTCCGCCAGCCATTATTTTCTTAGTTACTACGCTGAAGTATTCTAAGGCTACTCAGCTAAAGTAAATTTTATCAAGCAAACGCATATAAATAGAGTAGTGCGGAAATGTTTTGGTGAAGCTCGGCTTTTTCCTTGCCAGCTCGCCAGATTTTTAGTACAATCATAAGGTAAATTTGTGGCTCTTTAGCTCAGTTGGTAGAGCAGAGGCCTGAAGAGCCTTGTGTCACTAGTTCGAGTCTAGTAGGAGCCACCAGTAAAATACTCTCCCCGCCGGAGAGTGTTTTTCTTTAGGCTAGAAAGCAGGTATAATAATTTTAATGAGAAGTATTCAGCGAAAGCGAGCATCTTGGCGCGGGCCGATAATTTTCGGTGTAGTCTTGGTAGCGGTAATTGTCTTGGTGTGCACAGCGACCTACTTTACGTTTCGTTCATCGGGTGGCTACACTGCCGTTAAATTGCAACCAGCTCGTGAAAAATTCCCTGATATTCAAGTAGATAAGCTGTCGCCGCTACGTGCTCGCGCTGTAAATATACTTCGCCAGCAGTATGATAACCCGCAGTCTGGCCCGTTTTATAGCCAGGGCGAGCGGCAAGACTGGTGCGCAAATTTTGTTAGTTGGGTCAGCCGCCAAGCTGGCGCGCCGCTAACAAATCCGCATAGCGGCGGTTGGCGTATTCCAGGTGTGCGCAGTCTCGAGACGTATTATCGTAACGCTGGTAAGTTCCGCGCCGCAAATAGCGGCTACCAGTTGCAGCCTGGCGATGCTATTATGTACGACAACGCCAGTCGTCATGGCGAGCATGTGAACTTTGTGCTCAAATACGACAACGGCAAGGTGACGACTATTGGCGGTAACGAGGGCGGCGTAATTAACATTCAGCAGTCGGATCTCAGCCGCGACGGACCGATTCGCGGTTTTGGACTGCTAGAATGATGGCGCACATTTCAATTTCTTAACCGTATACGGTATGATAGAATTATGTTCAAGAAGTATATCAAGAAGAAGCTTCAAAAGTATGTTGTTAAGTACTTTGAGCTGCATCCGCATGTCAGATTGATAGTTGTTGCTGGCAGTGTTGGCAAAACTAGCACTAAGCGTGCTCTCGGCAGGTTATTATCGCAGCGTTTTCGCGTCCGCATGCACGAGGGCAATCATAATTCAGAAGTGTCGGCGCCATTGGCGATTCTCGGTATTAACTTACCAGAGAGACTACATAGCCCATTGGCGTGGCTAGGTGTTTTTAGGGCAGCGCATCGCCGCGTCTATAGTCCGGCGGATGTCGATGTCATTATTCAAGAATTAGGCGTTGATCATCCAGGCGAGATGATGGATTTCGGCACTTACTTGCGGCCGAATATTGCGCTAGTTACGGCGATAACACCTGAACATATGGAATTTTTTGGTTCAATTGAACATGTGGCTCAAGAAGAGCTATTTGTCGCTAAATTTTCTGAGTATACGCTAATTAATCGCGATGATATCGACGGGCGATTCGCAGATTTCTTGGAATCGGCGAACTTTAGCACTTACGGTACGACTGGGCTAGCAGAGTTTCGTTTTGAGCAGCAACAGCTTGATGAAAACGGCTACAGCGGCACGGTTATTGCTCCTAACGATATTCGTTTTCCCACTACCATTAAAGTAGTGGGCGAGCATAGCTTGCGCCCGATCATGGGGGCAGTTGGCGCGGCAATGATGCTCGGGTTGCCGGTGGAAGACATTATACGCGGACTGTCGCTCCTCAAGCCAGTGCCGGGGCGGATGAATCTGCTGCGCGGCATTGGCGGCGTGACTATTATAGACGACACTTATAATTCTAGCCCGGCAGCGGCTCAGGCGGCGCTGCGAACTCTGTACGAGTTCACGGATGTACCGAGTCGTGTGGCTGTTTTTGGTGATATGCTAGAGCTTGGCGGCAGCAGTCAGGCCGAGCACGAGAAACTCGGTCGCATGTGCGATCCGAATCTTTTGTCGTGGGTGGTAGTCGTCGGCGTGGCGGCGACGCAATACTTGGCACCAGCGGCCCGTTCGACAGGCTGCCAAGTTCATGTGGCGCGCAACGCTATCGAAGCTGGCGAGTTCGTCCGTTCGATAACCGAGTCAGGAACGGTAGTGTTGGTCAAAGGCTCGCAGAACGAAATATTCCTCGAAGAATGTGTTAAGGTGCTCTGCGACATGACCGAGGATGCTGAATTAGTCCGCCAAAGCGATAAATGGCTAGCTATCAAAGACAAATATTTTCAGCAGTTCTAATCGTGTGTATAATAGGTTTAAGTTAAGGAGTAAAGGAGCAAGCTAGCAATGAAACAAGACGGCGCGCCAAAGAAGCCGAAAACCACTAAAAAGAGGGTTTCTGACAAGCCCAAAACCAAGACCAAAACCGAGACCAGTAAAAAAGCTAAAGTTTCAACAAGCACGACAGCATCAGCGCCAGCGCCCGCCGAACAATCTGCTGCAAAATCCAGTGCTGTAGCAGAACAGCCAGCTGCCGCTCCGGTTGTTGCTAACCAGACTGTGGCTCAACCTATAGCTCAGCCAGCGTTGCCGCCGCAGATGGCGATGGGCCAGCGAAAGTCTAAAGCAGGCTTGATTATTGCTATTTGCGCCGTAATATTAGTTGTGCTGCTGGCGATTGCTGGCGCTACTGCCTATGCGTTTTATCAGAAGCCAGAAAACGTCTTGCTCGATGCGGTTAGCAAATTGCCGCTCGCTACCAAAGTCTCGACTAAAACCACAGTGAACTCAAACTTTTCTTATGAAGCCGACGGCGTGAACATTAAGTTCAAAAAATTTACATTTGATACTGGTGCTGAAAATACGCCGAAACTTGATGCAAATGCCGAGTTGGCCTTAGAAGTGAACGGCAAGGAGTTGTCTCTCAAGGCTAGCGGTTTGGCAACTGACAACGGTACAGTCTATTTCAAGGTTGACAATATCGTATCAAATATCAAGGAAACGTTGTCTATTCTACATCAAAAGTTGCCAGCTCAGGCTGAAAAACACTTGAAAAAGATTGACGGCAAGTGGGCAAAATATTCGCTAGCTGATGTTCGCAAACAGGATAAAAAATCAGCCGATCAGCTGCAGTGTGTGATTGATGCTTACAAAAAATACTCCAAAGACGACAAAGCTAAGCATCAAATCTCCAGCGTTTACAAAAAACATTCATTTATAATTATCGACAAAGAAGTTAAATCGCAAAATGGCAATTTTGGCTACGACGTATCAGTTGATGATGACAAGGCAGAAGCTTTCTGGAAGGATTTTCGAGAAACCTCTTTCGCTAAAAGCGTTGAATCTTGCGCGCCGAACGTTTCGTCTTCGTCGTCTGATACTTACAAGTCTGCCAAAAAAGCCAAATCAAAAGCCGACGCTACCATGACCGTTTGGGTATCGCAATGGTCGCATGAACTGCGTGGCGTTGACGTTAAGGCCACTAACCTTAAGACCGATAGCCGTTCCGACAAAAACTACAATGTTAGCGCCAAAACAGTTATTGATTTTAGCAAAGGTTCGCAGGTCGCTGTTCCAAGCGACGCCATAAGCGCTGAAGAGTGGGCAAGGGCAATCAGCCAATCTTTTCAGTCGGTATCTGGCGGTAGTTATTTATCTGCGCCAACCGTTGATGCCGATAATGACTTAGAATATGGCGATTACGACGATTAATTACTAGAACCAGCTGTGTTTTATCTGTTATACTGATAGTTGATGAGACACTATAACCCTTCTGAAATCGAGCCGAAATGGCAGCAAATCTGGGCGGATGACCAGCGTTATCATACGAACGAGTCAAGCGCCAAGCCAAAATACTATGTGACAGGCATGTTTCCGTATCCAAGCGGCGCAGGCATGCATACCGGTCACTTTATGGAGCATTCCATTGTCGATGCGGTGGCGCGTTTTCGCCGAGCGCTCGGTTATAACGTAATGTATCCGATTGGCTGGGATAGCTTTGGCTTGCCGGCCGAGAATTACGCTATCAAAACTGGCCGCAAACCTCGAGAAACTACCGCTGACAATATTGCTAATTTCAAAAAACAATTGCGCAGTGTCGGTGCTAGCATTGATTGGTCGCGCGAGATCAATACCAGCGACCCAGAATACTACAAATGGACGCAGTGGATATTTACTAAGCTGTTTGAAAAGGATTTGGCCTATCAAAAAGAATCGCTGCAATGGTGGTGTCCAAAGGATAAGACGGTTCTCGCCAACGAGCAGGTGATTGACGGCAAATGCTGGCGCTGCGACTCGGTCGTTGTCAAGAAGTCTATGAAACAGTGGTTCTTCCGGATCACCGCTTATGCCGAGCAGCTGCTTGCCGAGCTGCCAGAGATGGATTGGCCAGACAAAATCAAAATTGCGCAAACTAACTGGATTGGCAAAAGCGAAGGCGCTGAGATTACTTTTCAAGTTGATGGCAGCGACGATACGATAACTGTTTTCTCGACGCGTCCTGATACGATTTTTGGCGCAACCTTTTTGGTGTTAGCGCCCGAGCATCCATTAGCACGCACGCTGCTGACCGATGAAACGCGCGAATTAGTCGAGAACTATATTGATGATGCCGTCAAGAAATCAGAGATTGAACGCAGCAACGATACCAAAGAGAAAACAGGTGTTTTTAGCGGCAGCTATGCTATCAACCCGGCGACTGGCCAAAAGATTCCAATTTGGATTGCTGATTATGTTCTGGGGGGCTATGGCACTGGTGCGGTGATGGGCGTGCCAGCGCATGACGACCGCGACTTTGCTTTTGCTGAGAAATTCGAGCTGCCGGTCGTTGAGGTCATAGAGAGGCCTGAGGATGACATTGACACCGACGCTTGCTATCACGGCGAAGGGGTTTTGGTGAATTCTGGGGCTTTTGACGGTACGCGCAGCGAGGATGCTCGCGAGCAAATTGTCGCTTGGCTCGAGCAAGAGGGTAAAGGCAAGTCGCAAATTACTTACAAAATGCGCGATTGGCTGATCAGCCGCCAGCGCTATTGGGGTGCGCCGATTCCGATTATTTATTGTCCGGAGCACGGCGCAGTGCCAGTACCGGAAAGTGATTTGCCAGTATTACTGCCGGATGTCGATGATTTCCAGCCACGCGGTGATGGCAAATCAGTCTTGGCGGCGCAAGAAGATTGGGTGCAGACGACTTGTCCAATTTGCGGCTCTCCAGCTCGGCGCGAAACTGACACGATGGATGGTTACGCTTGCAGTAGCTGGTATTTGCTGCGGTATACCGATCCGCATAATACGCAGCAGGCTTGGGCGCCAGACAAGGCAAATTATTGGGCGCCGCTCGATATGTATGTCGGCGGCGATCACGCGACGGCCCATTTGCTGTATGTGCGCTTTTGGACGCACGTCTTCTGCGAGCTTGGGCTGACAGATTTTGCCGAACCAGTAAAAAAGCTGGTTTACCATGGTTTGATTCAAGCCGAGGACGGCCGCAAAATGAGCAAAAGCCTCGGTAATGTCGTTGATCCGCTCGAAGTCATCAACGCCGGCTATGGCGCTGACGCCCTGCGTACGTTTGAGCTTTTCTTGGGGCCGATTAACGAAAACTCTAGCTGGAACAGCCGCGGCATTGCTGGTGTTTATCGTTTTCTTAATCGCTTGTGGACGCTAGTGCAAGAATTTAATGACAGCGACAAAACCGGTACGTCTGATACTCAGAAGCTTGATACCATTATTAATTCTACTACCAAAAAAGTCACCGATGACATTCATCGTCTCAGCTTTAATACGGCGATTGCAGCGCTGATGGAATGCGTGAATGATTTGTACAAATTGAAAGTGGCGGGCTACAGCGAAGATTGGCGCCCACATCTCAAGATGCTAGTGCAATTGGTACAGCCGTTTGCGCCGCACATGGCTGCCGAATTGTGGCAGCAGCTAGGCGAGACTTCGCAGCTCGATTTTGCCGCTTGGCCTGTCTGGGATAACGCTAAAATTGCCAGCGACAGCTTGCTCATTATCGTGCAAGTCAATGGCAAACTGCGCGCTAAACTCGAGGTCGCTGCTGATGCTAGTGAAAAGCAGATCAAGGAGTTAGCGCTAGCCGACGCCAACGTTCAGAAATTCGTGCTAGCTGAGCCGAAGAAGATTATCTACGTCAAGGGCAAGCTCGTCAATATCGTGGCGTGATCCCGTCTTTGCAAAATTACAAATGGCAAGTAGCGTTTCTGAACCTATGCGCTACTACTTTGTTCATGACTCATACCTTTATTATAGCACAACCGTTATAAAAAGTCAATAATTAAAATACGATAACACTACAATGTCAAATACTTGAGAAAAACCCCGCTTTAGCGTATAATACTACTAAGTTTATACAAACCGAGAAGGAGAACATTTCATGGCACAGCCAAAGAAACAATCAAGTCCTCGCAAGACCGGCATGCGCCGCAGTCATCTTGTCGAGAAATTAGCCAAGCGCGTTAACGGCCATTCGCCAGTCAAAGTGTTGATTGGCAAGAAAAAATCATCAACCAAGCAGAAATAACCGTTTCAAGCAAAAACGGTGAGATAATAAAAGGAAACAAACGCGAATGGCATCGAATAGGCATCTTGGTCGGATTGTTGCGCTGCAAGCGCTATACGAATTGGAATTGCGCCGGCAGTCTGGCGACAACAGTGCCGCGTTAGATGATATCTTGAAGCGCGATGTCGAGCGTTACCGTTCGGCGATTGACGACATCGCTTTCGTAGAAGGACTGGCTAGCGGCGTTGTTAGCCAGCAGGAGGAGCTTGACCGGCAGCTGCAACCGATTGCGCCCGAGTGGCCAATTACGCAGATAGCGCGGATCGACAGGGTAATCTTGCGGATTGGCCTGTACGAGCTGCTGCATCATCAAGATACCGTACCGCCGCGTGTCGCTATTAACGAAGCGATTGAGCTAGCTAAAGCGTTTGGTTCTGATAATTCGAGCAGATTTGTTAACGGCGTACTGGGTACTGCTTATCGCAAATTTGTCGAGGAAGGGTCAGATAATGCCAAAGCCAAAGGCCAACAAAAGCAAGTTTGATCATATACGCAAATATTTAACAAAGTCGCGTTCGGCGTCTATCCAAGAAATCGTCCGCGAGCCGACTAGCGGCGGCGTGATTTTCCGCCACGGCGAGTCGGGTATCGAGATTTTACTGATTCAGGACGCCAAAGACCGCTGGACAATTCCCAAAGGCCACATCGAGGAGGGTGAGACAGCCGTGCAGACTGCTCGCCGTGAAATTGGCGAGGAAGCTGGCTTGCACGACGTCGATATGCTAGGCTGGCTGGGCAAGATTCATTTTCGCTATCGCCGTCTCGACAAGCTCGTTTTGATGACGACGCAAATTTATTTGGTGCGCGTTCGTACCAGCGGCGATGAAATCCAGAAAGAGGATTGGATGAAGGGGATCAAATGGTTCCCGTTCAACGAGGCGCTCGAGCTGATAGAATACGAAGACATCGCCAAGCTAATGCTGAAAGCTAAAACGCGGATCCGCCAAGAAAACTTATAAACTTACAAAATACGAAAAGGAGGAAAGATGAGTGGTATGCCAACCGGGCCGTACCAAGATTGGGCGAAGCAGAAATTAGGTTTTGAATATAATGACATTCAGCTTCTGATTACTGCTTTGACACATCGCAGCTACGTCAACGAGCATAAAAAATCGGTGAGCGAGCACAATGAGCGTTTAGAATTTCTGGGCGACGCCGTGCTAGAACTGGTGGTGACGGATTATTTATATAAACATTATAGAGAGCCGGAGGGTATCCTGACTAGCTGGCGCGCGGCGCTAGTTAACACCACTAGCAACGCTAAATCTGGCGAAGAGCTTGGCTATGAGTCATTGGTGCGGATGAGCCGCGGTGAGAAGCATGGTTCCGAGCGGGCGCGCCATCAGATTCTAGCAAACGCCTATGAAGCGGTGATTGGCTCAATCTATTTGGAGCGCGGCTATGATGCTGCGGCGGCCTTTATCGAGAAGCACACAATCAGTAAGCTTAACGGGATTTTAGAAAGCGGCTCTTGGCGTGACCCTAAAAGCCACCTGCAAGAAATCAGCCAGCGCGTTGACGGCGCTACGCCAGTCTACAAAGTTATCGCCGAAGACGGCCCAGACCACGACAAGGTTTTCACGCTCGGCGCTTATGTCGGCGACAAACTGATGGGTAAAGGCATCGGCCCTAGCAAACAAACCGCCCAGCAGCAAGCCGCCCGGGCAGCGCTAGAAGAGTATAGAAAGCGGCAATAAAAAACCAAAGAAAATAGCCCGCCAGAGGGCCGCACTGAGGGTTTTAAACCTCTAGCGAGCTATTTTCTCGGCGGGCGTTAGCCCTCTTCCACGGCCAGGATGAGCATGGTGCTCAAGAGTGTCACGACGCTGTGCAGCGCCTTGGCTTCCTTCCTGCTCTCGTCGCGCTCCTTGCGGATGTTGACACACCTCTCACGGAGCGCGTCGCGCTCCTCACTGAGTCTGGCGATCTCCTTGCGAAGCCTGGCGGCATCCCTGCGGAGGCCGGTCATCTCGCGCTTGATGGAGGCGGTGTTGTCGTACATGATTTCCTCCTAGAAATCATCGATTCGCTCAAAGCAAAAAAGGGCAACCTTCCGCCCCTCTTTTTGGTAACTCTGAGCGAAAAGCTGATATATATATATCACATATGAATCGCCATGTCAACGATTTTCGCAATTATTTCGCAAAAATTACAAATTTTAAGTATTTTTGAGCCGTTTTGGCCGTTTTTACGCCCTCTAGCGGTGTTTTCTGCCTGAATTGGTTAATAGGCTAGACTTGAACGAAAAAGCGTCTAGGCAGCGCTTAGGCGCTTTGTTGACATTTTACCCGTAACACGCTAGAATATGACAGAAGTAACAACAGTACTAACGTGAAGTAAAGGAAGTTTTAATTTTATGCTCGCAATTCGTTTGCAACGTTTGGGCCGCAAGGCTTATCCGGTATACCGCGTCGCCGTCCAGGAAGCACAGCGCCATCCATCAAGCGGCCGCGTCGTCGCTTATGTCGGTAGCTACAACCCGCATACCAAAGACGCTAATATCAATGTCGAGGCTGCTCAAAAATACCTTGATAACGGTGCTCAGCCGACGCCGCGCGTTGCGAAGTTGTTAAAAGAAGCTGGTGTCAAGCTGCCGAAATGGGTTAAAGAGTTCCAGGGCGGCAAGACCAAAGCGGTCAAGAATACTGAAAAGCTGCGCAAGAATCAGCCAAAAGAAGAGCCAGCTGCCGAAGAGACAGAAGCTCCAGCTGAAGCCTAACGCTTTTAATTACGAACTAGCGCGCTCTAACTGCATGGTTGGGGCGCGTTTTTCGATTTCATAGCAAAAGCATGTTACAATGAAAGTACGATAGTAACCGTGTGACCGCAAAGGAGGAGATACCGTGGGCATGTCGACCATTGACCAGGAATTTGTCGAATATATCGTAAAATCACTAGTAGGACATCCAGATGATGTGGTTGTTGACCGGATTGTCGACGAGAAGGGCGTTTTGCTGACGCTAACTGTCAATCCAGAAGACTTGGGCCGGGTGATTGGCCGCCGCGGCTCGACTGCGCAAGGGCTGCGTACGCTGCTGCGAGCACTAGGCGCTAAAAATACTGCTCATTACAACCTGAAAATCGTTAATAATGACGACCACGAGGACGCCGATTCGGCTGTAGTGGATAATGATGTGGAAAACGCCACTAGTGATTCTGTGGAAAATGACGCAGAAAACGCAGAAACCGAGAGCGATTTCGCAAAAAAGTCGCGCCAAGAGCTTGCAGAATTAGACGATCTTGATATATAATCATAAGTAAGTTCATGCGAGAACCTTGAACTATCGAAGAAAACAAAGTACAAAAGCTCTACTGCGAGCAAACCAACAAATGGTTTGAGAGACTTATTTGTGCAAGAAAGCCGTCTTTTTAGGCGGTTTTTTTGTTGGTGTAAGAACATAATACGGAGTAAGTCAAATGCTATTAAGAAATAAAAACTAGATTACGGCAAACTGTTATAGGGCATGAAAATAGCCCGCCGAAAACGTGCTCAAGCTGGAAACTGGGTATTCAACCCAGGAAACGCAGAAATGTGCGTCTCGAACCAGGGGTTGAACGGCTTTCGGCGAGCTATTTTCGGTGGGCTCAGCGCCCCTCAGTGACTGTACCACCTCCTCCTAAAGGACCGGTGGAAACCGGTCCAGAAGGCAGCACGGACGAGCTGCCTTCTGCTCTCCGCCTCGATACGCTTGCGGTAAGCGTACCGAAGCACCCTACAGGCCTTGGCGTCGATGCCGTCGTGCTCGGGCTCGGGCGCGGGGTCGGGGGCGATGGCGGTAACGGTCGGCATGACCGTCCTCCTTTCTTCTCTGCTCAAAGCAAGGGCGACTTCCGCCCTAGGGTTACTTTGAGCAAAAGTTGATATATATATCACAGATAGACATCCGTGTCAAGACTTGCTACACTATAACAGATGAGAAAAATTCAGGTGATTACCTTATTCCCAGAAATGTTCGCTGGCGTGTTCGGCAGTTCTATGATGTGGAAAGCGCAAAAAGACGGCCACATTGAGCTTTCGACGATTGATTTGCGCCAGTTCGGGATTGGCCCGCGCCGCACGGTTGACGATACGCCGTACGGTGGCGGTGATGGTATGCTGCTGATGGTCGAGCCGCTATGGAACGCGGTGCAGCAGGCCAAACAGATTGACCCTGGCGCTAAAGTTTTAATCATGACGCCGCGCGGCCAGCGCTGGCGGCAGGCGCTGGCGCAGCAATACAGCGAAAGCGAGAACGGTTATATTGTAATCTGCGGGCGCTACGAGGGCTATGACGAGCGAATTATGGCGCTGGTTGATCAAGAGCTCAGCGTCGGCGATTACGTGCTGACAGGCGGCGAATTGCCGGCGATGACGATTATTGATTCGATTGTGCGGCTGATTCCCGGCGTACTTGGTGGCGAAAACAGCGCAGCGATTGAGAGCTTTAGTGACGGCGAAACGCTAGAATATCCGCAATACACTCGGCCCGAGGAATGGCAAGGCATGCGCGTGCCAGAAGTGCTACTTAGCGGACATCATGGCAAAATCGCCGAATGGCGGGCAGCACACAGCAAAAAGGCTGGGGAATAAAGCGATTTTGCTAGTGCCAGGCAGGCCCAGCTAGCGTCAACTAAACAAGGAAGCAAAATACTCCTCGCCAAGGCAGAGGAGTATTTCATTGTTGTGGTGGATTTATCGGAGAGCGATCGATACATTTTTGTGTTTGTTTTTGTAACTTCGCTGTCTATACAATATACGTTTTTGTGCTTAATAGCAAGCATTTTTTGGACAAAAAATAAAAAATCATGTGGAAAAATGCTATGCTAATAATATGAAACAGTTTATAACTAGTATTTTTCCGCCAACAATTTTCAAGAAGCGCGCACAGTATGCGGCGCTGGCAGCAGGTTTCTGGACGATTATTATAATGCTGGCGCAATTGTTTAGATTCGAGAAATTTCCAAAAACTCTAGAGTTGCTGGGGATTGGCGACGGCGCTATCGTCGCGATTGCTATAGTTCTGCTAGAGTTTATTTCTTTGCCATTTTTGTTGTCTATGCCGCGGCTGAGCAAGTTAGAGCGGCGAATATCAGGTGCGTGCACATTGCTAGCGCCTGGCGTTTGGCTGGCGATTAGCGCGGTTGTACTGATGAGCGGCGGACAGGGAAAAGTTGGTTTGTTTGGTGCGGTAGCGGCGCTGCCTGGGGTGATTAGTCTACTGCTGGCCGGCGTGTGGCTAGCAGCTGCGGCGTATTTGACTGCTAAACTGCGGCGGCTAGATTTGAAATAACGTCGCTCTAGTGATATATTAAGGTAGGCGCGATGGGGTGTCGCCAAGTGGTAAGGCACTGGGTTCTGGTCCCAGCATGCGGGGGTTCGAATCCCTCCACCCCAGCCAAGAAATAATGATATGAAGACAACTACTCCCCGCATTCCGAGCGGTTTCAGCGAATACCTGCCAGGCGACCAAATAGAGTTTAATCGTTTGCGCGACATTATTCGCGAAACTTATGAGCGCTATGGCTACGCGCCGCTGGACACGCCAGATATTGAGCTGAGCGAGGTATTGTTGGCGAAAGGCGGCGGCGAAACCGAGAAACAAATCTATCGGTTTGAACGCGGCAAGAATGATTTGAGCTTGCGTTTTGATCTAACGGTACCGCTGGCGCGCTATGTCGCTGAACACGAGGGTCAGCTGGTTTTCCCGTTCCGGCGTTACCAGATTGGCAAAGTGCACCGTGCCGAGCGAGCCCAAGCCGGGCGTTTTCGCGAATTCTATCAGTGCGATATTGATGTGATTGGTTCAGAAAGCGTGGCGGCCGATGCGGAGTTTCCAGCGGTAATTAACGATATTTTTGAGCAGTTTGCTTTCGGCGAGTTCACGATTCACATCAATAATCGCTTGGTGTTGAACGGCTTTTTCGCTGGAATTGGTTTGGCCGATGTGTCGGCGGATGTACTGCGAGTAGTCGATAAAATCGAGAAAATATCGCGCCAAGATTTTATGGCGGAATTACGCGAGCTGGGCCTTAGCGAGAAGCAAGTGGCGCAAGTAGTTGCTTTCACAGAGATTAGCGGCAGCAACGACGAGATTTTATCGCAGCTAGAATCAATGAAAAACGAAATTGATTCTGATGATTTCACGCTTGGCACGGCAAAATTACGCGAGTTGCTGGCGATGCTGCGAAACATGGGCTTGCCAGAGCAACGCATCCAGCTAGATCTACGGATTGCGCGCGGACTAGATTATTATACTGGCGTAGTCTACGAAACGACGCTTGATGATTATCCAGAAGTCGGCAGTGTTTGCTCGGGCGGGCGCTACGATAACTTGGCCGAGAACTATACGCGGACGCGTTTGCCGGGAGTCGGTGTGTCGATTGGTTTGTCGCGCTTATTCTACAAACTGCGCGAGGTAGGCGTCGTGTCTAGTTATCGCCGGACATTGGCGCGCTGTATGGTAGCGTCTTTTGACGACGCGCAATTCGGCGAGGCACTGCAAATAGCTGCCGAACTGCGGCGAGCTGGCGTGGCGACAATTCTTAATACTGAATCAGTACCGTTAAAAAAGAAGCTGCGCTATGCTGATCGTCTTGGCATACAGTTAGTAGTCTTGATTGGCGAGGAAGAAGTGCGCGGCCGTTTCGCGACAGTGAAGGATATGGCAACGGGTGAAAATAAGCCCATTCCCCGCCAGCAACTAGTCGAGGAGCTGCAACGATAAGGTGGCTTGGCTGGTTAAGATAATCGCCGACTGGCTGCTGATTCCGTTAATATTGCTAGCTTTGTATGAATTATTTTTTAAGGTTGAAAGTAAGCGCCGCTATGAAATATATTCTCGCGTGCTGATGGCTGGACTGACGTCTTATGTGGCTGCTAAAATCCTTGGGCTAATATATCAGCCTGAACAGTTGCGTCCGTTCGAGCTGCTTGGCGTTAATCCAGGGGCGGCTTATCTGAATAATCCGGGATTTCCGTCGGATCATGCGCTTTTTGCGATGTTTTTGGTGCTGGCGGTTTGGTATGCACTGCGTCGCCGCTCGATTACTATAATTATGCTAACTATGGCGCTGTTAGTCGGCGTCGGCAGAATATTAGCGCTGGTGCATACGCCGCTTGATGTTGTCGGCGGTATGGCGGTGGCTTGCTTGGGGGCGTTGTGGTACGTGGATTGGCCTAATGTTAAGCTTGCATCTAGCAAAAAACGCAAGAATGTAGTAAAATAACTCAGTAAGATGACTAATGTGGAGAAACCTATGAACAACGCAAACGAGACTGCAGCGGTGAAGCTGGAGCCGTTTATTCCGATGGACAAAAAGGACATCATTCGAGCTGCTATCTATGGAGCGTTCGCCGGTGCAATACTAACGGTGTTGTATATTTTGGTTGGCCGGGTTGCGTCGGCGGTGATGTGCCGCGGCGATAATGATTTATGCCAGAATGCGCCGCTGTATGTAGCAATTTTTTCGGTAACTTTGGTGTCAATCGGCGGGTTGATATTGTTGTCGCAGGCGCGAATTTACCGGCCGTTATTTATCGTTATTGCTTCGATAGCGGCTCTATGGGGTCTGCAATCGTATTTAGCGCTCTTGCCGTGGTATTGGGCGATGGCGGCGATGACGGTAATTGGCGCGTTGACATATGCGATGTTTACTTGGCTGGCGCGATTGCGGTCGTTTATACTTTACTTAGTAGTATCGATCGTGCTGATTGTAGCGGCTCGGCTGATTATCGCTGGGTAGCTGGCACAGAACCGTTATTTGCGGTATGCTAGCTATATGGAAATAATGGTTTTGCTTATAATTTTAGCGATAGTCGTTGCAGCGGCTAGCGTGGTTATTTTTGTGTTGATGCAGCAGCTGAAGCGAGTGCAAAATAACTCGGCGGTAGAGCTGATTAAGGGCGATGTCGTTGAATTGTCGCGCTCGATCACTAATTTGCAGCAAGCAATGAGCGACAAGCTTGAACGCTCGCAGCTGTCAACTCAGCAATCGGTACAAAAGCAGCTTAGTGAAAGTTCAAAATTGGTGGCTGATGTCACGCAGCGCTTGACCAAGCTCGACGAGACCAACAAGCGTGTCGTTGATGTGGCGACTGACCTCAAAACCTTGCAAAATGTTCTACAAAACCCCAAGCAGCGCGGTGTTTTTGGCGAATACTATTTGTCGAGCGTTCTCGAAAATATTTTGGCGCCAGGGCAGTATCAGACTCAGTATAAGTTTCGCGACGGCGAAATGGTTGATGCGGTGATTTTTCTTGATAAGAGTCAGATTCTACCAGTTGATAGCAAATTTAGCCTCGAAAATTATAACCGGATGATTGAAGCTAGCGGCAAAGAGCGCGAGCAGCTAATGCAAAAAGTCAAAGCTGATCTGAAAGGGCGCATCGATGAAACCAGCAAATATATTCGCCCGAGCGAGCATACTATGGATTTTGCATTTATGTTTATCCCTAGCGAGTCGTTGTATTATGATTTACTGATCAATAATGTTGGCCAGGGCGGCAGTTCGCGCGATCTGATTGAGTATGCTTTTCGCGAAAAGCACGTGATTATCACTAGTCCGACGAGTTTTATGGCGTATTTGCAAACGGTATTGCAAGGTTTGCGCAGTTTGCAGATCGAGGAGCAGGCTAAGGATATTCAAGTTCGTGTCGGCAAGCTCGGACAACACATCGCCAAATTTGAAGAGTATATGCAAAAACTAGGCAATAGTCTCGGTACGACAGTCAATCATTATAACAACGCTCATAAAGAGCTCGGTAAAGTTGATAAAGACGTGGTGAAGATCGCTGGTAACGATTCTTCTGTTGAAGTATTGGCGCTTGATCGTCCGTCGTCTATTGATAAGAAGTAAAGATTTTTGACTATCAAAATATCCCGCCGATAGACGGGATATTTTTTGTTAAGAAAGTTAGGCTTAGTCTTTCTTTTGCCGGCCAGCGACCAACACGTAGAGGTTGGCACCGACAGCTGCGCCCGCTAAAGCGCCAACTAGCGACTCGAGCGAGAAGCGCGAATTGACAACTTCGTTAGAGCCAGCTGAACCAGTAGTGAGCTCCTTTTCGGTCGAATCGGTCATTGCTAGCGCAACAGCCGGGTTAAGGCTAGCGCCCTTGACGTAAGCGACGTGAGGAATCTCAACTTTATTAGAAGCCGAAGATGTTGCTTTGCTTTGGTAGTCGGCGATTGCTTGCGTCTTGGCGGTCGATAACAAGTAGCCAGATGTCAAAATGCCGACTGCCAGTGCCAAGCCAACGCCGAGTGCTTTGCCAGTATTGCAGGTCTCTTCGCGCGATAGAACTGCTGCTAGTCCGAATAGGAAGATAGCGGTGCCGACCAGCTCAATGCCGAATATCGACCAGTTCATGCTGCTAAATCCGCTAAAGCCGAAGTTGATCGAGCCGCCAGTAACCCAGTTGGTGACAATTACAGCCAGCATAGCGCCGATGAATTGGGCGCCCCAGTAGAATGGCAGCAGGATTGTCTTGAGCTTGCGCATAGTCCACAAACCAAATGTTACGGCTGGGTTGACGTGCGAGCCCGAGACAGCGCCGATGCTCATCACCAGCATTACTAGCGTGAAGCCGATAGCTAGCGCGCCAACGCCGCCGTCTTTGAATGTGGTCAAAGCAACCAGCGTCAATACAAACGTACCGATTAGTTCGGCAAAGATTATATTTATGATATTTGATGGAAGCTTGACGCTGCTGCGTTTAGTTGTCGTAGGTTTGGCAGCGGCAGTTTCCTTCTTTGGTGCTTCTACTTTTTCGGCAGATACTGTACGAACAGTCGTCTTGCTGGCGGCCGTTTTCTTGGCGGTCGTCTTCTTCTTGGTAGAAGCGGCTTTTTTAGTAGCCATGAATATTCCCTCCTTTACTGAAATATAGACATAGTATAACACAAAAATATTTTGGGTTGTATACATCTGTTATAATGATGATATGGGACGTTATTTTGAACAGACAGAAAGCCGCAGCGAACTGCAACAGCGCATCGCTGCTGATCTGCGTGAAAAAGCAGCGCAGAAGGCAAAGCAAGAAGGCGAGCCAGTTCCGGGTGTTAGCGGCGAGCTAATCGAAAACTCAGAATATTTGAAAGGCACCAAGGCTACGACAACTCTAGCGCCAGCTTGGGTGTTCATTGTACTGATGGCAGTTGGCGTATTTGTGTTATTCGTATATCAGGTGAATAAGTAGGTTGGCAATGGATTTCGAGAAAGTTTTACAAGTTTTATCAGCGCGGGCGGCTCAGTCTAACCACCCGCAAGAAGTATTGCGCGCTCCAGAAATCAAAGCGCTATACGACCACATCAAGACTTTGCCAAATGATGAGCGCGGCACTTTCGGCAAGCGAGTCAACGAGCTGAAAAAATCGTTGGAGGTGGTCATAGAAGTTCGCCGCCAGGAGCTCGATAAAGTCGATTTGCCGCCAATCGACGTGACGGCACCGATGGACATTAATGCACTGCAGCCTGATTTACTGCCGAGTGAGCAGGGTACGATTCATCCGCTGAGCGCCGAGATTGACCGCATTTCTGACATTTTCAATCGCATGGGCTTTGTGACGGAAGAGTCGCGTGAGATTGATGACCAATTCCACATGTTTGAGAGCTTGAATTTCCCGAAAGGCCATCCAGCGCGCGATGATTATGATACGTTCATGACCGAGGAGACAGATGCTAATGGCGACCGCTTGATCGCGCCAGCGCACACCTCGACCATGCAAAACCGCGTGCTGAAAAAATATCATGGCGATTTGGAAAAAGGCGAGGCGATCGCCGCCATCGTACCTGACCGGGTATTTCGCAACGAAGATTTGGACGCGCGGCACGAGCACACGTTCTATCAAGTTGAAGGCGTGTACGTCGCCAAGGGTGCTAATGTCGGCAATCTGATCGCTACTTTGCAAGAATTTTTGCAAGAATATTACGGCAAGAAATTGGATGTGCGCGTCAACCCATTTTATTTCCCATTCACCGAGCCGAGCTTTGAATTTGCGCTGAGCTGCCCATTCTGTGAAGGTAAAAATTCGGATTGTAAAGTTTGTTCGGGCGAAGGTTGGATCGAACTCTTAGGCTGCGGTATGATCCACCCGAATGTACTGAAAGCTGCTGACATTGATCCGAATGAGTACACCGGCTTTGCCTTTGGTTGCGGCATCGACCGCTTGGTAATGATGAAATACGGCATCGAAGATGTGCGGCATTTTGAGAGCGGCAAGTTGGACTTTTTGGAGCAGTTTTGAAAACAATTTCTACAATCCCATACAAATGTCTCGATAAGGCCGCGTAACAACTTCTGCCGACTCAAGGCCGAGTTTGACCTCAATCTCGCTGATCATCGCCAGCGCACTAGTCTCATCGTCCGACAAAACCTCAACTTCCACGAACGTGCCGGCGTCTTTGATCTCGTCGATAGCTACCGTTGCCTGTGGAAAATCAGAAGACTGGAACGATCGTCGGTATTTGTTAACTTCAACGAGCTGTACCATGCCGAGGTTGGAGAGCAGCTGTTTGGCGATTGCCGCGTCCCCGGGTTGAATTGGCAGGTTTGTCTCGGGCTTAATGATCACATCATTCTCTGTATGTGTCGCAGCGGTCGTCGCAGGCTTATATGTCACCTCGGCAAAACCATCGCGCTGGCGAATCCGCAAACATTCAACCGTCTGCATAAAGTCGACATCAGGACGGGAATAATACGTATCAATCTCGTGGAGATTACTCTGCAGCTCAAAACCAAGTTCTCGCAACTGCTTGATTAATTCTTTTGCGTCACCGGTTAGCTGGCGTTTGCGTTCGATTTCTAGTAGTTTTTTGGTCATTTGGTGGCCTTTCGGGTTCTTACCTAGCACTGTGTTTACCTAGATAATTAATTCATTAGCGCGAATAGCAGCGGCGATTCGACGGGTAATAGTGCTCATAAATTAAGGATAGAGCAGTTTGCTGCATCATGCAATAACTATTTAGGAGAGTGTTGTAAGGTTTATGCTATAATTAAGTTATAAAGGTTATCAATAGTGCAATCCTTGCTGGATATCAACGGCCAGTAAAAAGCAAAGTTCGCTTATGAAAGGTGTAAAAATGTCTGTAGCGCTCAGTAGCAAAAAGATAATACTAATCGTAATATGCGTGATACTTGCGCTGATAGCAGGATTTGCGGCTTGGGCATTTCTGTGGCCTAGCCGTAGCGCTGACTTGCAGAAAGCTAATATCCAGCGGCGCGATTATGGCCAGTCGGTGGCGGATATCCAAAAGGTCATTGCCGACGATACAGCCAACAGCGAAGTGCGGCCAGATTGCCGGCCGATTTTGAAGACTCACGGCAAGAAAACTGCTCGGGCAGTAATGATTCTCCACGGCGTTAGCGCTGAACCTTCGGGAATGGTTGAACTGGCGGACTGGTTTTACCAGGCGGGCTACAATGTGTACGTACCGCGAGTGCCGCATCACGGCATGAAAGACAACAAGCTCCACGGGCAAGTTCGCGCCAGCGAATTGGTTAAGTTCATGGGCGACAGCGCCGGGCTAGTCAGCGGCCTGGGCGACGAACTGGGCGTGATTGGCCATTCTGGCGGCGGCACGCTGGCAACCTGGCTGGCGCAATATGGCGATGGATTATTCTCGCGGGTATTACTGCTCTCGCCGTACTATGAACCGGACGCTTCTAAAGCGCCGAAGTGGCAAATGGCGCTGCTGCGCAATGTCTATGGCAACCATTTGCTGCCAGATCAATTCTTTGACGGCAATTTGTCGTACCGAGCGCTGGCAAATTATGTCATTATCAAGCAGAATTATCGCAGTGATTTGAAGGCTGGAGGCTTGAAACATCTCGGCTTGATAATTGGTAGCGAGGACGATTTGATTGATAAAACCATGGCGCTGAATATCGCCGAAGGCATGGCTAAGGCTAGCGGCGCCGAATTTACTTACGAAACAACACCGGCTTATATCGGCGCTGGCCACGAATTAATATCTCCAGAAGACAAAGTCGTCAAGAAATACAAGAAAGAATTGTATGGCATGTACCTGCGGGTGTATGAGAAATAGTATTTAGTAGTTGCGTACTGTCAGACGTTTTCCATTTTCGGCTTAGTTAGGTGGAGGTCTGTTATAATAGTCTATTGTGACTGCACGTAAAGTAAATATATCCACGAGACCGTTTAGGAGTGCCGTTTCTGGCGGCAAAACCGCCAAACCGCGACTGCATAAGGGGTGTCGCCGAAAAACACAGTCTAGCGGCCAAGCCATGCTTGCTCGTAATATTAAGCATCATCATGCTGCGCCCGCTCGAAAAATGAGGATTAAAAAGCCATATTACGACGCCATCATGTCGGGTCGTAAAACCCTGGAGGTTCGCGTTGGCTATGGCAGTATCAAGCGCTTGCGGGCTGGCGAGCTATTACAACTAGAAACTAGTCATGAGTCTGGCGCGGTACAGATTAAGTCGATTCGTATCTACGATAATTTTGCTAAAATGCTGGCAGCTGAGGATTGGCAGCAAATTGTACCGCAAGCCAAAGATAGAGCGGAAGCGCTTCAGCTTCTTCAGAAAATCTACCCGCCGCGTAAAGAAAAACTCGGCGTGTATGCTATTGAAATTGCGAAAGCAGAGAGCAGTATTATTCAGTGTATGTCCTAATATTTCATTTCATAGAGTGATTCTAGGCTATTTCAAGAATCATTTTATCTAGTAAATTAGTAATTGTTTTTTCTTCTGCTAATTTCTGCCAAGTTTTTTCACCAGCAACAATGCCGATTTCTGAAATGTACATATCGATATTTGGAACGTTCATTTTCCCGTCGTTGTACGAAAAGGATTTAATGCGGCGAGAAATGCGGGTTAGTGCTGCTTTTTCTAACATTTTCCCGATAACTTCATGGTATATGTCTCGTAGTTTGGCTCTGTCTGCTGAATTGCTAAGTGCGGCAAAGTCGCAAATACAAGACGTATTCTGGTCAATTTGTTCAGTACGCTCGCTAAGGTTATAATATCCCAAACGAACATTGGCTATGTCGGATACTGTGCCATGAATAACAAAAGCCAGATAATAAAACAAAGCTAATAGCACCGTGTCGCTATTTGGCGGTTGACTAAGAGCGCAAGAGATACGGCTAATCGACGTAATAGGATCGTCGGTCTCGTACAGGAATTTGTGTTCGGCAAGCTGACTAATAATAAGCGGCTGGTCGATTTCTTCAATTGATTGCCAATCGTTTTTGTTTAATTTGACCATGTTATGTTGGAGCTTATCAAGGTCGTTGCAAATAATCGTACAATCATTTTCTGCGGCGATTTGACTCATGGCTAGGTTCAAAGATTCGTTATCTGTAAATGCTTGAAGTTGCCGCAAATCATGCGCCAGATTAACTGCTTCTTCCGTATATAAATCAATATCAATAGTGATAAATCCTGTACCCGAATAGTGCGTACCAAGCGCAAAATAATCAATTTGTCGTAATAATCCAAATTGTTGCATGATCTGCTTTAATTTAGTCATCGCTAGATGCTCATAAATATGCGCCTCGATGGGCGAAGCAGCTTGTTTACAGATAAGGATTCGTTGCATGTCATCTATATATTATCACAGAGAATATGGACAGTTTATCGACTTGTCCGGGTCGGAATGGCTAGCGCCGCTTGCCGTTGCCGCTACGACCCTTAGTGTCGTGTTCCTTACGGTTAGTACCCTTGCGGTCTCTCCGCAGGTTGCCACTACGCTGAACGGCGTTGTTGTGCCTGATGTTGCACTTGGGGCAGTAACACTGCTGCCTCTTGAGCCCAGTGTCAGGGCACTTGCTGTTGCGAACCATGGTAACTCCTTCTGGAGTCGGGCGAGATGATTATCTCGCGAAGTGGAGTGTCTCAATCTTAATGATCTTGAGTGAGACGCTGGCTTTTGCAATTACAAAAGCTGATATATATATCAATACTAGAAGAAGGTGTCAAGGGCTTTTGGCTGAATCCTGTTATAATTATTTATTGGCAATAATCTTAAGAATGAAAGGATTTTGCCATGGATGAAACAGTACTATCGCTAGCAGGAGTGCTGTTTGTTTTGGTGATTTTTCTATGGTCTGAGCTGAGTGATCTGAAGAAGCGGGTTGCGAAACTGGAGAAAGGCAAATCGGCTAAAGGCAAGAAAAGCAAATAATACTTTTTAGGCGCCTCGACGGCGTATTTTTGCAATTAAGACAATTTTGTGGCATTATAAAAGATAAATGATTCAATATGAAAGGAAATTAGAATAATATGAGAAAATTACCACAATATCCCCACCCAACTTGGCCAGACGCTATCATAGGAGCTCAGAGTGGGAATGCAGCCACGAATATGCTGAACGATCTAGGAAAACGCGTAGAAGCTGGAGAGGCTGGCGCACTTGCTGCTCCTATTCATCCAAAATCCTTAGAAATGCTCAATAATCTAAATGGAAGGGTCGAAGAAAGAGGCGGTCAGGCTGGCGAATAGTCTCTGAATAATAGAATGGAAAAAGGTAAAGACATAGGCGCAGATACGGGGAAGTTCCGTGAAAGTCCTGAATCTTGTGCGAGTAGGCTTGCGTGTGAGCTCAGGAGGGTTGATGAAGCTATAGATATGCTGGAAAGAGAGCTTGCGGCAGCAGCGGCACAGCGAGAAGCTATTTTGAAAGAGCTTAAGCAAACTGCGGAAGTAAACGGTTTAAATCTTAGTGAGTATCATGAAGGCGGTATGGATGCAGATATTACTTTACCGTGGGGCAAATAGGAGGCGTATACTATGAATTGGCTTGCGGTTGTTGGCACCCGCGAAATGAACGACGCGATTTGCCGCGATATTGAGCGATTTGTTGGTCAGAAGATTGCTGAGGGCAGCGGTATTGTATCGGGCGGTGCTACTGGTGTCGATCACGAGGCGGCTCGGCTGGCGTATGAGAACGGCTTGGACGCGTCGCGGTTTAGTATATTTCTACCGGTGAAATTAGAGTTGTATTGCCAGGCATTGTACGATCGAGCGGCAGCTGGCAAATGCCGCTACGACGATGCGGTCGATACGGCAAATCTTTTACAAAAGATTTGCCAGAGTAGGCCTGGTGTTGTGCACGATGTCACTGAGTTCACTGAAGTCAATGCCGAATCATTTCATGCGCGCAACTGTCAGATTGTTGACTTGGCGGACGAACTAGTAGCTTTTCGAGTGAATAATAGCCGAGGTACGACATTTACTATTGATCAAGCCCGAGATAAAAACATTCTAGTAAAAATTTTTGATTACTCAATCAATTCGCTCTGACTGCCGTACTTAGCGATGATTTGTGTTGCTTGTGCCACGTCGTTCACGTTGTCTGGCGTAGCAATTGCGTGCCAACCGTCACTACCGAGCAAAATGCCCAAATCAAGCAGCATTCGGTCGATGTCGGGCGCTATCGAAGGTCCATCAGTATAAGATATGCTATGCAAATAATCGGCAAAGCGTTGATTCAGATCGGGCGAGCGTAAATCCCGGGCGACGGTCTGGACGCAGCGGATAATGTCAGCAAATTGGATTGGCCCCGATTGTACACTGAGATGCAGCGTATTGGTGACAGACATGTCTTCGGCGTGATATTTGATATGATTGTCGTCGGTGTAGGCGCCAAATTGGAGGCTAAGCTTTTGGCTGATTGATAAGTTCAAAAAGTGCATGTATTCATAAAATAGCGGCAACGTTTCGGGTCGTTGCTGGCGGAATTGCTGAGTTAGCTGAAAGGATATATAGAGTTTGCGTGGAATTGCTGACGGCTGGTTAGTCGAGTAAATTATACCGCTGGTTTGGTTAGTGCTGCTATTCAGCCGCTTGATATTATCGATGTTTTGCCATGGCCGAGAGTCAAGCTGTCTTAATTCGTGCATCATTCGGCCGCTGTCGGCAACGTATAGCTGGTTTGGCTCTTCGGCCAGCAAACGGTACAGAGCTAGCGAAACTGGTTCGTTGTCCATCTCGCCGAAATCAGTTGGCAAAGTTAATATCTTGTTGGCTAGCCGCGTGGCATCGACCGAGTGCCAAATACTCTTAATAATGATAATGCCGCCGGGGTAAGTGTGTCCGTCTAGCATGTAGTCGATTAGCTGGTACTGGCCTTGCTGGTACATGAATTCGGCCGTCGTCGCCAAAAACATATGCTCGTATAAATGAGCCAACTGCGTGCATGGATGGTGTTTAACCATAGTGATGCGCTTCATTATATTAATTATAGCAGAGAGTTAGAGCTGATGCTCTTTGATGCGGCAGCGAATGGTTTTCGCGGGCAATTTTAGCTCGCGTACGATAGTGTTATACTATATGTAATATGAAAGTCAGCCTAAACATTATCAAACAATTGATTAATTTTGAATTGCCGCCGGTGGATGAGTTGGTGGCGCGGGTCAATCAGCAGCTTGGCGGTGTCGAGGAAGTGATCGACCTTAAGGCCAAATATGGTGGCGCGCGGATCGTCCGGGTGGTTGAATGTGCTAAGCATCCTGATGCTGATCGGCTGAGCGTGACCAAGATTGATGATGGCGGCGCGGTGGCGGATGTGCCGCGCGATGAGAACGGGCTGGTGCAGGTGGTCTGCGGTGCGCCGAATGTTCACGCCGACATGTGGGCGATTTGGCTGCCGCCGAAAAGCACGGTGCCGGCGAGTTTTGATGACGACGAGCCGTTTGTGCTGGATGCACGGCCATTGCGCAGTGTGCTCAGTCAAGGCATGTTGGCGGCAGCGGATGAGCTGGATATCGGCACGGATCACGAGGGGATTATTGAAATTCATGAACACGACGTACCGGCTGGGATTGAGCTCACGGCGGGTGCGGGTTTTGCGGAAATGTTTGGGCTGGATGATTACGTGCTGGACATTGAAAATAAGATGTTTACTCACCGGCCGGACTGCTTTGGGCAACTCGGTGTGGCGCGCGAGATTGCCGGGATTTTTCACCAGCAGTTTACTAGCCCCGAGTGGTATAAATCAGACCAGCAGTTCATGGGCGCTGAGGGTTTGAATTTGACAGTCACCAATGAGGCAACCGAAGTAGTGTCGGTGTTTTCAGCGGTAGCCATCAAAAATATTGAGGTGCAGCCGAGTCCGTTATGGCTGCAGTGTCAGCTGGTGGCGATGGGCGGTAAGCCGATTAACAACATTGTTGATGCCACGAATTACATTATGCTGATGACGGCGCAGCCAACGCACGCCTATGATTATGACAAATTGCGCGGGTCTACACTCGGGGCGCGGATGGCTCGTGACGGCGAGAAAGTTAGTTTGCTTAATGGCAAGGAATATGAGCTGACGAGTGACGACATCGTCATTGCTGACGGCGAGGGAGTGATTGGTCTGGCGGGAATTATGGGCGGTACCGACACCGAGGTTTCAAATGACACCAAAAATATTGTCCTAGAATGCGCTAACTTTGACATGTATGCACTACGCCGCACGGCCATGCGCCACGGTATTTTTACCGACGCGCTGACGCGGTTTAATAAGGGCCAGTCGCCGCTCCAAAATGCTGCCGTGTTGAAGCAGCTGATGAGCATGGTCGGCGGGGTACAGGCGAGCGAAGTGTTTGATCTAAAACAATTTGATGACTGGCTTGATGATTATTTCAATGGAAAATACACGCCGGCTAACATTGACATCAACAGTAAGTTTATCAATGGGAGATTAGGCTTAGATTTATCTGACGATGATATCTGCGACTTGTTAAATAACGTGGAGATAAAGAGCCATGGCCCGGAAGAAGAATTGGATTATATTTGCATCCAATCGCCGTTCTGGCGCACCGACATTGAATTACCTGAAGATGTCGTCGAGGAGATTGGCCGGCTGTATGGCTTTGATAAACTACCTCGCCAATTACCAATGCGCAGCATCAAGCCAGCGCCTAGGAATCCGCGCCGCCAGCTCAAGCAAGCGATTCGTCGGAGTTTGTCGCGCGCTGGCGCCAACGAAGTCTTGACTTATAGTTTCGTCCACGAGCGCGTCCTGAAAAACGCCGAGCAAGACCCGAGCCGCGCCTATCGACTAAGCAACGCTTTAAGCCCTGATTTGCAGTACTACCGCACCAGCGTGCTGCCGAGTTTGCTGGATAAAGTTCATACCAACATCAAAGCCGGCCACGACGAGTTCATGTTGTTTGAAATCGGCAAAATTCACGATAAAGAATTGCCGCTTACTGACGAGAATCTGCCAAGCGAGCAGACGTTTGTCGACGGTGTTTACGCTAGCAAAAAGCCGCGAGCCGGCGCGCCGTTTTATAAAGCCAGGAAGTTAGTGAATAGGCTGTTGGCGGATATTAACGTTGACGCTGATTTTGTGAAAATAGCAGAGTCTGACGCGGACGTGCCAGCGCCGTTTGACGGCCAGCGCAGTGCTTGGATTGTCGCAAAAAATGGTGACAAGCTGGGTGTTGTCGGTGAATTATCTCAGGCAGTACGGCGTAATTTCAAACTGCCAGATTATACGGCAGCGTTCTCGCTTGGCATTGAAAAATTGCAAGCCTGTTTGGCTAGTAGCCGCGAGTATAATTACCGGCCACTGAGCCGTTTCCCGTCAATCAGTCAAGATATTTCGCTGCGCTCAAGCGTGGAAATTTCGCATGATGAGTTGCTGCGAGCAGTTCGGCAATACTTGGGCGGGCCAGAAAATCTACATTGCCAGATACAGACGCTTGGTATATATCAGCCAAAAGACGACGCGGCTATCAAGACTGCCACTTTCCGGCTAACGTTTACCAGTTATCAGCAAACCCTGACTGATGCTGAGGTCAAACCGATTATGGATAATATTGCGACGGCAGCGCTTACTAAACTTGACGCCGAGCGAGTATAGCTTATTTTAGTTGTTTTTGATTAGAACGCAGCGGGTGTTCTGGCAGGTTGTTGCGCAATGTTACCAGACTGCGCCGTGTTGGGCGGCCGATAAGTACGCCGAACGAGGCGCCAGCAGCAATAGCTAACGCAATCAGTATCGCGCGCATCAATAACAGAGTACCGTCTACAGCGGCCGGATTAGCGACTAGCGCCATTAGTCCGTTATACAAGGTAAGGCCGGGAACTAGCGGCACGATACCAGCATCGATGATGGCTTGGCTAGGAATTCTAGTTAAGCGTGAAATAACAGTAGCCGTAAAACCAACTGTGAATCCGGCGACAGCGTTAGCGGGAATAATTATCAAACCTAATTCTGATACAGCTAACAGCACATAATAACCCAATAGTCCGCTGGCGCCAGTGATTAATAATCCAACTGGCCGCGAATTATTACTTAATGCAAATGATGCCGAGATGATGACGGCGCCAATATACTGATAGGTAGTGTTTGTAAAGGACAAACTGTCGGGGGTTGCGACAAACGCTAAGCCAAACTGCCTGGCGGCATACAGGCCTATACTTACACCCAGTACAATGCCAAGTGTCAGCATCACCACCTTCAACAGCCGAGCGCTAGCCGTAACGTAATATTCATCAATTGCGTCCTGAAAGGCGCCGACAATCATCATGCCAGCTACTAGCAAGACGATACCGCCAACGGTTAATATCGTCGGATCAATCAAAGCAAAAAATTCCCAATATTTATGATTAACTAGCCACAATATACCGGTAGAGACTAACGTGACTGATAACGCGGCAATAATCTGAATGAAAAATGGCGGCAGCGCAGCGCGGCCTAGTAGCTTTATCAGAAGAGTAATTAAAAAACCTATGATAAAGGCAGCCAAGATAATCGGTATAGACGTCGTGTAGAGCGCAACCGAGCCGGCACTCAGGCCGCCGCCAGCAATATAACTGATAATGCCAGGATAGCGCTTATTGTTGGCAATGATGGCATCGAGTTCATTTTCAGCATCATCTAGAGTGACTTTATGGTTGGCAATTTGGCTGGCTAGGTTTTGTAATTTGCGCATTAGCCGGTAATCGGTAGCGCGCGGCGAGATAGTGCGGATCAGTGTCAACGGTTCGCGATCGATGCCGCGGTCTTGCGAGAGCGTAATTTGATTAAAGCTGACATCGATATGTACTTTTCGCTTGCAATATGTGTCGGTTACCCCGAGAGCCATATGCACGACGCTATTCGCTGGTGTGCCCATTGATAGCAAATGGTCTGACATGTTCATGACCAGCCGCAAGGCTCGCATATTCGGCGTCAGTGTCTCATCGATTTTCTCGATATCAACTTGATCAGCATCGTCGGTTGCCGTCAAGATGTTTGTTAGCGAGTGACGCATGAAGCGAATAAGCGGATTCATATCTTGATTATGGCAAAAAACCTATTAGTATTCTAGAGGCATATGATGTCATTTTCACAACTCCTTCAGCGGGTCATGGTCGCGGTTGCTGGTATATCGAATGCTATCGAAATTAACCCGCTTTTGCTATACTGATTTAATATGGGTAGACAGGGGCTATCGCGTGATCAAGTAGTTATTCAGCGCCAGAAATATGGCGAGAATCGATTGCCTGACCGCGAAAATAAAAGTATTGTTAGGCTGATCTTAGCGATTATTACCGAACCAATGATTTTCTTGCTGTTAGCGGTGGTGATAGTGTACTTTTTCTTGGGCGATTGGCATGAAACAGTTGTTCTGGCGCTGTCGGTAGTTGGCGTGGTGACTCTAGAATTGTATCAAGATTCTAAAACTGAGCGGGCGTTGGAAGCGTTGCGGTCATTGTCTGCGCCGCAATGCCAAGTGGTGCGCGCTGGCGAATATGTTACCATTCCTAGCGTAGAGGTGGTAGTTGGCGATATTTTGGTTGTCGGCGAAGGTAGCCGAGTGGCTGCTGATGGTAAGCTCATTGAATCGTCAAACGTCGCTGCTAACGAAAGTATTTTGACTGGCGAATCGCTACCAGTCGAGAAGACCGCTGGGGGCCAAGTCTTCTCTGGTACGGTAATAACATCTGGACACGGACTCGTCGAAGTAACCGCTGTCGGCGAACAGACCGAAATGGGGCGCATTGGCGTGTCGCTGCACGAAATTAAACCAGAAAAGACATTATTGCAAAAGGAAGTTGGCCGAGTCGTGCGCTATATAGCGGTGGCGGCAGTGCTCTTGGCAATGTTATTGACGTTGCTGTTTTGGCTGCTGCGTGGCGATTTTTTGCATGGTTTTTTGGCGGGACTGACGTTGTCAATTGCGATTTTGCCCGAGGAGTTTCCTGTGGTCTTGTCGGTATTTATGGCGCTGGGAGCTTGGCGCTTGGCCAAGAGCAACGTGCTAGCGCGCAAGAATCAGACTATCGAGACACTCGGCAGCGCAACGGTGCTCTGCACGGATAAAACTGGAACGCTGACCGAAAACCGCATGGCGATAAATCAGGTGATCGCGGCTAGCGGTAAAGAGTCTAGCGACGCTCAGCGCAACGAGATTATTGCCTATGGTATTCTGGCGTCGCAAAAAAATCCATCCGACCCGATGGAAGAGGCGTTCTTGGCGGCAGCCGATGATCTGCCGGCGATTTATGACGGCATGGATATCGTCAAAGAATATCCGCTAGACAGCCATTCGTTTTCGGTAGCGCAAATTTGGGGGCGCGGTGGTAAGCCTGAAATTATAGCGCTGAAAGGCGCTCCGGAGGAGGTTTTTCGACTATGCCGCTTGCCCAGCGAGCAGCAAAGACGACTGCAAGAGATTGCTGATGATGCAGCCGATGACGGCTTGCGTATATTAGCAATCGCCAAAGCAGCAGCGAAAAACATCGAACCCTCTCGTGATGACTATCAATACGAGCTGCTAGGTTTGGTGGGGCTGTCTGATTCGATTCGTACCGAGGCTAAGGATGTTGTCGCCTTGGCACACCGAGCTGGCATCAAAGTGATTATGCTAACTGGCGACCATACCGAAACGGCGCGGCGTATCGGCCGCGAGATTGGCTTGAATACTGAGCAGGTGGTAACCGGTCAAGAATTTTTGTCGATGAACGAAAAACAGCAGCGCGAGCTTGTCAAAACTACAGAAATCTACAGCCGAGTCGCACCAAATGTTAAGCTGGCGATTATTTCCGCTCTTAAGCAAAACGGCGAAGTGGTAGCGATGACTGGCGACGGCGTTAATGACGGTCCGGCCCTCAAGAGCGCTCATATCGGTATCGCCATGGGCCAGCGCGGTACCGACGTTGCTCGCGAAGCGGCGTCTCTGGTGCTATTGGACGACAACTTTGCTTCGATCGTTCAGGGCGTGCGTATCGGCCGAAGGATTTTTGCTAACTTGCAAAAAGCGGTGATGTATATCATGATTGTGCACATCCCGATTGCTGCGTTGTCAATTGCGCCGGTATTGCTTGGTTGGGAATTGATTTTACTGCCAATTCACATCGTATTTTTTGAATTTATTATTGATCCTGCTTGTACGCTAGTGTTTGAGGGCGAGCCAGAGGATGAAGACACGATGCGCCGGCCGCCGCGGCGAATTTCGCAGCCATTATTTAGTCGAGCGGTAGTGCTAGAAAGTTTAGTAATTGGCGGGTTGCTGGCGCTGATGGCCGTTCTAATTCATGGCGGAATGCTGGGCAGCGGTGCTTCTAGCGATCAAGCGCGAGCGGTAACTTACTTGACGATAATTCTAGCTAATATTGGTATGATTTTGGCGCTATCCGGCCGCAAAATCATTCGCTTGGCCGTTAAACAGCGTGGCAAGAATGCCTTGGCTATTGTGGTGGTCACGGCTTCTGTCGCCTTGGCGGCGGTCTATAGTCTGCCATTTCTGCGCAATTTATTCAAAATCGCACCGTTATCGCCAGCTGAATTCGGCTTAGCGGCAACCGCGGCGATTATTGCGTCGCTGCTGACGGCAATTGTGCGTAAACTATGGCAATAATCGAGATTTTATGCTATAATGAAAAGATAAACTAGAGAGGGGAAATAATGGCAACGTCAAAGAAGCAACGTGCTGGCATTTTGATTATTGTGGTCGCGACCGTTCTAGGTACGCTAGGATCATTCGCAGTGATGATTTTATCAATGCAGTCAAACAAGCAAGCTCAGGCGGACTACCAAAAAGTTCTAAACGAGTATAAAAAAGAGCAAACTGCTTACGAACAAAAAAAACAAGCGCAAGCCGACAAGCTGTCAGCTAAATATTACGAGACGTTCAAGCAGTATTCTAGCCAAGTTGCAAAGTTCGAAATCGATAGCGTCAAATCACTAGCAACCGAAGATTTAACAGAGGGCGATGGCGCATTGGTAGACGATAAAACTAATTTTGCGGCTTATTATATTGGCTGGGATGCAAATGGTGATATCTTTGATCAGAGCATTGATAATAATAAGCTGAAAACGCCGTTGCCAGTAAGCGGGTTGAGTACGGCTGGTATAATCAAAGGCTGGAAAGAAGGTCTGAAAGGAATGAAAATCGGCGGCGTGCGGCTATTGTCTATCCCAGCTGACAAAGCGTACGGCGAGGCCGGCAGTAAAGACTCTAACGGCAAGCAAATTATCGCGCCGAACATGCCATTGAAATTTGTCGTTATGGCAATTCCAGCGCCAGAAACTATTAGCCAACCAGATATGACGAAATTAATGAATGCATATCAGCAAGCTCAGCAAGCGCAGTAAGACGAGGAGGAAATCTACATGGAAGATATAAAACCTGCGGTGATGATTGGCGCCGGCCCGAGTGCACTAGCAGCAGCAATTTATACTACGCGCGAAGGTATTGCTACGACTCTTTACGAGAAGGGTGTTGTTGGCGGTCTAGCGGCAATTACCGATAAAATCGACAACTATCCTGGTTTCCCTGACGGTGTCCCAGGGATGGAATTAGCAGATAATTTGCGCAAGCAAGCCGAGCGCTTTGGCGCCAAGATTGATTACGGCGATGTTTCAGCGCTGCGCCATCAGGATGGCGTTAATATTTTGACAGTTGACGGTCAAGAGGTTAAAGCTCGCGCTGTACTGATTGCTACAGGCAGCGGTTATAAGAAACTTGGCATTCCTGGCGAGGCAGAATTTTATGGCCGCGGCGTGCATTATTGTGCGACTTGCGATGGTGCTTTTTATAAAGGTAAAAGGCTAGTCGTTGTTGGCGGCGGCAACTCGGGTGTGCAGGAAGCGATGTTTTTGACGCGTTTTGCCGAGCATATTGATTTGCTGGTGCGAAGTTCCGTAAAGGCCAGCAAGACTCTACAGGACGATTTGCAGAAATACATTGATAATGGCAAAATTACCGTACATTTGCAAACAGTAGCGCAAGAAATCGTCGGCGAGGACGGCGCGGTGGCGGCGGTGCGGGTGCTCGAAAACGGCGCAGAAACGACTTTCGAGGCTGACGGCGTGTTCGTTTTCATCGGCTTGAAGCCGAATACGCAGTTTTTAGCGGATAGCGGCGTTGAGCTTGACGAGTACGGCTTCATCAAAACCGACGACCGTTTGGCGACGGCTTTGCCGGGCGTATTTGCTAGCGGCGATGTCCGCAGCGGCGCTACCATGCAGGTGGCTAGTGCTGTCGGCGAGGGGGCGACGGCGGCACTGAGTATCCGCGAATACTTAGAGGGTGTGAAGGCGGAATAGTTTCGACGTCGTATATTGGTATTATTCGACGTATTTCTTGCGGAAAGCTTCGAGTTGTTTAATGATGGCTGTATCGCTGGTCTCAAGAGCTATCTCGCGCGTGCCCATGATGCCAGAGCCGCGCATGAAATTATGCGACCCTGATAGTGCTATTTTCGAACCGTCAGACATCGTGAAAACAATGAATTTAGCGTGCAGATATTGCGGATGCTGATATAGGGTTTGTTGCCGGCTGGTTAAGGTGCCGAGTTTGATGAGAAGTTTATTGATCGGCGAGGCGGTACGCCAATTATTGAAATACAATTTGGCATTTTTGCGCTTGAGAATGCGGTTGAGTTTGCCAGTCGGGCAGTACTGCGATACTAGTACGATGTTCTCAGCTTGTTCAGCTAGGTCGCAGGCGTGCTTGTAAATGAGAGAATTAGTTGGCAAGCCCTGATCAACCAGGACAGTCGAGTGTTCGTCGAGACCAAACATTGAATTGCGAATCGAGCCGCCGCGCTTGTCGGCGCGAGCGATAAGGTATTGCTCGTTAGATAGCTTATCAGCTAACACTTTATTATCAAATCGGAACATGTAATCGACATTAGCTAGGCTCTCGTGGTCCATATTGACGCCGCCGCAAGCGTAGACTATGTCGTCAACAATCGACCACTTGCTATGAGTGCGGCCAGTCATTAGCATATTGGCCTTTTGACCGAGCCAGCGAAAAGCCACGCCTGCTCTTTTTAGCCGCCGTTCTAATTTCATGGCGTGAACGGCGCGCGATGGCTGGCGGCGCGGCGAACGCAGAATGAATTCCTTCGGTTCGAGATAGGTGAATGAATCAGCGCAAACCGAGGCTGGCACGCCGCGTTCAGCCGCTGCGCGCTCGACGGCGGCGATTACGGCTTCGGTGTGCTTGTCATCGGCGCGAAAGGTGGTCGCTACCATATTGACGCGCTGCTTGGCGTTATCAATTTTAACTGCTAAATCCGACATATAGTCTTCTGCTGTTAATAGCGTCGGACTCTTTTTCTTACTCATATCTCTATTAGTATACTCTATAGCGTAAAAAACTGGTACTATATAGGTAGTAACTGTAAGCAAAGGAGCAATATGGCAGATTTTAATAAAGTTCTTGACCCGGGAGACGTTGATGGCGGGCTAGTCAATACGGTAGTAGAAATCCCCGAAGGGTCGCGCCTGAAAGTCGAATGGGATCGTCAGCGGGCGGCCTTTATGCTGGATCGCGTCGAGCCAAAAATCTTTGCTAAGCCGTGTAATTACGGCTTTATTCCGCAGACGCTTGATGAGGATGGCGACGAGCTAGATACGCTGATTATTTGCCCGGAACCGCTGGCTACCGGCGTGTGGCTAGAGGCGCGCATTATTGGCGTGCTGCGCTTCGAAGATGACGGTGAAGTCGACGACAAAGTAGTCGTGGTGCCGGCTGATAATCGCGACGATGATCGTATTAACTCGCTCGACGACATTCCGCAGCTGGTTAAGCAGCTTGAACATCATTTCACTCATTACAAAGATCTCAAGAAGCCAGGCAGTACTGTCGTCAAGGGCTGGGGCGATGCCGAGGAAGCCAAGGCGATTGTCAAACAATGCATTGACCGCTATAATAAGCAGTAATAAACTTAAACGGAGTAAATTATGGATTATTATGATTATTCAACTTCGACTTATGCGGCTAGCAGCGATGTCGGTGCGGTTGCAGTTGTAATTTGGCTGTTTGTCATCTTAATTGTAATGGCAGTTTCCATACTAATGATTATCGCCATGTGGCGAATCTTCACTAAGGCTGGCAAGCCAGGCTGGGCGTCATTAGTGCCAATATACAACATGGTAGTAATGATGCAGATTGTCGGCCGGCCAGAGTGGCAAGTCGTACTGATGTTCTTGCCGTTTGCCCATATATACATTTCGATCGTGTTGCCGCTAGATTTAGCAAAATCGTTCGGCAAAACGACTGGTTTTGGTGTTTTGATGATCTTCTTCCCGGCGATCATGAACCCGATTTTGGCGTTTGGTTCAAGTCGCTATGTTGGTCCGGTTGTGCAGCAGCAACCTGTCTACGGTCAGCCGCCGCAGCCTGGGTATTACGCTCCTCAACCTTACGCTCAGCCGCAACAGCCTTACGCTCAACCGCAGCCGGTAGCTTACGCTCAGCCACCTCAGCCGTATACTCAACCTCAGGCGCCAGCCGCTCCGCAGCCGCCGGTAGTTCCTCAGGACGGACAGCCGCAGCCGCCTCAGCAGCCGCCGCAGGCATAAATAGAATAAACTTTTAGTTGCAAAACCTAGCGAAATAGCCAGAGCTTTTCTGGCTATTTTCGTTTTGGCCGCTATTTTTTGTTGCGGCGAAACGGTGCTGTGCGCTGCAATAGGCTGCCAGCGCGGCCTAGTAGCGAGGTTTTTTTGAGCTGGGCCTTGAGCTTCATACGGGCGTGTCCGGTGATGACATATTCATTCCAGCCGGGCTTTGGGCGGGCACGCTTGTTGGTTAGAATCTCGACGGTATCACCGTGCTGCAATTTGTAGCTGAATGGTTCCATCTTGCCGTTTACTAGAAATCCGCTTGATTTAGCGGCTAGATCAGAGTGCACGCGGTAGGCAAAATCTAACGGGAAAGCGCCGTCTGGCAGGTCGTAAATATCACCCTTTGGCGAATAAATAAAAATCCGGTCGCCGAACAAATCGACCTTCAAATTATCAACGTCGAAATCTTTACCTTCGCGAATCATCGATGCTGCCGACTGCAAATGCTTAATCCAGTGTAAATCTGTCGGCAGGCTGGTCATTTTGCCCTTGATATAAGCATCAGTTAGCTTTTGTTCATTATAATGAAAGCTGGCCGCCAGCCCGCGTTCAGCGTAATCGTGCATCTCGCGGGTGCGGATCTGGAATTCGACCGCTTGGCCGTTTTTAGTAACCACCGTAGTGTGCAGTGATTGGTAGCCGTTGGGCTTAGGCTTCGAGATATAATCTTTGATTCGCCCAACCATCGGTTCGTACATGTTGTGCAGTTCGTTGAGCACCAGATAACAAGTGTCGATATCGTCAACGATAATCCTTAGCGCGATCAAATCGTAAATATCGTCGATATTGGGGACGCGCTTCATCTTCTTGTATAGGCTGTAGGTGCTCTTGACGCGGCCGTCGATTTGGTGCTGGATTTTCTCGTCGCTGAGGCGCGAATCGACAGCGCGGCGGACGGCATCTAGCTTGCGTTGAGATTTCTTTAAGCGGCTATCCTTGAGGGCGACAGTTTGGTTGTATTCCTCGGGCATTAAATATTTGAAGCTCAACTCCTCGAGCTGTACGCGCAGCCGACCCATATTTAACCGATCGGCTAGCGGTGCGAAAACGTCCAGTGTCTCGCGAGCGATTTTCTTCTGCTTTTCCGGGCTTTTGAATTGCAGGGTTTGCATATTATGCAGGCGGTCGGCCAGCTTGATGATGATCACTCGCACGTCTTGGCCGACAGCGATGAGTAATTTCGTCAAATTATCGGTAGTACTTGGCAAATACGATTCGAGGTTTTTCATGCCAGCGCGGGCTTGGCTAACCTTGGTGACACCGTCAACCAGAAAAGCAATATCCCGGCCGAATAGCTCGGTGATTTCCTCTAGTGTAGCATCAGTGTCCTCGACTGTATCGTGCAGTACGCCAGCAATCACCGAATCAATATCCATGCCCCAGTCGACCAGCATAGCAGCGACTTGCAGCGGGTGAGTGATGTACGGCTCGCCGCTCTTGCGTAGTTGCCCGTCGTGTTTATCGGTAGCATAATGGATTGCTTTTTCTAACAATGCGACCTGCTCTTCACTGTAATGGCTTCTAGCCAGATTAACCAGCTCGACCTCGTTCATAGCCTTATTATAGCAAATTTGCCAAAGCTATTGCGCTTTTGCTAAAATATTAGCAAAGATGGCTTAATCAAGGAGTGGGCATGGTGAAAATAAAGGTAGCGATTAACGGTTTTTGCCGGGTTGGCCGCAGTGTTTTCAAAATTGCGCAGAGCCGTTCAGATATCGAAATAGCGGCTATTCGGACGCATCTGAGCGCCGAGCAGTGCGCTTATCTGCTGAAGCATGACTCGATTTACGGCCATTATGCCAAGGCGATTGGCACTGGCGACGCGTCGCTATATGTAGGCGACCGGATTATTCCTATCATAAGCGACAAGCGGACAACCAAATTGCCGTGGGACGACCTCGGTATTGATGTTTTGATTGATGCTGGATGCCAGACTGATGCCGCTGAACTGCGCCGCCATCGGACGGCTGGCGCTCGGCGCGTGGCATCGCTGTCGCAGTGCGCTGATTTTGCGACGATTGTCATGGGCGTTAATGACGGATTGGTCAACGCCTCGACGGATATAGTCTGCAGCGGCGATGCGGCGATTAGCTCGGTAGCGCCGGTTATCGCTGCGCTTGACCAAGCGGTTGGTGTCGAGGCAGCGACGATTACAGCGGCTGGCAGTTATCATTTTGCTGGTTCGCTGTTAAAGACTGAGCGTCTGGGCGACAGCGACTTGGTGGCGATGGCGGCTGATTACGGCCAGCGATTGCAGGCAGTTTTGCCAAATGTTGCGAGCGCGGTAAGCGGGCTTGCAGTTAGCAGCCGCCAGTACGGTAATGTCGGGCTGTCAACGATTTCGCTATTGCTGTGCGAACCAGTCGCAGCCAAGAAAATAAACGAAATTTTAACGCATGCTGCCCGCGAACCGCTATATAATGGTATTTTGGCGGTTACCGATAAAGAGCTGGTAGCCGAAGATTTTCGCGGCAATAGCTACAGCTCGACAGTTGATGCCGGGCTAACCACCGTTGTCGGCGAGCGATTGGCGCAAGTGTCAGCCTGGTACGATGGCGAGTGGGCCAGCGCCAACCGCTTGGTCGAGTTGGCGGCTGAAACTGGACGATACGCGCTGAATGTTTGATGTTTTATAACATAATTGCTAATACAGCCAAAAATATGCATAAAAGTCTTGACATTTATCGCAAAGTGTGATAGCATAATAGCATGTCCATCCCGTATAAGCAAATGCAGGATCAGCGACATGCTCACTAACAATAAAATCTGTAGTAGATAGGCACAATTTTAAGCTCTCTACGGCATTATTAAGTTTAGTTAATTCAGGCTAAGAGCACGAATAGCGCTGGCGCTAAAACGCCAGTCTAGCCTGGGTGTTTTTTGATGCTGCCGTAGAGAGCTTGAAAAGGTCAAGCTCCCAACCGCCCCACATGGGGCAGAGAGGGGCCTGAGATGGCTTCTTACACCATTAGCGACATCATCAACTACTCCGCCGCCGCCCAGCAGCGACGGGAGGAGGCCCTTCAGGGGCTCGCCCTCCCCATGGAGGAGGGGTATGTCCGGGGGTGCGTCCCCCGCGAGTACCTCCGCGTCCACGCGGAGGCGGAGGCCGCCCCGGAGGGGGCGGCTCAGGTGGCTCTGTGCCTGTACGGCGAGGCCCGCCGCGCGGGCCTCGAAGTCGACGTTACCGTCGACGAGTACAATAGCCCGTGCAGCTACGACATCAAGGTGGGCGGACTGCCCACGTTGATTGTCGAGAGCCGCGGCGCTGGCCGCAGCGTCATCATCGACGGGGAATCGGGATTCCCCGTCGATGACATGACCTACAACGAGTGGTCTAAGATCTTTGAGGAGGTGGCTGCCTCCTCGAAGAACTGACTTCTACTACCCCGGGAACTCTACCGGGTAAAAAATTGAGTGCGGTTCCAGAGAGGAAAACCGCTTAAAACTTCCTCCATAAACTGGCTTGCCCTGCGCCAGACTGATATCTATATCAGTAAAATGCAGGGCAACAACCCCTGAAGGCTCTGAATTTTTGCAATGATTTGCAGGTAGGATTGAGCTCTCAATGGGCTCACGTACCTTTAGATAGCTAATACTATCATCCTAGTCGAGCCATTCAAATCTTGTTTGACACGCCGCAAACGCGATGAAGAATGGCTTGACGAAGGGTTGAGCCAACGAGATTCCTGAGGAGGAGTCATGTTTCTGTTGGGATACGAGCCTCACGACAAGAAGTCGCGAGACCAGATAGTCAGGGGGAGATACTACCCCTACTATCTTAGCCTGCAGAACATGCAGGCGTGTTACGTCACAGAATGGTCTACTGTTGAGGGGTCAATGCTCAAGACCTATGAGATTGATGAGCGCGAGCAGGCAGACGCGCTCGCATTTGTCTGCTGGCGGCGGTGGTCGAGTCCTGTTGATTTTCGTTCTGCCAACACGGTGGATGTTACGCATTTTGTCCACCGTGTCGAAGAGGTGGTCGGTCTTCCGGCTGCCAGATCCCTTGCTCACACGTATCATCGGGACAGTGAGGGCCTCTATAAGGCCTGGACGCCCGAGGTCGTTTTGGACTTTGAGGCTTTTATCAAGGAGAATATCTCCTTGATTAGTGCCTACGAGAAGAGCGTGCTCTGCTCCTCTCGCTGGCACTGTCGAGAGCACAAGAAGATTGACATGGACGTTTATACTCCTGCGGTCTGCCTGGCCCTTGAGGCCAAGGTGGATCGCCTGATCGAGAGGTCAGAGTTGTGCAGACTCATCGTGGTGAGCGATGAGGCGGAGCGCCAGCGCGCCGAGATGCTGCGCGTCGAGGCACAACGTCGGCGCCAGCTCAATATCGCGCAGGAACGCGCGAAGATCGAGATGCTGCTCGGGGTTAACCCCGACACTCTCGATGAGCTGTACGACCTTCTTCGAGTTAAGGAGGTCGAGAGCTGACTCTGGAGACGTCCGCGTACTCGGACGAGCTCAACCTTAGATTGCGGTAAAACAGTACGGTTTTATCGCCCAAACCTTGTGAGGTAATCAAGCGCGGACAATTGAGATTTCGTCCGAACAAGCGGGATATCCCGCAGCAATCTCATCGAGAGTGATGCTTTGTAATGAGACAATGATGTTTCTTCTGAGCTATAGCACTCTCACACCCGCTACCTGGCGGGGATGGCCAGCTCAATCTGAGCTTCGACCATCCCCGCCGGGGGCGGGATTTTCTTTTGGTTAGCAAGACCTACTCTAACGGGGCTTGCCAGGGGCGCGTATTATGCTTATACTTGTAGTATGAAGATTTTTCTAGGAGCGGATCATGGTGGGTTTTATCTGAAGGAGAAGATTGAAGCTTATCTGACCAAGCGCGGCATCGAGTGGGAGGATGTCGGCGATAAGATACTCGATCCGCAAGACGACTTCCCGCAGTTTGCTCAGATGGCCGTGACCAAGGTGTTGGGCGAGGACGATTCTACTGATCCGCGGGCGATTCTGGTTTGCACTGGCGGCCAAGGTATGGCGATGGCAGCCAACCGTTTTCGCGGCATCCGGGCGGCGGTGATTTGGGATAAGTTCGAAGCACATGAGTGCCGTAATGATAACAACTGCAACGTTCTTTGCTTGCCGGCGCGGGTGTTGGACGCTCCGGGCGACGATTTAGAACTCTGGAAAGAAATTATTGACGAATGGATCGCTACGCCATTTGCCGGCGCGGCACGGTTTGTTCGTCGCAACGCAGAATTGGATGCTTTCTGATGGCCGAGATTGTTCCGACAGTGCTCTGCGAAAATGCAGAAGATTACAAGCTAACGATTGAGCGTTTATCGCCGTTTGCTAAGCGTGTTCACTTAGATCTAGCCGATGGTGAATTTGCACCGACTAAAACCGTCGAGCTGAGCGAGATGTGGTGGCCGCAGGATTGGCAGGTTGATATCCATGCTATGGTAGCGCGGCCGAGTTTGTATGTTGATGCTTTGGTGCAAATGCGGCCGTCGCTGGTGATTTTTCATGCCGAAGTTGATGAGGATTTGCAGCCTTCTATCCAGCAGCTCAAAGCTTCGGGTATTCAGACTGGCGTAGGATTGCTGCGCCCGACGGTGCCAAATACCGTCAAAGATGTCATCGGCGCAGTTGATCATGTACTGGTGTTTAGCGGTGATTTGGGCCACTACGGCGGCAAAGCCAGCTTGATGCAGCTCGAGAAAGTTCGTCTGATCCGCAGTATTCATCCTAGCGTTGAAGTTGGCTGGGATGGCGGGGCGACACTCGAAAACGTCTTTAGCTTGGCGCAAGGCGGCGTTAATATCGTTAACTGCGGCAGCGCTATCCATTCGGCGCCAGATCCGGCAGAAGCTTATCAGAAATTAGTAGCAGAAGTTAATAAGCAAGGAGTAATTTAGGTGGCTCGCGAAAAATTATCTATTCCACAGCTCAAAATAAAAGCCAACGACGTGCGGCGCGACGTAGTTCATATGCTAGAGCTGGCCAAGAGCGGGCACCCAGGCGGCGCGCTGGGGCTGGCGGATATCGTCACGGCACTATATTTCAATATTATGAATATCGATCCGCAGAACCCTGAATGGCCAGAGCGCGATATCTTCATGTTGAGTAATGGCCACACAGTGCCGGTACAATATGCGGCCATGGCCGAGGCAGGATACTTCCCAGTCGAGGAGCTGTCGACGCTGCGCAAGCTCGGATCGCGCCTACAGGGCCACCCAGAGCGCGTCAAGTTGCCAGGGCTCGAGAATACTTCCGGGCCGCTAGGCAGCGGCATCGGGCAAGCAGCAGGTTACGCGTATGCGCTGCAATATCTAGATAAGCAGCGCCACCGCTGGGTGTACGCGATTGCCGGCGACGGCGAGCTTGATGAGGGTAACATTTGGGAATCGGCGATGTTTGCCGGTAAGTATAAACTACGCCAGTTAATCCTATTCATTGACCGTAATAACATTCAGATTGACGGCCCGACCGAAGATGTCATGCCGCTGGAAAATTTGCGCGGCAAGTGTGAAAGTTTTGGCTGGCACGTCCAAGAAATCGACGGCAACAATATTGAAGGCATCATCGATGCGGTAAACTTAGCCAAGGCAATCGAGAATCGACCGTGCTGTATCATCGCGCATACGATTCCGGGCCGCGGTGTTGGTTTTATGGAATACGATTACAAGTGGCACGGCGTAGCACCATCAAGCGATCAGGCGGCTACGGCGCTGGCTGATTTGGCGCATTCAGAATCGCAACAAGATGCAGGAGGATATTATGAGTAATCAATCGTCTAACAATTCGATGCCATCCAAGGCGCCGAAACCGCCAACTCCACCAAAGCCGCCGAAACCGCCGAAGTCTTCGGCCGCATCCACTCCGTCAGGGCCGTCAGTTCAGCCAGTTGCCTCAGTGCCGCCTGTTTCGCCGCCAGCGCCGCAATATGCTGCTCCACAGTACACCGCTCCGCCGGCAAACAATACTTATCCGCCGGCTAGCCCTTACGCTTATCCGTATTCGCAGCCTGCGCCAACACAGTCGCCGGGCAACTGGATGGGTGCTGTTAGTATCATACTTGGCTTGCTTTGGATGAGTATGATTGGCTTGCCTCTGGGCATTGCTAGCGTTGTCAAGGCGAACCGCTACGGTACTTCGAAAGTAGCAGGTGTTATCGGTATTATTATTAATTCGGTTACGCTTGTTATTTCTATTATCGTTACGATACTTCTAGTGTCTGGGGCGATGCAGCCGCTTTTCTCGCAGTTTGATCACGCCGGCGATAACAAAGGCAAGGAAAAAGATAGCGCCAGAACTGTCCGAAGTGTCTCGCTTGATGATAATTACCAGCCGCAGGGTTCACCAGTTTGGCGCATCGAAAACGGCAAATTGCCAGAGGGCTGGAAAGAATTTGAGAACGATAACGGTATTCATTGGTATCGGGATAGCAACAGTATTTTAATGACTATATCTGTGGTTGGTAGCGAAAATTTTAGCAGTAGTTCTGATAGAGTTAATTCGCGAAAAGTTATCGAAGACAAGATCGGAAATGCGAAGAGTAACGGTGATTTGGTGACTGGTATAGAGTGGTATCAGTCATTTGCTGGTTTCGCGAATGACCGCGGCGCTGTGCAACTTTTGTGTGCTCGCGTTTTGGCTAATGACAACAGCGGTAAGCCGCATTTATCAGTGATTTGCTCGCGAGCATACGGTAAAGGAAGCTACTTGTTGTATTTATACAACAATAAAGAATCGCTCGCTGTTTCAGAAAGCGCCAAGGCGATGTTCCGATCGCTAGTGATTCTCGAGAAAAAAGATGCAAAACGATATTCAGGAGAAGGCCGTGTATAATTATCCTCTAAATGACAACATTTATAATGAAAGACCAGAAGCAGAAGCTACCCGCGCTGGTTTTGGGCGCGGCTTGAAATCGGCTGGCGAAGCTGATGAGCGAGTAGTCGGTCTGTGCGCTGATTTGGTCGAGAGCGTCAAAATGGATGCTTTTGCCAAGGCTTTTCCTGAGCGTTATATCGAGGTTGGGATCGCCGAGCAGAATTTAGCGACGGTGGCAAGCGGCCTAGCGCGCGCTGGTAAAATTCCGTTTGCAGCCAGTTATGCGGCGTTTCATCCGGGGCGCAGCTGGGAGCAGATCAAAGCGACGATTGCACTTAACGACATGCCGGTTAAGATTGTCGGCGGGCATAGCGGTACGACGGTTGGACCAGATGGTGCTACTCACCAAATGTTTGAGGATATCGCGTTGATGCGGGTGTTGCCGAACATGATTGTCGTTTGCCCGGGTGATGCTATTGAGGCCGAGAAAGCCACCAAAGTACTTGCCAGGACCGATAAGCCGGCTTACTTGCGGTTAACGCGCGCTGCTACGCCGACATTCAGTACACTGGATTCGCCATTCGAGATTGGCCAGGCGTATGTGTTGCGCCAGGGCAGCGATGCGACGATTGTCAGCACTGGCATCATGACGGCGTACGCGCTGCGAGCAGCTAGCGAATTGCAAAGTAGCAGCGTCTCGGTCGAAGTGGTGCATGTGCCGACGGTCAAGCCGCTCGATAACGAGACGATTCTGGCTAGTGTTCGTAAAACTGGCCGGGTAGTTACAGTCGAGGACGCGCAAATTGCTGGCGGTTTGGGCGGCGCTGTTGCCGAACTACTAGGCGAAAAGCTGCCGTCGCCGTTATTGCGCATCGGCATGAATGATCGTTTCGGCGAGAGCGGCGAGGCTGGCGAGTTGCTGCAAGCCTTTGGGCTTGACGAAGCGAGTATCGCCCAGAAGACGCGTGAATTTGTCGATCGCGTGCCGCAATATCATGCAGGATTTTAAGGAAAGGATATAAAGTATGAGTTTATCAATTGATGAAATTCGCCAGCGTACCAGCCGGGCGCGCGACCTAATGCAACGCAGCCGCCAGGAAGGTTTTGCGGTGGGAGCTTTTAATATTGACAATCAAGAAACATTGCGTGCGATTTGCCAGGCAGCGCAAAAAACCAGCGCGCCAGTGATGGTCGAAGTTAGCGCTAACGAAGCAGCCTCGCTGGGCGGCTACGAAAATATTCGCGATTTGGTCGATAATTATAGTCAAAACTACGGTGTCGAGATGTATATCAACCTCGATCACGCGCCGACAGTCGATGGTTGCAAGCAGGCTATTGATGCTGGCTTTGAATTTATTCATATCGATATTTCGCAGGCTAATCACGATGCTTCGCTCGAGGAAATTATCGAGAAAACTCGCGAAGTTGTTGAATATGCTAAGTTTACAGGCGCGCTGGTCGAGGCCGAGGAGCGCTATTTCTTTGGCGACTCCAATCTCCATAAAGAAGAAATCGACTACGAAGAAGTCAAAAAATGGAACACCAAGCCCGAGGAAGCCAAGAGTTTTGTCGATGCCACGGGTATCGATACTATGGCGGTGCAGGTTGGGAACTTGCATGGGTTGTATCCGGTACCGAAGATTCTCGACCTAGATTTATTGCGCCAAATCCGTGCGGCGATTGATTGCCAGATTAGCTTGCATGGCGGTAGCGGTACGCCGCTGCACTACTTTGAGGACGCGTCCAAAATTGGCGTTAGCAAGATCAATATTAACAGCGATTTGCGCTATGCTTTCCGTACTACGCTCGAAAAGGTTTTGCGCGAGAATCCTGACGAGTATGCTGTTTTCAAGCTGATGCCCGAAGTTTACGATGCTGTCCAGAAAGTCGTCGAAGAGAAAATTGGCGCCTTTGGCAGCGCTGGAAAGGCGACGCTTTAGTGGCGGTTAAAATTTTAGCAATCGGCAAAGGTACGCAAGACGTATTCCTTCGCAGTAATGAGTTTGACCCGCATACTCGCGGTAAGAAAGTCTTCACTGAACTGCCGCTAGGTATCAAAATGGAAGTCGAAGACGTAATCTTCAGCACTGGCGGCAATGCTACAAACGTCGCGACAACGTTTGCCCGCCAGGGCTTAGACAGTCGCTATATGTGGGCGCTGGGTAATGACTCGGCCAGCCAGGCGGTGATCGCGGCGCTTGATACCGAGGGTGTCGATACGCGCGACGTCTTGATCGATGATCGAATGCAAGCTGGCTATTCAGTGATTTTGATCGCCACCAATGGCGAGCGAACGATTTTGAACCACCGCGGGCGGACATTTGGCAAGGATGTTAGCCGCTTGAACTTGCAAGCTATCAGCCAAGCTGATTGGATTTACCCGACGTCGTTGGCCGACAACAGCCTGACGGTGTTACGGGTGATTTTGGACGAAGCTGAGCGCGTTGGCGCCAAAGTCATGCTCAACCCGGCTGGCCCGGAGCTAGCTGATCCAGAAAAGCTAAAAGGTTTGCTGGACACAGTTGACGTGCTTTGCACCAACAAAGAAGAGATGCAAAAATTAGTAGCTGGCGAGACTATCGAGGAGTTGGCTCTGCGGGCGCTGCACTATTGTCCGACAGTGATTGTTAGCGACGGTCCAAATGGCGTGGTAGCGACTGACGGCAAGACATTGGTACGCGCTGGTATGTATGAAGACGTACCAGTGGTCGATCGCACGGGCGCCGGCGATGCTTTTGCTAGCGGCTTTTTGAGCCAGTGGGCGCAAGGTAAAAGCTTAAAAGATTCGATTATTTTCGCTAGCGCCAATTCGACTAGCGTTGTCACCAAAATTGGCGCTAAGGACGGTATTTTGCATAAAGGCGTCAAACTGCACGCTATGCCAATCACCGAGAAACAATTACCGAAACGAGGAGAATAATGAAATACCAGATTTGCGTATCGGGCGCGGCGTCGGGCGAGACAGTTGATAGCGCTCACGAAAAAGCTTTTGCGATTGGCGCTGAAATCGCACGTTCGGGCAAGACATTGCTGACAGGCGCTACCGTCGGTTTGCCGCACTTTGCGGCGCGCGGCTTCAAAAGTGTTGGTCAGACCAAAGGCGTGTCGGTCGGATTCTCGCCGGCTAGTTCGTTTCGCGAACATATTTCGACTTACCGTTTGCCGACTACCGAATTCGACTATATCAACTTCACCGGTATGGAATATGTTGGCCGCGATGTTCACTTAGTGCGCAGTGCCGACGCAGTTATTACCGTCGGCGGTCGGATGGGCAGCTTGCACGAGCTATCGACAGCGCTCGAAAGTCGTAAGGTCTGCGGTATCTTGCTGGGCAGCGGCGGTCTGGCAGATTACACTATTACTCTGCTCAAGAACGTCTGGGCGCCGGGCGCTAAAGATGTCATTTACGACGCTAATCCTGAGCGGTTAGTGGCGCGAGTCATTGAGGCGCTTGACAAGAAATACGCTGATGTTGAACACGATAGCAGCGACCCGCAGGTTAGTGTCAAACGTTATGGCCAAGGTTAGCTAGATTAGCTTAAAAATGTTAAAATATACCAGATGGATAGTCAGCGATTTCGGCTAAAGTCTGCGTATCAACCGACTGGCGATCAGCCGCAAGCGATCGCCCAGTTGCTGAATGGTTTGTACGACGGCCAGCGCGAGCAAACGTTACTCGGTGTAACAGGTAGCGGTAAAACTTTTACAATGGCGAACATTATCGCTCAGAGGAATGTGCCGACATTAATTTTGGCGCACAACAAAACTCTCGCCGCCCAGCTATTCAGCGAATTCAAACAGTTTTTCCCTGACAACGAAGTTCATTACTTCGTCAGTTATTTTGATTATTACCAGCCAGAAGCTTACATCGCGTCGAGCGATACCTATATCGAGAAAGATTCGGCGATCAACGAAGAAATCGACCGCTTGCGCCATGCCGCTACCGACGCTTTGCTCACGCGGCGCGACGTAGTTATCGTGTCGAGCGTCAGCTGCATTTATGGTTTGGGCTCGCCGGCGGATTATTATGATTTGTCGATTACCGTTAAGCGCGGCGAACGGCGTTTGCAAGATAAATTTTTGCGCCAACTGATGGATATTCAGTATCATCGTAACGATATCGACTTTGCGCGCGGTGCGTTTCGCGTCAAAGGCGACGTGGTTGATGTCTTTCCGGCGGGCGGCGAAACAGCTTATCGAGTGGAGTTTTTTGGCGATGACGTCGATCGAATTACGCGGATTGACCCGCTGACTGGCGAGATTCTAGAAGAGCCGGAACTCTTCACTATTTTTCCGAGCAGCCACTACGCTACGCCGAAAGAAAAAATTAAGCGCGCCATCGATAATATTCGCGCCGAGTACGAGCAGCGCGTCGAATGGTTCGAGAAGAATAATAAATTGTTGGAGGCGCAGCGACTCAGCCAGCGCACCAAGTACGACCTCGAGATGCTCGAGCAGACTGGCTTCGTCAAAGGTATCGAAAACTACAGCCGTTATCTGACCAACCGCGAACCGGGTGAGCAGCCGGCGACTTTGCTAGATTACTTTCCAGACGACTTTTTGATGATTATCGACGAAAGTCATGTTACCGTGCCGCAAGTGCGCGGCATGTACAACGGCGACCGCGCCCGCAAAGAAGTCTTGGTCGAATATGGTTTTCGCTTGCCGAGCGCCCTAGACAACCGCCCGCTGCGCTTTGACGAATTTAATAAACATATCAACCAAGTCATTTACGTTTCGGCGACGCCTGGCGATTACGAGCTCCAGCGCAGCCCGGCGCCAGCGCAGCAGGTAATTCGCCCGACTGGTTTGCTTGATCCAGAGATTATTGTCCGACCGACCGACGGGCAAGTCGACGATTTGATCGCCGAGATTCGCGACCGCGTCGACAAAAAGCAGCGCGTACTAGTCACTACTTTGACCAAGCGGATGGCAGAGGATTTATCGACTTACTTGACGGAGATCGGTATCAAGACGGCTTATATTCATAGCGAAATTGACACGCTGGAGCGCGGCGATATTTTGCGCGATTTGCGGATGGGCGTTTATGACGTGCTGGTCGGCATCAATTTGTTGCGCGAGGGGATTGACTTGCCAGAGGTTAGCTTGGTAGCGATTATGGATGCCGACAAGGAAGGATTTTTGCGCAGCGAACGCAGCCTAATTCAGACGATTGGCCGGGCTGCGCGCCACGTCGACGGCAAGGTGATTATGTACGGCGACAATATGACCGATAGCATGCGCTTGGCGATCGACGAAACGCGCCGTCGCCGCCAGATTCAAGAAAAATACAACCGCGAGCATAACATCACGCCGCGCGGTATCAGCAAAGCGATCGACGAAGGTTTGCGCGCTATCATCCCGCAAAAAGAAGACGGCAAGCCAAAGCTCGACCTGCGCAAAATTCCGCGCGACGAGTACAAGAATCTCGTCAAAGACCTGACCGCGCAGATGAATTTAGCTAGCGCTAACTTAGAATTCGAACGCGCCGCCGACCTGCGCGACCTAATCGCCGAGATTCGCGAGAAGATGTAACAATTTCAATGCAGGTTAATAAAACTATACAATGATTGCTTTTATCATAGTTTATTGAACGAGGCAATGACTTTTTATAGAGCTTATTGATTACGGGCGCTTTAAGTTTCTTTTTTAATTGTTGTATAATCCCGATAAAATATTAAACGTATCATTCCAGACGGTTCTTTTGCCATCTCGTTCGAAAATTTGTACCAACGAGAGAAACAGGTATAGCTGAGTGGCTCTATAATATCAGCAGAATTGAACGCGTCATAATAATACAACTATAATAAAATTAATAATTTCTCGCATTGCAGCGTACTTGTTTAATTGTTTACGCATAAAGATCGTTTTATCAAAAATAAATGGGTGGTTATAGAAATATCCAGGTTTTAGGGCTGCACCTGCCATTACATTTGAGGACTTGTTGTGTATTTCGGCTTCAAAATATTGCAGCTTGAAGGCGAATTTTAGAAAAAGGTTTGACAAATCTTTGCACACCGCGTACACTTAATTGAGTAAGGTTAATGAGCCGCTCTTAACCTTAGGTTCCTGTACAAACACTTTTTTAAGGAGAGATAAATTGTCTACGGTTCTCGTATTGACAAATTCCTATGATGACGCACACGTTAATGCTGTAGCACGCTGTGTTCATAGAGCTGGCAATAGAATTCTTCGGGTTGACACTGATAGAATCCTACGAGGAGACAACTATTTGGTGTGGGATTACCAGTCAGATAGAGTGTTGCTTCGTACAGAGACAAACTCGCTTGACCTTCTTGAATCTGATTCTATTTGGTTCAGAAAACCATTTGGGTTTGGTGGAAGGCATGGGTTCGCAGAATCAATCAAAGAGCCTGTTCAACGTGAGATTGTCGAACGTGAAGTTCGTGATATCGTTAGTGGTCTTTGTACCGTATTGAGCTCAAGGCGTTGGGTCAATCACCCGAACGATATGAGCCAGGCACGACTGAAACCTTATCAGTTGAAGCTTGCTCGTTCTATGGGTTTTTGTGTGCCAGATAGCATTATCACGAATGATCCAGAAGAGGCAAAGTTGTTTTGCCAAGCGCCAACGGTATTTAAGATGCTAGCCAAGCAATCATTTGAGTATGGTGATAAGTTCTATAGCGTAGATACTACGCTTATGACTGATGAATTGATTGCTAATCTGAGCTTTATTCGCTCTCAGCCAATCCTTTTGCAGAGATGCGTTGAAAAGATTGCTGAGTTGCGAGTAACGTATGTCGGTGGCGATGTTTTTGTTGCGAAACAAACGACTTCGGTAGAAGGCGCCCCTGTTGATTGGAGACCACTTCAAGGTACTCATGATAGCATGTACGAGCCCTGGGATGCTTCACCTGGATTTGTCGCTCAAATTCAATCTTTGATGAAGAGGTTGAATTTGAAGTTTGCAGCGATAGACTTCGCTGTGGACAGCGACGGAGTGCTGTGGTTTCTCGAGGTCAATCCGAATGGGCAGTGGCTTGGATATACTGACGAGATTGGTATGCCCGCTGCTGCTTCAATGGCAAGACTTTTGGCACCATAGCACTAAGTTTTATCTATCTATAGAAAGGAGGTGAATTGTATGGCTACCATCGAGACGTTCTTCGCTCTCGTTGCCGAGCCGCAGACCTGTGGCGGCGTCTTTGCGGACGCTGGCTACACTAGGTGCGGTAGCGGCATGGGTGAGTCGCGTGACGACTGACCTATAGGCAGGGAGGCGACTCTAATGAGTCGCCTCCCTGCCTCACAACCAATCTATGTATTGAACTTATATATGGCTAGTAGAATTCAAGACATTTTTTTAAAACATATTCCATATCGTCTACCCATAAAATCTCTCAAATTTTTGCCACAGTCCAAGCTGTATTTTTGTGGTGAAATTCATGGTGCTAGGGAAAATGCTGATATTATTTTCACTCTATGTCAGGAGCTATCGTTTAAGCGGTTAGCGCTGGAATATAGCTCTTCAGTAGACATATTCATTCAAAGCGCAATACGTGGTACACCAATTTTTTCATTACTTAAAACAGAGATGTTTGACACAAGCGTCTTGTCAATTGAGATGCTCAAAACTGTAACTGAGCTATTGCGCTCTGGTGTGATCTGTGAAGTAGTTTATATTGATGAAACATTTGATTATACTAATGAGCAATGGCAAAAAGTTAGCGATCCAGACTGGCGAGAGATAGTCATGGCTCGAGCTATTGAAAAGTTGAGCGCTCATCAGTCTACGCTTTGTTCTATGGGTAATTGGCATACTCGACCACGCCGAACTAGCCATCATATTTCAGCCCTACGTCGCGTGCGTGAAACTAGACCCGAAGCGGTATTAGTACAAAATGTTTATCGAAGTGGTGCTATTCGTAATGCTAACCAATTTATTAGCTTGCCATATCGTTCAGAATTGCCAAACGAATATACGGTTGTTCAGAGAACTAAGCGAAACTTTGAGCTTGTAGTGCCGCAAGCACGGGCGATAAAAGCATGATAGGAACTTATATAATACAATTTGCATGAATATCAGGCTACTTCTTGCGACAAAATATACACCCCATAAGGCGGCAGCGTGATGGTGGCCGTACCGTCCTTATGCGTGGTTACCGACGATAAATGCACGCCGCGAAAATCCTTGCTATAGCCGTGCCAGCTGCTGTTGAAGCGGACATGCCAGTGTCCTGGCAGCGGCAAATTGATATCGTAATGGTTGAAGTGCTGGTCGCTGAAATTGACAATTACTAGCACGTCGTCGCCAGCGCCGCCCTTATTCCAGCGGTGGTAACCGATAACGCAGTTGTCGTCGTTGGCGTGGAAAAGGGCGGTCGAATTGCCTTGCAGGCCGCGCGTTGTATCGTAAGCGTTATGCCGCAATGCCAGTAAGTGCTTGTGAGCTAGCAGGATGCCGGCGTACTTTTCGGTTTTGTGCCATTCTAGGGCCGCCCAATCGTTGAAAGAGCCGTCCTGCAAGAACTCGCTGCCTTGTAAAATCATTGGTATACCAGCGGACGTCAAAGTGACGGCGTCGGCCAGTAGAGCTTTCTCGCGGGCATATAGCGTCGTGCCGCCGGTGGGGTCGGCTGCTTCGTTGAGCCGCACCGAGCCGTTGGCAGCAGTATCGTGCGAATCGCTAAAAATAACTCGCTCAAAATCATTGCCATTGTACGAGTGAGAAAATTCATAGCGAATGCCTTGCAAAGTTGGTGCCGTATCAGCAGTTAGCCCTAGCGCATCGCGTAAAGCATGCGGCCAACCCAGCTCCCACTGCGCATCGAAGCCGCAGCCGTTGTTGGCGCGCGGTGCCGTGATTGCTGGATTGCAGGCGGCGTCTTCGGCGATTATTAGCGAATCTGGTTTGATTTTGTGCGCTAATTCAGTGATATCTTGCAATAAACTCCAAGTGTCGGCAATATCGTGCTCGGGGTCGTTATCGCGGCCCTCGGTATTGCGCATGTAAATAGTGCTGTCGACGCGCAGCCCGTCCATGTGGTATTCGTTAAACCACATTGTGATATTGTCGAGAATAAATTGCCGAACTTCCGGCCGGCCGAAATCAGGTCGTCCGCCCCAAGGCGTATCGCCGCGCTCGTCATTATAAAAATAAATCCCGCCGCGGTCGTTCTCGCTCCAACCGTCAAACTGCCAGAGATCGGTGTCGCCGTAAAAATGATTGTAAACGACGTCTAGTACTACGCCGATACCGCGGGTGTGGCACTCTCGCACGAACTTCATCAAGCCGTGGCGCCCGCCCAGCATGCTTTCGACGCTGAAAATGTGGTTTGGCGCGTAGCCCCAGCCATTGCTAAAGGCCATGCTAGTGATTGGCATTAGCTCGATAATGTTAACACCGAGATCTCGCAAGTAATCCAACTTTTCGATCGCACTGTCAAAGGTGCCAGATGTAGCAGCATCGGGGCGGTTGAAGGTGCCGACATGCAGTTCATAAATGACTTGATCCTGGCGCGGCGGCATGGCAAAATTAGCATCGTTCTGCCAATCGAAGTTATTGTCGACAACCACCGAAAATCCCTTGTCGCTGCTAGTGATAGCTCGGGCGCGCGGGTCGTTCTTCTCGAGCAGCTGGCCGTCGGGCGTCTCGATGATGTATTTGTACTGGTGGCCTGGCTCGACATTGCGGATTAGCGCGAACCAATAGCCGTCGCCCTCGCTGGTTAGCGGCTTTTTATCGCCCGCGGTGAACGTCCCGCTGATAAATACTTGCTTGGCAAACGGCGCCCACACGCGGAACTCCGCTCCGCCTCTATATAACGTCACTCCTAGCTTTTTTTTGATTTGATGCGGCATAACTTATCTTATTGTAGCATAAGTGGGATGACCGAGCTTCTGTAACTTATGCAAAATCCTTTGGCACTTCTCTAGCTTCTGCGTTATAATTAGTGAATAATGAGTACAATTACCAACGACGATGTGCGTCATTTGGCACAACTAAGCAGTTTGCAGATGTCTGGTCCGGAGGTTAAATCGATCCGCGCCGATATCGAGGGAATCATCAACTATATCGGTCAGCTGGACGAGTTGGATACCGACGGCGTGGAGCCAACGTATCAGGTGACAGGCTTGCAAAACGTCTGGCGCGACGACGAAATCATTGACAGCAGCGTATCACGGCAACAGCTACTGGCCTTAGCAGCCGAGCAAAGCGACAATTGCGTGAAAGTGCCAAAGGTGTTGTAGTTATGAAAATTATTGAATTAGTAGATAAGGTTAAAAAAGGCGAGACCACTGCGCGGGCACAAGTCGAGCGGTCGCTCGCCAAAGCCCAAGAAACCGAGGAATATCATGCGTTGCTAAGCCTGACGGCGGAGCGCGCTCTGCAGCGAGCTGACAAGATCGACGAGCGGATCAAAAAAGGTGAGAACCCGGGCATCCTGGCAGGCGTACCGTTTGTGGTCAAGGATAACTACTTGGCGTTCGGCGCGCCAACTACTGCGGCGGCGAAAATGCTCGAGAACTTTCAAGCACCAGTCCAGGCGACCGTCGTCGAGAAGCTCGAAGCGGCTGGCGCGATTTGTATCGGTAAGTCGAATCTCGATGCTTTTGCGCACGGCGGTTCGACCGAGAACTCATATTTTGGCGCGACGCATAATGCCGTTGACCGGACCAAGGTAGCCGGCGGTTCTAGCGGCGGTTCAGCGGTCGTAACGGCGCTAGATGTGGTACCGTTTGCACTTGGCACCGATACTGGCGGCTCGATTCGCCAGCCAGCCAGCTTTAATGGTGTTTATGGTTTCAAACCGACTTATGGTTTGAGTAGCCGCTACGGTGCGGTGGCGATGGCTTCTAGTACCGACACGATGGGTTGCTTCGCACGGAATGCTGACGACGTGGCATTAGTTACCAGCGTGATGGCTGGCCGCGACGACAAGGATATGACGACGCTGCCGGATTACTTTGAAATGCAGAAATCAGCAGGCGAGCATTTAAAAATTGGCCTGATCAGCGAGGCGATGGGCGACGGCGTCGACGCAGAAGTTCGCGCTAACGTTAATGATTTTGCCAATAAATTACGCGCAGCTGGTCACACGGTTGAAAATGTTGATATGCCAAGCCTTAAATATGCTTTGGCGATTTATTATATCGTCGTGCCAGCAGAAGTTTCTAGCAATCTGGCGCGCTACGACGGCGTGCGCTACGGCTATCGCGCCGAAGGCGTCAAAACGCTAGCCGAGCTTTACGGCCGCAGCCGCAACGAAGGTTTCATGACCGAGAACAAACGCCGCATCATGATCGGCAGCTATGTGCTATCCAGCGGCTTTTTCGATGCTTATTATCTGAAAGCTCAAAAGGCGCGCACTGTTTTGATTAACGAATTCAACAAGCTGTTTGAGAAGTACGATTTCTTGCTGCTGCCAACCGCGCCGACACCGGCGTTTGGCCTGGGCGAAAACACTAGCGATCCAGTCAAGATGTACTTGGCGGATGTCATGACGGTGCCGCCGAGCTTGGCAGGTTTGCCAGCGATCAGTATACCGGCAGGTAGTAGTTCTAGCGGCTTGCCAATCGGCGCGCAGTTAGTCGGTCCGATGAAGTCCGACGCTAAGTTGATTGCGCTAGCAGGCGATATGGAGGATGAAAATGAACAATAATTTCGCAACGTGGTTTATTTTGATCGCGGTACTAATCTTGGCGATTGTCGGCGCAGTTTTCATTGCCTTTGCTAGCAAGCGTTCGCCGAAGCTCAAAGTTGAAAAATTCCGCGCCCGCTGGCTGGCGATCGAAAATAGCCTCGACAAAGAAAGTGCTCCCAGCTGGCAGCTAGCTATCCTCAACGCTGATAAGCTTGTTGACAAAGCCTTGCGCGATAGCCACTACAAGGGCGAGACTATGGGCGAGCGCATGAAAGCCGCTGGTAAGGTTTGGTCGAACGCTAACCATATCTGGGGCGCGCACAAAATTCGCAACCATATCGCGCACGAAGCTGATGTCAAGATAAATTATGATATTGCGCGCCGCGCTCTGGCCGCTTACAAACAAGCATTGAAAGATTTAGGAGCAATCTAATGGCAGTATCCGACGAAATTTTACAACAATATGAAATGACCATTGGTATCGAGTGCCATGTCCAACTGGCGACCAAAACCAAGCTGTTTAGCCCGGCTGATAATGACGCTCGCGATGCTGAGCCGAACGAAAAAACGCATGAGATTGACTTTGGTCTGCCAGGTATGCTGCCGGTGCTGAATAAGCACGCTGTCAAGCTAGCGGTGCGCGCCGGTAAAGCGTTGAATGCGCCGATTGCTCGCGTTAGCCGGTTTGATCGCAAGCATTATTTCTACCCTGACCTGCCAAAGGGTTATCAGACCTCGCAGATGTACCAGCCGATCATTTTGGCTGGCTATGTTGATGCACCGCTGGAAGACGGTTCGCTCAAACGGGTGCGGATTCATCACGCGCACATGGAGGAAGATGCTGGCAAGTTGACGCATCACGACGGCTATTCGCTGGTTGACCTCAACCGCGCTGGTACGCCGCTGATCGAAATCGTTTCTGAGCCGGATATTCATTCTGCCGAGGAAGCCAAAGCCTACGCTTCGGAGCTGCACAAATTGATGGTCTACGCTGGCGTAACGCACGGTGATTTGTACCACGGCAACATGCGCTTTGACGTCAATATTTCGGTGGCTAAGAAGGGCGCGACTGAGCTCGGTAAGCGTGCGGAAGTCAAGAACCTTAATTCGTTCCGCAGTGTCGAGCGTGCCGCTGAATACGAGTTCAAACGCCAAGTTGACCTGCTGGAGCATGGTGAACCAGTGGTTCAGGAAACCCGCGGCTGGAGCGATGACAAGCAAATTACCACCTCGCAGCGTTCGAAAGAGGACGCTCAGGATTATCGCTACATGCCTGATGCCGACATCCCGCCAGTGGTGCTGAGCGATGAGGAAATTGCTCGGATTCAGGCTGAGGTGCCGATGTTGCCGAACGAGTACCGAGAACGTTGGGCGGATCTGAAACTGGATCAATCGGTAATTGATACGGTGCTAGCTCATCAGGAAGCTGCCAAAACTCTGGACGCCATTTACTCTCTGACTGATAGCAACGAGCAGTCAGTACTGGAGGATTTGAATATTGATCGCCAGACTTACAATCGGCTAACTAAACGGATTTTTAACTTATTTGCCTCCACGCCAGACGAACAATTAGACTATCAAAAAGTCGAGTCTGGACTAGTCGGTCCGCGCCGCTTGACGCACTTGGCTCTGCTGGCTGAGAAAGGGACGATTAGTTCGAATAGTGCCAAGGAAATCTTTCTCGATTTATTTAATGAAAAGTACGCTGGCGTTATGCCAGAGGATATTGCCAAGGAAAAGAACTTGTTGCAGGTATCCGACGAATCTACCATCGCTGCCATCGTTGACGAAGTGCTAAACGACCCAACTTCAGCAGCTTCCATTGCTGACATTAAAGCCGGTAAGGATAAAGCCATCGGCTACCTGGTCGGTCAAGTCATGAAGCGTTCCAAAGGCCAAGCCAACCCGAGTCTGGCTCAGAAATTAATCCGCGAAAAATTATAAAGTTCGACACTTCAGAAATGGTATAGAGGAGGAGTTTAATATAATGAAAAAACCAACCAAAGCTATCATCGCTGCCGCTGGTTTCGGTACCCGGTTTTTGCCACAGACCAAAGCCATGCCTAAGGAAATGCTGCCGCTAATTGACAAGCCGATTATTCAATATGTCGTCGAGGAATTGGTGGAGGCTGGCATCAAAGATATCATTATCATCGGTAGCGCCAATAAGCGGGCGATCGAAGACCATTTTGATACGCCAAACGAAGAGCTGCTGGCTAACCTGCGCGCTGGCGGCGCCAAAAAGCAACCGCTTATCGATGTCGTCCAGCGCCTGTCCGAGATGGCCAACTTTGTCTACATTCGCCAGAAAGGTCCGTACGGCAACGCTACGCCGCTGACTTGCGCTTCACATTTGATTATGCCAGGCGAGTCGGTGATTTACACGTTTGCCGACGACTTTATTGAGGCTAGCCCGAGCCGTTTTCGCCAAATGATTGAGGCATCGCAGCAGCTCGATGGGGCAATCTTGTCGTGCAAGAAAATTGTCGAAGACGCCGAATTCGATCGTTACGGCGTAGTCAACGGCCAGCAAGTCAAAGACGGCGTCATTAAAATGACTAATATCGTTGAAAAACCTGGTAAAGCTAACGCGCCGTCCGACTTGGCGAGCGTCAGCAGCTATTTGCTACCGGGCGAGTTCTTCGGCTATCTCGAGCGGGCTCGCGACGACTTTGACGGTCGCGGCGAATTTACTGTCCAGCCGATTATGCAAGAAATGATTGACGACGGATTTGATTTTTACGGCGTAGAAATCACCAACGGCACATATTATGATACCGGCGATAAATTGGAATACATCAAAACCGTGGTTGATTTCGGATTGAAACATCAAAAACTCGGCCCAGCGCTGCGGCAGTTCTTGCAATCGCGAATTAACGGCGAAAATAGCTAAAAGCACTAGCTTTTTCTGACAGAACGTGGTATAATGAGAATATAGCTGCAAAAAGCAGTATTAAAATAAACAAAAAGGAGCGCAAATATTGATGGAATGGGCTCAAATACTTGTCATCATTTTGGCGGCAGCTTTGGCGTTGTTCTTGCTGCTAGCAATTATCTTGACGATCAAGCTAATCCAGATTTCCCGCCAAATCAAGCGGGTGGCTTGCGCCGCCGAACGTACTGCCCTCAAGGTAGAGTCGGTCGCCAATAGCGCGGCTGCTATGGTGGCTCCGGCAGCAATCGCCAAGATCATCAAATCGATGATGTACAAAACTAAAAAACATAAAAACAAGGAGGACTAATTATGTCAAAACGTAAATTTGTTTTGGGGGCGCTTTTTGGCGCAGTTGCCGGAGTAGTCGCTGGCGTCCTAACAGCGCCGAAGTCAGGCAAAGAAACCCGTGCTGATCTCAAGAAAAAGGCTAACGAACTAAAGAACGAAGCTGGCGAAAAAGCCGAAGAGGTCAAGGCCAAGGGCGAGAAGGTTTATAGCGATGTCCGCAACAAAGCCAACGCTGCCGTCGAAGAAGGCCGCAAAACTGTTGACGACTATAGCGACCGCGCTGTGCGTGCTGCTAACGCCGCCAAGGACGAATTCAGCCGCCCAAGTAAGCGCAAATAATTGTAGCTAATCAAATACTCAAGGCGCTCTGTTTTGCTGTAAATCAGGGCGCTTTTTTATTGTGAAAACTGGCGAGTTGTGGCAAACTAAATCTATGGCTAAAAAGCACAATAATATCTTCGCCCGCATGGCTCAGCGTCTGCACGATGACAACGAAAAAGGCTCGCGCCAGGCGCTGCTCGAGGAGCTGTTCAACGACTTCAATCGCAATCGCTACGAAATTTACAAGATTAACTTTTTTCGCGGTATATTTTTCGGTTTCGGGTCGCTTTTAGGAGGTACTATGCTGATTGTGTTGTTGGTTTGGGTGCTTAATCTCACCGGCCAGCTTGTCCCGAGCGTGGCTGGCTTTATCGACCAAATACTCAGCGTTATGCAAAATAGCCGGCGCTAGCGTTACGAAATAGCTTCTTTGCTCCTTAAAATTACTGCGCTAAGAGAGTGTAGACAGGCTAGCGCGCCGCGTCTTCAAAAACAACCTAGTCTGCGCTATAATAAGCATAAGATATGGGTAGTAATTCAACACAAGGCCAGCCGGCGTTGCAACCGAGCGATTTCGTGCACCTGCATAATCACACCTTTCATTCGGTGCTAGACGGCTTGACCAAAATCAATGATTTGGTTGATAAGGTCAAGGAGTTCGGCATGGAAGCGGCGGCAGTAACCGACCACGGTACGATGAGTGGCATCCTTGACTATTATAAAACTGCCAAAAAGGCTGGCATTAAGCCGATTCTCGGTATCGAGACGTACGTAGCGGCGCGTTCGCGCTTTGACCGCGATCCGGCCAAGGATAAGCAGCGCTTTCATTTGACGGTGCTGGCGATGAATAATACCGGCTTTCATAATCTGATGAAGTTATCGACGCAGGCTAACCTGGAGGGAATGTATTACAAGCCGCGGATTGACCACGACTTGCTGGAGGAGCTGAATGAAGGGCTAATTGTGATGAGCGGCTGTGCTAGCGGCGAGTTGGGCGTGGCGCTCAAAGAAGATGACTACGATCGCGCCCGCGATATCGCCAAATGGTACAAGTCGATTTTGGGCGACCGCTACTATCTGGAATTACAAGACCACGGCCACCCGAAATCAAATACGCACTGGGACGTCCAGGCGAAAATCAACGAGGGCTTGATTAAATTATCGAAGGAGCTGGACATCGAGATGGTGGTGACTTGCGATGGCCACTATTTGACGCATGATCACCAGGACGCGCATGAAATTCTGCTATGTGTCGGTACTGGTTCGTACTTGAGCGATGAAAAGCGGATGAGCCTGAAAGACTTTGAACTGCACTTGACCGACCCGCGCGATATCATTGCTCATTGGGGAGAGGAATATCCCGAGGTAATTCGTAACACTAAAAAGGTAGCTGACCGCTGTAACGTTGAAATTGAGCTGGGCCGCATTCTTATTCCTAAATATCCGCTGCCTGAAGGCGAGAACGAGCACTCGTATCTGCTGAGATTGACTTATCAAGGTCTATTGCAGCGTTATAATGGCGCCTCGAAAGAGGAAGCTGAGAAGCTAGATCCTGATGATATTATCCCGCAATTGTCTGACGAAGTTCGCCAGCGCGCCGAGATGGAGCTGGGCGTGATGGGCAACATGGGCTATGAGGGCTATTTCTTGATTGTTCAGGATTTTATTAACTGGGGTAAATCTAAAGGGATTGTTTTTGGCCCGGGCCGTGGTTCAGCGGCTGGTTCTATTATTGCTTATGCGCTGAACATTACTGACCTTGACCCGCTGAAGTACGGTCTGCTGTTTGAGCGTTTCCTTAATCCAGATCGTATTTCCATGCCGGATATTGACGTCGATATCCAAGATACCCGCCGCGACGAAGTGATTGAATATTGCGCTAAAAAATACGGCGAAGACCATGTCAGCAATATCGCTACCTTCGGTAAGATGTTCGGCCGCATGGCGGTGCGCGATGTCGCTAGGGTGCTGGAAGTGCCGTATGCTGAGAGCGACCGCTTGGCTAAGTTGGTGCCGCCGCCGAACCAGGGCCGGCACATTCCGCTGTCGGTTAGCGTCAAAGAAGACGCCGATTTGCGTAAGGAGTACGAGAACAACCCTACCGCCAAAGAAGTGCTGGATTACGCCATCCAGCTCGAGGGCACGATTCGCAGCCACGGCGTTCATGCCTGCGGCGTGGTGATTGCACCGGATACACTGGTTAATTATATTCCGCTAGAAATGGCGCAAAAGGGCGTGGTGGCCACACAGTTCCCGATGGGCGAAGTCGAGGAATTGGGACTGCTGAAGATGGACTTTTTAGGACTCAGTAACTTGACGATTATCAATAATGCCATGCGTATTATCAAAAAAGTTTACGGCGAGGAAATCGATCTGGCGCATTTGCCGCTTGATGACAAGCCAACATACGAGCTATTTCAGCGCGGCGACACCACTGGCGTGTTCCAGTTAGAATCGGCGGGTATGAAACGCTATCTGCGGGCGCTCAAACCGACGCATTTCGAGGATATCATCGCTATGGTGGCTTTGTACCGCCCGGGGCCGATGCAATTTATCGATAGCTTTATCCGCCGCAAGCATGGCGAAGAGCCGATTACCTACTTGCACGAGGGCATGCGCAATTCGCTGGAAAACACCTACGGAATTCTGGTTTACCAAGAACAATTTATGCAAATTTCTAAGGAATGGTGCGGTTTCACCGGCGGGCAAGCAGACACGCTGCGTAAAGCGGTCGGTAAGAAAAAAATCGACTTGATGAAAAAGGTTAAGCCGGAGTTCGTCGAGGGCGCGGTCAAAGTCGGCGGCGCCACGAGCGAAATGGCGGAAACCTTTTGGACGCAGCTGGAGGAGTTCGCTAATTACTGTTTCAACAAGTCTCACGCCGCTTGCTACGGCTTAATTGCTTATTGGACGGCCTATCTGAAGGCACATTATCCGGACGCTTTCATGGCGGCGCTAATGACCAGCGATCATGACGATATCGACCGCCTGGCGATTGAAATTACCGAGTGCAAGCATATGGGCTTGGAGGTTCTGGCGCCAGACGTCAATCAGTCATACGTCGAGTTCGGCGTAGTGCCAGCTGCCAAGCAAGTCCGTTTCGGCATGGCAGCGGTCAAAGGCGTCGGCGTCGGCGCAGTCGAAGAGATTATCCGCGCCCGCGAGGCCGACGGCCCGTTCAAGTCGGTCGAGGATTTTGCCAAACGTGTCAGTACCAGCAAAGTTAATCGCAAAGCTTGGGAATCGCTGGTCAAAGCCGGTGCTTTTGACGCGCTAGGCGACCGCAGCGATTTGCTATTTAATCTCGATACGATTCTAGCTTTTGCCAGCAAGCTGCAAAAGGAGGCGCTCAGCGGGCAAGTTGATATGTTCGCGGCGCTCGGCGGCGACAAATTGATGCCGTCGGTCGAGCTGAAGACTTCGCCAGTCAAATACACCAGCAAAGAACAACTGATGTGGGAGCGCGAATTGCTGGGCCTTTACATTAGCGCGCATCCATTAGATAATTATGATGCCTTTTTCGAGGAGCAGACCATTCCGCTGCATGCCTGCACACCGCAAATTGACGGGCAGAAAGTGTCGGTCGGTGGCTTGGTATCGACGATTCGCACCATCGTCACCAAGGCTGGCACCAAAATGGCGTTTGTCGGTATCGAGGACAAAACTAGCGAAATGGAGCTGATTGTCTTCCCGAGATTGTACGAACAGCTCGGCGACAGCTTGCAACAAGATGCTATCGTCAAAGTGGCCGGCACAATCAACGCCCGCGACCGCGACGGCAACATGACCGACGAAGCCAAAATCATCGCTGACGAAATTAGTATCGTTACCGATAAAGAGCTCAATGAATACCAAAGCCACGGCCGCAAAATGACCGCTCCGAAAGGCCGCGCGCCCGTCAAAAGTAAACGCTATCCGCGCAAATCTGGAGGTGGCGCGCCAGCCGTCACGGCTGCGGCCAGCGCCAAAGCAGCACCGGCAATCACCGCCAAGCCTCTAGAAAAACTGGAAACTGTCTATGTCAAAGTCAAGAATCCGAGCGACCGCGATTTGCTGGTCTCGCTCAAGAAACTGTGCAGCCAAAACCCTGGCCAAAACGACATCATTATGATTCTGGGCGAAGATAAGTCCAATGCTATCCGTCTGCCGTTTCGGGTCGATGCTCAGCGCAACTTGTGCGCTGGCCTGGCCGAACTGCTGGGCGACGAATGCGTCAAGGTGAAATAACTTAGGATGCGGATAATTTTGACCAAAGAAAATAGCCCGCCAGAAAGGCCTTGCGCCGAGGTTTGAGGCCTCTAGGCGGGCTATTTTCTAGCGGGCGTTAGCCCTCTTCGGGCGCCGCGGGGGCGTCCTCGGTCTTGGCGTCGTCGGTCTCCTCCTCTCCTATGATAACGAAACACCCGTGATCAGGTGTCTCAACAATGTAGACTCCGTCTTCGGTAACCTTCGAGATCCAAAGGGTCTCGGCGACTGCGTCGAGAAGCGCGAGCTCCAGCTGACGCTTACGCGCCTTCTCGAGTTGCAGACGTTCCTTCAGGTTGCGCAGCTGCGCAACCTTGGTCTCTTCAGTATACTCGGCGTCAATCTTGTCAAGTATGAACCTGACAAGTGTGACTGCCCCATAGAGAGCGATCACGGTCAACCCAAGTGCGGGGTGTCCTCCACGCACCAACAGCGCGGCCGTCACGGCCGCGCTGAGAAGCGCGGTATACTCAATGGTGAGTTGGACGAAGAATCTCTTCATAATCTCCTCCTAAGAGATCGAGCTCAGACAAAAAGGGCAACCTTCCGCCCTCTTTTAGGCAATCTGAGCGAAAAGCTAATATATATATCACATATGAATTGCAAAGTCAATACTTTTCGCAATTATTTCGCAAAAAACGCAAATTTTTAACCCTTTTCGGGCTATTTTGCCGCTTTTGCTAGTTCGTACAGCGCGATTCCGGCCGCTACCGACACGTTGAACGACTCTTTTTGCCCGAACATCGGAATTTCGATGATATCGTCAGCCAAAGCCAACCATTCGGACGCGATACCGTCGACTTCTTCGCCTAGCAGCAACGCAATGCGGTCTGGCGCCGAATAATCGCGCAGATTAGTGCTATTGGCGGCTTGTTCCAAGGCAGCAATGCGGTAGCCTAGCTGCTGCAGTTCGTCGAGCGGCGGCGTTTCGTGGTACTCAAACGGCACCAAGCTCTCGGCGCCGAGCGCCGTTTTGTGGATTTGCTGGGTGATTTTCTGACGAATGTGCGGCAGGCGCTTGTCGTCCCGCGTGATTTCACCGTCGATTAGCGCGCAATTTGGCGCTTCGCGGCACAAACTCAAATCTGGGTAGGGCGTATAGCCACTCAAAATTAGCTTTTCGACGCCGAACCCCTCGCTGGTACGAAAAATCGACCCGATATTGAAAGTCGAGCGGATGTTGTGGGCGATGACGACGATTTTCGGCATAATTCTATTGTAGCATTGTTTTTAGCGCAAGCTTTTTGCTAAAATAAAGGTGATGGATGAAGAAGAAGTTCAGCGCCGTCGGCGCGAACAAGACGAAAAAGCTACCCGCCAGCGGGCGACTATTTTGGGTTTGCCGTATGTTGATATGCGCAATCTAGAGGACACGCTACCGCTAGTCCCTGGCATGATTCCGATCGAGAAAATGCACCAATACCGCATCGTGCCGCTAGCCAAGGGCGGCAACGAAGTGATGTACCAAATCGGCGTGACTTCGCAAACGCCGCAATCTATTTTACAGAAGATCAAGCGCGAGTATCAAGACCGCGGCGACAAATTGCAGTTTTTGCTGATTAGTGCCAGCGGCTACCGGGCGATGATGCTGCGTTACGATCCGCCGCGGCGTACTGCTTACGATGATATCGAGATTGCTAAAGAGGGCGATAGCAATACTATTGCTCAAGTTAGCCAGACGTTGAATCTGGTATCGAGCGAGGAATTATTTGATTTCCTGATCAAGCAGGCGGACAGGCTTGGCGCTAGCGATATTCACATTGAAAACGAGCGCGATTCTATCCGCGTACGCATGCGTGTCGACGGCGCGCTGCACCCGGTGGCGCAGCTAGAACGTTCGCGCTACCGGATTATTATGGGCGAGCTAGCTAGCCGTGCTGGCGTTAGTAGTGCAGCTATGGAGTCGCAGTCCGGCCATATGCAGATGGAGATCACCACCGACCAAGGCACGCATCTATTGAACCTGCGTGTCGAGACTGTGCCAACGTTGTACGGGCAAGATGCGGTGCTGCGTTTATTTAATTTTGACGAATCATTGTTGAATTTGGACTTGCTGGGCATTCCGCCGCGCCAGCGCAAGGAAATCGACGAAGTTATCAGCCACCCGCGCGGTCTGGTGCTGATGGTCGGGCCGACTGGCTCGGGTAAATCGACGACGCTTTATAGTATGCTTAATGCATTGAATACCACCGACCGCAAGCTGATTACACTCGAGGATCCGATTGAGTATGGCCTGAGCGGCATGTCGCAAATCCCGATCGACACGACGCACGGGCAGAGTTTCGCTGATGGTTTGCGCAGTGTTTTGCGTCTCGACCCGGATGTGGTGATGGTTGGCGAGATCCGTGATGTCGATACGGCGCGCACGGCTATTCAAGCGTCAATCACCGGCCACTTGGTGTTATCGAGCTTTCACGCCAATACTACCAGTACAGCCTTTAGCCGTATGATTGATATGATTGGAGTTAATCCGATCTTTTCAAGCGCTATCCGCTTGTTGATTGCTCAGCGTTTGGTGCGGCGTTTAGTCGATCACACCAAGGAAGCGTATGAACCTGATGAAGCAACACGTAAATACGTTCAGCGCGTGCTCGAAAAGCTGCCGCATGATGTCGAGAAGCCTGATCTGGATAATTTCAAGCTGTGGCGCCCCGTGCCCAGCGAAGATGCGCCGTTTGGCTACAAAGGCCGAGTGGTTATCATGGAACAGTTGGTTGTTACCGATGAAATCCAGAAGTTTATCCGCGGCGACGTCCAAGATGTTCACCCCGAGACAATCGAAGAAACCGCTCGAAATAAAGGCATGCTAACGCTCGAGCAGGTCGGCGTGCTGGCGGCTTTGCGCGGCGAGACCACGCTCGAGGAAATAGCACGGGTGATTTAACGCAAATTGTGGTATAGTATTGAGTGCTGGCTCTAGACATAGGGTCTGGGTACAATCGTCGTCGAGCGCCCCGGTGCGGGGCGGAAGGAAGTTCTGAATGAATGTCGACAGAGGGATTTTTTTGAGAGGGTGGTCCAAAAACGTTTCGTATCGCACCGACCACCTGCAAAAAATTGGGTGCGAACATCTCGCATGGCTGGCTAAGTATGACGAGGTGGCACACGATACTGCCGCTCTTACGGACTCTGCCCGCGAGGTAGGATTTTCCGTAGAGGTCTATTCCTTTTACGGATCCTTTATCGTCCTGGTGACGGTAGAAGCGGTGTCGCTGGTCAGCTTCAAGCTGGACAGTGATGGTGCTATTTGGACGAGTTCGTGCTACTACCCTGAGGACTTGGTGTCTTCGGAGAGAGAGGTTAGCAGAGAGTATTTTGAGCGGTTGATGGACTGGTATACTAGCCCATCAACCGCGCTCTAGCCTTGTTAGCCATAAGCAAAGACAAGCTCAAGCCAGCAGAGCTGCGCCCTTGCTCTGGGGTGGGGCGCGCGATTCAGTTCGCCGTCCCACCCCAACTCAACTACTTAGTATTGATTTAGGATTTATTTTATGACGTTGGCTACCGCTGGTACGACGCGCTTGTCGAATGGCGACGGGATAACTTCGTCGGCGGTTGGGTTCTCGACCAGCGCTGCTAGAGCTTCGGCGGCGGCTAACTTGTGCTGGTCGGTGATTTTCTGGACGCCATTGTCGAGCGCGCCGCGGAAAATACCAGGGAAAGCCAAGGAATTATTAACTTGATTCGGGAAGTCGCTGCGGCCAGTTGCTACGACGGCTGCGCCAGCGCTAATCGCGGCATCGGGCATGATTTCGGGTACTGGATTGGCTAGAGCGAAAATAATCGGCTGGCTGGCCATTGCCGCGATCATCTCTGGCGCCAGCGAATTAGCAGCCGATACGCCGATGAAGATATCGGCGCCAGTTAATACTTCTGCTAGCGTACCGCTTTCTGAAGTATTCAAATATTGCTGCAAGGCGGTTTTTTCTGGCGACAGGTCAGTGCGGTCGCTACTCAGCGCGCCGTGGCGATCGAGCGCAATCAAGTTTTTGACGCCGTACAGATTGAGCAGCTTAATAATCGCTGTGCCAGCCGCGCCTGGCCCTGCCAGGACGACTTTGCAGTCGCGCAAGTTCTTGCCAACGACCTTGGCGGCGTTGATCAGTCCGGCTAGCACTACTACTGCCGTACCGTGCTGGTCATCGTGAAATACTGGGATGTCCAACTCTGCTTTCAAACGCTCCTCAATCTCGAAACACTTTGGCGAAGCGATATCCTCTAAATTGATCGCCCCGAAGCTCGGCGCTATCGCCTTGACGGCAGCGATAATTTCTTCTGGCTGGTGAACATCCAAGACAATTGGCACAGCATCGACATTAGCAAAATGCTTGAACAGCAGCACCTTACCTTCCATGACTGGCATGGCGGCTTTCGGCCCCAAATCACCGAGGCCCAAGATCGCTGAGCCATCAGAAATCACGCCTACCAAATTGTTCGTCCAAGTGTATTTCGGCAAATCCGCCGGGTTCTCGGCGATGGCTTGGCTAACGGCGCCGACGCCCGGGCTGTAATAGCTGCTGAGCTTATCGCGGTCAATTTCGCCGTTATCGCGCAGCGCGGTGGTGATTTTACCTTTATATTTTTGGTGTAGTTCTAGTGATAGTTTGTTGTAATCCATGAGTATATTATAGCGCGTTTTGGCATTTTGGGCGCGCATGTTGAACTGAATGGCAGTTTGTAGCATAATATATTTATGAGAAGAAATGGAGAGTTTTTAGGCACAATAAGAAACCGGTTGGCAGCATCTTTGGCAGTTGGAAGTTTAGCGTTAAGCTCGTTTGTCGGGTCGTGCTCGGCTGAGCGTCAGATGCCGGATTCTACGCCAGCCGGGAGTACTGCCTCCGAGAGCGCTACTGCCGGGACACTAACTTATGAGGAGTTAGCCAAAAAAATTGGCTAGGGTGATTCAGTTTGGATCGCGCCAGTTGCTTACATACAGAGTACAGACGGTGAAAACAGCGGCAAGATTGTTGTACGCCCAGCTGCTGAAGTCAACGGCGACCCGACATGTCAGCAGCCTGGCGAATCGCGGCAGGTGGGCGACGAACAGGTAAGATACTACGCCGTTGAAGATGGCAAATTGGTGGAAGTAGACCCTCCGTCATCCAAGGCGGCCAGACGGTCGGATAGCGTCGATGAAAATACAGTCACCTGCGTGCAATTTGACGAAGCAGTTGATGGGGTAAGTCGACGGGGCAGTCGACGGATTTCAGCCAGGAGCGGAGCTTCCGACGACTATGGTTATTGACGGCAAGCCCTACCGTGTCGTATACGTAGAGAGTTCAACAAAAAACTCGTCGACCCCGCGTCAAGCTCTTGACCCAACCGATGAATAGCTATTTTGCTTGCATTTTAGTATAGTTTGTGGTATAATAAAAGGACATACCAATTTTAATTTCGAGGTGAAAGTATAACGAAATGGATATATTAAAATCTGGCAGGCCAGCTATGAGGCATGCAGTGTCTGAGGGGTCTACTGGCTTAGATTGGGATTGGCTGCCCAAGAAGGAGTTAAGGAAACCGATAGGTGCTCTCTCTGCGCTTGTTGTAGCGGCAACTTGTTCTACTGTGCGTGCATCTATGGAGCTTGCTACGAATGAAGAAGGAGATTCCACTACTGTAACAGACCAAATTGATGATTTACCTCAGCCAGCGGTGCCAGGCGACTCTATTGACGCTGGTGTCGATCAATCTTCAGATAAAAAAGTGGTCGACGGAGCTTTCTACTATACTACTTGCCAAATATGGAAAGGACTAGGCCAAGATGGTAATTTCGTATGTGTCAGCCCGGATAGAATTATCAATCCGGGGGTTCAGCCGGTAGGCGGCGCTAACCCTGACACTCAGGTTTACGTCAATATAGATAGCGCTGACCAGTCGACCACAGCGTAAGATTTTTTTGAAATTGATAAAATATCAAGCGCAGCTGGCGGCTAGACGGACTCTGCCGCCAGCTATCTTTGCGTCTATTGCTTGCTGCTTGATATTGTGTTAGAATACTTGCATTGTACGAGAGTTAATTATTCGGGCTTTGTTCGGTGTGGAGCCGCAGAGGTACAACTGCGTGGCCAGCCAGAGCGGGCTTGAAAGATAGGAAAAATTATGAGTTTTGCACTAATTCAAAAGGTCAATGACGAGCAGAAGAAAGCCCAGGTAGTTGATGTTCGCAGCGGCGACACCGTGCGCGTGTATCAGAAAATCAAAGAAGGCAACAAAGAGCGCATTCAGATGTTCGAAGGCGTGGTTATCCGCACCGACAACAAAGGCCAGCACACTAGCCGCATCACCGTCCGCAAAGTTGCTTCGGGCGTCGGCGTCGAGAAATCGTTCTTGCTGCACAGCCCGCTGGTCGAAAAAGTCGAGATCGTGCGCCGGGCCAAGGTGCGCCGCAACTTCCTCAGCTTCTTGCGCAAACGCAGCGGCAAGTCGGCCCGCTTGACGGCTGTTAAGTTCGACCGCGAGGCGGTGAACGCCGTCCGCGACAAGCACGCCGAAGAGGAAGCTGCTCGCCTGAAAGAAGAGAAAGCCAAAGAAGCCGCCGAGAAGAAAGCCGCCGAAGACGCTAAACAGGCCGAATTGGACGCCAAGGCTGCCGAAGTGGCCGCCCGCCACGCCGAAAATTAGCGGTGGTCTGTGTTCTAATGCTAACGATAAATCCCGCCGATCAGCGGGATTTTGTTTTGTCTGCGAAATAACCGTGAAAAGGAAAGTGCCCGCCGAAGCGGCTCAAGCAGAACGTGTGTGTTCCGCGAGTCGCCCCAGCGGGCGTCGGAGAGGAAACGGCCCACCGAAGTAGGCCGATGGCAAGACAGGATTTCTGTCTGCGGGCCGTTTCCTCGGGGCTAGGTGTCAGCGGCCGTCGTGGCGGTGGGTCGGTCGCGTGTTGTCGGTCGCCATTGATGCACCGAATATGATTATAGCAAAAATCATAATCGTCGCGAGAAAACTTTCCACGAAGGAAAGGGCAGGTATCACACTGAAAGTACTGTGCAGTATACCCAGTACAATCATCATAACCCAGGTCAATAAGGCCCAGGTCATGGTCGGGACACCAACCATAATAAACAACACGAAAAGCTTACCTTTCATGTTAGCTAAACACCTCCTCTCTCTAATCAATGTGTTTAGCTTACTAATATTATAACACAAATCCTGCCATCTGCGCCCGCGATTGAGCCTATCGCCGCCATTTGTTATCATGAACTTATGATTCTGGGGATCGACGAGGTTGGGCGCGGGCCGTGGGCGGGGCCGCTGGTGGTTGGCGCGGTGATTCTGGGCGGCGCCGAGATTGACGGCTTGGACGATAGCAAAAAGCTAACCAAAAAGCGCCGCCAGGCTCTGGACGCGTTAATCCGCCAGCAGGCGGCTGCCTGGGCGCTGGGCTGGGTGAGCGCTCAGGAGCTAGACGCTATTGGCATGAGCGAGGCGCTGCGCCTGGCGACGCGGCGGGCGGTCGAGCAAGTTCAAGCGCAATGCCGCCAGCAAAATCTAGCTTTTAGCGAAATCATCATCGACGGTAAGGTGAATTTTCTGCGCGGCACGGCGCTAGAGAAGTTTGCTATGACCATGCCCAAAGCCGACGGTTTGATTCCGAGCGTGTCAGCGGCGTCAATCGTCGCCAAGGTGGCGCGCGACAAGTTCATGGCCGAGCAAGATGCGGTTTATCCGGGCTATGGCTTTAAGTCGAACGCTGGCTATGGCGTGGTGAAACATCGGGCGGCGATTGAGCGCCTGGGCGTGACGCCGCTGCACCGGCTGAGTTTCGCACCGCTGGCGAAGTACGCTGTGAAGCTGCGAGCAGTGCCTCAGAAAAAATCAGGGCAACTTTACGTGGGCCCCAGATCTTTTTCTGATGGCACTCGAGCGGCGGAACTGCAGCAAAACGCTTTAGACAATCCTGCACACGTTGCCCTGGTTTTTTCTGGGGATACCGCTCCAGACAGCTCTGTATGTATTAATGAAAAACCAATGACAACCCGTCAAATTGGCGATAAGGGCGAGCAGGCGGCAGCAGATTGGCTGACGGCGCGCGGCCATGAGATTGTGGCGCGGAATTGGCGGACGCGGTACTGCGAAATCGATATCGTCAGCGTGAAAGGCGAGGTGTTGTATTTCACCGAGGTGAAGTATCGTAAAAATGATGATTTCGGCGATGGACTAGCGGCGATTACCGCCAAAAAGCAGCGGCAGATGCGTTTCGCGGCAGAGTTGTTTTTGGCGGGCAGGCCAGAGTGCAGCGGCATGGCAGCCAAGCTGCTAGCCGTCAGCGTGAGCGGCGATCCGCCAGCCGTCCAAGCGGTAGTAGAAGTAAATTAAACCAAAGAAAATAGCCCGCCGAACGAGCTCAAGCTGAAACTTACAGCGGGCTATTTTCGACGGGCGTTTAGCCCTTCTTCACCGCCTTGTGGCGGTGCTGTTCGCAGGTAGTGCACCTGCAAACGTCTTCATCATCGAGAGACATCGGCACGAAGCCGATGACGGCGAACTCGTAAACTGCCAGCATTATCGCTGGCAGGTACAGAATCTCTCCACCGCCGTCGGCGATGGCGGTGGAGATGCACCGCCAGACCCAGACATGGGCCGTGACGAACATCGCGACCCACCCCCAGCCAGCCAGCGGGCCGGCGGCGTCGAGAACGGACTTCGTCGCCCAGGGGGCGACGAGCGCGATAGTAATGGAGACAACAGTAACAAAGCCCATGATTTCCTCCTCAGAAAATCATCGCTCAAGTAAAAGGGCACCTTCCACCCTTTTTGTGGTGACTTGAGCGAAAAGCTATTATGAATATAGCACATTATCGCATAAATGTCAAGCGTTTTAGCGAAAAATGTGTCATAATAATTTTTACTACCTCTGTAAAAGCCGCAAAATTACTTATCTTAAAAAACTGAAATTACTTTGCCAGCGCTGCTATGACTGCCGCTTTGTCGCGGTCGATTAGGTCTAGTTTGCCCTCTAAATCTAATATTCCCATGTCGATGGCGCGGACGAGCGACTGGTCGCGGCGCAGCGGCGTGAAAAACTCGCGGTATTCAGCTAGCTGCTGGCGCGTCATCAGCAGTATGGCGGCGTAGCGCGGGAAATAATCGTGGCTTTTGTCGCTGGCGAAAGTTTGCTCGATCCAACTCCACTGGCCGCGCATCCAGCGCCAGGCGGCTTCGCGGCCGTAGCGATTACGCAGCAGGTCGACGAACCAGTGAACGGTGTCTTGGCTGCGGATGATGTCGGTGTTAGTGAGTAGCTCGATCAAGCGCGCTAACTGCTCGGCGTCGCGTGTCGTGGCGACCCCCGCGGCGATGTCGCTGCGCAGGCCGGCCGATTGCGTGGCTTGGTAGGCTTCGAGTAGCTGGCTGACTATATCTGCCGGCTGATCGCTGTAGCGGACCGCGGCACCGATGATTGATGGGCGCAGGTCGGCGCTGAGCTCGGCTAGAGGTGTATTTTGGTAGAGCTGGCACGCGGTACTGATTGCCGCTGCGTCCTCGCTATATAACATGCAATCGATGATGGCGGCGCGCAGTTTGCTGTCAGATTCTGGCTCGCCGGGGTGTTTGCTCCAACCTAGGCGTTCGAATTGCGGGCGAGCTAGCTTGCCCGATAGGCGGCGCAGCAGCTTCTCGGCGGCTTCGTCTTGATCGACGAATTTCTTGAGATCGCTGATGGCCAGCGCAATGATTTCCCAGACGGTCTGATCGCTTTCGTTTTGGAAGGCGGCTAGCGCTTCGACTAGCGTGCTGCTAGCGACTAGACCGCCGCGGGCTAGCAAGATTTGCTCATTAAGATACTGGGCTCGTTGTGCTGGCGTTAATATGCCATCAGTTATGGCCTGCAATATGCGTGCCCGTAGGGTGTCGTCATAGCAAGTGATAAAGTGCGAGGCATTTTGATGATTGAGTAGTAGCAGGCCGTCTGGCGCTGGCGAGAGGCGCTGTTCGCGCTCTTTTAGAATTTCGGGCAGGCGCTGGTCGTTGGCGTCGAGCGGAATCGGCCACAAACGATCAGACGGCTGGTGCGGCCCGGTGAAGAATTGTTCTTGGCGGAGCGTCAACTCGCTATTGTCAAGCGACGCGTAGACTACCGGGTAACCTGGTTGTGAAATCCAGGTGTTCATTAGCGCTCCGACGTCTTTGCCGCTAGCTTGGCTTAGGCATTCCCAGAGGTCGTCGCCAGTGGTGTTGCTATACTTGAAGCGGGTGAAATACTGCTTGAGGCCAGCGCGGAACGCTTCATCGCCAATCCATAGTTGCATCATTCGCAGCAGCCGGCCGCCTTTAGCGTAGACAATCGCCCCATCAAACAGCGCGCTAATTTCGGCTGGGCTCGATACGTCGGTTTGAACTGGTTGCACGCCGTCGATACTATCGCGGCGCAGGGCAGCGACGCCCTCGTTGTTGGCAAACTCGTCCCATTGCCGCCAATCCGGATGCAGCGCGTCAGTTGCTAAATATTCCATCAGCGTAGCGAAACTTTCATTCAGCCACAGGTTATTCCACCACTTCATAGTCACTAGATTGCCGAACCACTGGTGGCTTAATTCGTGGGCGATAACCGTTGCGATATATTGGCGGGTTGAAACGCTAGCGGTTGCCGGATCGGCCAGCAGGGCGGTTTCGCGGTAGGTCACCAAGCCCCAATTCTCCATAGCGCCGCTAGAAAAATCAGGTAGTGCTACATGGTCAGATTTCGGCAGCGGGTAAGGCACGCCGAAATACTCGTTGAAAAAGTCAATTGTTTGTGCTGCGTGCTGGAGCGCCCAGTTCAAGCTGTCGGCTGACTGTGCTGGCGTGGCGTAGACGTTGACTTCGACGCCGCTCTTGGTGGCAGTAGTCGTGCGCTGCAAATCGCCAGCGACAAAGGCCGCCAGGTAGGTGCTCATGCGCGGTGTTTGCTCGAAGGTAGTCAGCGTTCCCTCGCTACTTTCCCGCTGCGAAATGACTGGCATATTACTGAGTACTACCGGTTCATTTGATAATATTGAAATCGCAAATGTAGCTTTGGCCTCTGGTTCATCGACGCATGGGAAGGCTTCGCGGGCATGGTGGCTTTCGAATTGAGTGGCGTATAGCTCGCATTTCTGGCCTTGATGCTCATAATAGCAAGGATAAATACCGTGCATGGCGTCGGTTAGTGCTAGTGAGAATTTGATAGTGATTTGCACTGGACTGTCGTCGGTATTGTCAAGCGTCAAAATGTCGTTGTCGGTTGATGTCTTGACTGCTTGGCCGTTGACAGTAGCCTCTTCGATCTGCAGATCTTTGGCGTGCAAGCGAATTGGCTCGGCTGCTAGATGTTGGCCGCAGATAGTTGCCGTGCCGCGGATTAAGCGATTGCTCTTCGCTTGACGCAAATCCCATTGGATGTCGTAGTGTTCTGGTTGAAATTGAGAAAATAGTCTGTCCATACACCCATTATAGCAGGGTGGTATAATATGCTTATGCAGCGGCGTCGTAGAATGGTCCTGGTAGCGGTAATTTTGATAGGTACTCTCGGGTGGATTATTGTTAAGGAACGGCCGAATTTACCGCTGATGCTGCCAAATTCGCAGTCTCAGCAGTCGGGATCGAATTCTGATTCTGGCGAAATAGCCCGCGACGCCTTAGCGGCATTGCCAACCAAGGGCCGCGCGCCCAAGACCGGTTACAAGCGCTCGCAGTTCGGCGACGGCTGGGCCAAGGCAGGCGGCTGCGATACGCGCAATGTTATCTTGCGGCGCGACTTGACAAACGCTGTTCTGGGCGACGACAACTGCAAAGTACAGGCTGGCGCCCTTAGCGACCCGTACACCGGGCAGCGAATTGCTTTCAAGCGCGGTGCTAATTCTAGCGGCGCTGTGCAGATCGACCACGTAGTGGCGCTGAGCAACGCTTGGCAGACTGGCGCTCAGCAGTTGTCTAGCGAACAGCGAATCAGTCTGGCTAACGATCCGCTCGAGCTGTTAGCCGTCGACGGACCAGCCAACCAGCAGAAGGGCGACGGCGATGCGGCGACTTGGCTGCCGTCAAATAAACCGTTTCGCTGCCAGTATATTGCCCGTCAAATTGCCGTCAAGAAAAAATACTCGCTGTGGGTGACGCCGCCGGAACGCACGGCTATGGAGCGGATTTTGGCGAACTGTCCAGAACAGCGCTTGCCGGCGTGATATAATCTAAAATATGATAAGGCAACATCAGTATTCTCTCTATGATATATTTGCGGTACTTTTTGTAACGACACTATTGGTTAGTAATATTGTCAGCGTCAAAATTGTATCTGTTGGCTGGCTGACCTTTGATGCTGGTACGGTTTTGTTCCCGCTAGCGTATATCGTGGGTGATATAATCACTGAGGTTTATGGTTATCGTCGGATGCGCCGGCTGATTTATAGCGGTGTGGCAGCTTTGATGCTGATGACGTTGACTTTTTGGGTGGTGCAATTATTGCCGGCGGATAGTAGCTGGACGGGGCAAGCGGCGTTTGAATCGACGTTGGGTGTGGTTTGGCGGTTGGCTATCGGTTCAGTAGTGGCGCTGTTTGTCGGCGAGATTATGAATGCTTACGTAATGGGGCGAATGAAAGTTGCTAGCCGCGGCCGTGGTTTGTGGTGGCGGATGATTGGCAGCTCGGCGGCGGGCAGCGCGCTAGATACGGTGATCTTCTCGACGATTGCTTTTGCCGGTACTATGCCGACGACCAGCTTTTGGCAGCTTATTATCACGGTGTTTTTGATCAAGATGGCGGTAGAAATTATGGTCTCGCCGCTGACGATACGCTTGATTACCCGCGTGAAAAAGCGTGAAAAGCTGGACACATTCGAGCAGCCGGCGAAATATCTAGTGAATTAGTTACTTGGCTTGTCTCGGCGGCGTTCGATTGTGGTGAAGCTCTGTTTTATAGTGTGACGCCGATCGGTAAATTATCGCCGTAGTAGCGAGCCAGGAACGACTGCTTGAAATCAAAAAATGTGCCGTCTAGCAGCGAAGCGCGAATCTGGTCGACAGTGCGCACTACGAAGCGTTCATTATGAATGCTGGCGAGCGTAGCACCGAGAATCTCATCGGCGCGAAACAGATGATTGATGTAAGCGCGCGTATGATGCTGACAAGTGTAACAGTCGCACTCAGGGTCGATCGGCGCGAAGTCCTCGCGAAAGCGAGCATTGCTGATGTTGATGCGGCCGTCAAATGTATACAGAGCGCCGTTGCGGGCTTGGCGGGTCGGCGCGACACAATCGAAAGTATCGATGCCGTATTCAACGCCGAGAAACAAATCGGCCGGCTGCGAGCCTAAGCCTAGGAGGTGGCGCGGCTTATCCTCGGGCAAAGTCTCGCAGACCCAACGGACGACATCGGCGATCTCGCCAGGTTGAAAAACGCCGCCGATGCCGTAGCCGTCGAAGTCGCGCTCGCCCAGGAAATTAGCCGACTGGCGGCGCAGTGTTTCGTCGCGGGCGCCTTGGACGACGCCGTAGAGCGCTTGCAGATTTTCGCCGCGCGCTAGATGTTCGGCGTTCAGCTCATCGTGGCGAACTAAGCAGCGCCCCGCCCAAGTATGCGTTCGCTGCATTGCCTTTACGATTGTGCCGCGGGCCGCTAGCGGTGCAGTCAGTTCGTCAAAGGCCATATGAATGTCAGCGCCGATGGCGTGCTGTAGCTCCATTGACGATTCTGGCGTTATCATTATATATTTGCCATCCAGATGCGATCGAAATTGCGCGCCTTGGTCGGTAACTTTGGCTAGCTGATTAGCAGACTTGACCGCTTGCGCAGCATTGCCTTTTTGGGTGTGAGCGACGGCGTCGATCCCTTTTTTGTAAGCAATTCCCAGACTGAAAATCTGAAAGCCGCCGCTATCAGTGAAAGTCGGCCCATCGTAATCCATAAATTTGCCTAGGCCGCTAGCTTTATGAATGATTTCGGCGCCTGGCCTCTGCATCAAATGATAAGTATTGGCCAAAATTGATTGCCCGCCACAGGCCTTGATTTGTTCGACAGTCAGCGCCTTGACGGTTGCTTTGGTACCGCCAACGATGAAAGCTGGCGTTTGAATCGTGCCGTGCGGCGTTTCAATCGTACCAGCACGCGCTAAGGTGCCGGGGAGGTGATGGGTAATGCTGAAGACAAGGGGTTGGTTCATAAGGTCTAGTATATCATTTGCCCCCTGGTAGCAAAGTGTAATTTTTGCCAAAAACATAAAATATGTCGAAAAACATTGACGATACTCATTAAGTATAGTTTAATTATAATTAGCCTTTCAGATAAAGGCTGCCTGACGCGCGGAAAGTCCGCATGCGTCCGAGGTAGCGGTCTGGATAGGCCGCACCTCAATTCATAGGAAGGATCGCCATGTTAGACATCGTGGCTAGTATTTCGTTTGCGTTTTTGTCCATCTTTCTCACCGCCTCCCTGTGGCGGAAGCGGAGGGTAGGATGTATACACGCATCACTCCTAGGAGTGATGTTTACAATAATATTTATGTATTCCGCGATTATTTATCGCGGTAGCGTGTATACAAACTATGAAGCGGCTGGCTGGGCGGCGCTGGCCGCCTACACGGTGGCGGCGATACTCGCCGCCGCAGAGTACAGACTCAGGGTCCTGGCCTGGATCTCCAGGCTGTGGATTCGTAGGGCGCAGAGCCAGAAAGTCTCTGCCCTCGTCAAGATGGCAGAAACACAACTGAGCCTGCCCGAGCAGGCCCGGGGACCCCGTGAGGGGCATCTGGACTCAGACGACACATGAGGTGCGGGGCGGGACGAGCGATTTATTTCGCCGTCCCGCCCCCAACTCAACTCTTTGTGAAATATTTTTGTATCGCACTGCTGGTCTTGACGACGCCAGCTTCCGCGTGCTATATTAAATACGTACTCATCCGGCCGGCAGGTCGGTTGTTTTCGTATTGGAACTAAAAGAAAGGAATTATATGGAAGATTTGAATATCAAGCAGTTGACGCTAGCAGTGCGGGCGATTGCTGATGAAAAGGCGTTGCCTGAAGAAACCGTATTAAACGTAATCGAGCAGGCAATCGCTGCTGCCTGGCGCCGCGATAACGGCGAGCGCGAGCAAAATGTGCGCGCCGAACTTAATATTAATGACGGCACCGCCAAGGTGTTTGTCCAGCGCGAAGTCGTCGAGGATGTCGTTAATCCGGCTACCGAAATCAGCTTGGCGGACGCTCAGGCAGGGAAGCCAGATGCTCAGTTAGGGGATACTATCGAGGAAGCTCATGAAGTTAAGTCCTTTGGCCGAGTGGCCGCCCAGACTGCCAAGCAAGTCGTCATGCAGCGACTACGCGAAGCCGAACGCGAAGTCGTTCTGGCAGAGTTCGAAGACAAAATCGGTACGGTCGTTACCGGTATGGTGCAGCGTGTCGAGCCGCGCGTGGTGCGTGTCGAGTTAGGCAAGGCCACCGGTATTATCCCGCAGAGCGAGCAGATTCAAGGCGAGTTTTACAAAATTGGCTCGCGAATCAAAGTATTAATCAAAGACATCGAACGCGAAGGCCGCGGCCCGCAGCTGATCCTCAGCCGCGGCAGCGAGGACTTTATCGAATATCTCTTCCGCCAAGAAGTACCCGAGATGGAAACTGGCGCCGTCGAGATCAAAGGCATCGCTCGCGAAGCTGGCCGCCGCACTAAACTAGCGGTTGCTAGCACGGTGCCAGGCGTTGATCCGGTTGGAACGTTCGTCGGCGGTCACGGTGCGCGCGTTAACGCGGTAATGAGCGAAATCGGCGAGCAAGAGAAAATCGACATCGTTACTTATGATGATAATATAGATACGTATATCCGCAATGCTCTTAGCCCGGCTGAGATTGTTAAAGTTGAGATTGATAAGGGCAAAAAAACCGCCAATGTTTATGTTACCGAAGACCAGCAATCAATCGCTATTGGTCGCGGCGGGCAAAATGTGCGTTTGGCGAGCCGCCTGACTGGCTACGAATTGAACATCGAGACCACAGCGCCGAAATCAGCCGAGAAAAAACCGCGCAAGAACGTCGAGGAAGATTTGTTTAGCGCTATCGAAAATCAAGATTAGACTCCTCGAAGGGTTTAGTAAATTAGCACTCTGCCTTGACGAGTGCTAATTTGTTATGTATAATTGGCTGTAATGGGCAATACGCTCAGAACGGAGAACTGATGATGCCAGAAGACTTTGCAGATTTTATTTCGCGATTGACCGATAACGCGCGCGCTAGCGTCCAGCATGCTGACGCGATTGCTCGCGGTAACGGTAGTAATTACATTGGGACGGAGCACTTACTGCTCGGCGTTTTGGCGCAAGGGTCGAGCTCGGCGGCGCAGGTATTGACTGACGCTGGCGTGACCCTGCAGCAAGCTGAAATGATCCTGGATATCAAACCGTCGCGAGTAGTTACCAGTACCGGTATGGTGGGCCTTAGCGAGACGGCCTTGTTGACATTGCGCATGGCATGGGAAGCAGCGCGCGAGTACGGCCATGATTATCTCGGTACAGAGCACATATTGTACAGCGTCCTGCGACAAGGTAATGCTCGAGCGACAGCGCTGCTGCGCGAAATGGGTATCAACGTCGATATGATAATCAGTGAGCTTGAGAAGTCGTTTGAAGAGAATCGCGGCGAACATGGCGATATTGCTACCGAGCCGCGGCGCCGCGGCAACACGCGCGGCGGGGCGCTTAGCGCCTTTGGCGTGGATTTGACGGCGCGTGCAGCCAACGGCGAACTTGACCCGATGATTGGCCGCGACAAAGAGCTAGAGCGAATGATCACTATCCTTAGCCGCCGCACCAAGAATAATCCAGTATTGATTGGCGATCCAGGCGTTGGCAAAACCGCTATCGTTGAGGGGCTGGCGCAGCGGATCGTCCGCGAGGACGTACCGGGCCATTTATTAGACCGCCGCGTGGTTATGTTAGATATGGCGGCGATGATTGCCGGTACTAAATATCGTGGCGAATTCGAGGATCGGCTGAAAAAGGTAATTGCTGAAGTGAAAAAACAGGGTAATATTATTCTTTTTATTGATGAATTGCACCTGCTGGTTGGCGCTGGCGCCTCGGAAGGTTCGATGGATGCGGCCAATATCCTCAAGCCGGCGTTGGCGCGCGGCGAGCTGCACATGATTGGCGCGACGACTCTCGATGAATATCGCAAGCATATCGAGAAAGACACGGCGCTAGAACGGCGTTTCCAGACGATCGTCGTCAAAGAGCCAACTATGGCGCAGACAATCGCTATTTTGAAAGGTCTTAAAAATTATTATGAAAAGCATCATGGCGTCAAAATTACCGACGAAGTGATCGAATCGGCGGTGTATATGAGCGACCGCTACGTCAGCGACCGTTTCATGCCCGATAAAGCGATTGACGTGCTCGACGAGGCGGCTGCCCGAGTTCGCGTCAAGCGGGGCCACCGCCCGAGCCGCGAGCGTGAATATCTCAAAGAGCTCAAGCACCTTAATGAGCGCATGGAGGATGCTGTTTTGCACGAAGATTACCAGCGAGCCGCTATGTACAAACAGCGCATTAGCCAGATTAGTAAGAAACTCGAGACAGAAGTTGCTGCCCAAAAAGGCCGTCGCGCTATCCAGCTAACTGATGACGATGTGGCGCATGCTATCGCTGTGATGACCAACATTCCAGTCGAAAAAGTCCAGACTAGCGAAGCGAAGTTGCTGCGCCAGCTCGAAAAGCATCTCGGCAAGTACGTCATTGGCCAGCGCGAGGCTATCGGTAAAGTGGCGCGGGCGATTCGCCGCAGCCGCAGCGGCGTAGCTAGCAGCCGGCGGCCGATTGGCAGTTTCGTTTTCATGGGACCGACTGGTGTCGGCAAAACGCAATTAGCTAAAGTGCTGGCGCGAGAAGTTTTCGGTAGCGAAGAAGCGCTTATCAAAATCGACATGAGCGAATTCGGCGAGAAGCATAATACATCGCGCCTGCTCGGGGCGCCAGCTGGTTATGTCGGTTACGAGGACGGCGGTAAATTGACTGACAAAGTTCACCGCCAGCCGTACAGCGTGGTGCTTTTTGACGAAATTGAAAAGGCTCATCCAGACGTATTCAACCTGCTGCTGCAGCTACTGGAAGATGGGACGATGACTGATGCTAAGGGGCGCGAAGTTAGCTTTCGCAATACGATTATCATCTTGACTAGCAATCTCGGCGCCGACAAGATGACCAAAGAGTCGGAACTCGGCTTTCACTCTAGCCGCGACAAAGGCAGCGAAATTGACGATTTACACCGCCGCAATGCTAAATTTGCTCGCGATGCTCTCGATAAGTTTATGCGCCCCGAGTTGATTAATCGCTTTGACGGGATTATCACTTTCCGAGCGTTGACTCGCGCCGAGGTCGGCAAAATTTTCGACCTGCTGATCGGCGAGCTGCGTCAGCGTTTGGTGCGCAAAGGCTTAGCTCTTACGATTAAACCCAGTGCCAAAAAATTCCTTATTGACAAGGGTTACAGTATCAAATACGGCGCCCGTCCGCTGCGCCGCGTCATCGAGGACGAGGTTGAGCATGCTATTGCCGAGCAAGTACTTGACGGCGCCTATGCTAAAGGTGATATCCTAGAAGTAGGGATCAAGAAAGGAGCGATAGCGATTGAACGGCGCAGCGAAACCGACAGCCAGACGTAGTATTGTCTCGAAAATCATCGCTTTGATGGCAGTGATAAGTATTGCTGCTGGCGGTTTTTTCTATGGCCAAATAGCCTTTGATACTTATCGAGCGTCGGCTTTCACGCCGCCTGCAGCTGTTGCCGCGGTTGAAGGCTCAATTAAGTTGACGCCGACAGCACAGCGCACCTTCCGAGCAACTCAGCCAGCTATTGAAACTAGCGATCAGTTCAATGCTCATTGTAAAAGTACCGAACGCACCGCAGCAATTTTGGGATGCTATTATGGCGATCGGATTTATCTTTTTGACGTCGAAAATGCCGAATTAGCTGGCGCCAAAGAAGTAACGGCGGCGCACGAATTGTTACACGCCCAGTATGCGCGGCTGAATATCTTCGAGCGGCCCAAGGTTGACGCTATGATCAAAAAGGCTTATCAAAAGGTCAAAAATGATCCGGAAATTGCCAAAGCTATGGAATACTACCGCGAGGCTGAGCCAGGCGCCGAGCTAGATGAGCTACATTCGATTATCGGTACCACGATTGGCGAGCTTGACTCTGACCTTGAACAATATTATGCGCGTTATTTCACTGATCGAGCGTCAATTGTCGCCAAAAATCAAGCTTACACGGCGGTATTTACCCGAGTCAACGCCCGGGCTGAAGCGTTGCAGTCCAAGCTGCAGTCAGCCGCTAAGCAAATCAAACAAGATGTCGAAGCTTATCAGTCCGACTTATCGCAAATTAACGCTGATATTAATAGTTTTAATGAACGGGCCAGGAGCGGTGAGTTTAGTTCGCAAGCTGATTTCACAGTGGCGCGGTCGGCGCTGCAGCAGCGAATTAGCGCTATTAATGCTCGGCAGAGTTCGCTTAATTCGCGGATTAAAGCTTACAATGACGATGTGGCAACTCTCAAAAGCTTGGCCGTTAAAGCCGATCAGCTCAATCAAAGCATCAACGGCGTAGCCGCGCCGGCCGGAGTAAATAGTGGCCAAAGCGCGCAGTAATTTCGTCTGCCAAAATTGCGGCGCCAGTTATCCGAAATGGACGGGCAAGTGCGAGAATTGCGGCGAGTGGAACACGCTCGTCGAACAGATAGTCGAGACTAAAGGCGCTTCGGCGGTAGCGCGCAGCCATTCGCGTGGCAAGATCCTAAAGCCGCAGTCGATGCGTTCAATCGCTGCCGAAGATTCTGTACGGCGTTTACCGACTGGCATTGCCGACCTCGACGCAGTGCTAGGCGGCGGGATTCTACCAGCAGGCGTAATGCTGTTAGCGGGGCAGCCAGGTATCGGTAAATCGACGCTATTGATGCAGGTGGCAGCGCATGTTGCCGAGCAATCATCGGTCCTATATGTCAGCGGCGAGGAAAGCGCTTCTCAGGTCAAGCTCCGCGCTACGCGCCTCGGTGCGACCTCTGGCGATGACCTGCAGTTTGTCGCTAGCACTAGCGCTGACGACATTGCTGCGACAATTCGCAGCGGCCGATATAAATTGGTAATTATCGACAGTATTCAGACGCTTAGTCTCGAGGAAATCGCCAGCGCGCCAGGTACCGTTAGCCAGATTACCAACTCGAGTAATGTCATTATCCGGGCAGCGAAGGCTTCGGGCGCAGCGGTAATTTTAGTGGGCCACGTCACTAAGGAGGGATCGATCGCTGGGCCGAAAGTTCTCGAGCACTTAGTCGATGTGGTCTTGCAATTCGAAGGTGACCGTTACGGCGGCTTCAAAGTGGTGCGCGCCGTCAAGAATCGCTACGGCTCGACTAGCGAAGCGGCGATTTTCGAGATGAACGATAAGGGTTTGCGAGTCGTCGAAAACCCGTCGGCGGCGCTGCTGGCAGAGCGCCAAAACGCCGATGGCTCGGTGGTATTGGCGACGCTTGAAGGCAACCGCCCGATTCTCGTTGAGATCCAGGCTCTTGTCAACTCGACTAATTTCGGGTATCCTAAAAGGACAGCCAGCGGTTTCGACCTCAATCGTCTCAATCTGCTCATCGCGGTGCTAGAGAAGCGCACCAAATTGAATTTATCCGATAAAGATATTTATGTGAACGTCGTTGGCGGTTTGAAGCTCGCCGACCGGGCAGCAGATTTGGCGGTAGCGATGGCGATTGCTAGCGCGGCAGCCGGGCGTAAACTCGACGACGGACTGGTGGTGTTCGGCGAAGTAGGCTTAGGCGGCGAAATTCGCTCGGCACAAGGCGCCGACAAGCGCTTGAACGAAGCCAAAAAACTCGGTTTTACCCAAGCGATTGCGCCAGCAACCTCTGGCAAAAAGAATTCATTTGTAAAAGGCGTCAAAGATTTACGCCAAGCTTTGATCGGCTATCTCAAGTAGCTAGTAGCTAATCAAGGCGAAAAGAAAGGAAAATATGCAAACCAAAGACTTAATATTATTGGTGGTAACGCTGCTTATTTTGGGCGAGGTATCGTACTTGCTAGCGCGCTTGCCAAAAAACTCTATTAAATCAAAAGACCGGGCAATTCTGGTCGACACTTCAGTACTAATGGACGGTCGGATTGCGGCGGTAGCGCAAACTGGCTTTATCGGCGGTACGCTGGTGATTCCACGCTCGGTTATCGGCGAACTGCAGTTTCTAGCTGACCACGCCGATGCTGATAAACGTGCTCGTGCTCGCTATGGGCTTGATGTGGTCACCGAGTTGCAAGCTATGGAGCGCGTCAACGTCGAATTGCTGCAAGACGGCAGCCACGCTCGCGAAGGTGTTGATGACCGTCTACTCAAGCTAGCTAAGCAGCACGGCGCAGTGATCATGACGCTAGATTATAATCTAAACAAGGTTGCCGCCGTCGAGGGTACCGAAGTACTAAACCTTAACGAATTAGCGCAGAGTATCCGGATGGAGCATCTACCTGGCGAGAAAATCACGTTAGAGCTTATTCAGAAGGGGCAGGACGCACATCAGGGCGTGGGCTACCTACCAGACGGCACAATGGTTGTCGTCGAGCAGGCGAGCGCTCAGATAGGCCAGACGCTAAATGTCGAAATTATCCGTAATTTGCAGACCGCAGCCGGCCGGATGATCTTTGCTAAGAAAATAGAGACTACCAGCAAACCCCTCAAATCGACCGCCAAAGCCGCGGGCAAAACTCAAAAAACAGCGAAAATCGCAGTCGCAGCAGTATCGAAAACGCCCACAAAAAGTACTGCTAACGCCAAGCAGCGTTCTGCCGGCCGCGCCCGCAGCCAGTCATCAGCTGGCAACGCTAGCAATCGTGATTCGGCTAAAAAGGCAGGCGAAACCAAAACTCAAGCTAAACCAGCCAGCAAAAAAGCTAATTCGCCGAAAACAAAACCGCAGCCGAAGCCAGCTGCTCCAGCGACTCGCCACCAGAGTGCTCGCCGCCGCCCCGACCACGAGAGCGACTTGATCGATCTAGTCAATAACCAATAAAATCGCCAGCACGATATACAAATAGCACGCTGCTAGGGGCGTGCTATTTTGCTGGGTATTGGCGGCAAACTATTGCGATACGAAGCGGATTTAATCGTCGTCATCGCTACTACTGTTTGGATTGTAGCTGGCGCTACTAGTCGCCGTGTAGTAGCCAATGTCGGTAATTTTGGCGGTTAGCGTGCCGCTACTGGCTGCTGACAGGTTGCCTTTATGAATATTCCAGATGCCGCTGCTGTCGACTTGCTTACTGGCGACAACGGTACTGCCAGATAATAATTCGATGTTTTGCAGTTTGTAACGGCCGCTGGTATAGATGATGGATACGCCGCCGCTAGTCACCGTTAACGTAACATTCGGCTTCGGATCGTCGCACTTGTGTGCGTCATCATCTTTCTCAGCATCGTAGCTAGAGTCGTTAGGCGTGATTATCTCTTTTCTGGTGATTGGATCAGCCATTTTCATGACATCAATTTCGATCTTGGCAGCTTCGGGAGTACAGGACGTAGCTTTCTTTTTCGAGACGCGGTCAAAAGTCATCTTGGCATTAGTGGCAGCGCTGGCCTTGTTGTAATACGACGGATAAATCTCTCCCTTGATTGTCTGGATGCCGCTCGGCGCAGTATACCAGTCGCTTAACTTCAGCTTGCCTTGGTCGGCATACATCTTGGATATATCAGCCATCGTACGGTCGAAGAACATAGCTGGAATCAGCGAGTTGCCATTGCGCAGCGGCGAGGTGTCGGAATTGCCTAGCCACACTGCCATCGACAGATTCGGCGTGTAGCCGGCAGCCCAGATATCTTTAGCGCTAACCTTGCCATTAATCTCGCTGTTGCTGGTACCGGTCTTGACAGCTGCTTTGACGCCAGCGCGACCGAGGTTGACTAGGTAGTCGCGGCCCGCCAATCCAGCGCGCGCCTTGCCGTCGCCAAGGATATCGCTAACGATGTAAGCTGCTTGCTGGTCAATGACTTGCTTGCTAGATTCTTTGTACTGTTTGAGAGTCTGGCCGTTGCTGTTGGCAACTTTCAGGATAGTCGTCTGCGGTTTGTAAGTGCCCATTCGCCCCAGTGTTGCGAAAGCGTTAACGTGGTCAACCAAGCGCGTGCCGCAGCCGCCGATAGCGCTCGATAGGCCAGCTTGCGCGTCGGCACCTTGCGTGCAGTACTGTAAATCGCCGGCGGAACGTATCAGCGACCAGGTGCTGCCGCTGTTGTTCTTCTCGTTGATGGCCATAGCTTTGATAGCTGGAATATTGCGGGAGCGGGCCAATGCTTGGCGCAATGTGATATTGCCTTGGAATTTGTTGTCGGCGTTGTTCGGACTATAATTGCCCGGGAAAGTTGTCTTGGAATCGGCTAGAATCGAGCCGCTGCCGTAATTGGCGTTATTGCCGCCTTGGTTGCTAAATAAGCGGGCGTAAACAAGCGGCTTAATCGACGAACCTGGCTGGATGAAAGCGGTGGCCGCATTATCCTGTCCAAAGCCAGCATAATTAAAGTCGCGGCTGCCGACTAGGGCGATAAGCTGGCCAGTCTTGGTATCCTCAATGGCTGCCGCGCCGTTTGAGAAGCCAGCAAACTGCGAACAGTTACGATAACCGCAGTTGCCATCAGTAATCTCGCCGTTAAATAATTTGGCTATATTGGTTTCTAGGGTTGTTTGCGCGTCGAGGTCGAGTGTTGTCTTGACTGATAAACCGCCTTCGCCGACGATAGTCTTGCCGAGTTCTTCCTCTAGTTGTTTCTTGACCATTTGGACGAAGTGCGGCGCCTTGACGTTGGCGTATTGGTCGGCCAGCGGTTTGATGGTATCCATAATATCGACTTTCTTGGCTGCCGCCGCCTCTTGTTTGGATATGTAATTCATCGACACCATGTCGTCCAGTACTTTGTGCTGGCGTTCGACAAGCGCTTTGCGGCCATAGGTATTGTACGGGTTGTAAAGCGACGGATTGTTCGGAATAGCGGCTAACAGCGAGCATTCTGGCAAAGTTAAATCTTTGGATGATTTGCCGAAATAAGTTTGCGCGGCCGATTCGACGCCGTTGCGCCGACCGCCGTACGGCGATTCGTTGAGGTACAAGCCGAGGATTTGGTCTTTGCTGTACATTCGTTCGACCTCGATGGCTAGAATCATCTCTTTGATTTTGCGTGGAATACCCGACAAGCCCCGCTGCATAGCTTCGTCCTTAGTAAAGAACACTTTCTTGACTAGCTGCTGCGTTAGCGTCGAGCCGCCCTGCACGGCGTTGCCCTGCGAGTTGCTGATAAAGGCGCGAACAATGCCGCTAGCGCTGATGCCGCTGTGCTTATAAAAATCTTTGTCCTCGATGGCTATAGTGGCTTTGCCCATGCATGGCGCTATGGTTTTGGCGTCGACCACTAGCGTGTAATCGCCGGTACCTTTGTCTTCCCAGAGTAATTTGTCATTGCGGTCGTAATATTTAGTGACTGTCGTTTTGACGCGCTGCGCCAATGTGTCGGGGTTGATTTTGTCGAGATCTTTGCGGAAATAGGCGAATAGCGAAGCTATGCCGATGACGATTAGCAGCAAAGTTATGCCGACAACCTTCAGCGCCATAATTGCACCGTCGCGACTAAACCAATATTTGGCTAGGCGTTTCGGATGCAAGCGGTATAGTAAACGCTTGACCGGATGTTTCGGCAAAGTTGCCAGATATTCGGCTTTTTTGCGCGCTCGCGCGTCTTTCTTGACTCGGCGTTTATTGGCTAAATTAGCATAAGCGCTGACGCCGCCAGCTACTTTTCGTTTCTTGTTTCCCACTTTCACTCTTCCCATAAGCAATATTTCCACCATTATAGCACTGTTCGCATCACGACGGCTAGTGCTTTTGCTGATAATTTGCAAATATGTTACTATCTCACTATTAAATAAAGAAAGGTTTCAGATGACGCTAGCAGAAGAACTAACGTGGCGCGGACTCATCAACCAGACGACGTTCGCTGATGTCAAAGATATAAACGAGCCGCGAACGTTCTATTTTGGCGTTGATCCGAGTGCGCCGAGCATGACTATCGGCAACTTGGCGGCGATGATGTTGTGCCGGCATTTTATCGACCACGGCTACAAACCGCTGCTGCTAGTCGGCGGCGCCACCGGCATGATTGGCGATCCAGACGGCAAAAAGCAAGAGCGCGATCTGCGTAATGCCGAAACAGTGGCGCGCAATGTTGAAGGTCTGGCGGCGCAATTCCGCCAAGTTTTCCGCGGCCAGGATTTTGAAATTGTTGATAATGCCGACTGGTTCTCGCAGATTAATTACATTGATTTCTTGCACAAAATCGGCAAACATATCAGCATGACGCAGCTGCTCGACCGCGAATTCGTGCAGCAGCGTATCGGCGAGGGTGGCGCTGGTATCAGCTACGGCGAATTTAGCTACGGGCTGATTCAAGGGTATGACTTTTTACACTTGTACCGCGAAAAAGACGCCACTTTGCAGCTAGCTGGCGCCGACCAGTGGGGCAATAGCATCATTGGCGTGTCGCTGATTCGCAAGCTCGAGAGCAGCGAAGCTCACGTTTTGACCGCGCCGCTAGTTATCAACAAGCAAACTGGCGTCAAATTCGGCAAGTCCGAGGGCGGCGCTATCTGGCTCGACCCCGAGATGACCAGCCCGTACAAGTTTTATCAATTCTGGCTCAACTGCGACGACGAAACCAGCGAGGACCTCATCAAAATCTACACGCTGCTCGACCGTGAAACCGTCGAAGCGCTGATTGACAATCATCGGGCCAATCCAGGCGAGCGCGCCTTGCAAAAAACCTTAGCGCGCGAGGTCACCGACTTGGTGCACGGCCGCCAGCGTCGCGAGAGCGTCGAGCGGGTAACGGCTGCGTTGTTTGGCAGCGGCGATATTGCGGCGCTTAACAGCGACGATTTGAACGCTTTAGCTAACGAAATCCCGACGGTTGACCTCGAGACGACGGTTGTGGCGGCGTTGGTCGCTGCTGGCTTATGTACTAGCAACGGCGAAGCGCGTCGGCTGATCCAGAATAACGCGATTAGCGTCAACGGCGCGAAGATTGCCGGCGATATGCCGCTAACCGAAACTAGCTTAATCAAAAAAGGCAAGAATGACTTCTTGCTGGTGAAATAATTGGAATAGGAGGAAATTATGAAGAAAATTATCGGTTTTGACTTGGACGACACGCTAGCGGTTAGTAAATCGGCGATTTCGCCGCGCATGGCGGCTTTGCTCGCTAAATTGCTGGAAAATTATCAAGTTTGCGTCATTTCTGGCGGCAAATTCGAGCAGTTCGAGAAGCAAGTGATCGACAAGATGAACGTTTCGCCGGAATTGCTGGCGCGCTTCCACATGATGCCGACGTGCGGCACGCGTTATTATACTTTTGACATTAATGCCGGCGAGTGGCAAACGCATTATAAAGAAGATTTCACCGACGAACAAAAGCAAAAAATCACCCAAGTCTTGGAAGAATCGGCGCGCAAATTTGATTTGTGGGAAGCAAATCCCGATGGTGAAATTATCGAGGATCGTTTGAGCCAGGTGACTTATTCAGCACTCGGTCAGCAAGCCTCGCCCGAGAAAAAATACGCTTGGGCGGAAGCCAACAAAGCAGTCCGCAAGCAAATGCGCGACGACGTTGCTGCAAAACTACCGGAGTTCGAAGTGCGCCTGGGCGGCACTACCAGCGTCGACATCACCAAAATCGGCGTCGATAAAGCCTACGGTATGAAAAAGTTGATGGAAGCCACCGGCGTGAGCAAAGAGGAAATTTTGTTCTTTGGCGACAAAATAGAAGAAGGCGGCAACGACTTCCCAGTGAAAAATCTCGGCATCGACTGCATCGCTGTGGAGCGCTGGCAGGATACGGCTTACGCGCTGGAAGGCATCATCGCCGTGACCGAGTAGATTTTCGAACAAAATTCAAGCCAACAAAACACCCGGCAAACTAACCGGGTGTTTTTGATAAAATCAATCAAGGGAAAGTGATAAGCGAGGCGGGCCGCCTCGGCGCGAGAAATTGGGGAAAATCTCGCGCCGAGGCGGCGGTTAGACGAGGAAAAAGTCTCTGTACCTGGCAGGGAGATCTCCCTCGTCCCCGAGAGTGAACGACGACTCTTCGTGGTCGTCGTTCACTCCAACGCGAAAAGCCGCCCACTCGAAGGTGGGGGCCTGATCAAAGGGGGTGTCCTCTTCGGGATCCGACATGGTTCACCTCCTCAGTGAATCCATTCTCGCGAAAAAGGTGGTCGTCTGTGCCACCGTGCGAGATGCCTGCTCGCGATTGAATCTCGAACACGCATCTCGCCCGGTGGGCCTCGCTTATCAAAAAACTCTTTTGGACAAGGATTTGCTCGACTTGTCAACAAAAGCTGATATATATATATCATACTGGAACAGGAATGTCAACATTTTTTCGCGATTTTCCTAAAAACTAGTACAATAAACTTATGAATCTCGCAACTAACCTCGACCAAATCAAAGGTGTCGGCCCCAAAACCGCAGCCGAGCTGCGCCGGGCGGGTCTCGAAACGGTTAGCGATATTTTACTGTTTTTGCCGCGCAAACACGAGGATTTCACGCACGTGACGCCGATTGCCGAGTTGCAGCCCGGCAAGGTGACGATTCGCGCCCGCTGCCAGCAAATCAGCACTCGGCCAGTCCGCCGCGGCTTGCGTCTGACTACGGCGGTGCTGGCTGACGATACCAGCAAGCTTAACGCGGTTTGGTTCAATCAGCCGTACCGGGTGCAGCAGCTAGGCAGCAGCGATGAGTGGTTTTATTTCAGCGGCGAGTTCGAGTATAACTACGGCCGCTACCAGCTAACCAATCCGACGGCCGAGCTCGCCAAGGAGCTGCCAGTACAAGCCGATCGTTTACTGCCAGTATACCATGCGGTGTGCGGCCTAAAATCGCAAACGGTACGCAAAGTTATCGAGCAATTGCGCCCGCTAATGAGTGTTTTGCCCGAAACTCTGCCGCCAAGCGTCGTGCAAAGCGAGCGGCTACTCGATCGTGCCGCAGCGATTTCGGCGATGCATTTTCCGCGCGACGAGAGGGAAGTTGAACAGGCTCGCCAACGCTTAGCCTTCGAAGAGCTATTCGAACTGGTTTTGGCTAGCCAGCTCAACAAAATTGACAACCAGAAGCTAGCTGGCTTCGCTATTCCGTTTGAAAAGTCTGTCGTGCAGGATTTTGTCAAGAAATTACCGTTCGCGCTAACCAACGCTCAGCGCCGCGCCGCCTGGGATATCTTGCAAGATTTCGAAAATGCTAGGCCGATGAACCGCTTACTGCAAGGCGATGTCGGCAGCGGCAAAACAGTGGTAGCCGGATTGGCGGCGCGGCAGGCGGCGAGCGCTGGTTATCAGACGGCGTTCATGGCGCCGACCGAGATTTTGGCGCGGCAGCACGCCGAGACGCTGGCTAAACTGCTCGAGCCGTTCGGCGTGACGGTTGGTTTGCTGATTGGCAGCGTCAAGGGTAAATCCCGCCAAACGCTCTACCAGCAAATTGCAAGCGGTGCGGTTGATGTCGTCGTCGGCACGCACGCGCTTATTCAGGATAAAGTAGAGTTTCATCGCTTAGGCTTCGTGATTATCGATGAACAGCACCGCTTCGGTGTTGAGCAGCGGCAGAAATTGCTGATGAAGGTTAAGGACGAGGAGGTGAAGTCGGGAGCGCTCGATATGCTTTCTGAACCTATGACGATTGCCGCTGGCTCGTCTCGAGAGACCGGGCGCGCAGCCCCAGGCTCGCGAGCGAGACACGGAGGTGAGGAAAGTATATCGAGCGCGCCGCCGGATAAGAAAAAATTATCAGTAGCCGCCATGCCGCACCTCTTAGCGATGACGGCCACGCCGATCCCGCGCAGTTTGGCGCTGACTGTTTACGGCGAACTAGACGTCAGCGTCCTCGACGAATTGCCGCGCGGCCGGCGGCCGATTCTTACTAAAATTATTTCGCCACCTTCGCGCGATGCCGCTTATACTGCTATCGACCAGCAAATTGCTCAGGGCCGCCAGGCTTACGTAGTTTGCAGCTTGATTGCCGATAGCGATTCTAGCGACCGCAAAAGCGTCGAAGCTGAATACAAGCGACTCAAAAATAGCATTTTTAGCCGCCGCCGCATCGCTATGCTGCACGGCAAGATGACCGCTAGCGAAAAAGATCAAATCATGCAAGCTTTTAAGGATCAAAAATACGATATCTTGGTTAGCACTACTGTTATCGAGGTTGGTGTCGACGTACCGAACGCTACAATTATGATGATTGAGGACGCCGACCAATTTGGCTTAGCGCAATTGCATCAGCTACGCGGGCGGGTCGGACGCGGCCAGCACCAAAGCTTCTGCTATCTGATGATGAGCACCAACAATAAGCCTAGCCAGCGCCTGCGCGAGATTGAACAATCCAACGACGGCTTTCATCTAGCAGAGGTCGATATGAGCTTGCGCGGCCCCGGCGAGATTTATGGACGCATGCAGCACGGCGCGCTTAATCTGCAAATCGCCACGCTAGCCGACACGCAGCTGATTGCTCGCGCCCAAAAAGCCGCTAAACGCTTCATCGATAGCGGCGAAAGTTTATCGAAATATCCAGCACTAGAAGCACGCGTCCGCCACAACCAGCGGGTGACGACGCTTAATTAACTCTCGTGCTATAATACAATTTATGTACAGCGGGACAACATTTCGTTCGCATTCGGGCAATTTTATCGGCGTGCACCAGAAAATCGACCGGATTGCTCGCCGCGATTTGCGCAAAATATCAAGGGTTGGCCGCGGTTTTCCTTCTGCCAAGGATATTTTGCATTTCGAAGGCAACAACGGCCCCGACGGCATCAAGCGCAAAAGTCCAGGCGTCGATGAGCCGTGGCATTTTATCGACCCCAGCGACCCCAGCGATACGGCGCTAGTCGAGATGATTATGGATCATTATACCAATTTGGTGCAGGCGCTTAAAAAGCGTAATAATGTGCGGGCAGCCTTTGAGGCGGCCTGGATGGCGCATGCTATCACCGACGGCTTAACGCCAGCGCATCATTATCCGCTAGGCGAAAAGATCGAGGAGCTGTGGGGACGGCCTCAAAACGAGCGGGCGTCGATCGCCGAAAAAGGCATCATCAGAGGCTCGACCATGCGCGAGACTCTTAGCAAAAACTGGGAGTATTGGGGTGCCAAGGGTGTATTTGCGACACACGTGCTATTTGAGCTAGGCGTAGCGACCAGCATCAAGACGACCAAGTTTTCCGATTCGGCGCCAAATTCAATCTGGCTCAAACTAGCAGATGATAAGGATTTGCAGACGGTATTTCTCGATGCAGTGCAGCAAGTTTACGGGCTAGGCATGTACGAGGAATTCTGGAAGCGCGGCTGGACGACTCATCTAGCGCAACAGACGCGGCAAACGCTGATTCCGCTGATCGCTAATGTCATCACATATTTTTGGTACCGCGCCTACCGCGAGGCGCACCAATGAGCTCGATCCGGGTAATTGCCGGGCGCTTCGGCGGACGGCTACTAGATGCACCTAAAGATAACAACACTCGCACCAAGCCGATGGGCGAGCGGATTCGCAACGCTATGTTCAATAGTATCGGCAACGAGATTAACGGTGCGCAGGTTTTAGACGCTTTTGCTGGTACTGGCGCGGTTGGTCTCGAAGCTCTCAGCCGCGGTGCTGCCCGCGTAACGTTCATCGAACGCGATAAAATTGCTCAAAAAATCTTAAGCAATAATGTGTCCTCGCTAGGTGTTCAAAATGAAGCAAAAATTATTAGCGCCCCTGTCAATTCGTGGATTGAGTCTGGCGGCGCAGACAAGTATGACATAATCTTTGCCGATCCGCCATACAAAAATCCACAGTTTTCCACAGTCAGTAAACTTTTTGGACTTCTCAAACCGGGCGGGCTTATGGTATTATCACATCCAGGAAGAGGTGAGGAACCAAATCTGGGAAACGAAATTGTTGTGGTGGACAATCGTAGTTATGGAAATGCTTATCTCACCTCTTTCCGCCGAGAATCGTGTGATTCGTGATTTTTGGGGAATTAAAATAGCCCGCGATATACGGGTTATTTTTTTATGCGTATTTTCCTCAGAGTTTGTATCGAATCTCCTTGGTGCGGATGAAAGGACTTGAACCTTCACGCTCGAAAGCACATGCTCCTAAGGCATGCGTGTCTACCAATTCCACCACATCCGCAAGCGTTTGCAAGCTCTAGCGGCACACCGCTGCCGTGCAAATCGCACGTATTTTGCTTGCACAAATAATTATAGCAAACTTCTAACAAATTCGCGAAAAATTACTGCAGCTTATGCTAAAATAGATTTATATGAAGATGAGGGTGTATGAGCAAAATTGCTAATTACCTACGCGGACATTTGCTAGGAGAGATTGACTTCCGGCCCGATGTGCGGCAGGCTTATATTAACGATGCTGGAGTATTGAGTCTTGCGCCAGAGATGATCGTCGCGCCGCGCAATACCGAAGATATTCGCAAAACGGCACGATTATCATGGCAATTAGCTGAACGCGGGCATGTTCAGGCGATAACCGCCCGCGGTTCAGGCCGCGGAACTACGGGAGGCGCGATTGGCCGCGGGGCGATAGTCGATATGTCGCGTCATATGAATAATATTTTTGAGTATGATGCCAAGCAGCGGTTAGTTCGCTTGCAGCCCGGCACGACCATTGGAACCCTGTGTCAAGCGCTAAGCCTGCAGGGCGTTAGCATCCCGCCGCTCGACGGCCTAGATGCGCGTCGAACAGTTGGCGGAGCTATCGCCGACAATCTGGCTGGATTGGCTAGCGGTAAATACGGCGATTTAAGCGCCTTTATCAGCCAGCTCGAGATAGTTTTAGCAAATGGCGATATTTTGCAAACAGGCCCGCTCGGCCGGCGCGAGCTCAGCCGCAAGAAAGGCCTGCAGAATCTAGAGGGCGATATTTACCGTGGCATTGACGCAATCATTGACGAATACCACGACGTGATTACCGCTCTGCCAGAATATGATAAGTCTGGCTATAGCTCTATAGCCTCTGTCAAGAGAGGAAATCAGTTCGACTTGACACCGCTATTCATCGGTGCGCAGGGTACGCTAGGTATTATCAGCGAGATGATTTTGCGCACCGAATTTCGTAGCCAGAGCAACGAAGTCTTCGCGCTAGTATTTGCTTCGGCTAGCGTAGCCAATGACGCTATGCACATACTGCGTGATAGCGGCGCAGCTTTTGCCGAGTATTTTGACGCTCAGCTATTTAGCGCTGCCGCTGCTGCTGGCCGGCGCTTTGAATGGTTTGGCTTGGACGGAGCCGACCCGCAAGCAGTCATTATCGCCGGATTTGACGATTTTAATGCCCGCACTCGCGCTCGTAATCTCAAAAAAATCCAGAAGACATTCAGCAACACCGAGGGAGTCAAATTAGTTTCTAGCGAAGACACGGACGATGACGCGCTATTATCAGCACTTAATATTGCTCGCTATGCCGAATTGCCTGACAAAAACCCAGCTTTTGCGCCGCATTTGTATAGTGATATTTATATTCCAGCTGCGCGTTTCGATGAATTTACCAAAGCATTAACAGTTTTGGCTGGTCGTCTGCATTGTAATATGCCTATTTCTGGGCACGTGCTAACCGAAACTTACACGGTTCATCCGGTACTGTCGCTGTGTCAAGTTGGAGACAAGCAAAAATTATTCAAGATTTTTGATGAATTGTCTAATTTGGCTGTTAAGTATGACGGCGCGCTCATTGGCCAAGCAGCCGAGGGGCGGATCGCAGCGCATTTCGCGTATAAACACCTTGACGTTCGCACTCGCGAGATGTACGCGGCTATCAAAAAAACTTTTGATCCGCTCGGTATTATGAATCCAGGCGTCAAAGTCGGCGACAATCTGCGATCGCTTACCGCTAGTGTCAACGGCGATGTTTTGCCGCAGGTATAGGCAGATGCTGCCAAAATATATTTTCTACAAATAGGTTGTTAGAATTGTTAGCGTCGCTAGCAAAAAGTGGCCTCTTAATCGATTAACAGACCAAATATATGCACGCTATCGCTTACACTTATTTAAAACTAGCGTAGAAGAAGAGAAGAGCAATCGTATTTTGAGCAGAACAGCTAGGCTGCTTGGCTCGACGCTAAATCAGGAAACTTTGCCTCTACTCGGCGTAAGCGCTTATCAAGCGAGTTATAAAGCGTGTCGTCTACCATCTCGCGGCTACCAGACTCATGGTACAGCTCGCGGCGAACGACAGCAAGGTCGGCCCGCAGACTCTCTTGGTTAGCCGCTAGCTCGGCTTGCCCAGCCTTTAATTCCTGGAATCGTTCATCTGCCGCCAGGTCCATATCTTTCACGATATCAACCAGAGTCTTGTGATCTTTGCGGATATCAGCGAGCTGCTCATCGATTTGCTCAAAACGCTCGTCAACTTGCTCAAACCTGCGGTCGATCTGCTCAAAGCGCTCATCGACTTGTCTAAACCGTTCGTCAATTTGCCTAAACCTTTGGTCAATCTGCTCAAACCGCTCGTCAATTTGTTTAAACCTTTGGTCAATCTGCTTAAACCGTTCGTCCATCGTTTTTGCTAGATTAGCAACGATATCGCTTAGGTTATCGATCTTGATCGCTAGTTCTTCGTTCGTCATACTTCTATTTAACCACAAACATTAGCTGCGAGGCAACTATTTGCTCAACAAAAAAAGCCCGCTTTGCCTGAGCGGGTAGTATTAACGTTGTTCCACTAAATACAAGTTATGGTACAGATGAGAGGACTTGAACCTCCACGCCCCGAAGGGCACTAGCACCTGAAGCTAGCGCGTCTACCAATTCCGCCACATCTGCGTGTGATTGTAAAGTACTATACCGCGATTATCTATACTAGTCTCTAGCAGCCTAACGCGCTACGCGTCTACGCATAGTTGCGTTGCCCACGCAGTCGCCACATATGCATATAGCTGTAAAGTACTATGCCACGACTGTCTACACTAATCCCTAGAAACCTGACGCGCTACGCGTCTACATGCACTTCGCTACCTACGTAGTCGCCGCGTATAATCACATCTAGCACGCAGACTCATTCTAGCTGATTTAGGTGCGCCTGTAAAGAGTTTGTAGATAACACTCTTGCAAAATAATTCCATTTATGCTATAATAGAAGTATATGATGGCACCAGCATCCAATGTAACCGCCGATACAGACGTGCACTATCCGAATACCGTGCGCGCTTGCCAGCTAGTCGAGCAATCGTGGCGCAACACGGCAACACTGTACGGCTATGAAGAATATGATATTGACACCGAGTCAAAATTACAGAATCGTCGCCGTTACGACATCGTAGCGGGCGCTTTCAGTGTATCGGCATATCCGAGCGCAGCATATTTGTTGCGCTACGAGCATGCCGGCTGCGAGTCGCCGCGAGCTGACGTCGAAGCAATCGCTATCGCCAAGCGCGGCCTCGACGCTATGGGCATAAAGCGTTCGGCTTATAATTTGCGCATCAATGACTCCGAGATGCTCGATTTGCTACTGAGTGAGTACCTTGATCTTGACGCCGTACAAACTAGCCTGATGGCGCGCCTACTAGCGCAGAAGCGAACGCTGGCGCCAGATAAGTTTCGCGACCGCGCAATTGATATCGTCGGGTTGTCGCACTCTAGTGAAGTTCTACAAAAATTATCTAAGCTTTTGACCGCCAGGTCGGCCGAAGACCTACCAGAAGTTATCCGCCATAGTGAATGTTATGTGAATTTAGTAGCATTGTATGAACGGTTAGAGCGGCTGGGAATTGATAATGTTATCCTCGATATCACGTTGGCACATCCAGAATACACTGGCGGCATTATTTTCGATTTCACCGAAGCTGATGCTACACATAGTGCCTTACTCTATAAGGGCGGACGCTACGTCAATAACGACTTGCAAAGTTCGGTCGGCGGCCAATCAGACATGTCGAATATTATCGAGCTGCTGGCGCGCCATACCGGTATGCGCCACCTCGAGAGTGCCACTCAGGCTTATATTGTAACCGTAGGCAATGTACTTGACGACGCTGAACGAATCGCCGAAAAGCTGCGCAGCGAGCGGGTTTCGGTCGAAGTTGATTATACTGGCCGGCCGATTGACCGCCAGGTCAAAGAAGCCATTAAAAAGCGTGTCCGCTACGTGATGACGGTTGATGAGCAGTCTGTCGCCAAGGGCTTGTACAATCTGCAAAATATTCGCGAAAACAGCGAACAGCAAGTCAGCTTCGAGCGGGTTGTCACTGCTGTCAGCGATCGCCGTCATCATCAGCAGTACGACGAAGACGACGATGTTTTCGACTTGTCAGATATCTTGTAGCTTGTCCAAAATAGCCAGCCCGAGTGTAATCTGTTATAATACGTCGTTATGAAGACGACTGTGAAGAAATTATCGGCCACCCGCGTCCTGGTAACGGTAGCGGCAGGCCAGCCAGAGCTCGAGACAGCAGAACAAGTTGCGCTCAAGCGAATGGCTAAAAAAATCAAAGTTAACGGCTTTCGCCAGGGCCATGTGCCAATTGCGGTAGTCAAAAAGCACGCCGACCCGCACACGCTTAGCCAAGAGACATTAGAGGCGGCAATTAATCGCGCTGTCGCCGAGGCGTTCCTGAGCAACAAACTGCAAGTACTTGATCGCCCAGAGGTCGAGCTGAAGAAGTTCGTACCTGGCGAGACGCTGGAATTTACGGCCGAGGCTGATATCATGCCCGAGGTTAAGCTTGGCGATTACAAGAAACTCAAAGCAACCAAAAAGGCAATCAAGATTGACAAAAAAGACGTCGAAGAAGTAATCGAACGCATTCGTAAAGGTTTGGCTGAAAAGACTGAAACCACCGAAGCAGCGCGAGACGGCGACGAGGTGATTATTGATTTCGTTGGCAAGCGCGACGGCGAAGCTTTCCAGGGCGGCACCGGCAAAGACTATCCGCTGACTCTCGGTAGCGGCGCTTTTATCCCAGGTTTTGAAGAAGCGCTAGTCGGCCTCAAGGCGGGCGATAAAAAGGACGTCGCCCTGCAATTCCCGAAAGATTATCATGCCAAAGACCTGGCGGGCGCCGACGTAGTGTTTGAAACGACTATCAAGAAAATCAACAAGGTAGAATTGCCCGAGCTGAATGATGAGTTTGCTGCCAAGGCTGGCCCTTATACTTCGATGGACGATTTGCGCCAAGATATCGAAGCCGAAATCACTGCGCAGCAAGAGCGCCAGTCGCTAGACGAATTAAAAGACGATTTGGTTAAGCAATTAGTAGCAGCCAGCGATGTGGCTGTACCAGATGTGCTGCGCCAAGATCAGATCCGCTCGCTCGAGCAGGATTTGGTACAGAACTTGCGGTACCGCGGTATGACGCTAGATCAGTACTACGAATCGCGCGGGTTTGCTAACCGCGACGCTTGGGTCGAGGCAGAAGCTAACGATACAGCCGAAGCGCGTATCAAAGCCGGACTGGTACTAGCCGAGCTAAGCAAAGAGCTGGCAATCGAAGCGACCGCCGACGAGCTGGCGGCACACATCAATACCTACAAGCAGCAATATGCCAACAACGCCGAAATGGCTAAACGTTTCGACCAGCCAGAAGCCCAGCGCGAAATCGCCAACCGTCTAATTACCGAAAAGACCGTTGATAAATTAGTTGAGCTAAATACTCCAGAGGCCAAGAAAGCTAAAACCGCGAAAGCCGACAAAAGCAAGGCGGATAAACCCGCTAAAGCTAGCAAAAATAGCAAAGGCGGCAAACCAGCCGCCAAAAAACCAGCTGGCAAGAAGCCTAGCGTCAAAGCAAAGAAATCAGAAGCGGCAAGCAAGTAGCAGTAATAACACGCCTGCCAAAAAATACCTCGCTAGCGCAAGCGGGGTATTTTGGATATGGTATAAAATACTGCCGAAAAAAGACTAACAGCCCCGCCCCCGGCGAGACTATTAGTCTGGCAGGGGCGGGGCTATGCCCCGTTCTCGCTCTGCGGCGGGCTCGCCCGCCGCTCCTGAGCGGTGATCCCGGCATCGATCAGGGCGATGCCGGTTGAAAACAGTAGGCATCCCCAGAGGGGGGTGCCTACTGCGTGTGTTGCTATCGCGGGGTCAATACCCCACGCCAACAGCAGGGCGAGCGAACTCGCCCCGATGACAAAATCCGCCACCAGCCTCAGACTGGCAGCGAACAGTAGGGTGGCGCTGGCCAGCACCATAAAGGTGCCGATCAGCGCCCACCAGGGCGCCCCGGCCAGGGCGGCAAAGCCCTGGCCGAGCAGGTTGCTCTCCTCGGCTGCGGAGCCGAGGAGGAGAATAAACCCTCCCACCGGCCAAACGGCCAGCAGGAGGATAGCCAGGAGACGCCGCCACAGCGGCGTCTGGTCGGGCGGGGGATAGGTACGCTCATAGCGTACCACCTCCTCTCTCTATCTTGGAAAACGGAGCTAGACAGCAGCGGGATTGCGCCGTCCATCTTCTTATTATACTATATTTCGCGTTAAATAGCAAGTTATTAGCACTCTGTCTTGACGAGTGCTAATTAGTACGCTACAATTAGACCATGAAACCATCGAATTACTTAGTGCCCAACGTGATCGTCCGTACGCGCGACGGCGAGCGCGGTTATGATATTTACTCGCGCTTGCTCGAGGATCGCATCATTTTCTTGGGCGAGGAAGTCAACGAAGCCACGGCCAACGTCATCGTAGCGCAACTGCTGCACTTAGCTAACGAAGATCCCGAAAAGGATATCCAGCTTTACATCAACAGCCCGGGCGGCGTGGTGTACGATGGCTTGGCGATTTATGATACTATGCAATATATCAAGCCTGACGTCCAGACAATCGGTATCGGGCTGCAGGCCAGCATGGGCGCTTTCTTGCTCAGCAGCGGTGCCAAGGGCAAGCGCTATTTGCTGCCGAATGCCCGGGTGATGATTCACCAGCCGTCGAGCGGCACTCACGGCAAGGTGACCGACCAAGAAATCAGCCTGCGCGAGGCGATAGAGTTAAAAGAGCGGTTAGCGAAAATCATAGCCGGCAATACTGGCCAGAAACTTGACAAAGTCAAAGCTGACATGGAGCGCGACTACTGGATGAGCGCCGACGAAGCGCTGCAATACGGCGTAGTCGACGAAGTAATCGGCCACAAAAACAGCAAAAGCAAATCAGCGAAATCTGGAAAATAGTTCGCTGAAGCGGTAATTAACTGGTTTGACAGCTGCACGATAACGGCGATGATTCCTAGCAGAATTGCGATTTCTAGACAGAAGGTCGCGTCTTGAGAGATGCTGTGGTATAATTTTAGATATTCTAGTCGTTTCGGCCTGAGGAAGTGAAAGAGAAGTGATTAGGATCATAGAAGCCATGATTGGCGTAGTGTTCTGCCTGGCGATAGTCGCCACGGCGGGGGCTCATATGATGTATCTGCGGGCAGAAAGGCAGGGGGTGTTTAGCACAACATCAAGCCACAAGCACATTATGTACAAAACTAAGTACTACATGCTTGGTTCAGTCGCAGAATGTCTTTATGCCGTAGACGCCTGTCTTGCAGCATTCAGACTCCTGGTGGTTGGTGCAGTGTGGGCGGTAGTCTGCGCTGCCCTATTTGCGCTAGTTAGCTACACTATGATAGCTTTCGCCCGCGCGATGGCCAAAGCCGCCATAGTTTGGCGTGACTCACAGCGCGACACCACCCAACTCGACAGCGCCTCTTAACTAACGAGGCGACTCCAGCTAGGGGGAGTCATCCCTAGCCGCCCCGCCAGGTAAAACTGGCGGGGATTTTCCTTGTTTTTATTGCCAAAACTCTTGACTTGGCGACTTCGCGCGGTTATAATTAGAACTAATGAAGATTGTGTAATGTGGGTTGGTTGTGTACTGCGCCTGTGGCGCGGCGTTTTTGGTATGCGGTACCTACATTTAGTAAAGCTTCGGCGCCAATCGCAAGCGGGAATCATCACCCTAGTGCGGTTTCATCAAACTTAACCATCAAGCAGGAGTACTATGCCACAAGCAACAACGGCGCAGCACACCCCGGTCAAACGTGTCTTCTTCACCAATGATGACACAGCGGTCGAGGTGCCAAACCTCTTGGCTCATCAAAAGGAATCGTGGAGAGATTTCGTCGAGACGGGCCTAAGCGAGATCTTCGCAGAACTCAACCCAATCGAGGATTACACCGGCCAAAAACTTGAATTACGATTCAAGGATTACAAATTTGAGGATCCAAAAAACGACGAGAAATTCACTAAAGAGAATAATCTGACGTTTGAAGCGCCGCTGTCGGTAACGGTCGAACTGACCAACAAGGTGACTGGCGAGGTCAAAGAACAAGAAATCTATCTAGGTGATTACCCATGGATGACTGACCGAGCAACATTTATTATCAATGGCACCGAACGCGTAGTTGTTAGCCAGCTGATTCGTTCGGCGGGTGTCTTCTACACTGCCGAAAAGGGTGCTGGGCGCAGTCTATACAGTGCTAAGTTGATTCCAGGCCGCGGTGCTTGGTTGGAGTTCGAGACCAGCGCTAGCGGCGCTATCTACGTCAAGATCGATCGCCGCCGCAAAATTGCCGTAACGACGTTCCTGCGAGCACTCGGCTACAGTAAAGTATCCGAGATCAAAGAACTATTCGAAGATATTGATACTGGTGATATTAAATACATCGAGGCTACGCTCGAGAAAGATCCAGCTCATGGCGTCAACGAGGCCTTGATTGAAGTCTACCGCCGCTTGCGCCCGGGCGACCTGGCGACGACCGATAACGCGCGCCAGATGATTGAACGGATGTTCTTTGACTTCAAACGCTTTGACTACAGTCGTGTCGGCCGTTACAAGATGAACAAGCGTTTGGGGCTAGATGTGCCAAATATTGCCGAGAATCGTACTTTGCAAAAGAGCGACTTGGTGGCTATCATCCGCGAATTGATCCGCATGAATAACACCCAAGAGCCAGGCGACGACATCGACGCACTCGACAACCGCCGCATTAAGCTAGTCGGCGAGCTGGTGGCGCGCCAGTTCCGCGTCGGTATGCTGCGCATGCAGCGCAACGCCATGGATCGCATGTCAATGTCTGATCTCGAAAATGTCACGCCAAGCCAGTTGATAAACGCCCGCCCGGTCGTGGCAGCGGTACGCGAATTCTTTGCTTCTAGCCAGCTCAGCCAGTTGCTCGATGAGGTCAACCCGATTTCGGAACTTAGCCACAAGCGGCGATTGAGCTCGATGGGGCCAGGCGGCTTGAGTCGCGAGCGTGCCGGCTTCGAGGTGCGCGATGCCCACCCGACACACTACGGACGAATCTGCTCGGTCGAGACGCCAGAGGGCGCTAACATCGGTTTGGTGTTGAACCTAGCGACTTATGCGCGGATTAACGAATACGGTTTCATCGAGACGCCGTACCTCAAGGTTGTTGGTGGCCATGTCACCGACGAAGTTGTTTATCTCGATGCTTCCCAAGAAGTTAACGAAGTGATTGCCGACGCTGGCGTCAAGCTCGACGAGAATAATAATCTGAAAAGTCCGCGTGTTTCGGCCCGCAAGTTCTTGCAGCCGGCCCGCGTCGATGCTTCGGAAGTGACGTTGATTGACGCTTCGCACAAGCAAATCCTCGGCTCGACCGCTAGCCTGGTGCCATTTATCGAGAAAAACCGCGTCGACCGCGCCTTGACTGGCTCAAACATGCAACGCCAAGCAGTGCCGCTATTGCAGCCGCAGTCGCCAACGGTCGGTACTGGCATCGAAGCTAATATTGCTCGCGATTCCAGCCAACTGGTTGTTGCTGAAGCTGATGGCGAAGTTATCCGTGCTGATGGCGATAGCATCGAAGTCAAGTACGCTGACGGCGTCAAAAAATATGATTTAATTCATTTCACCAAGAGCAACGATGATCGCTGCATCAACCAGAAAGTTCGAGTCCAGCGCGGCGAGCAGGTCGCTAAGGGCGATATCTTGATCGAAGGTATGTCAATCGCTGACGGCGAATTGGCGCTCGGCAAGGATTTGCTGGTAGCCTTCATGCCGTGGGGCGGCTACAATATGGAGGACGCTATCGTCATCAGCCGCCGTTTGGTCGAAGACGATACGCTGACCTCGGTCAATATCAAGGATTACTCAGTTGAAGTTCGCGAGACTAAGCTCGGTCCAGAGATTGTTACTCGCGATATCCCGAATGTGTCGGAAGACAGTTTGCGCCACCTCGATGAGGACGGCATCGTACAGGTTGGTTCTGAGGTACGCGCCGGCGATGTCTTGGTTGGTAAAATTACGCCAAAGGGCGAGCAAGAGCTAAGTTCTGAGGAGCGCTTGCTGCGCGCTATCTTCGGCGAAAAAGCCAAGGACGTACGCGATACTTCGCAGCGCATGAATAATGCTGGCGGCGGCAAAGTTGTCGGTGTCAAGGTCTTCAGCCGCGAAAACGGCCACGAATTAAAGGCTGGCGTGCTAATGCAGATCCAGATTTATGTCGCACAACTACGCAAAATCAGTGTCGGCGACAAGATGGCTGGCCGTCACGGCAACAAGGGCGTGGTAGCGCGTATTTTGCCAGTCGAGGATATGCCGTATTTGGCTGACGGTACGCCGGTAGATGTGGTGCTTAACCCGCTAGGTGTGCCGAGCCGTATGAACTTAGGCCAGCTGTTCGAGACGCATCTCGGTATGGCCGCCCGCGCTCTCGGCTACAAAGTCGCTACGCCGCCATTTAACGGTGTCAGTAATGAAACGATTGAGGAACAACTCGAGAAAGCTGGCTTCGCCAAAGATGGCAAGAGCCAGCTCTTTGACGGCCGCAGCGGCGAAGCCTTTGAGGAACGCACTACTGTTGGCGTCATGCACATGATCAAGCTGCACCACATGGTCAGCGACAAGATTCACGCCCGCTCGACCGGCCCGTACACCATGGTTACTCAGCAGCCGCTCGGCGGCAAGGCACAAAACGGCGGCCAGCGCTTCGGTGAAATGGAGGTTTGGGCGCTAGAAGCTTACGGTGCGGCGACTACTTTGCAGGAAATGCTGACTATCAAGTCCGACGACGTTTACGGCCGTGCTAAAGCTTACGAGTCAATTATCAAGCACGACGTCATCACCGGCCCGAAGTTGCCAGAAAGCTTTAATGTTTTGGTGAAGGAACTGCAAGGTTTGGGGTTGCGTGTCGATCTGGTTGACGAACACACCAATAATATCGATGCCGAAAATCTCATCGCTACTAGCGGCCCGGCCGACAAAACTGTGCCAGCGAGCGACGATAACAATGGCAGTGATAATTCTGACGATGACGAAGAAACCTACCTTGACGAATCTGACGGTATCGGCAATATCGACGACGGCATGAGCGTGCGTGATATTGACGATGACGGCCAAATCTCGGAAGAGGAAAGCGATTACGATAATTACGACGATACAAACGATAATGAAGAGGAGGAGGCGTAAGATGGCACGAGTAGTCTCGACATCTGGTATCGCAGATTTTGACGCAGTGCGCTTGGTGGTTGCCAGCCCAGAAGATATCCTAAAGTGGAGCCACGGCGAAGTCACTAAGCCGGAAACGATTAACTATCGCACCCAAAAGCCAGAACGCGATGGCTTATTCTGCGAGCGAATCTTTGGCCCGGTCAAGGATATCAATCCGCATGATTCCAAGCTCAAGGGCGTGCGTTCGCGCGAAGCTGCCGTCGACAAAAACGGCGAGTTAGTCACCAAATCCATTGTCCGCCGCGAGCGTATGGGCCACATTCAATTGGCTGCTCCAGTAGCGCACATCTGGTTTATGCGCGGCACGCCAAGCGCTATGAGCTTGCTGCTGGGCATCACAGTACGTAATCTCGAGCGGATTGCTTACTTTGCTACGTACGTAATTCTGAAGGTTGACGAAGAGAAACGCGACCAATTGCTAGCCGATCTCGAAGCCGAAACTGAAGCTGCTCGCGCCGCTATCAAAATTCGCTACGAACGCGAAGCTGGCGCCGACGGCGCTGACGTCAAGGCTTTGGCCGAAGAACAGAGCAAAGAGCTCGAAGAGCTAGAAAATCAATTTACCACCAAGAAATCGCAGCTGGAAAGCTTGCAAAAGCACGCGCTGATGAGTGAAACTGATTACCGCAACTTGCCGGAAGCTTACGAGGAATTGATCGAAATAGCTATGGGCGGCACCGCGCTCAAGGCAATGCTCGACGAAATCGACCTCGATAAACTAATCGCCGATTTGCAACAAGAATCCGAGGATGCCAGGGGCCAGCGCGAGAAAAAGTTACTAAAAAGACTTAAGGTTCTAGAAGGCATGCAAGCAGCTGGCATCAAGCCGTCGAGCCTGTGCATGACGGTTCTACCGGTGATTCCGCCAGACCTGCGGCCGATGGTGTCGCTGGCGGGCGGCCGTTTCGCGACGAGCGACTTGAACGATCTTTATCGCCGCGTCATTAACCGTAATAATCGCCTCAAGAAACTGATTGAGTTGAATGCGCCAGAAGTAATTCAGCGCAACGAAAAACGCATGCTGCAAGAAGCTGTCGATAGTTTGATTGATAATTCATCAGCGCGCGGCGGCCGGGCTGTCAATGCCACTGGCAACCGCCGGCGCTTGAAGAGCCTCAGCGATATGCTTAAGGGCAAACAAGGCCGCTTCCGCCAGAACCTGCTCGGTAAGCGCGTCGATTACTCTGGCCGTTCGGTGATTGTCGTTGGTCCAAAGCTTAAAATCAATCAGTGCGGCTTGCCAAAGCAAATGGCAATCGAGTTATTCAAGCCATTTGTCATCAGCTGGCTGATTGAGCATGATTACGCGCATAATATCCGCAGCGCTACTCGTCTGATTGAGTCGAGCGAAGCAGTGGTTTGGGACGCGCTCGACGAGGTCATCAAGGGTAAGTACGTCTTGCTCAACCGCGCACCAAGCCTGCACCGTTTGAGTATCCAAGCTTTCCAGCCGAAATTAGTCGAGGGCAAGGCGATTCAGCTGCATCCGCTAGTCTGCGCTGGCTTCAACGCTGACTTTGACGGCGACCAGATGGCTGTCCACTTGCCGCTGTCCGACGACGCTCAGGCTGAAGCTCGCGAGCTGATGAGCGCTGTTAACAACTTGCTTAAGCCAGCCGATGGCAGTCCAGTGCTTAGTATCAGCCAGGATATCGTGCTCGGTAACTACTACCTGACCTACGAAAAGCCGAGCGTCCAGACCGAGCATCGCGCTGTCTTTGCTAATAGCCGCGACGCTGAGCTGGCTTACGATATGGGCCGACTTCACTTGCAAAGCCCAATTCGGGTTCGCGCCAAGGGCGAGATTCACAACACCACGCTGGGCCGCGTCTTCTTTAACGAAATCTTGCCGGACGATTTTCCTTACAACAATAACGTCCAGACCAAGAAAGAGCTGAAGAAAGTTCTGGCGCAAATCTTTGACCGTTACGGCGCCGAAGAAACCGCCAAGACGGCTGACCGCATGAAGGGCCTAGCGTTCCGCTTCGCCACCGTGGCCGCAGTATCGACTGGTAAGGACGACTATGTCCACCTTGATCAAACCGAGGAGATAATCCAGGAAGGCGATGAGCATGCAGCGTTGATTGCCGATCAATACGACCAGGGTTTGATCACCGACGACGAGCGTTACAATTTGACGGTAGCAGCTTGGCGCAAGGTTGACAATCAAGTTACTAAGTTACTCCAAGACAACTTGCACCACATCGACACCAGTATTTCGATCATGGTTAACTCAGGCGCCCGCGGTGATATCAGCAACGTCAAGCTAGCTAGCGCCATGATTGGTATCCAGGTCGACGCCGCCAACCGCGAAATCGAGCTGCCAATTCGCTCGTACTACACCCGTGGTTTGTCGAGCTTGGAATCGTTCGTCGCTACCCGCGGTTCGCGTAAAGGTTTGATCGACACTGCGCTAAAGACGGCCGACTCTGGTTATCTGACGCGCCGCTTGGTCGACGTCTCGCAAGATGTCTTCACTGTTGAGGACGAAGAAGGCGACGACGAAGGCTACATGATCTACCGTTCAGAAACTGAAGAAACGATGATTAGCTTCGGTAATCGCTTGTACGGACGCTATACGCGTGATGCTGTGCCAGGCTATATCGGCGCTAACGAGTTGATTACCCGCGAAATCGCCAACAAAATCGAAGCCGACACTAATATCAACGAGGTCAAGATTCAGTCGATCCTCTCGACCAACAATCTCGAGGGTATTCCGCGCCGCAGCTACGGTATTGACATGGCAACCAACGAGCTAGTTGGCGCTGCTCAACCAGTTGGCGTTATCGCTGCTCAGTCGGTCGGCGAGCCAGGTACTCAGCTGACACTCCGTACCTTCCACAACTCTGGCGTGGCCGGTAGTGACATCACCCAGGGTCTGCCGCGCGTCGAGGAGCTCTTCGAAGCGCGCAATCCGAAGGGTCAAGCTTACATCACTGAGGTGGCTGGTACTGTCGATGTCTGGGAAGACGGCAAGAAGTATATCGTCCAGGTCACGCCAGAGGCTGGCCGCGTTGAGCGCTTGCCGCTCGAAGGCCGCAAACCGCTATTGCAAGACGGCTCTAGCGTCAAGGCCGGCGATATCCTCGCCGAAGGTCTCGATAATAGCCGTTCGCTAGTAGCGCCATTCGACGGCGTTGTCGAAGCCGCCGAAGACACTATCGTCATCGCCGCTAACGCTGCCGCGCCAGTCCGTTACGAGATTCCAGGTACTGCGCAGCTAGTGGTATCGGCTAATGACCACGTTGAGGCAGGCGACCGCTTGACAATCGGCTCGCTCAACTTGCATGACCTGATGCGTTTGAAGGGCACCGAGGCAACTCAGCGCTATATCATCAACGAAGTGTTGCGCATCTACGCCGCGCAAGGCCAAGATGTAGCCGACAAGCACCTCGAGATTATCGTTCGCCAGATGTTTAGCCGCGTCCAGATCGAGGACCCAGGCGACAGCGACTTTGTTATGGGCGATATCGTTTCGAAAGCGCGCGTCGTTGCCGAGAATAAGGCTTTGGTCGCTAATGGCAAAGAGCCAGCGCAATACGCGCAAATGCTCTTGGGTATCACCAAGGTGAGTATCTGGAGCGATTCGTGGCTGAGCGCCGCGTCCTTCCAGGATACTACCCGCGTGTTAATCAGTGCTGCCACCAGCGGCCGCGCCGACCACTTGCACGGCCTGAAGGAAAACGTCATCATTGGCCGCAAGATTCCGGTGGGTACCGGCGTCCGTTCGCTCGACACTAGCGAAGACGATTCGCCAGCCGACGAGTACGCCGAAAGCGTTGACGAGGAGACCGACGACATTACGCCAGATGTCGATGCTGAGTCGTAGGCAAAAACGCCTAAGTTAAAATAATTACCGCTCATATAGACGAGCGGTAATTATTTTTGCAGCTAATTTTTTGGCGCGCTGTATCTTTGCATATTCCAACAGCCAGAATAAGGCGAGACCTAATCTCGTTTGCCAGAATACGTCACCGTATCTTTAGTACTGCCACCAATCGGCTGGCACTTTTGGTCAGCGTAAGCCATCCGTAATTCGCGGTTATTGTAAAGAGTGCAGGCGACCAGTATGTTGCGATTGCGATCTTGGAAATAATGCCACAAGCCGTCTGGCGTCTGATAGAATAATCCTAGATTGTCAGGCGCAGTCATTCGCTGATATAGCACCGTGCTGACTGGAATTTCTAGCAGCTGATAACCTTTTAGCGCGCCCTTGAACGGAGCTGGCTTACCGATGAAACCGTACTGTCCAGCAGCGCTCACGGCCGGGGTATAGACCGAAACGACCGGCTGCTGCGCTTCAGCGTATTCAGCGTAAACTTTAGTGTCGAGACAGCGAATCTCCATCCAATCGCCGAGCTTGTCGCGCTGCGAAATATCGGTACTCAGCTGGCAAGTGACATCGTCACGCGTGAAATCAGCTAAATAATTTGTTCTACTGCCCTCCGAGAAGACCTTGCGGGTAAAACCATCGTAGTCCATATTTTTCTCAATCGATTCGCGCTGCGAAGTTGATTTATCCTTAGGAACGTAACCGGCCAAACTCTGAACTTGATCAAGGTCGGGTACTACAGTGTAGAATTTCCTTCCTTTGACTCTTACTGGAGTGGTGATTGACGATTTGGCTTTTTCCTTGCCTTTGAAATAAACGTTGACGTGTTTGATGGTTTCGGCAGCAGTCAAGTGAGCTACCTTGGTCTCGTCGGTTTTTTTCTTTTCATCTGTTTTGACTGTTGACGAGCGAGCGAGCGTCATTACCACGATCGCAACAATAATCACTAAAACAGCGGCGACACCAGCGCCAATCATAATCAGGCGAAATTTACGGAATGGGTCGCGCGGCGGCCGGCGCTGCGGTTCTGGCACTAACGGATCAGGTCGCGGCGCCTGTTCGGGGTGGCCAGCGTATTGGATATCATTGTCATTTAGCGGATTCATACGTTTATTATACTATATTGCTTGCGTTTTTAATTATTCGAAGCGACAAGAAATCAAGCAGCGACGACAAATAGCTCTTGCTATCATTTGTTTCAATTCCTAGTTATAAATATAGAGCTAAGTTTATCCGCAGCTGCAAACGTCGCAAACAGGTGAAAATGCTTGTTTTTCGTTATTTTTGCGCTTTTTTGCATAAAATTCAATAAAATTGCCTGATACATTGACTTACACATTCATATGTGATATATATATCAGCTTTCATTGACAGGGAGTAGATTCTTGTCTGAAAGCGCACTTTGACAAGCCGACCAACCTTTGAAAGAGGTGTTCATTTCGTGCACTCGGAACTTATGATAGTGCATCGACCCCGAAAGGGGGCTATGGCATGGCTCTTCAATAGAGTCATGCCGACAGACAACAGGCCGACGTTTGTTTGGCCTAGACTCGTCGTTGCAATTGAGGACACAAGGCACTTTGATAGGCGAGAGCTGAGTGTCATCGCAGTAGTGTTGATTGTTATGACAATTGCCACGATAAAAGCGCTCTTGTTCATCCCAGGGCTTGATGGCTCCGTAGTCGAGCTGCTGACTAGTATCTTTGCGACATTCCTCCCCGCGAGATGGGCAACAGGGGCTGCCTGGTTTGTTGGTGCAGCGGGAGTTTTCCTCATAGGAGACTTCACGAACTACACGAAACAGCAGAAGGCTCTTCATAGCCTCAAGGCAACCAGATGTGAAGCATACAACACCCTGTTGCTCTTCGCATTGTGGGAGGAACAAGCCTTTCGCTCCGGAAGCGAGAGGTGGAGCTGGTGCGAACGCGTACGCGCTAGCGTATGCTTTGGGCTTGCCCACGTAGTCAACATCTGGTACAGTTTCGCGGCAGGGATTGCTCTGTCTGCAACTGGTTTCAGCTTTCTGCTGGTGTATTTGTGGTACTACCGCAAATATCATAGCCAGATAGTCGCGACAGCGGCGGCTACGACGTTGCATACGTTGTACAACGTCATAGCATTGAGTCTCACTGTCACCGCAGTAGTAATCTACGCGGCAATCAGCATCATCAAGGTGTTGTAACCGAGACCAGTCTCCTGCGAACCTCTGTCAAAGTCTCTGCTTGTCATGTTCGCTCCATAGATGCGCATCTATGCTGATGAGTCGGAAACGACGAAAGCGAACTTTTTGTCCAAATACTAACAGTTGAGCTCATTCCTGGCTCCAGCGATCAGAAGACAAGCAAACCTTGCTTTCTGATAGGTTTTTTGCTATAATAGAATATAGAGTTTCTCTCGGGTGAAGCGGGGTTATCGGTGTGATAATGCCGCAGCTCTCGAGATGCAGGCGGATGTTTGCTGCATTGCCGCTTGCGCCATGAGCCTTTAGCAAGCTCGTTTATTATCATCGTAATTAGGAGAAGTTGAATGCCAACTATCAATCAGCTGGTACGCAAACCTCGCCAGACGGCTAGCAAAAAATCGAAGTCGCCGGCGCTAGGCCGTATCCATAATGCTCTCAAGGTGCGCTATTACAACCAAAACGCACCGCTCAAACGCGGCGTTTGCGTCAAAGTTACCACCAAAACGCCAAAGAAGCCGAACTCGGCGCTGCGCAAAGTCGCTCGCGTTCGCCTGACTAACGGCCACGAGGTTTGGGCTTATATCGGCGGCGAAGGCCACAACTTGCAAGAACACGCCGTGGTGCTAGTTCGCGGCGGCCGCGTACCAGACTTGCCAGGTGTGCGCTATCATGTCGTTCGCGGCGCGCTTGACCTGCAAGGCGTATCCAAACGCAAACAAGGCCGCAGTAAATACGGCACCAAGAAGGAGGATAAGTAATCATGCCTCGCAAAGTTACTAAAAAGCTCCAGCGTCAATTGCAGCCAGATCGCAAATACCAGTCGATTCTGGTGCAGCGCCTTATCAACAAGTCAATGCTCAACGGCAAGAAATTAGCGGCCGAGCGGGCTGTCTATGATGCTCTAGCGCAAGCTGCTAAAACCCTCAAGAGCGAGGAACCGCTAGAGGTTTTCGAAAAGGCAATTAACAATATTAGCCCGGCTTTCGAGGTTAAGTCTCGCCGCGTTGGCGGTGCTAACTACCAAATTCCGTTTCCAATTCAAGGCCATCGCCAGCAGCACTTTGCTTTTACTTGGTTAGTACAAGCCGCTCGCAGTAAAAGTGGTATGCCGTACAGCAAGCGCTTAGCGACAGAGATCGTCGACGCCTGCAACGAAACTGGTATTGCCTTCAAGAAGAAAGAAGACACTCACAAAATGGCCGAAGCCAACCGCGCTTTTGCTCATTTTGCTCGCAGCTAATCGTTTCTTTTCACGCAAACATAGAACCGCTCCTACGCTATACATAGGGGCGGTTTTGCGAAAGTTAAACTTAGCTATCATTTTTGTAAATTATCTGATATAATTGTCATTAAGAGTAGTTTTTTGGTGCCAAAAAATAACCAAGAATCTCGACAAATCAACTTAATAGAGGAAAAACAATGGCAGCAACCGTTCCATTACAAAACTTTAGAAATATCGGCATTATTGCCCATATCGACGCTGGTAAAACGACCACCACTGAGGGTATTTTGTACCGTACTGGCTTAACGCATAAAATCGGTACCGTCAAGGGCGATGATGGCGGTGCCACCACCGACTGGATGGCGCAGGAAAAGGAGCGGGGCATCACCATTACCTCGGCGGCGGTGACTTGCTTCTGGAAAGGTCACAAGATTAATATTATCGATACGCCAGGGCACATCGACTTTACAGCCGAAGTGGAGCGTTCGCTGCGCGTGCTCGACGGCGCTGTTACTGTCTTCGACGGCAAAATGGGCGTCGAGGCGCAAAGCGAAACTGTCTGGCGACAGGCCAACAAATACAACGTACCGCGTATCTGCTTCATCAACAAAATCAACCAGACTGGCGGCGACTTCTACAAATCTGTCGAATCAATTCACAACCGCCTCAGCAAACAAGCGTTTCCAATCCACTTGCCGATTGGCTTTGAAAAGGATGTTTGCGGCGTGGTCGATCTGATCGATATGAAGGCTTATACTTACGATAATTACACTGACCACGAGCTGAAAGTCGGCGAGATTCCGGCTGATATGCTCGAAAAAGCCAAGCATGCGCGCAGCTTGTTGGTCGAGAACGCGGTCGAAGCTGACGACGGCTTGATGATGAAATTCTTCGACGAGGGCGAGGAAGCAATTACCATCGACGAACTCAAGAGCGCGCTGCGCAAACGCGTGCTGGCTGGTGACTTCTATTTGGTAACTGGCGGCGACGGGCGCGGCGTGATTGTCGAAAAACTACTTGATTTGATGGCAGATTACTTACCAAGTCCGCTCGACGTCGACGAAATTTGGGGCAAAAATCCAAAAACCGGCGACGAAGTCGGCCGCAAACCAAGCGACAAAGAGCCGATGGCTGCGCTGGCCTTCAAGATTGCCGCTGATCCGTTCGTCGGCAAGCTAATCTTCATCCGCGTCTACTCCGGCGTGCTGAAAGCTGGCAGCTACGTCCTCAACACCACCACTGGCGAGAAAGAGCGCATTGGCCGCATCGTCCGAATGCACGCCGACAAACGCGAAGAAATCGATAGTGTTGGCGCCGGCGATATTGCTGCAGTGGTTGGGCTGAAAAATACTTTCACGGGCAATACTTTAGCTGACTTGAGCCACCCGATCGCTCTGGAATCTATCGAGTTCCCAGAGCCGCCGGTATCAATTGCTGTCGAGCCAAAGACCAAAGCCGACCAAGAGAAGATGGGCATTGCTTTGCAGCGCCTCGCCGAGGAAGACCCGACCTTCCGCATTCACACCGATGAAGAGACCGGGCAGACGATTATGTCAGGCATGGGCGAGTTGCATCTGGAGATTCTAATTGACCGCATGAAGCGCGAATTCAATGTTGAAGCTAATGTCGGCGAACCGCAGGTTGCCTTCCGCGAAACCATCAAAGGTACCGCCGAGGTTCAAGGCAAGCACGCCAAACAGTCTGGCGGCCGCGGCCAATACGGCGACGTTTGGGTACGCTTTGAGCCGAACGAGCCAGGCAAAGGCTTTGAATTCATCGACGAAATCAAAGGCGGCGTGGTGCCGCAAGAGTATCGCCCGGCCGTACAAAAAGGTATTCGCGAAACTCTAGACGGCGGCGTTATTGCCGGCTACCCAGTAGTGGATGTCAAGGCAACCCTCTACGATGGCTCGTACCACGACGTTGACTCTAGCGAGCTGGCGTTTAGCTTGGCGGCGCATATCGCGACCCGCGCTGGTATCAAACAAGCCAACCCAGTCTTGCTCGAGCCAGTCATGAAAGTAGAAGTCACTACTCCCGAGGAGTTCATGGGCGACATCATCGGCGACCTCAACAGCCGCCGCGGCCGCATCGAAAGTATGGATGATCTAATGGGCGGCGCTAAACTAATCAAAGCAATCGTACCGCTAGCCAACATGTTCGGCTATACATCAGACATCCGCTCGATGAGCCAAGGCCGTGCTGCGTCGACGATGGAGCTAGCTCACTACGAGGAAGTTCCGCCAAACGTTGCTGCCGAGATTATCGAAAAACGCAACAAGTAGTTTGATAATTAGCTCTAGCGAGAACTTCGCTAAATAAGTAAACGCGTCTCTCACCAAGGCGCGTTTGCTGCTATAATAGATATATGAGCTACCAGCTAGCTGTTCAATTTTACAGGCATAATCGCTTGCAGGTACTCTGCGCGCTATACGTAGTGATTTTAACTTCTGGCGTGATGGTCTCAATCGTGCTGTCTGATGATTCGCACTGGACAAGCTGGAGCCTCAGCCGGTTGGGCGAGACTAGCACCAACCGCCAGTCGGCTTTGGCTTTTAATGCTGGTGTTTTTGCCTCAGGATTGATACTTACTGCTATCGGTATTTGCATGACCCGAAGCTATGCTAAGCTTCAGCAATCGCGCACCGCCAAATTGTCAGCTTGGCTGATGATTACTTTGTCTGTATGTATGATTGGCGTAGCGCTTTGTCCGAATGACACTATGCACGCAGCGCATTTTGTTTTTTCGCGCGGGATAATTGTCGCTATGGTGTTAATGATGCTGACTTTACCGTCGAGCCTTAATTATTTGACACAGCGCGAGCGGCTGTTGTCATTCGGCTTTCCGATTTTTGCAGCAATTCTGGCAGCTCAGGGCTACATCTTGCGAAGCTTTTGGTTTGTCATTATCGAAGCTATATTGGGACTGCTGGCTGCTATTTGGTTGTTTATCGTTTGCCGGCATATTGATAAGCGTTTACGCCAGTAGCCACTTTACACCCGCAGAGCTTTCAACTATAATAAGAAATAACGCGCGACGCGTTTTGTCGAGGTGGTAACACTTTCGATAATTGCTCGCGTCGTGAATAACATAATACTAACGTTAGGAGAACTACTTCTATGGCAGACTTTGACCGTTCAAAGCCTCACATCAACGTCGGTACCATGGGTCACGTCGACCACGGTAAGACGACTTTGACCGCCGCCATTACCCACGTTTTGGCTAAGCGGCTCCCAAGCGACGTGAATAAAGCGCGCGACTACGCGGACATCGATAACGCACCAGAGGAAAAGGCGCGTGGTATTACTATCGCTACATCTCACCAGGAATACGAGTCAGAGAATCGCCACTACGCGCATGTCGATATGCCAGGCCACGCCGACTACGTCAAGAACATGATCACCGGTGCTGCTCAGATCGATGGTGCTATCCTCGTGGTGGCTGCCAACGACGGCCCGTTACCGCAAACTCGCGAGCACGTATTGTTGGCTCACCAGGTTGGCGTGCCAAAGATTATCGTCTTCCTCAACAAGATGGACTTGGCCGACCCAGAGCTAGTCGAATTGGTCGAGATGGACGTTCGCGAACTGCTCACCAAGAACGGCTACGACGGCGACAATACGCCAATCATCAAGGGCTCAGCTACCAAAGCTCTCGAAGGCGACAAAGAATCTGAAGACGCTATCATGGAATTGGTCAAGGCGATGGACGACTACTTCGAGCTGCCAAAGCGCGACCTCGACAAGCCATTCTTGATGCCAATCGAGGACGTATTCTCGATCAAAGGTCGTGGTACAGTTGCCACTGGTCGTATTGAGCAAGGTGTCATCAAACTGAACGACCCAGTCGAAATTGTTGGTCTAAAACCAACTCAGAGCTCGGTCGTAACTGGTATCGAAGCCTTCAAGAAAACCCTCGACCAGGGCCAAGCTGGCGACAACGCTGGTTTGCTACTGCGCGGTATCGAGCGCGAGCAGATCGAGCGCGGCCAGGTCATTGTTGCTCCAGGCACGCTGACTCCGCACACCGAGTTCGAGGCTGAGGTCTACATCCTCAAGAAAGAAGAGGGTGGACGCCACACGCCGTTCAGCAAGGGCTACAAGCCGCAGTTCTACTTCCGCACCACTGACGTGACCGGTGAAGTTGAATTGCCAGCCGACAAGGAAATGGTTATGCCAGGCGACCAAGTAACCTTCAAGGTCAAATTGCTCGCCCCAATCGCTATGGACAAAGGTCAAGACTTCGCTATCCGCGAAGGCGGCCGTACTGTCGGCGCCGGCGTGGTGACCAACATCATCAAGTAATTTACAACTCTGTAAGTTACTGCCGAAAGCACCTCCGAACTATCGGGGGTGCTTTTATTGTCTGCAACTAGCAACCACTGGCAAGATTAAACCTTAACACATCTTATCGCTCGCGCAGTTCTTGCAATTCACGCTAATTATTGCTATAGTAGTGTTCGTATTAATTAATCGCCTCGAGAACTCTGCCAGACGCTAACGAAACCGATTCGAGCGGAGGTTACGAGGTAAAAGGAGCAACAAAATGGCCGAAGATAAAGGTCTCACTATCCGCATCCGCCTCAAGGCGTATGACCACACAGTTATTGATGAATCCGCCAAGCGAATCGTCGACACCGCTGTTCGTACTGGCGCGACAGTCGCCGGACCAGTGCCTCTGCCAACTCGCCGCAGCACTTATACGGTAACGAAAAGCCCACACGTCTACAAAATGGGCGGCGAAACATTTGAAATGCGCGTACACAAGCGCTTGATTGACATTTCTAACGCTACGCCAAAAACCATCGAGAACTTGCAAAATCTATCATTGCCAGCTGGCGTTGACGCCGAAATTAAAATGTAAATAGCATCTCGCTCTTTGCGCAAGAAAAGACTCTACGGGCACTGAGAGAGTCTTTTCTTTTTCTATGAGACAGAATAGCAGCTATAGAGCCACAAAACAGGGAAGTACGACGCTTATGATATACTTTAGTTATGGTTTCACGGCAGCACAAACAACGCACATACGCCCGCAACCGTGTATTTAGCCGGCGCGGCAACGAAAAGTTCGAACCTGACGGCGTCTATTTGCTAAAACTAGTCACGGTAACGATTGCTGGCACATTGTGGCTAAAATTCAAAGTGCCGCTAAGTATCAGCAACTTAGCGCTATCAGCCTTTCCGCTGGGGCTAATTGGCGGAGCACTGGCCGTTTATCTCTGGGAAAAGCGCCCAGGCAACCGGCATATATGGTACGCGATTTTGCTGATCGTAGCTATTGTGTCATATTTCTTGCCAGCGGGAATCTTACTTTGATAGCCGATAAAAGTTTGTACTTAAATAACTCCAAATTTTTAGCGCTTCATCTGTACATGAATACGGCATGGTATAATGGAGTTCAGGAGGGCGCATGGCACTAACTAATGACGACAAGCAATGGATTAAAGAAGCAATTGTTGAAGGTGTTAATGGAGCGTTGGAGACAATTGTACTACCGCGATTTGACGCAGTTGAAGCAGATATATCGGAATTGAAAAGAGACGTCTCTGGGCTGAAAGAAGATGTATCTGGGCTGAAAGAGGATGTCTCCGGACTGAAAGAGGATGTATCTAGTTTGAAAAGCGACATGCGCGAGGTCAAAAGCCGGCTCGACAGTGTTGAGAGTGATATTCGCGAAGTCAAGGATCGACTTAACGGTGTTGAAAGCGAGATGCGCGAGGTCAAAAATCGACTCGGGCGAGTTGAAGGCGAGCTGCAGGCACTTACTAACGATATTGAAGAAATATACGATGTTATTTATAACAAGCCGAATAAAACTTTGATGAGCGCCAGCTTCGCCAAGATGTCGTCAAAAGAAAAGCTGCTAGTCATTAACGAAGAATTGCTAAAGATAGCGAAAGATACGGGCGTTGTTTTGCCGCGCTAAAAGGCGATTGCATAGAACGCTAAATATTACTTATAATCTAATAAATCAATCTACAAAGACAGTATTAAAACCTTAATTTAAAATGATTCGCTTTTATTTACAAAAACTAGTTCGCGATAAAGTCGTGAAAAAGTGTCTGGATGACGAAGAAGTTTTACATACGGAGTATCGTATATTAGACAAGCAAGAATTTCGCCGCGAGCTGCTCCGCAAGGTTCATGAGGAGGCAGATGAAATTCCACTGGACGATAATCAGCGCGATGAGTCGCTCAAAGAGCTGGCTGATTTGCAGGAAGTCGTTGATACGCTGCGCCAAGATTTTGGCTTTTCTATAAAACAAGTCCAAGAGGAAATGGCGCGTAAAAAGCAGGATAAAGGCGGCTTTGATAAACGACATTACATTAAATATCATGATCTAGCGGATGATAGTAAATGGGTGGAAGTCTTCCGTGCTCAGCCAGAGAAGTATCGCGAAGAAACGGCGGACAGCAAAGAACGGAGCCGTTGCGCGAAAATCAGCAAGGGTACGTACAAACATAGCAAATCGGGCAAACTATACGAGGTGATCGGCCTAGCATTAGAGACTGAGACGGAAGAGCTCCTGGTGATTTACCGGCCTCTCTATGAGAATGAATATGAATTATTCGCCCGTCCTGCCAGTATGTTTACGGAAACAGTAGTGCTGGACGGGAAATCTGTGCCGCGATTTGAGAAAATAAACCCCAAAGCTTAGGTGTAAGTGTGATGAAGACAATCACTTTTATCACCAGCAATCCGCACAAACTCGAAGAAGCCAAGTCGGTTCTGAAAGGCTATGGGATTTTTGTCGAGCCGCTACAAATTAACATTGATGAAATCCAGCATCATGATCCGCTGAAAATTACCGAAGCGAAAGTTAAGTCGGCGTATGAAAAAGCGGACCATCCGGTTGTTGTTAACGATAGTAGTTGGGAAATTCCAGCACTTGGCGGCTTTCCGGGTGGCTATATGAAAGATGTTGTTGGCTGGCTTACGGCTGAAGATTTTTTGGCTTTGATGAAAGATAAAAATGATCGGAGAATTATATTGCATGACGTCGTGGCGTATTTTGATGGCGAGCAATTAAAGCTGTTTATATCCGATCAAACTGGCGTGTTTATAAACGAGCCGCGCGGCGAAGGAACATCAATGAATCAGGTTGTGTCGATGGAGGATAGCGGCGGGTTAACAATTGCTGAGGAATTTGCACTCCGTCATGACGGTGCGGAGATTAACCCTTCTCATTTTCAGCATTGGCAGAAATTTGGCGAATGGTTTACTGCTCGCGACAACGATTAGCTACCGCAATGGTGTATAATTCATCGTATGAATAAGTTTAAGAAGCTGAAGCTTTACTGCTTTTCGCCGCCGGTGATGCTGGCAACGCTAGCGATTGAGCTTGTTTTGGCGCTATATACGTTTTGGCGTTATAAACTAAACGCTGTGACAAGGATTGCTATGGCGCTGCTCATCTGTTTGGCGCTGTTTCAGTGGGCTGAGTATAATGTTTGCGAAGGTACGATTTTTCTTGATAGCCTAGGCTGGGCGAAGCTTGGTTATGTGGCGATTACTATGCTGCCGCCTCTGGGTATCCATCTGATTTATCAACTTTCTGGCGACAAAAGGCGCTGGATTCCAGTTCTAGGTTATATTTTGGCAGCACTATTCGTCGGTTATTTCTTATTGGAAGCTGACGGTGTAAAAGCTGGCGCCTGCTTAGGCAATTACGTAATCTTTGAGAATCGCGATGAATTTTATCCGATTTATGCGGGATACTACTATGGCTTGTTGATTATTGCTATTGTATACGCTTATATCCAAAGTAAAGCTGCTGTAAAAAATATTCGCCGATCTCTGTGTTCGCTAATTATTGGCTATATCTTGTTTATAGTGCCGACAACGTTTGTTAATATCGTAGATCCGTCGACGATTTCTGGCATTCCGTCGATTATGTGCGGTTTCGCAGTGCTGTTAGCGGCAACTTTAGCGGGCAAGGTCTTGCCAGAATACTTTGATAAATAAGGCTGCGTGATATTGACGAGTTGTAGCTAGACGTGCTATAATAGCAGATGTAATTCTATTACGCGTAATATTAACTATAGAGACTCGCGCGAATTGGCAAGTCCGGGCAACGGATACTACCAGCCGCCGAGGCTTTTAAATGGGAGCAAGAGGGCAATGAAAGCACTTTTCGGTACCAAAATTGGTATGACCCAAATCATTGGCGAGGACGGCACCACTATTCCGGTGACGCTGATCCAAGCCGGCCCGATGACTGTGACTCAGGTCAAGTCTGTCGAAACCGACGGCTACAACGCAGTCCAGGTGGCATATGGTACGGGTAAGAACCTGAGCAAGGCCGTGGCTGGACATGTCAAACCAGCCGGTGTGACCCCGAAAAAAATCGGGGAAATTCGCGTTGACGAACTTGGCGAAGTCAAGGTCGGCGACACATGGAACGTCTCGGAGTTCGAGCTCGGCGACGTTATTGATGCTACAGGCATCAGCAAGGGTAAAGGTTGGGCTGGCACTATCAAGCGGCATAACTTCAAACGCCACCGCAAAACCCACGGCGGCAAGGGTAATACTCGTAAAGTCGGTTCAATCGGCAGCATGTACCCGCAAAAAATATTCAAAGGCAAGCGCATGGCCGGACACATGGGCGCCGAACAGGTCACCGTCAAGAACCTGAAGGTCGCTTATATCTCGGTTGAGGACAACTTGATTGGTGTCAAGGGCGCAGTGCCAGGTCCTAAGAAGGGCTTAATCAAACTAGGAGGTGCTAAGTAATGGCTGAATCAACCAAGCCAGCAAAAGCAGCCTTGCCAAAGAGTGTGTTTGAGGTTGACGTACCAAACCACGAGCTGCTAAAACTTGCGTACGACGCGTTTTTGGCCAACAGCCGCCAGGCAAGTGCTACCACCAAAACCCGCGGCGAAGTTCGCGGCGGCGGCAAGAAACCGTGGAAACAAAAAGGAACTGGCCGGGCACGTTTTGGCTCGACCCGCAACCCAATCTGGCGCCACGGTGGTATCGTTTTCGGGCCGCGCGGCAACGAAAACTACAGCAAAAAGCTATCCAAGACTAGCAAGCACGTCGCTTTGCGCCAAGCTTTGACCCTCGCCAACCAAGACAAAAAAATCTTGGTCAGCGATATCAAAACTACCGGCAAAACCGCTGAAGTCGCTAAATTCCTCGCCGCCAAGAAATGCAGCGAAAAAGACCGCGTTCTACTCGTCGTTGACGAAAAGACTCCAGAGCTGATGCGCGCTACAAATAACTTAGCCAATGCCCTCTTGGTGCGCGCGCAATATCTCAGCGTTTACTACATTTTGAACGCCGACAAAATCGTTATCACGCCAACCGCTGTCAAGGCAGTCGAGGCGTGGCTAACAAAGGAGGCGAAGTAATGAAACTCGTGTTAGTTACTCCACGCGTTAGCGAGAAAGCTTACCGGCTAGTTACCAACGAAAATACTTACATTTTCGATGTGCCGATGAGCGCTAACAAAAACGAAATCAAAGCAGCCGTCGAAGCGCAATTCGAAGGCGTCAAAGTTGCCAAAGTAACGACGCTCGTTCAAAGCGGCAAAGCTGTTCGCTTCTCGCGCGGCAAGAATCGCTACCCTGGCACTACCCATCGCCAGGACAGCAAAAAGGCTTACGTTCGCCTAAGCGAAGGTAAAATCAAAGTCTTCGAGCAAGAAGAAGTCAAGGAGGACAAGAAGTAATGGCTGTCAAGCAATACAACCCAACCACTCCTGCCCGTCGCGGTATGACTTCGCAGGATCTCAGCGAGGTAACTACTCGTAAACCGTTGAAAAGCTTGGTTAAAGCTGGCAAGCAAAAAGCTGGCCGCAACAATACTGGCAAAATCACCGTGCGTCATCGCGGTGGTGGCGTCAAGCGGCATTATCGTTTAGTTAATCACGCTATGCCAGCCAACATGACTTTGACTGTCGAAGAAATTGAGTACGACCCAGGTCGCAGCGCTCGTATCGCCCGCGTCAAAGATCAGCACGGCTTATACCACTACATTTTGGCAGATACCGCCATGACTAAAGGCGCAGTCATCAAAACTGGCGCTGACGCTCCTGTCGAGTCTAGCAACCGCATGCCGCTAGCCAGTATTCCAGTTGGTACGCAGATTTACGCTATCGAGATTAATCCAGGCCGCGGCGCCCAAATGGTTCGTTCAGCTGGCACCAAGGCTCAATTGATGGCCAAAGAAGGCAACTACGCCATGGTGCGTATGCCATCAGGCGAAGTTCGCAGGTTCCGCTTGGAATGCGAAGCTAGTCTCGGCGTAGTCGGCAACGTCCAGCATCAGAACGTCAAGCTTGGCTCGGCTGGCCGCCGCCGCCGCATGGGTTGGCGCCCAAGCGTCCATGGTAAAGCTATGAACCCAGCCGATCACCCAATGGGTGGCGGTGAAGGCAAGACCGGTCCTGGCCGCATCCCGAAGACGCCGTGGGGCAAGCCAGCAATCGGCTTCAAGACCCGCCGCCGCAAATCAACTAATAAGATGATTGTCCGCAGTCGTCACGAAGCTAAGAGGAAGAGGTAATTATGAGTCGTTCACTCAAAAAAGGCCCATTCGTCGACGCGAAGCTTGCCAAAAAAGTGGCAGCGCTGAAAGTTGGCGACCGTACCGTGATAAAGACCTGGGCTCGCAACAGTACAATTACGCCAGAAATGGTCGGGTTTACTTTTGCGGTGCATAACGGTCGAGTACACGTACCAGTGCTTATTACTGAAAACATGGTTGGCCATAAACTCGGCGAGTTTAGTCCGACCCGCAAGTTCCGCAAGCACGGTGGAAAGGATAAGAAGTAATGGCCGAAGCAACTATTCATACAGTTCGCGCGATGATCAAAGGCGTTGACCAGGCACCGCGCAAAGTCAGTCTAGTCGCCGCCTTGGTGCGCGGCCGCAGCGTTGCCGACGCCGAAGTTATCCTTGACCACACGCCGAAGCGCGCCGCTCTGGCTGTCAAGAAAGCCATCAAAAGTGCCGCTGCTAACGCCGTTGAGAATCACGGCCTAGACGCTCGCAGCCTGCAAATCACTACGCTTAGTGTTACTGCTGGTTCGCGTATGCGCCGCTACAAGCCGGCTTCACGCGGACGTGCCTTGCCGTTCGAGAAAAAATCGAGCCACATTCTGGTCGAGGTCTCGGGCGTCGAGAAAATTATCAAGAAACCTGCCAAGAAGACTGAAGCAAAAGCTGTTAAGCCAGCAGAAAAAGAGGAGAAGAAATAAATGGGACAGAAAGTTAACCCGTTGAGCTTCCGCCTCCAGACCAGCAAAGCTTGGAACTCGCGCTGGTTCGCCAGCAAGAAAGACTTTGCGGTTTGGCTAGCCGAAGACGGCAAGATTCGCAGCTTGATCGAGAAGAAATTCTCGTCGCGCCCGACAATCGCTAAAGTCGAAATCGAGCGTAGCGCCAATCTTGTTACTATCACCATTTACACCGCCAAAGCTGGTGTAGTGATCGGTCGTGGCGGCGCTGGTATCGCCGAGCTCAAGAAAGAAATCGAAAAAATCGTCAGCTTACCAATTCGCATCAATGTCGAAGAGGTACGCCGGCCAGAATTAAACGCCAAGCTCGTCGCCGAAAACATCGCGCATCAGCTAGAACGCCGCGCCAACTTCCGACGTGCTGTCAAGATGGCGATTCAAAGCAGCCGCAACGCTGGCGCCAAAGGTATCCGTATCGAAGTCGCAGGACGGCTTAACGGTGCCGAGATGAGCCGCCGCGAAAAGTTCATCGAAGGTTCAGTACCACTGCATACGCTGCGCGCCGACGTTGATTTTCACGTCGCTCGCGCTCAAGGCCCGAACGGTACTGGTATCGTTGGTGTCAAAGTATGGATTTATAAGGGTGAAAGGAGCTTGAAGTAATGTTATTACCAAAAAAAGTTGCTCACCGCAAAGTCCGTATCGGCAAAAACCGCGGTAACGCTACGCGCTGCAACTATGTCGCGTTTGGCGACTACGGTCTGCAGAGCCTTGACAACGAACGTATTACCAGCCGCCAGATCGAGGCGGCCCGCCAGGCGATGACTCGCTACATCAAACGCGGCGGTAAGATTTGGATTCGCATTTTCCCGCACACGCCAGTCACCAAAAAAGCTTTGGGCTTGAAAATGGGCGGCGGTAAAGGCAACCCTGAATACTACGTCGCCAAGGTCAAAACTGGCACGGTTATGTTCGAGATGAAAGGCGTTAGCGAAGAAATCGCCCGCGAAGCTATGCGCCTCGCCGGCCACAAATTGCCAGTCCGCGTCCGATTTGTTAAGAAGGAGGAAGCATAATGGCCGAAACCAAGAAAACCGCCAAGACTGCCAGCGTCGTCAAGTCAATCGACGAACTGCGCGATAAGCTCGCCGCCAAGCGCCAAGAATTGCTCGACAGCTGCCGCAGCCACAAAGCCGGCGAGCTCGTCAATCCGCGCGCCCTCGGCCAAATTCGCAAAGAAATCGCGCGCCTACTCACCGCAATCCGTGCGCAAGAGTTAGCGGCAGAACAGGAGAAAAAGTAATGGCAAAGACATTGACAGGCGTCGTGACGTCAGACGCCGCCGACAAGACGATTACCGTTACCGTGACATCTCGCGAAACGCACCCAATTTACAAGAAGCAGTACACTGTGACTCGTAAATATGCTGCGCACGACGAGAAGAATGACGCTCGCAAGGGCGATACGGTACGTATCATCGAGACTCGTCCGATTAGCCGCCGCAAGAGCTTCCAGCTCGACAAAATCGTCAAGCGCTCGGTCGGCTCAGTCGAGCTCAAAAGCGACGTCAACAGCGAAGTTAACGACAAGGTCGACTACGATCACGACACCGAGGAGGAAAAATAATGATTCAGCAAGAATCCCGCCTCAAAGTCGCTGATAACAGCGGTGCTAAAGAAGTATTGTGTATCCGCGTTCTCGGCGGTACCCGCCGCCGCTACGCTCGCGTTGGCGACGTGATCGTCTGTTCAGTCAAGGACGCCAGCCCAACCGGCAACGTCAAGAAGAAGTCTGTCGTCAAGGCTGTGGTGGTTCGTACCCGCGACCAAATCCGCCGCAAAGACGGCTCGACCATTTGCTTTGATGACAACGCCGTGGTGATTATCAACGATGACAAGCAGCCAAAGGCCACCCGTGTCTTCGGCCCAGTACCACGCGAACTACGCGACATGGGCTACATGAAGATCGTCAGCCTGGCTCCGGAGGTACTCTAATGACTCAGCGTATTCATAAAGATGATACTGTCAAAATCATCGCTGGCGCCAACAAAGGCACTACCGGCAAGGTATTAGTTGTCTTGCCGCAGCAAAATGCAGCGCTAGTCGAGGGCGTCGGCGTCAAGACTCGCCACATCCGCCCTAACCAGCTTAATCCGCGCGGCGGTAAAAAGGATATTCAAGTACCAGTTGATTTGAGCAAACTGGCGCTCGTCGTCGACGAAAAATCTGCTCAAACTAGCCGTGTTGGCTACTCAACCAAAGGCGGCGTTAAAGTTCGCGTCGCCCGCCAACTTAATAATAAGGAGATCAAATAATGGCAGAAGCTAAACAATCAGCCGTTTACACTCCTCGCCTGAAAGCCTTGTACAACGAAACGTACCTCAAGGAACTACAGGCCGAATTGAATCTCGACAATGTGAACCAGGTTCCTAGCCTCGAGAAAATCGTCGTGAGTGTCGGTACCGGCAAAAGTAAAGACGACAAGCGCATGCTTGCCGCCGTCAAAAATACCTTAACGCGCATCACCGGCCAAGCGCCAGTCGAACGCCTAGCCAAAAAGTCAATTGCTACGTTCAAGATTCGTAAAGGCATGGGCTCACCAATCGGCGTGATGGTAACTTTGCGCGGTGTTCGCATGTACGAGTTTCTTGACCGCCTAGTCAACGTTAGCTTGCCGCGTGTTCGCGACTTTCACGGCGTCGGCAGCAAATTTGACAAGAGAGGTAACTACAACCTCGGCATCACCGATCAGTCGATCTTCCCAGAACTAACGTTCGAGGAAACTCAGCTAGTACACGGCCTGCAAGTAACGTTCGTAATCAAAAACGGTAGCAAGGAAAATTCGCGCGCATTGCTCGAGAAATTTGGCCTACCATTTGAAAAGGAGGACAAATAATGGCGAAAAAATCTATGATCGCCCGCGACAAAAAACGCTTGAAACTGATCGAGAAGTTTGCCGCTAAACGCGCCGCTCTGAAAGCAGCTGGCGATTTCGATGGCCTGCAAAAACTACCGCGTAATTCTAGCCCAGCCCGGCGCAATTATCGCGACATGCTTGACGGCCGTCCGCGCGGCTATATACGCCGCTTCGGCATGAGCCGCATTCGCTTCCGCGAAGAAGCCAGCAAAGGTAATATCCCAGGCGTCACAAAGAGTAGTTGGTAAAGGAAAGGAGAAAAAGATATGAGTTTACAATCTACTGACCCAATCGCGGATCTCCTGACCCGCATCCGCAATGCCGCGCTAGTCGGTAAAACTGAAGTGCGCGTGCCTACTAGCAAGCTCAAGAAAATCGTCGCCGAGCAATTGGTCAAGAATCACTACTTGGCCGACGTCAAGCTCGAGGACGGCAAGCCGCGCGGTACGCTCGTCATCACCATCAATAACAATGGCGAGAACGCAGCTTTTACCGAGCTAGCGCGCGTCTCTAAACCAGGCCGCCGCATCTACGTTTCTAGCGCCGACATTCCGAAGGTCAAGCAAGGCCGCGGCATCGTCCTAGTTAGCACTAGCAAGGGCGTCATGACTGGCGCTGAAGCCGCTAAAGCCAAACTAGGCGGCGAAGTATTGCTGAAGGTTTACTAAACCAAATTTCTCTCAGCAGCAACAATAAAAACGCTCCCTACACGAAGGGGCGTTTTTATTTATTAACTTCTATCTATTCTGATAGATTTTGCCAGCGCGGCGGGCCAGATGCCATTGCAACAGGGCGGCAATTACCACCACGCCAGCCACTGGGCCAATCATTGCTAAAGTCGGTATCGTGAAGTCAAAGAATCGGCGTAACAGCGGTACAGCAAAGCTAGTCGACGCTACCAGCAACGCTGCCGCTATATACAGCACTCGCGCTGTCTTGGCACGCCGATCCAGCACCACTCCCAACATTGGCCCCGCCAAAAATACCAAATATACGCCAAAAAACGTTGCTACCAACACCGTCATCGTCGATACCGTATCCTGGTCGTGCGGCTGCATAGCGCGCAGCATCAAGTACGTTATCGATACCGCCGCGCCCGACACCAGCGCAATTGGCGTCACCGCGCCCAGCGTATCGCGCCAAAAATTGTGCGGGTTAATTCGATGATGCGACCGCGGCGGGAAGAGAGTCCACATAATCGTCGGCATCGTCACCAAGAAAATATTCAAAAAAGTAATGTGGCGCGGCGCATACGGGTGTATCACGCCCAGCACTAGCGTTACCGCCAGCAGCACCAAACCGTAAATAATTTTGTGGAAGAACAGCGTCGCTATTACCTCGATCGCTTGCATGATTTGATTCCCCAAACGCATACCCAGCGGCAATGAATTAAACGAATTATTAAGCAAAATAATATCCGCTACCCGCCGGCTAGCTGGCGCCCCGGCATACATGGCTACACCAAGGTCGGCTTTCTTGAGCGCTAGAGCGTCATTGACACCATCGCCAACCATGCCAGTAAATTGATGGTTTTGCTGCGAGAAGTGGGCGATTAGACGTTCCTTTTGTTCTGGTAAAACGCGCGCAAAAATCGTATGCTGGTCGGCAGCTGTAGCAAATGCCGGCTCGTCAAGCTCTACCAGTTCGGCGCCAGTAATCGCCGTGTCAGGATTGTTAATTCCAACAGCGCGCGCCACATACTGAACCGTCCGCGGATTATCGCCGCTGATAACGCGAATATTCACGCCTTGGCGCTGCAAAAAAGCGACCGTATCAATAACGCCATCGCGCAGCAAGTTACGCAGCAAAACTACCGCCAACGGCCGGCCGCTGCCTGTCTTTAAAGATTTCAATGGTGTATTATTATCATCAAACTCCGCCAACAGCAGCACTCGCAAACCATCGTCAGTCCACTTTTCAATCTGTTGCTGTTCAGTCGTCGATAGCGGCGCCATCCGCGCCACATATTCCGGCGCGCCCATGATAAGCGTCCGAACTCGGCCATCGACTCGCGCTCTAACGCCAGCAAATTTACGCGCCGAAGAAAACGCTAATATATCATCTACGGTATATTCATAAGGTAAATCAAGCGCAGTGATAATCGCTTGTCCAGTAGCATTACCGCCGCTAGTCTCGTGCGCCACCATTGCCGCTAGCTGCTTGACTGGCTCATTACCACTGCCAAAGGGTTCGACGCGCTCTAAAGTAATCTCATCGCTAGTCAGCGTGCCTGTTTTGTCAGTACATAATATATTAAGCAGCGCCATCGCCTCAATCGCCGACAACTTTTGCGGCAGAACCTTGGCCTGAGCCAATTTTAGCGAGCCAAACGCCAACAGCAGCGAGCTAGCCAGCAGCAACCCCTCTGGCACGATGGTGATAGCACTAGTAATAATCGTTTTAAGAATCCGCACCGACTCGAAGCCAGCAATACGGTAGCGCGCGAAAACCAGAAGCGACAACGCAATCGCGCAATATGTCAAGAAAGTAATCGCATTCTGAATCGCTTGCTGCAGCGGCGTCAAGCGCGGCGTATATTGCTTGAGCGTAGCACTGATTGCACCCGCTTTGGTGGCATCGCCGACTGCCGTTACTCGCACTCGCGCACTGCCCGCTATCACCGTGGTTGCTGCGTAAACTTCATCATGTTTCTTCTTATCAATTGAAGCTGATTCGCCCGTCAGCATGCTCTCGTTGACCTCTAATCCGCGCGCCGACAGAACTATGCCGTCCGCTGGCAGTTCATCGCCAGCCTCGAGTAGAATCTCGTCTCCAACCTGCAAGGCATCGTACATCACTTCTGCAACTTCATCGCCGCGGACTAATCGTGCTCGCGGCGCGCTCATTAACTCCAGCTGTTTGAGAGCATACTTGGCGCGAACTTCCTGAACGATACCAATTACTGTATTAACGGCAATCACTACCGATATAAACCAAGCATCGCGCCGCTCGCCAGCGTACAATAGCGCTAGCGCCAGCAAAAAAATCGCAATGACAATTGGCGACATCAAATTACGGCGAATAATATCTAAATAATCCCGCATTTAACTCGTTCGAAGCCTCCGATAGACAAACTTCGCTGCCGGCCGCCAGCCAGAGCTTGCATCATGATCAGCGCAATAAATGGTGCCATTTTTGACTTCCTCAACCAAGAAAAGCGCCGGACAATACGGCACCAGCGTCCGATAGAAACGCAAGTCGTCCTGGCTGATATCGCGCCGGCCTGGATAGACCTTGACGAACATATCACGGGCAATTTCCTCGAAATATTGCGGCTGGCCTTTCGGCGGAAAAAATATCTCGGGCCGCACACCCATACGCACCGCCATCTTGCGAATATCGCCCAGCGTCAGCTGTGAGGAGCCTTCGATGTAGCAGTATAACTGCTTCTTGGCCGAGAGAAAAAAAGTTGCCAAAGCAGCTTGTCCGCAATCAATCCGCCGCGCCACCACCGTACTCACCTCTAAGGACACGCCAAAGCGATCTTTGGCTATTTGCTCGATTGCAGCATCGTCAAAGAAATCATTATTCACAATCAAATTATACCATAAAACATTAGGGCATTTACCGAGCTTTGCGCTACAATGAGATAGATGGAAAAGTTCAAAACTCGCTACAATAAGCTTAATTTTGCTCAAAAACAAGCCGTCGACACCATTGACGGCCCGCTGCTGGTCGTCGCCGGCCCAGGCACTGGCAAGACCGAGCTACTCAGCATGCGCGCTGCCAATATTCTGCGCGCCACCGACACGCTGCCCGAAAATATTCTCTGCCTGACTTTTACCGATAGCGGCGCTAACGCCATGCGGGCGCGTCTAGCGTCAATCATTGGTACCGATGCTTACAAAGTAGCAATCCAAACTTTTCACAGTTTCGGCACCGAAATAATCAACCATCATAGCGAGTATTTTTATCGCGGCGCTGATTTTTCACCAGCCGACGAAGTGGCCACTTACTCGATTCTAACTGATATTTTCGAGGAGCTCGACTACAATAATCCGCTAGCCAGCAAAATGAACGGCGATTTCACGCATCTGCGCGACACGGCGCAAGTAATAAGCGAGCTAAAGCAGGCCGGCCTATCTAGCAGCGAGCTGCTGCAAATCATTGATAGCAACGAAAAGCTACTTGACGCTGTTGAGCCGGAGCTCGCAGCTATTTTTGCTAATCGCATCAGCAAAACCACTATCGCTCTGCTGCCGCCAATTGCCAACAAAATTGCCGAACTGCCAGCACCGCAATTGCCTCCAGCTATCGCACCGCTAGCCGACGCGTTGGCGCTGAGCTTAGCGCGCGCCTTTGATGAAGCGGTCGCTAGCGGCAAGACAACGCCGATCACCGCCTGGCGCAACACCTGGCTCGAAAAGGACGCTCGCGGCGAGTTTGTCTTCAGAGACCGCAAACGCCACGCGAAATTACACGCCGTCGCGCCGATTTATGATCAATATCTCGCCGAGATGCGCCAAGCCGAGCTATTCGACTACGACGACATGATTCTCAATGTCGTGCAAGCGATTGAGCAGTATCCAGACCTACGCTTCAATCTGCAAGAACGCTATCAATATATCATGGTCGATGAGTTTCAAGACACCAACCTAGCGCAACTGCGTATTCTCTTCAACCTAACAGACACGCCGCACGGTGATGCGCCAAACATCATGGCGGTAGGCGACGACGATCAGGCAATCTACAGCTTTCAAGGCGCCGATGTCGGCAATATTCATCGTTTCCGCAAGCGCTACCCAGATCACGCTAGCGTCGTTTTGACCGACAACTACCGCTCGTCGCAAACCATTCTCGACCGCGCCCGTGAAATTATTACTCAGGCTAGCGGCCGCTTAGAAACATCTATGGATATAAATAAGCAGTTGCAAGCACACACTAACGACACTAACAGCCAAGTTACACTATCCGCGCTACCAAGCCGCCAGGAGGAATTCGCCTGGATCGCCGAATCAATCCAAGAAAATATCACAAAAGGTATAAAACCATCAGAAATTGCCGTCATTGCCCGGCGCCACAGCGATTTGATTGCGCTACTACCGTATCTGAATCACGCTGGTATTGCTGTTAATTACGAGCGCCGCGATAATGTTCTCGAAGATGAGCGCGTCCAGCTACTAGAGCTAATGACCCGTATCTGCGTTGACATCGCAGCAGGGGGGCACGACGAAGCCAACAGCCTGCTGCCCGAGCTGATAGCTCAGCCAATGTTCGGCTTTGACAGCGAAGCTATCTGGCGGCTAAGTTTGCAAGCCTATCGCAACCGCACCAACTGGCTTGAAGCAATGCTGGCGTCGCCGACTTTTCAACCGCTAGCCAAGTGGCTGCTCGACCACGCCAAGGCTAGCCTGACCGAGCCGCTCGAAACTTTCCTAGATACGCTCATCGGCGTATCGCAAAACTACACAGCCAACGACGACACCGACGACGATAATGATGATAACGACGCCGCGCGCAAACCAACCAAACCGCACCGCAATGCCTTCACTTCGCCGTTCTACCGATATTATTTTAACAGCGATATTCTTGGCAGCTCACCCGATACTTACCTAACTGCCTTGGAAGCGCTGCAAACCTTGCGCAGTAAATTGCGCGAAGGCGTGCCAGACAACACACTGCTAGCCAGCGACTTCTTGACGCTAATCGACACCTACCGCCAGCTTAATATTCCCGTCGTTAGCATCCGGCGCGCCAGCGAAACTGCTCAAAATGCCATCAACCTAATGAGCGCCCACAAATCCAAAGGCCTAGAGTTCGACACCGTCTATGTCATCAACTCAATCGATTCGATGTGGGGCGAACGCGTGCGCAGCCGCAGCCGCTTGATTGGTTATCCAGAGAACTTGGCTATCTCGCCAAACGCCGATAGCTATGACGAGCGCATCCGCTTATACTTCGTAGCTATGACGCGCGCCAAACGCCAGCTTTACCTGACATACGCCCGCAGCGACGACACCGCCAAAGACACACTCAAAGCTAGCTTTCTGGCTGGCGCCAACTTGCAAGAAATCGACCGCCAGCCGAATAATGCCGCCGCGCTCGCCGCTCAGAGCGAAATCTCCTGGCACGACCGCCTAACTGCGCCGATTAACCGCACCATGAAAGAGCTGCTAGCGCCAACGCTCGAAAATTACAAGCTATCTGTCACGCACCTCAATAACTTTATCGACGTTACGCGCGGCGGGCCGCAGAACTTTTTGCTAAATAATTTGCTGCGCTTCCCGCAGGCCAAAAGCGCTAATGCCATTTACGGCACTCTGATTCACGCCGTTCTGCAGCACGCGCACAGCCATTTGGCGGCCAGCGGCACTCGCAAACCAATCGAGGATATTACCGGCGAATTTATCCGCCTACTACACCAGCAAAATTTAAGCGACGCTGATCTGGCATTGTATAGCAAGCGCGGCATCGAAGCGCTCGAAGCCTTTCTCACCACCAAATACGACACTTTCGCGCCGTCGCAAAAACCCGAGCTTAGTTTCGCCGGGCAAGGTGTCGTTCTCGGCCAAGCCCGCCTGACTGGCTCGCTCGACCTGGTTGATATCGACAATCAGACCATCACCGTCACCGATTACAAAACCGGCAAACCATCAACTTCATGGATAGGCAAATCAGACTATGAAAAAGTCAAGCTCCACAAATACCGCCAGCAGCTGATGTTCTACGAGCTGCTCTGCGCTAATTCGCGCGATTACGCGAAATACGATTTCGGCGGCGCCGTACTGCAGTTTGTCGAGCCGGACTCCCGCGGCGACATCTGCCAGCTTGACGACCGCTTTAGTCGCGACGAACTAGCCGATTTTCAACGCCTAATCGCCGCTGTTTGGCGCTGTATTATCACGCTAGAGTTGCCGGATATCAGCAACTACGAAGCAAGCTACCGGGGAATGATACAATTCGAGAAAGATTTAATATCAAGTGAATACCCAGCTCGCGAATAGCCGAAATTAGTTACTCGACAAGCTGATTTTTGCCAACTATCACATTATTCCGCAATTTTAACAAATCTATTTGACATTTTATCCTAATATTGGTATGCTTTTGTTCATGGAGCGGGACCTAGTCTGGTGAGAATCCAGGCCATGGTAGCGCTCCTGCACGGAAGCGCTATTTAAAATAGTTTCCGCTCCTTTTTGCCCCTAGATGGGGCGGAGAGGAGGTGAATAAACCCGTGGGGCTTTTCGCCGATAGGTCCGCGGATGCGTATCGTCGCGCCGCTGAAGCCGTTCAGGCTGGCAATCCCACCGCTGAGCAGCGCGCAATGAATGAGCGTGCTGCCAAAGTTGCCGGTAGGAACAACATTGGCAGCGACGCACGTGCTGCCAAGGAGGGTAGGCTGCTTCCTAGGAAGTAATTACACTCACGAATGACGGCTCGGGGCGTGCACCCCGAGAACCGCTGGCACCAGGCCAGCAAAGGGCGTCCGTCCGCCCGCCACTGGGTCTCCGATTCCCCAGCCAGAAAAGAATCGTAGGGTGTGTGCTCAAAAGGTTGGGCAGGCCAAGGTTTTGCAAACTGGCCTTAGCGGGTTCGAATACCGTCACATCCACTGGGGTATGCATCGCGCTGTGGGAGGCGGATGCATAGACGACTGCGCTGGGGAACGCGCGCGTACGTAGTGCGCAGTGTGTAGTGCGTCCGGGAGCACAATGGGGTGCTCCCGCCCCCCCCTATACCTCCGCTACAGGCGACGCCCCTTATCACCTCCGGGCAGTCAGCGGAATGGTAGGCACTGATGGTCGTATCCATAAACGACCTGGTCTACCATCGGAACGGAATCTGCGTGCCTGGATCGCTGCCGTTCTTAAACTTAGAGGCTAGAGCATTATCCCGCTCACCTCACAACCAGGGCTCGCGAGATTCACTCGTGGCAGTTTTTCTCACCGTCGAGATTAACTCCGAGCAGAACCGCTTGAGCCCACCAACGCCCCTCATTCTCAATGGCGAGAGTGAGGGGATTTTCTTTTTTGTGATAAAATAACAGAGATGACATCATTTTGGGACAACTTGCCGCAACCATTTTTTGCTTTAGCGCCAATGGAAGCCGTCACTGACGTGGTGTTTCGTCATGTCGTCAAGCAGGCGGGCGCGCCCGACGTGTTTTTCGCGGAGTTCGCCAATGCCACCGGCTGGGTACATGCTGGCGACAAGGCCATCGCTGGGCGGCTCATCAAAACCGACGACGAACATCCATTGGTCGCTCAAATCTGGGGCGGCGAGCCAGGCAATATGGAGCAATTTGCCGGCTACTGCGCGAAGCTCGGCTTTGACGGCATCGACATCAACATGGGCTGCCCCGCCAAGTCCGCTATCAAAAGCGGAGGAGCGGCACTAATCCGCCGACCCGACGTGGCTACCGCCGCCATCGCCGCCGCCAAAACCGCTGGGCTACCGGTCAGTGTCAAAACACGGCTGGGCTATACTTATATCGACGAATGGCGAGAATGGCTGGGCACGCTACTGGCGCAGGACCTCGCCAATCTGACCATCCATCTGCGCACCAAAAAAGAGATGAGTAAAGTGCCAGCCCATCATGAACTCATCGACGACATCATCAAACTACGTGATGAAATCGCCCCACAAACTTTACTGACCATCAACGGCGACATCCGCGACCGCGCCCACGGCGAGGAGCTCGCCCGCCAGCACCCCGGCGTCAACGGCCTGATGATCGGACGGGGAGTTTTTAGCGATCCGTTTTGCTTTCGAGCGTCTCGAGCGGTACCTCAGAAAAAATTTGGGCAACTTTACGTGGGCCCCGAATTATTTTCTGACGGTACCCGAGAGACAAACAGAAAGGGTGCTCCAACCGAGGAGACGAAAATCCCCGTCGCCGATCATAAACAAGAACTAATCAAACTCCTCAACTACCACCTTGACCTCTTTGACCACTACCAGCCAACCCTCGGCCGCCCCTTCGAAACCCTCAAACGCTTCTTCAAAATCTACATCCGCGACTTCGACGGCGCCAAGGAACTGCGCGACCAATTGATGGACACCAAAAACACCGACGAAGTCCGCCAGCTACTTGAAAATTTATAATATTTATGTTATAATAAAAAGATGGAAGAGCGTCTAAATCTTAGTGCGAATTTTATAACGCCAGAACAGACCCAAAAAGGTAGAGGCTTAACTCGGAAACTAGGCGAGCTGAGCACCAACCAACTATTGCTCATTACCGAAACCAAAACGCCCGAGCAACTATCGAATACTGCGCGTCTAACTATGCGTCCTGACTATAGCGAAGGCCGCCGCAAAAGTTTCTTTGAGGTTTGGTTTGCGGACATGACGATACACGGTGAAGGCGGCACCCTAGCAAGACAACCCGTGGCTATCAAGCCAGTAGGTATACCTCGTCTCGCAGCTCAGGAGCTCCGTACTGCCACAGACATCAACAGTCACGATCAACGACGACTAACATTCCAGCCAATCGGTTTTGCAAACATAGGCAAGAGTGATGGCAGCAAGCTATCTATCATCACTGAATTTGAAGAGGGCGTGACAAGCTTTGATAATATTTTGTATAAAGATAAAGAAGAAAAGCCGAACGAAAACACCGTGGCTTGGGCGCTAGGCTGCGCTGCTAGAGGCTTAATAATTTTGCACGGCTTAGGCTATGAACATGGTGATTATCAAGTCCAGAACACTGCCTATGACACCAGGCTTCAACCGCGAATTATTGATATAACTGGCGCTAAGAAACGGAACAACCCGCGAGACTTTACCGGAGACCTTAAAACATACATAGGCTCGCTATCAGATTTCGATACGCGCAAACCAGTAGCATCCAAAGAGCAAATACTAGATTGTTTTCTAGCACCATATCGCGAGGAAATTCTGAATATGTTCCCGCGCGACCACCTACGGCGTGAAGTGCATAAGGCCGTGGACTGCATAGCAGCAACAATCGACGATATACTATCGCCATCTGGCGATAACAGAGCATAGACAGTCGTAATTATCGCCGGCGATGGCGGCGGCGCAAGCCAGCCACGTGCAAACGTACGCGGTGGCGATCGACCAGCTGGTGAGCCTTTTCGAGCTCAACCTGATCCTGAGCCTCATCGCGCATTTTGAGAGCGCGCTCGAGAGCGGCCTGAGTCTCGGCTTCAACAATATCGTCGCCGTGTTCGGCTTCGTCAACCAAAATCCGCACGCGCTGCTGGTTGATTTCAACCACGCCGCCGCTAATCGCGAAGTATTCCAGTTGGTCGTCGCTGTCGGTTTTCTGGCGGCGGACCGCTACCGCGCCAGGCTGGGCCACTGCTACTAGCGGTTCGTGACTCGGGAAGACTGCGATTTGCCCTTCGGTAGTTGGTATCATTACCTCGTAGACTGGCTCGTCGAGCTTAACTCCAGCTAGCGTGATTAGTTGAAACTGCATCATCTCGAGCTTAATCCTTCTTCTCGCTGAGCGGCACTGGCGACATATAGAACCAGCTTTCTGGCTTGTCATCGTATTTGCCGTCGAGAATGTCTTTAGCATCCTTGATGGTATCTTCTAACTTGAAGTAGCTACCCGGATTGCCAGTGAATTGCTCGGCAACGTGGAACGGCTGCGCCAAGAAGCGCTGCAAGCGGCGAGCCCGCGCCACGGTTTGCTTTTGGTCGTCTGATAGCTCCTCCATACCGAGAATAGCGATGATATCCTGCAATTCCTTGTATTGCTGCAACACTCGCTGGACTTCGCGAGCCACTGCATAATGCTCCTCGCCAACAATCTCTGGATCAAGCGAATTCGAACTGGAATCCAACACGTCCACAGCAGGATAGATGCCAATTTCCGTCAAGGCACGGTTCATCACGATAGTGGCATCCAGGTGAGCAAAAGTGGTCGCTGGTGCTGGGTCGGTCAAGTCGTCAGCCGGTACGTAGACGGCCTGGACAGAGGTGATTGAACCTTTTTTGGTGCTAGTGATACGCTCCTGCAGGGCACCCATTTCTTGCTGTAGGTTCGGCTGATAGCCAACCGCGCTCGGCAAGCGGCCCAATAGCGCTGATACTTCGGCGCCTGCTTGAGTAAAGCGAAAGATATTGTCGATGAATAGCAGCACGTCTTTACCTTCATCGCGGAAGGACTCGGCAATTGCTAAGCCCGATAACGCCACGCGCAAACGAGCTCCAGGCGGTTCGTTCATCTGGCCAAACACTAGCGAAGTCTTGTCCAGCACGCCCGCGTCTTTCATCTCGTAATAGAGGTCGTTACCTTCGCGGGTTCGCTCGCCAACACCCGCAAAAACCGAGTTGCCTGAGTGAAACTTAGCAATATTGTTAATCAGCTCTTGGATAAGGACTGTCTTGCCGACGCCAGCGCCAGCGAACAAACCAGCCTTACCACCCTTGGTCAGCGGCGCGATCAAGTCGATAACTTTGATACCGGTTTCGAGGATTTCAGTTTTGTTGGACTGTTCGGTCAACGCCGGCGGTTGGCGGTGAATCGGCGCCCGCTTGGCGCTTTTGGCGATTTCGCGGCCGTCGATTGGTTCGCCAACTACGTTGAACATGCGGCCTTGCGTGTCTTCGCCAACAGGCACACTAATCGGCGCGCCAGTCGCCGTAACAACTTGGCCGCGGCGCAATCCGTCGGTGTTTTGCAGACTAATCGTTCGTGCTGTCTGTTGGTCTAGATGCTGCGCTACCTCAAGCGTAATTGTCTGCTGGCCGCGCTTGACCGTCAACGCTTCGTATATTTCTGGCAACGAATCATCATCAAACTCAACATCGACCACCACGCCCATGATTTGAATGATTTTTCCTTGGTTTTTACTCATAGTAACTCCTTTTTTTATCATTTCATCGCCTCCACGCCAGCGCTGATCTCGGTCAGTTCTTGAGTGATTGCACTCTGGCGTTCCTTATTCATTTCTAGCGTCAAGTCGGCTACTAAGTCGCTAGCGTTATCAGTGGCGTTCTTCATCGCCAGCATTCGCATGCTATGTTCGCTAGCACGCGAGTCAAGCAGTGCTTGATACAAACGAGCGCTAATTAGCCGGTAAGCTATATCATCTATGATATATTTAGGACTTGGTTCAAACTTAGCTTCGCGGATATCATCGCTAATTTCATCGTCGGGCACAAAGCCAGCAGGGAACAAGCGAACGATATCGGCTTTCTGCGTCATACTACTAACAAAGCGCGTGAAAATCACGTCGACAGCATCGACAGTACCAGCCTCGAACATATCTTTGGCAGTGTTGAGAATAGCATGAAACTGCGCACCTGGCACGCGGTCGGGCAAATCTTCGTAGGTACCGACGATTTCAGTATCCTTGATGCGCGTTGCTGCTTGAGCGATTTTGCGGCCGATAGCGATAGTTTTGTTAGCGATACCCGATTGGTCATCTTGATGCAGTTCGTGCAGATAAGTCTTGATGATGTTAGCATTATAAGCACCAGCCAACCCTTTGTCGCTTGCTGCCACAATCAGCAGGCGCGCTTTGACCAGCCGCTGCACAAACCAACGGTGATTATCGGTCGCACCTTGCTGCGCTAGATATGCTAGTAATTCGCGTGCTGCTACCGTATAGGCTTGAGAGCTTTTGGTCGCCTCTTGAGCGCGGCGCATCTTGCTAGCTGCCACCATCTGCATAGCTTTGGTGATTTGCCGAGTGTTCTTGACCGAACGAATACGCGATTTAAGCTGCTGAGTCGACGGCATCTAGTTAGTCCTCAAATCCTTTAGCGACTGCTAACGCCGCGTCCTTGACAATCTTGGCGGTAGATTTGTCCTCGCCAAATTTTTTATCGCCTCGGTTTAGCGCTTTCATTTCAGCTTTGTGGTTCGTCCACAAGCGAGCCAGCAAATCGGCCTGCGCGTCTTTAATCTTGGCGGCTGGAACTTCATCAAAATAACCCTCGCTAACCGCGACAATGCTAACAACTTGCTCCCAGACGCTCATCGGCTGATACTGCGGTTGTTTGAGTAGTTCAGTTAGGCGCTGGCCGCGTTCAATTTGCGCCTTGGTCTCGGCGTCGAGATCGCTGCCAAACTGCGCGAAACTGGCTAATTCGCGAAACTGGCTGAGGCCAAGTTTAAGGTTGCCGCTGACGCTCTTTAGTGCTTTAGTCTGAGCCGCACCGCCGACGCGCGACACCGACAGGCCCGCACTAATCGCCGGGCGAATACCTTGGTAGAACAAGTCGGTTTCCATGAATATCTGGCCGTCGGTAATAGAAATAACATTAGTCGGAATATAAGCGGAAATATCACCAGCTTGCGTCTCGATAATCGGCAGAGCAGTCAAGCTGCCAGCACCTAGTTCGTCCGACAACTTAGCCGATCGCTCCAACAGGCGAGAATGCAGATAAAACACGTCGCCCGGAAACGCCTCGCGGCCTGGCGGACGGCGCAACAGCAGCGACATCTGGCGATAGGCGACTGCGTGCTTGGTTAAATCATCATAAATCATCAAGGCGTGCTTGCTATTATCTCGGAAATATTCACCCATGGCGGTACCGGCATATGGCGCCAGATAGAGTAGGGAAGCCGGGTCGCTCGGACTAGTCGCCACCACGATAGTCTGGTCCATCACGCCTTCGGACTTCAAGCGTTCAACTAGGCGAGCAATCTTGCTGAGCTTCTGGCCAACCGCTACGTAGATATTGACCACGCCGGTTTTCTGGCGGGCTTGGTTAATCATCGTGTCAAGCGCAATGGCAGTTTTACCAGTCTGGCGGTCGCCAATAATCAGCTCGCGCTGGCCGCGGCCAATCGGGAACATCGCATCGACGCTCATAATGCCCGTCATCAACGGCTCATGAACTGACTTGCGGCCCATTACGCCGATAGCTTCGCGCTCAACCAAGCCGCGCTGCTTTGATTTGATCGCTGGACCACCATCAAGCGGTTCGCCCAGCGGATTAACTACGCGCCCCAGCAGTTCTTCGCCAACTGGTACGCTCAGCACTTCGCCTTTTAGCTTGACTTTATCGCCAGCGGAAACACCTTGGTCGCTGCCTAACAGCACCGCGCCGATTTCGTCCTCCATCAAGTTCAAAGCAAAGGCTTCAACCATACCCTCGGCTGTTTGAATTTCCAAAACTTCGCTATAACCAGCCTCGCGCAATCCATGCACCCACGCCACGCCGTCGCCCACGCGAGTCACAATACCAACTTTTTCTAAACCTTCAGACACCTCGAGCTGGGCAATCGCCTGGCGCAGTTCGTCCGACAACTCTGTCACTGTAATATCAGCCATTCTTTTCCTTTACTTTATACCCTTGAGGGTTGTTAGTTTATGTATCACTGTGCCGTCAAACTGGCTGCCAGGTAGTTCAATCTTGAAGCCGCCGATAACGCTCGGGTCAATCTGTTCGCGAATATATAGTTTGGCGCCAGTCGGCGTAAATTGCTTAACAATTGCTTGCTTATTTTCTGGCGAGAGCGGGCGAGCAGTCGTAACCGTCGCTACAACAGCGCCGCGCGACGCTAGCGCCTCTTCAATAGCCGCCACCACTTGATTGAGATCGCGCACACGGCCAGTTTCGATCAAATAGGCTGCCAACTCTTTGATAAGACGCTTCTTATCGCCGCTTGCAAGCAATTGGCCAGCCACATACGCTGCTAATCTTCGCTGCGATATAGTACTGGCCGCCACGCTATTTGATCTCCTCTAGCTGTTTTTTGATCAAGCTAGTGTCTTTGCTTGGATCGACCGTATCCAGCGTAACTTTCCTGGTTGTATCGACCACTAGGTCTACCATCTGATTACGCAAATCCTTCTTGGCCTGAGCAACTTCCGCTCTGACGTCGTTGCGAGCCGACTTGAGAATAGAATCGGCTTGGTTCTTGGCCTTTTGTTCGGCTTCAGCAACCATTTCAGCCGCTTCATTCTTGGCAGTAGCAACAATAGTTCGCGATTCTTGCTGGGCCTTTTTCAGCATAGCGGCCGTGCGCTTTTCGCTTTCGCTTGCCGCTTTTTTGGCTTGCTCGGCAGCCTCTAAACCTTGTTTGATAGACTCGTCACGCTCATCAAGCATAGCCAGAATAGGCGGATAAACCCATTTTTTCAGCACTAGCAACAAGACCGCAAAAGCAACCATTTGCAGCACGAACAACCGCCAATCAATTCCTAGCGGCCCCAATAGGCTATCACCTCCAGTCCCAGCCGATGCAAAGTAGTGCAAGTTATTCACGCGCGCGAATCCTTACATCACCTTGCCGACAATAGCCGCCACGAAACCGATAATCGCCAGAGCGTCGATAAACGAGATACCGAGAATCATCATCGTGCGCAAATCGTTGATTTTTTCTGGGTTGCGGCCAGCAGCTTTCATTGCCGAAGCGCCAATCCAGCTACAGCCGATAGCTGCAAACGATGCAGGGACGATATAAGCTAGCGTAAATGCCATGATTTCCATAATATTTCTCCTTATGATTTAATTATTAACTAATTTATTTTACTCCCTCGGCCGTTAATTTCATGCCGGAAGAAGTCGAAGAATCATCATGCGTTTGTTTTTCCTCATCACCGCCGTGATGCGCCAAACCGAGCGATATAAACACTGTCGAAAGCATAAAGAAAATATAAGCCTGAATACCGCCGATAAACAGCTCAAAAATATAAAATGGCTGCAGAACTGCAGGCATCGCAACTTGTGCTAGATAAGCAATCATAGCAATCAGTATTTCGCCCGCCAACACGTTGCCGAACAGGCGGAACGACAAACTAAGCAAGCGCGAAAACTCCGCCACAAGCTCCAGAATACCAACAAACGACATAATCGGGTCGCGCAACGGATTAACGAAGTAACGCTTCAGATTACCAACAAAACCCAGCTCGCGCGCAGCATACACCTGCGCCATCACGATAGTTACCGTCGCCAGCGCAAACGTCATATTCAAATCGGCATCCTGACCGCGGAACAGCGGCGTATGGCCGACAGTTATCGGCCCAACAATCGGTAGCAAACCGAGCCAGTATTGCCCAGCTATAAAGAAAAACATCGTCATTACCAGCGGCGCCACTCGACGAGCCCACTTTTGGTTAGGAATCACTTGCCCAACCGTCTTATACAATCCTTCTATACACCAAAGAGTTAAGCGCGTTGCGAAGTTTGATTTTTTGCGGCCAAGCACCGCTGCCCGCGTACGAAACATTAGCCACACCAGAAGCACTAATCCTAGAATGCCAACCAGATTAGCATTAGTTATTGGTAAACCGGCGATTGAAAACACTTCGTCGGCCTTAACCGATATATGAGGTAGCGCCGCGAACATCATTTCTTATTAACCTTTTTTATCTGTTGCCGCACCAAAATCACTGCGGCGGCCGCGCCTACCGCAAACCCGCTGAACATCAACCACGGCTTACTATTAAACAAACTATCCAGCCACAAGCCAGCAAAAAACAGGCCAAGCATTGGTACATACATCCTCCACGTCACGCCGACCATAGCCAGCCCTAACGATGTAAAAGTTTCTCGAGATACAGTATTATCAGAAGTCCGCGTCTCGGCGGTATTGTCAGCCCCACTGGTCATAGCGCTATTGTAGCAGTATGAGCCGCTATATGTAAAGTGTATAATTTAAGACATTATGCCTAGACGAAACCGCACCCCTAAACATACACCGTACCAAAACAAAAGCGCTCGCGCGCCGCAAAAGAAACGTTTCGCTAGCCGGCAAGCCGCCCTAAACGCCATCAAAGAACTGCAAAAATACCACCTCGACCTCGAGCTTGACATTTATCAATCGCCAGCCGACGGTGGGTGGTATTTGACTAGCCGTACATCTAGCGCCGATAAATAGCTTGCATACGCTAGATGTTGTGTATATAATGATTGTAATTAATGAAGGGGGATAATTATGGACGACCAGACGAGCCATCGAGACGACCAAAACGATCAAGACAACCAAGACAATCAAGTAATCATCTACAGCGCCACGTGGTGCGCGTACTGTAAAACCGAAAAAGAATACTTAGACAAATTAGGCGTCAAGTACACCGTTCGCGACATCGATGAAGATGAGGGTGCAATGGATGAACTCCTCGCTAAAGTCGGCGACAAATCTAGCAGTATACCTGTCACCGACATCGATGGCGTAATCATTCGCGGCTTCAACCGAACCAAAATTGACGCTGCACTCAAGGAGAAAGGGCTTATTGGTTAGATAGATAATCTACTGCGTCTGTATAATACGGGTCGGCATCTGGGAATTTGGGCAGGGACTTTAATTCCTCCGTCGTTATCCATCGGTAGCCTTTATGTTCCCAGCTTAAAGCGACTTTCGCGTCCGGTTCGGCGAGCTTTGCCTCAAACAACATATGCGTCGTTTGCCGGTATTGTTTGGTAAATAGCTTCTTCAATTTATTTGGATTAACGGATAGTCCTGTCTCTTCCTGTATTTCGCGCACTACTGCTGCTTCTGGTATTTCTTCCGGCTCAACCTCTCCGCCAGGAAAATCAATATGCCCGGGAAATAGCGGATGCGTATTGCTTCTATGCAGTACCAAATATAATCCTTTAGAATTCCGCACCAGCGCCTTTGCAACTATCTTAGCCATATTATTACCTTATTTTTATGATAGAATTTTATCATACAATGACTGAAATATTGAAGAATATAAAATCGGCATATCGAGTAGCAGTAAAGGGATTAGTACGCAATCAATCAGGTAAGCTGCTGTTCGTTCAAGAGAGAAGTGACTCATGGGACCTTCCTGGTGGTGGGCTAGAACACGGAGAAAATATAGTCGACGCACTCACTCGTGAATTTCGGGAAGAATTAGGCGTCGACATTACAATAGACAGCGACCGCCCACGTATAATCCCGACATGGAATACGAAGTTCGATGATCCAGTTTTAATCATCATCTACGAGGTTACTCTACTAACAACGCCTTGCTTAACAGATGAAGTTTCAAATTTTAACTATTTCGATATTCATGAGATAAAACAGGAAAAACTAGACTCTACGCTAATTGGTAAACTCTTAGAGATATACTAGACTAACACCTATACTCGCCAGACCTTGCATTTTACCCCTAATCTATGCTAAAATACCAGGGTTAATATCAAATCACACGAAAGGTGAGTAATGAGTCTGAGTCGAATCGGAAAACTGCCGGTGGTTATTCCGGCCGGTGTGACAATCACGGTTGACTCTGGTGACGTGGTCGTAAAGGGCCCGAAAGGTGAATTGACACAATTCATCACGCCAGCAGTTGAGGTGAAAGTCGAAGACGGACAAGTCACGGTTCATCCGAAGGATGAGTCCAAAACTGCTCGCGCCCAGCACGGTCTGATGCGCGCGCTGATCAACAACATGGTAATCGGCGTGACCAAGGGCTACGAGAAGCGTCTCGAGGTTAAAGGTGTCGGCTTTCGCGTGTCGTCAAGCAACAACGAGCTGACGATGAGCTTAGGTTTCAGCCATGAGGTCAAGTACAAAGCGCCCGAAGGTGTCAATGTGAGCAACGAGAAGATGATCATCGTCGTCTCTGGCATAGACAAGCAAAAAGTCGGCCAAGCAGCCGCCGAAATCCGCGCGCTCAAGAAGCCGGAGCCATACAAGGGTAAGGGTATCGCTTACGTCGATGAACAAATTTTGCGTAAAGCAGGAAAGGCAGGTAAGAAATAATGTCTAATTCACTTTCGCACAAGCTATTGAACCGCAACTTGCGCAAGAACCGCGTTCGCGCCAAAGTTAACGGTACGCCAGAGCGCCCGCGCCTCAGCGTCGTTATCAGCAATATGCACGTTAGCGCTCAGCTAATCGATGATACCGCTGGCAACACCCTAGCAGCGGCTACCACTGTCGGCAGCAAGGCTAAGGGCACGATGACCGAAAAGTGCGCCTTAATCGGTACTGAAATCGCCAAAAAAGCCAAGAAAGCAAAGATTAACGCAGTTGTATTCGACCGCAACGGCCGCCAGTATGCTGGCCGCCTAAAAGCTCTGGCCGACGCAGCTCGCAAGGAAGGATTGGAGTTCTAAAATGGCCGAAGCCAAAGAACAAACCACGCCCCGAGACGACAAACGCGCCCCGCGCAGCCGCCGTCAAGGTCGAGGCGGTCGCCGCGATGACCGGCGCAATCAGCGCGATGACGCGCCTAAAGAATTCGAAGAAGTAGTAATCAATATCGACCGCGTGGCGCGTGTCGTCAAGGGCGGCCGCCGCTTCCGTTTCAAAGCGCTAGTCGTCGTCGGTAATCGCAAGAACAAGGTCGGTGTCGGCGTAGCCAAAGGCGCTGATGTCCAGGCAGCCATCGCCAAAGCTACCGCTATCGCCAAGAAACACCTGGTTACTATCCCGGTAGTCAACGAAACCATTCCGCACGATATGGAGGTCAAGCTTAGCGGCGCTCGCGTCCTCATCAAGCCAGCAGCGCCAGGCACCGGTATTATTGCCGGCGGCGTGGTGCGCGCAGTTATAGGCGTGACTGGCATCCGCAACCTGCTATCTAAGAGCTTGGGCAGCACCAACAAAGTCAATATTGCTTACGCAACTGTCGAAGCGCTGGCTGGCTTAGTTCCGCGCGAACAGTGGGTTGGCGCTGAGAAAAAAGTCGAAAAAGCAAAGGTAGCCGCCAAGGAGGAGAATTAATATGAAGTACAATCAACTCCAAGTTTCGGCTAACAAAGACCGCAAGCGTGTTGGTCGCGGTATCGCCGCTGGCGGCGGCAAGACCGCTGGCCGCGGTACCAAAGGTCAAAATGCTCGCACTGGCAAAAAGCTTCGCAGCACATTCCAGGGCGGCCAGAACGGCATTGTTACCGCTATTCCGAAGGCACGCGGCTTCAAAAGCCTGCGCATACCAGCTCAGGTGGTGTATAGCGACCGCTTGAATGATTTGAAAGGCAACGTCGACAACTTTACGCTATACGAAGCCGGCCTAATAACTACGCCGTTTCACAACGTCAAGGTGATTGCCCGCGGCGACTTGACCGCTAAGATTACTCTGCAAACGCAGGGCGCATCGCAAAGCGTGGTCGCTATGCTGGAGAAAGCTGGCGGCGCTTTTGAGAAAGCTGCCGTACCACCGCTGCCAAAATCTGCCAAACAAGCCGAAGCAGACGACAAAGCTGCCTAGCCCAGCCGAGTAAAATAGCTCGCAGCAGCTTGCAATCTCACAACGAAACGCTCTCTCTGGAGGGCGTTTTGCTATTATTAGCCCAATACTGTATACTGTGATAAGTTAATGAATTGTTAGTAGCTAGAGGGGCTAGATAATGAATTGGAGAATAATTTTCCGCTCACTGAAAAATAAAGATATGCAAAAGCGCTTGCTAATCGTCTTCGGACTAATTGTAGCGTTTCGCTTCATGGCGCACGTACCGGTGCCGCTGGCTAATCCAACCGAGCTGCGCACCGTCATTCAAAGCGTTATTGGCAGCAGCGACTTTGGCGGATTTCTTAACCTCATGAGCGGCGGCGCGCTCAGCCAGATCAGTATTGTTCTGGTCGGCATGAGTCCATTCATCACTGCCAGTATCATCACGCAGCTACTCACCAAAGCAATCCCGAAACTAGAAGAGCTGCATAACGACGGCGAATCAGGCCGCCGCAAAATCAACCAGTGGACGCGCGTCGTTACTGTGCCGTTAGCTATCGTTCAATCTATCGCTTTTGTTTACATTCTGCAGCAATCCGTCTTGGCGAATTCGTCAACCGGCACCACTGGCACCTCGATTTGGCAGTGGGCAATTTCGGTAACCGCCATGACTGCCGGCTCAATCTTGCTGATGTGGATCGGCGAGCTGATCACCGAACAGGGAATCGGCAATGGTATTTCGCTTATCATCTTCGCTGGTATTGTTAGCCAGCTGCCAAATACTTTTGGTACGCTAATTAACTCGCTATTAAGCACCACCAAGGGCAAACTCAGCATCTTTGGCTGGTTTGATGTACCAGTCGATCCAACAACGTTCTGGCTGCTGCTAATTCTCGGTACGGTCGGCTTGGTATTGTTATACTTCTTGGTCAAGATCAACGAAGCGCAGCGAGTCATTACCATCAATTACGCTAAGCGCGTCGCTGGCAACACTAGCTACGGCGGCGTCAAAAGCATTTTACCGATCAAGTTGATCGCCGCTGGCGTTATTCCGGTGATTTTCGCGGTGGCCTTTCTCAGCCTACCGGCATTTGTCGGCCAAGTTATGCGCGCTATGCCTGGCGCCAACCACACTATCGCCAACAACCTAATCAAGTGGTTCCAAACGCCGACGGCAGCTAGCTTCAGCAACGGCGACTGGACGGTAGCGATTTATCCAATTTTGTACTTTGTGCTGGTTATCGCCTTCACTTATTTCTACACAGGTATCGTCTTTAACGCTAACGAAATTTCCGAAAATCTGCAAAAGCAAGGCGGCTTCATCGCCGGCATTCGGCCAGGCGCTCAAACCGAAGAATATTTAACGCGCACCGTTAACCGCTTGATTTTGTTTGGCTCAATCGCCCTTGGCATTATTGCTATCATGCCGTTCGCCATTGACTATATCTTTGCGCAACTCGGACTTAACGTTTCGAATTTGTCGATTGGCGGTACCGGACTGCTGATTGTAGTGACTGTCGGCCTCGAGACGCTGCGGCAGATCAATTCGCGCGCTCTGATGGTAACCTACGACGACTTCAGTATTGATGACCTCGACGACGGCCAAACAAAGAAAAATCGGCGCAAACTCCTGCGCCTGCGCCGAGCAGCATAGTCTGCAATTTGCATTTTGAAGATATCTGCGCCATAATATATCTGTATAATCCTCTCTTTCCTGAAAATAGAGAGGATTTTAAAGCCCCGGTCCCGGTTGGTTGAGCTATAGCTCCCGGCCGGGACTGGGCCCTATCTTTTTTGAAATTATATTCTACAAAATCGCCAAAATGCATTTACAAATGATGTAAAATCCGCTATAATGATTAGCTGTATATCTATGGCGAGTCAAAAGGAAGTCATCAAATTGCGCGGCAAGGTAGTGGAAGCACTGCCTAATACTCAATTTGTTGTCGAACTAGAGAACAGCCTAACAATTATCGCTTATATCAGCGGCAAGATGCGCAAGCACTACATCCGCTTGGTCCCAGGCGATAACGTAGAAGTCGAGTTGAGCCCTTACGATCTCACGAAGGGCAGAATCGTCTTCCGCGCACGCGATTAATAACGCAGAGTTGCTCCTGATATCAAGCATCTCTCATTAAAAAACAGGTTTTTCCTGTAGAAAGTTGTACGCTCATGAAAGTTAAACCGAGTGTCAAGAAGATGGGTCCGGACGATCAGTTTGTTCGCCGCAGAGGCCGTCTCTACGTCATCAACAAGAAAAACCCTAAGCATAAACAAAGGCAGGGTTAAGCATGGCTCGAATTGCTGGGGTAGTCATCCCAAGTGACAAGCAGGTACAAATCGCCCTTACCTATATCTATGGTATTGGGCCGAAGTACTCTCGAGACATCCTTGCGGCGGCTAAAATCAAGCCGACCACTCGGGTGAAAGATCTCACCGAGGCTGAAGAGCAGAAGCTTCGCGACATTATCGACAAGGATTATGTCACCGAAGGCGATCTGCAGCGCCTGGTGACCAACAATATCAAACGCTTAAAGGACATCGGTTCTTACCGCGGCCTAAGGCACAAAAACGGTTTGCCGACACGCGGCCAGCGGACTCGCACCAATGCGCGAACCCGCAAAGGCAAAGCAATCGCCGTCGGCGGCACGCAGCCAAAAGCAGCAAGCAAGACTTGATAAGGAAGGACTTTTAAATAATGGCAGAAGCTAAATCAAAAAAGAAGCAGCGCCGATCAGTCCCGACCGGTCAGCTGCATGTCCAAGCGACATTTAATAACACGATCATCACCTTTGCCGACAGCAAAGGCAACGCGTTGACCGCCGCCAGTGCTGGCGCTTGCGGTTTCCGCGGCAGCAAAAAGGGCACCGCCTATGCAGCGCAAATTGCTGCTGAAAAGGCCGCCGAAGCTGCTAAATCAACCTATGGTTTGCGCACAGTTGACGTCTTTGTCAAAGGTGTCGGCCTAGGCCGCGACGCGGCAATCCGCGCCATAAGCAGCTTTGACATTTCGATTAACAGTATTAAGGACGTAACGGGCGTACCGCACGGCGGTGTTCGTCCGCGAAAGGCAAGGAGAGCGTAATGGCACGAGACACTAGCCCAATCGTCAAACAGAGCCGCCGCGAAGGAGTTGCGCTGCATCCTAAAGCGCACAAAATCCTCGCGCGCAAAAGCGGCATCCCGGGCGAGCACGCTCATGGCCGCCAAGGCAAGCAGAGCATGTACTCTCAGCAGCTGCGCGAGAAGCAGAAAGTCCGGCGCATGTACGGTTTATTGGAAAAGCAATTTGCTAAGCTGATGAACGAAGCGACTCGCAAACCAGGTCTTAGCGGCGAAAACTTGCTGCGCTTCCTAGAGTTGCGTCTCGACAACGTTGTTTACCGCGCTGGTTTTGCTACTAGCCGGCGCCAGGCTCGCCAGCTGGTTAGCCACGGGCATTTCGAACTCAATGGCCGCCGCGTCGATATTCCGTCGATTCGCGTCAAGGCTGGCGACGTAATTACTGTTCGCCCGAAGAGTACCAAATCTGGCTACTTTACTGCGATCAACGATATCTTTGGCAATACTACTCAGGCGCCGCTTAGCTGGCTAAAGGGAGATATCAAAAAGCTAAAAATCGAAATTACTAGTGAACCAAAGCGCGAAGAGGCCGAAGCGGGCATCAACGAGCAGCTAATTGTTGAGTACTACTCACGTTAAAAAGGGAGGAAAGATTAAAATGTCTAAAGTTATTCACAACCCAGCGCTCGCCAAGATTATCGATAACAGCGAGAACTCAAGTACGTTTGTTATTGAGCCGCTGCACTTTAATTACGGCAACACGCTCGGCAACAGCCTGCGCCGCGTATTGCTCTCCAGCATCCGCGGCGGCGCGATTGTCGCTTTCCGAATCGAAGGTGCCACGCACGAATTCACAACTGTTCCTGGCATTCAAGAGGACGTCGTCGACATCACTTTGAACCTCAAAGGCGTTAATTTCCGCATTGCTACCGACGAGCCAGTCGAGCTGCGTCTAGAGAAAGCTGGCGCCGACGTCATTACTGCTGGCGATATCGCAACCAATGCTGATGTCGAGGTGATGAATCCTGACCACGTGATTTGCCGCGTTGACGACCCAAACAAGACAGTTGTCATCGATCTAGTAGTTGAATCAGGTCGCGGTTACCAGCCTATCGAAGAATCTAGCGAAAAACGCCTGCATAGCGACATGATTGCAATTGATGCTATGTTTAGCCCGGTTACTCGTGTTCGCTTCAAGGTCGACCCGACTCGTATCGGTCAAGAGACTAACCTCGATAAGCTCGAGATGACCATCGAAACCGACGGCAGCCTGACACCGCGCGAAGCTTTCGAAGAAGCTGCCGCTATCCTCGTCAACCAGTATACGGCTCTGGCTGGCAGTACTACTGTCGAATCTGCACCAGCACTTGGTACAGAGGTCGAGGACGATAATGACGGCTTGAACGCCTCAATCGAAGACTTAGGTCTGAGCGCTCGTACCGCTAACGCCTTGATCAATAACGAAATTCGCACCGTTCACGATTTAGTCACGCTCAACGAGCAAGACTTGCGCGAACTTAAAGGTTTCGGCAGTAAGGCGCTTGACGAAGTTAAAGATAAACTAGCAGAATTGGAGCTCTAAATGCATCGACATGGATACAGAGGACGCAAGCTCGGCCGCGAACGCGACCAAAGGCGAGCGCTCCTGAAAGGTCTAGCGACGAGCTTGGTGATGGAAGAAAGTATTGAAACGACTTTACCCAAAGCCAAAGAGCTCGTACGTTATATCGAAAAACTAATCACCAAAGCCAAAAAAGGCAATCTAGCCAACCGCCGGGCGGTCATCGCTGGACTTAGTACGCAAGTTGCCGCCGTCAAGCTCGTCGACCAAATCGCGCCGCAGCTAACTGGCCGCACTAGCGGGCACGTTCGCGTCGAGCGCACTCGGCTGCGCGTTGGCGATGGCGCTCAAATGGCAATCGTTGAATTCGTCGACGAACTCAAACCAATGCCAAAAGCAGTAAAGGAGGCTAAGTAATGGCTGGAAAAACCTTTTCACAGAAGCCTGCCGACATCGCTCGCCGCTGGATACTGATTGACGCCCGCGACGCTAGCCTGGGTCGATTATCGACCGTGATCGCTAGCTATCTCACTGGTAAATACAAGCCAACTTACACGCCGCACGTTGACAACGGCGATTACGTTGTCGTCGTTAACGCTAGCGAACTTGTCGTGACTGGTGATAAAGAAACTGACAAAATATACTACAGCTACAGCGGTTTCCCAGGCGGTTTGAAAGAAGCTCAGCTCAAAGATCTCCGCGCCAAAAGCCCGGCAAGTATCATTGAGCACGCCGTCAAAGGCATGCTGCCCAAGAATAAACTCGCAGCCGACCGTATGGCTCGCCTGCGCGTCTTCCCGGGTGTCGAGCACGACCACGCAGCCCAGAAACCAGAGAAAGTAGAGGTTAAGTAAATGGCTACCGACAAATACGATTACGGCTTGGGCCGGCGCAAAAGCGCTACTGCCCGCGCTCGCCTGACCGCCGGCAAAGGCGCGATCACCATCAACGGCAAGACTGCTGATGAGTACTTATCAGGCAACAAGACCTTGCTGGCCGAGATTACCGACCCGTTAGCAACCGTCAACAAGCAAAAAGAATTTGACGTCAGCGTACTAGTGCGCGGCGGCGGGCTTAGCGGCCAAGTTGATGCCATCAAGCAAGCCATTGCCAAAGCGATTACTGTTGGTGCTGCCGACTTGCGTGCTCCACTCAAGAAGGCCGGCTTCATGAAGCGCGACCCGCGCGAGAAAGAGCGCAAGAAATACGGTCTGCGCAGCGCCCGCAAACGCGAGCAATACTCAAAGCGCTAACTCTTCGTAGTTTAGAGCAGGCTCAAATACTCCGCTTGTTAGGGCGGGGTATTTGTTTTTTGCTTGAGCACCATTTGATTATTTTGCTATAAAAGTATATAGTAATACTTATTAATTATAAATGCTAGGTGGGTTGCCGATAGGCTACAAGCCGCTAATCCCGGAGGAGGGAATTGAAGTTTCATGGTAACAAGTTCAAAAGGCCCAGAAGTTCTAACAGGAACAAGAGAAGGAGAAAGTGTTAGCCGCCGCGAAGCGCTAATAACCTTAGGACTCACCGGCCTATTAGCGGTAACCGCAGCCTGCAGCACCAGCAAGCCAGAGCTACCACACGAACAGCAAGAAGAACCGATGCCGCATAAAGATCCGAGTCATGATCCGAGTCATGATACGTCCCAGGGTGTTGTAACCTGCGACCGAAAAAAAGGACTTATCAGAGTAGTGGATCCTGAAGAGGCACAGAGAGATTCCAAGCGATATAGCCTCCACACGGAGGATTGTTGGAAAGAAGGAACGCCGCCAAGCAACGTTGATCCACTGCCGCCAGCAGCGCCGGCCTCGCCTACCAACACGCCATCCGCTAGCAAATAACATCACACTGCAATTGAACACCTCGCTCTCACATGGCGGGGTGTTAGCTTTACTACGCTAATCTATCCATGCTACGCTTTATTTCTTGGTATCATCATCGTTATAAGCCTTATACTGAAAATACAACGCCGCGCACACCAGCGCGATAGCCAGCGCGAATTCAAACAGATGAAGCGGCACATTTGGCGGCTGCTTAGCACTCATCGTATCCATAGATGTCTCAATTGAAATATACGAAACTAGCGCCGAGGCAAACAAGAAAACGTAATATGCAATCCGACACTGAGTTTTGTTCATAACGCTATTGTATATGCAGCCGCCACCAGCGTCAAACAGCAATTATCTCAATCGTCGCGCTCAATATGACAGCACAAGCGTACTCTGTTATAATTATACTATGTCTAAAGAAACAATTCTCACTGGCGTGCGTGCCAACGAAGAGCCAACGCTCGGCAATTATCTCGGTGCATTCGTGCCAATGGTACAAATGCAGAAAAAGTACGCAGGAGAGTATCAAATCAACATGTTTGTGCCAGATTTGCACAGTTTTACGACGCCAATCGACCATTCGACGTTGTACGCCAACACCCTCAAAAACCTTAAATATTTCATCGCCGCTGGGCTCGACACTAGAGACGAAAATACTTTTATTTACCGCCAGAGTTTTATCCCGGCGCACAGCGAATTAACTTGGATCTTAGACTGCTTCACTAGCTTCGGCGAGATGAGCCGCATGACGCAGTTCAAAGAAAAGTCTGCCGAACACAGCGGCAACGTCAGTGTCGGGTTGTTTAATTATCCGGTGTTGATGGCTGCCGATATCTTACTCTATAATGCCCGCTATGTGCCCGTTGGCGAAGACCAATTCCAACATCTAGAGATTACCCGCGATATCGCTATACGCATGAATAATAAATTCGGCGAGATATTCACCGTGCCCGAACCTACCGCCAAGCAAACTGAGTTTATCAAGCGCGACAAAGGTTTGCGTATTCGCAGCTTAACCAATCCGAACAAGAAAATGAGCAAGAGCTCGGACGATCAAAAATCAAAAATTAATTTGAACGATACGCCAGAACAAGCTCGCAAGAAAATCATGTCGGCAACAACCGATTCACTTGGCGTTATCAATTTTGACTGGGAAAATCAGCCGGGTATCACCAACTTATTGCAGCTTTTGGCGATTTTAACTGATCGGCCGCAAGAAGAAGTCAATGCCGAGTGGATTGGCCAAACACAATACGGGCCGCTGAAAAAAGCCGTAGCCGAAGCAGTAGCCAGCTTTTTGAGCAACTTCCAAGCGCGCCTGGGCGCCATCACCGACGATGATTTATTGAAAGTCCTCGAGCGGTCCGAGCATGCCATGAGCATCGTCGCCAACGAAACCTTGCTCCGCGTCCAAAAAGCCGTGGGACTCAGGAGATAGCGCCAACATGCACCAATCCTCGAGCAACCAACCGTCTGAACAGGGAAGCAGCGTAATCATATGAAAATCACCGCCAATGACTTACTGGCGATTTTACGCCGCTTCAACGTAGCAAACGCGGACAACCTGCCGCGCCATATCGACCAGATCAAAAGTAGCAATCCTAGTCCAATCAACCAGCTGGTGCGCTTTCGCTTTAACCGCCAGCATTATTTCGTGCTGATTGACGACACCGCCGAAGACCGCGAAAATTATATCATGGAGCAAATATTTACCGCCAAAAGCGACGCTCGCGGCGTGATTTTCGAAAACCCAACCAGCGAGTTAACCACCTATGGCTTACCATTCAAAGGCAAAGATATCTATCTGTTTCAACAGGTGAGCGACAGCCAGCGGCTGGATAGTTTGCTAGCCAAACGCTATCCAGAGACCAGCCGTTCAACCTGGCAAAAATATATCAAATCTGGCAATATATCTGTCAACGGTACGCCAGCCAAAAGCGCCAGCCAGCTAGTCACCGAAGCTGACGAAATCGCCGTCAATCTGCCTGAAGCTACCGATTACAGCGATGAGGAGCTACCGATACTTTATCTAGACGATAACGTCATCGTTGTCAACAAACCAGCCGGCGTTCTAACTCACAGCAAAGGGGCGCTGAATGACGAATTCACGGTCGCCGACTTTTTCCGCCGTTACACCACTGTCGGGCTGGAAACTAATCGCCCAGGCATCGTCCATCGGCTAGACCGCGACACCAGCGGCGTTATCATCGGGGCGCGTACTCCCGAAGCTTTTGAGTTACTCAAAAAACAATTCTCGCAACATCTCGCCAAGAAAACATACCTAGCCATCGTCGACGGTGCACCGCAACCACCAACTGCCAAAATTGATATCCCGATTGGACGCAACCCGTCAGCGCCCAGCACCTTTCGCCCCGACCCAAACGGCAAGCCAGCGCAAACCATTTACCAAACGCTCGCCGCGCACCATAATCTCAGCGCTATTAAACTCTGCCCGCAAACTGGGCGCACTCATCAACTGCGCGTTCACCTGCGTCATTTACACACGCCGATTCACGGCGACCGCGTCTACGGCAAGCCCGCTGATCGCCTCTATCTGCATGCCTACATATTAGAAATTACCACGCAACCTGGTAAGCGCCAGACGTTCATCGCGCCGCTGCCTAGCGAATTTATCAAACTTTTCCCGGAGCTAGATGATGAGCCTAATCTTTGAGCCGTCAACCGAGCGACAAATTCAAACACTAGCCCGCAGTCTACCGCAAGCTTTACTTTTGACAGGCGCTGAGGGCGCCGGTTTGCTAACTACAGCCAAATACTTAGCCGGCCCAGCACTCGCTGGAATTATTCAGCCCACCAACAAAGACGGACAAGCCGATGCAAGCGGCGTCATTCGTATCAACCAAATCCGCGATCTGCGCCAATACACCCGCGGTGTCGCTAATAGTAAGGCAGTTTATGTTATCGACGATGCCAGCGCCATGAATCATCAGGCGCAAAATGCTTTCTTGAAATTATTAGAGGAACCAGCCCGCAATATCCATTTTATATTAACATCGCACCAGCCGAATTTGCTGCTGCCGACTATCATATCGCGCGTCGAGCAGCTAACTATCCGTCCGATTTCTGAGGAGGCTAGCCGGCTGCTCCTCGCTAAATATCGGCAGCTTGACACTACGGCGATTACTCAGATTATGTTTCTGGCAAGCGGTCGGCCAGCATTAATCTCGCGATTAGCTGGCAAACCCAGCGAGCTCGCCGATATCGGCGCCATCATCAAAGACTCGCAAGCATTAATTGCTGGTCCGATGAATGATAAACTAACTGTCGCCGCTCGATACACCGACCGCAAAGACACCTTAGAATTACTACGCTATAGCATTCTACTCGTTCAAAATGCCGCTACCAAAAACAGCACGCCAGCTATCATTGATAAGCTAGCTCGTCTCAGCGAAACCTACGAGCGCATCGCCGCCAACGGCAACATTAAGCTTCAGCTTGCTGCTTTGATTGCGTGATTGTGTGCTATAATAGTAGGCAGTATGTTTGGATTTTTATTGGTTCTGGCCCTGGGCGCAGCAGCAATCGCGTACCGCCAGTCACCCGAAGACATCGCAGGCGATCTGCCAGCAAAATTATCATCAAAACTTGATAAGCTCTGGGAAATCGCTCAAGAATCGCTTAAATCGCAAAAATACCTGCGCGCCGAAAAGGCTCTGCTGACTATCCTGCGCATCGACGCCAAAAATGCCAACGCTTACAACCGTCTAGGTATTTTGTATGCCAAGCAGCATGCCTACGATGACGCTATTGAATGTTTCGAAATCGCCCAAAGCTTAGAGCCAAGCGCCTCTAGCCTGCATAATGTCGGCTTGATTTACTACGAAACCGAAAGCTACGAAAAGGCCGCCCTGGCATTCGAGCAGGCCCTAGAGATGGAAGAGGAAGTCGCTTCGCGCCATATCGCCTATGCCAAAGTACAAGAAAAACTCGGCAATGCCAAGCTTGTCTTGCAGCACCTTGAACGCGCCGTCACCCTAGAGCCAAGCATCCAGAGTATTAACATCTTAGCCGATTCATATGACCGCAACGGCCAGAAAGAGAAAGCCGCTGCTATTCGCGACAAAATCAATCGCGCCATGTCGCGCGGGCAGCATGTCGACCGCCGCGTCAAACAGCCAGCTGGCGCCATCTCTCCGCAATAAAAACACTTGCCAAGGTTACGCAAATACGCTACACTGTTAGGTGTGCTTTCGGGTCGTACCTTTCAATTTATGCCGACTTAGCTCAGCTGGCTAGAGCAGCTGTTTTGTAAACAGCAGGTCCTCGGTTCGAGTCCGAGAGTCGGCTCCATAATTCGCGCCGGAGTCGTCTAGTGGCAATGACAGGAGACTGTAAATCTCCCGCTTTTTAGCTTCGTAGGTTCGAGTCCTACCTCCGGTACCATGCGTAGAATTTTAGGCCGTCCGCTGCTCGCGGGCGGTTTTTATTGACTTTATACAGTGTATATGCTATAATATATAGTATGTACGAGTTTATTAAGCAGTCGCTGAGCAGCTGGAGCCACCAAAAAGATCAGCGCCGCAAATTACAGCAAGCTTATCTAACAGTAGTTTTCATTGGGCTGGTTCTAGCCGGATTACTGACGCTCCTAAATGTACCGCAAAGCCGCTTGTCCGCAATGATTGCTGCCGGATTCGCAGTAGTTTACTTGGTAAACGGTATCGCCTGGGCACTATTGGAAGCGTTCGTAGCGCCGAACCTGCCAAAACCCGAATCGACGACCAACAAGAAGACCCGCCGCCAGAAGTAGCTTGCCTCGACCGCGGCAAATATGTTAGAATTAGTAGGCTTTCATGCCGCGATAGCTCAGTTGGTAGAGCGCATCCATGGTAAGGATGAGGTCTCGGGTTCAAGCCCCGATCGTGGCTCCAATTCGGACTTTTCGATGAAATTATCGCCCAAACGGGCGGTTTTTTCTTTGGTTGCACGCAGTGCAAACCATGGGTTTTTCAGGGGGTTTGAGATTGGTCGCCGTTTACGGCGACATTTTTGTTTGTTAAAAAACAGGTTCAACCCAAAGATTTCGCGTAGGAATTGCTTTTTTGCGGAAAAGTCGTCAGTCTGAGCGATGGAACAGATAGAAACAGCTTTGCCTAGCCACTTTGTCATCGGTTCAACCCAAGCACTTTGACCTAATGCAATATCCTACGCAGCTCGTCCAATAAAGTATCGCTCTGGACTTGCTCTTTGCGCTCAATCTCGAAAATTCTTTGGCGCAACCAGTCGCCCACATCCTCAGGGCAGGGTAAATTGCGTCAGCAAGCCCGACAACTGTTTATCTAGCGTCTCGGAGCGTACAGGCTGCTCGGTACTTGCTCTTGCGTGTACATCGGTAATATACATAGCAATGAACATTGCCGTTTTTCTGGCGTTTGGTTTTGTTTTCGGCGGTTATCGTCATACCGCAGGAGCATTTGAGCAGTCCGCGATATGGTGCAGGTTCACGCGTGTGGTCTTGTTGCCGGAAACAGCGCGCAGCGACTGCCGCCTGTACGTCGTCAAACAATTTTTTGCTAATCAGGGGCGTATGTTTACCCTTATGAAGTTCGCCGCCATACACAAAATGTCCGTAGTAAAACGGATTAGTCAAAATCTTTTTGACCTTATCTGGTTTGTAGACTTTGCCACCTTTAGTTTTTACTACTTGCGAGTAGAGATAATCGGCAATATCTGCAAAACGGCTTTCGTTTTTCGCATACATCTCAAATATTGCCACAACAAGCGAAGCTTGTTGCTTATCTACTTTAATAGTCTTGTCGCGTTTGTCGTTGTAGTAGCCAAACGGTGCACTGCTGGGGTATTCGCCACGCCATACCTTTTGGCGCAAACCTCGCTTTGTGTTCTCACTCAAATTGTCTACATAATACTTGCTTTGTCCAAAGGCAATATTGAGCATAAACTTTCCTTGAGAGGTATTTTCAAACCAAAAGGTTTGAAATTTAAGGTCGGCAAGTTTTCGCTGGTCAAGTAAGTAGATGAGTTGTCCGCCGTCTACAGAGCGAGCCAGGCGGTCGGGGTGCCACGCGAGTATTGCATTGGCTTCACCTGCCTGTATGCGCTCTAGTATCGCGCCGAACTTTGGACGACCTGGGATTTTTGCCGATCGCTTCTCTATGACGGTATCTATCACCGTTAATTGGTCATCTTTGGCAAACTTACGTAGTTCCGCTAGTTGCGCCTCAATGGATAGTACTTGCGTGTCCTCTACGTCGGTACTCTTACGAGCATACAAAATGTATTTGTTCATCTCGCCCCTCCTTTTTGATACTCAAAAAGCCGCTTCGCTGGAATACACGATGAGCCACACGGAGTGTAGCGGCGGTAGCCGCTTTAACAAACGAAATCCATGTGCTTTAGCACATGTGCAATCTCAAATCTCCCCCCTGAAAAACCCATGGTTTGCACTGCGTGCAACCAAAGAAAAAACCGCCCGTTTGGGCGATAATTTCATCGAAAAGTCCGAATTGGAGCGATTTTTTGAATTTGCTAGAACCTATTTTAACACAAAGCATAAAGCTCAACCCCGACGTCAGCGCGGGCAAGCCCGCTGCCAGTGTCCCGACAAAACCAAAAACCCTTTGATTTTTTTGAGATTTTCCCCGACGAATTTCTTTTTTGAAAGCTAAAAAGGGTGTTTTGGTTTGTCGGTCCGCCCACCGAACAATCGGTGGGGTGTCGGAGCTTTGCACGGGCGGCAAAGCCGCCATGTATCGCTTAAGCGATACATGCATCATTTAATAGCAATCAGTGGATAAGTAGCCACCGCCATAATCATAGCTACTACAGTGCGTTGGGGAATAGCTATTTGTGCCATTCCGTCCATCCATGCCATCACGTCCATCTGATCCATCTTTCCCCTTAAGCTCATTTTTGTGAGATTGGACATAATTATGAATTTGTAATGGTGTATTTAAGAAAACAAATGCTGAAAAACTGGCACTTGCTAGACTAATTACGATAGCAGCAATTGATAAAATTACTACCCATTTTTGCGATTTGCCCAACTTGTTCTTACTGGCCTTAACTTTACTATCATTCGGAAGGTTCATCTATTGCTCCTTAAAACCCCATCCACACCGTCTCGGTATCATCGGGTACGTTATAGTTAATATATTTCGCAAGTCTCTTGTTTCTCGCTACGCTCGAAAATATAATAATCGCCCTTAACCTCTCCGCGTTTCCCCGCATAACTTCGGCGCTGCATAAAACATTATCTCTGTTATGTCGTTCTTCGTCGGCAAGTCGCTTATCCTCTGCCGTCTGGTAATGATTATTTGTAAAATACCAGCCGCCATATGCGCCGAGCGCCATGACGCCCACGATAACTCCGATGAGCAAGTATTTATTGAGTGATATAGTATTTTTCATCCTATGCCTTAATATTGTGGGACGGGATTAACCCGACAATCAAAATTGCCCTTAACACTGTCTTTGTAAAAATTATACGATGACAAGGAGGTTTTTAATCCGTCCCAAGCCTCGCTAGGCATACCGCAGTAGTGATAATATGTGTCGCCTAGTCTGATGACCATATACTTATTGCCGCTATCGTACCAGGCACCCTTAACTATTGAATCAGAGCTGTTGAGCGGTTCAAAGTTGCTGGATGAAATATTTACTTTGTCATCACGATATTTTACTTTTACGTAACCTGGGCTTGTGGAGAAAAAGAGCCAATACAAAATCGCACCGCCAATAATGGTCGCTAGTCCAATATACACCCATGAATAGTTTTCTTTATGCTCCGTCATTTTGTCAGGGTCCTTTTTACTCGTTTTGAGATCAAGAAGTATGGAATCCAAATAAATGCAGCACCAACCCCTCGTGCAACATCTCGCGACGTCTTACTCATCTCGGTCTGCACGTATTGTGTCACGTTATATGTGTCAAAAACTGATGCAGCCCAGGCGTAGTCAATAACTAATAAAACTGCATTCAATATTAAATAGATAATAGCTACTCTCTTAGCAATCTTTCTATGTTTCGCCAGTAGAATCAATAACCATATAGCGATACCTATTGATAGCAAATTAGTTAATATTTCAAACCATAGAACTGGAGTCATAGCTGCTACGTAACCAGGTGTAGCACTCTGTACAGACGCAAGGTCGTTGAATACCGAACCATAGCCTAACAAATTAATAATTCCAAGCAAAATACCCAAGCCGACGCCAACAATAAAGAATGCCAACCAACCCTCTAGCCCAATTTTTTGGGATCGTCGCTGTACTTTCGTCATCTTATCAGGATTAACGGTTTTTGATAGATAAGAATCTCCCAGTGATAATCGCTTTTTGAGCTTTTCGGCTTTCGGATACACTTCGCCACGTGTTTCAATTGCTTGATTGATAAAGTCTAGCGCATCGTCGTCATGCTCATTAAAATAATGTATCAACGCTTGCAGCTCATATAGCTTATATCTAGCCCTACCAATGCCCTCATTGTTCTGGTACTTGTCAGCTAGTGTGTCGAGCCGCTTTTGCACCATAACTAGCAGCTGTTTATCTATCTCGCCAGATGTAGCCTCTTTCAGATTTGTTTCAACGATTTTAACCTGATCTATATATTTTTGACGAATCTCTGAGTGCGGAAGTTGCATTATTTTAAGTCTCCCCACTTCCTTGATACAGGTGTCTCTTGCTCTTTAGAGTAGGGCTTTTCACTATTGTGCTTTGTTTTGCTGAACGGAGCTACAAGTAGGCAAATAAGGCCACCCAATACAAGCAACCCACTGATTAAACTGCCAATACTTCCTAAATAGCCACCGGCGAGACCGCCTAGAATGATTAGACACACTCCGACAGTTACTAACTCCCTCGCGTTAAGTTTTTTGTTCACTCTAAATCTCCCCATGCCCGTTTATTATTCTCTGGTTCAATGTCAACTATCTCTTCGTTTTTAGAGGTGTCGGCACTATTTGCGAGGGCATATCCAATTATCCGCGCTCCATACGTCAACACGATAGTAAGAAGCAGTGTCCAAAATATATCCCAGCGCCCATTAAATATTGAAGCCAACATACCAATCGGAACTACGCCAATACCGCCAAGAAATATGCCAATAATAACGGCGAGCCATCCCCAAAACGCTAGCGTGACAGCCAAACCATAAATCCAAGCAGAGAGACCATAGGCATATGACGATATGTATACAATTAAGCCTGCCACGCCCCGTACTTTTGGTATGGGGGCAAAAAGCAAAACAAAAAGATTGATGATGAACAGCACGCCAGCGAGCCAATTTACAAAAGGCGATATCGTAAATGCAGCCTTTGCCCCAAAAGTGAAAAATAGAATTGTTGCAACTATTATCCCAACGAAAACTGCTATTCCTAGCAGTGTTCCGCCGATTGACTTTAGTGTGTTCATAAAGCGCCAGTTTCTCCTTTCTTTTTTGGCGACATGCGGCGATACACAAAAAGCCCGCCACAAGCGGCAGCCTTGCGGCTACCCATAGCCCTTTCGAGCCATGACAACGGAAAGAAGCACTCATGACGAGCTTTTTCTTTCCGTTGCTTTCTAAACCATGCCGAGCCGTACTCAGTTTAGGTCTATATTTAAATTGTACTCCTTACAACCATTTTTTGCCATAAGGCAAAAAACCGACAAACCAAAACAGCCTTAAAATAAATCCTATCCACCAAAAATGTATTTTTGGAAGTTTTTGGTGTATACTGAAGATGCTGTGAATGATAGAATAATACGTAAAGAATATTTAGATCAATTAAAACTTTTGAAGGACCAAAAAGTAATTAAGGTCATAACAGGCATTCGCCGCAGCGGGAAATCTACGCTTTTAGAAATCTTTCGAGATGAGTTGAAATTACAGGGCGTAAAAACAAAACAAATCCAAAGTTATAATTTTGAAGATCCAGACCTAAACAAAGACTTAAACTGGCGAAGTATTTATGAAAAAATTTCTGCCAAGTTAGCGACTGGCGTCCAAAATTATATTTTTCTCGACGAAATTCAAAACGTCCCTGAGTTTGAAAAGTTAGTTGACGGGTTATTTATAAAAGATAATGTAGATCTTTATATTACTGGATCGAATGCTTTCTTGCTTTCTGGCGAACTTGCTACTTTATTGACTGGTCGCTACATCTCAATCCATATGTTGCCATTCTCGTTTAAAGAATATGTTCAAATGTTTCCAGACGAGCAAAATGAAGATCGTCTATTTGAGAAATATATGGCGAATAGTGCTTTTCCTGAAGTTATAACGCTTTCAAAAGTTAATGAAAAATTAAGCAATAATTATCTAAGAGATATTTATGAGACGATTGTCGGTAAAGACATCGCTAAGCGATATGAAATTCGGAACGAAGTCGATTTCGAGCGAGTAATAAAGTTTGTGTTTGACAATATAGGCAGCCCGCTTTCTGCGCGTAATATCAGCAACGCTCTGAAAATGGGAAGTAATTCAATTTTTCATGGAACAGTGATCAATTACCTTAAGTACCTTACAAAATCCTATTTGATTTATCCCGTTAGCCGTTATGATATTAAAGGCAAAAAACTATTAACTACTAACGATAAATATTACGCAGTTGATCTAGGACTACGTAATATTCTACTAAGCAATTCGCCAAAATCTAACATCGGACATCGTTTGGAAAATATTGTTTATCTAGAACTTTTGCGCAGAAATGAGGGCGAGATTTTTGTTGGTAAAATGCAAGAAAGCGAAGTTGACTTTATTGTCCAGAAAATGAATGGCGAGCGAATTTATTATCAAGTGGCCTATCAAGTAAATGATCGCCCTGAAACTTTAGAAAGAGAGCTTTTGCCATTTAAGAAGATCAAAGATAACTATGCAAAGATGTTGTTGACTATGGACTTAGTGCCAGAGGAGTTTGATGGTGTGAAAAAAATTAATGTAGTTGATTGGCTTTTGGGCAAAAATAGGAATTAAATAAGCTATGAAACTATTTCTAAAAATGTTTTTCAATTGCGCAATGATTATTAAGACTCCAGTTTCATCTAATCAAGACCTGATCCCGGATATTTTTCTAGCGGACGGAGCGACGTATAGTCCAGACTGGCAGAAAGAAGCGCTTGAAATCAAGGAATTGTAAATATGCACGATCGTATTAAAGCTCAACTGACAGACCTCGCCCAAGGCAACGAAACCTACGCTGCCTTTAACCAGCGTATCGTCAACACCAAGATGCCGGTCGTCGGCGTGCGCGTGCCGGATTTGCGGCGGTTGGCGAGGGAATTAGCGCCTGATATGAGCGCAGCAAAAATTAGCGAATTGCTGCGGGTAAAGGATGTAACGTTTGATTATGTGCTGCTATGCGGGCTACTGATTACGCACTCTCGGCTCGATGACCAGACGACGATTGACCTAACCAAGCAATACCTACCGTGCGTTGATTCGTGGGCGCACATTGATATATTTGTCGAGAAAAAGCGGCGCTTTGCTGGCGAAGTGTGGTGGGATTTTGCACTAGAATGCTTACAGAATGAAGACGAGTTCACGGTGCGCTACGGCGTGATTTCGCTGATGACTAATTTCCTGGATGAATCGCACATCAATCAAGTTTTCGCAGCGCTGCGAAACGTTAAACACGATGGCTATTACGTCAAAATGGCATTAGCCTGGCTGTACGCGACGGCGGCAGTTAACTTCTTCGAGCTGACGCTGGCGGAATTAGAAAACGAGCATATCGACGCTTGGACACGCAACAAAGCTTACCAAAAAATGCGCGAATCGCGGCGATTTACGCCCGAGCAGCAAGCGGTTATTTCAAAGAAGAAAGGACGCAAACTTGAGTAAAAAACGGACGACAACAGCAAAACGCATTCTAATCTACGGCGATTCAAACGTCTGGGGCGCTAACTTTGCTAGCAAGCGTATCCGCTACAGTGATCGTTGGGTTAACCGCCTCGGCCGAGCTTTGCGCGGTAGAGCACAGGTCACTGCCAACGGCGTCCGCGGCAGAGTTGCTGGCGATTTCCGCACCGATAAGCCGCATAAGAATGGCTTGTCAACATTTACGACAGCTCTACAAAAGGCCGATAACTTCGACTTAATCATTATCGCCCTCGGCACCAACGACCTGCAACAGCGTTTCGCGCGAACACCTGAGGAAATAGTTCGTGACTTATTAGAATATCGTAATCTCGCCGGCGAGACTCCAATTATCTACATTTTGCCGCCGTGTTTTGACACTAGCGACAATTCGGGGTATGAGTTCACCGACGCGTCCGAACAGCTTCGCCAAGAACTACTGCAGCGCAAAAAAGAACTTGGCAATTATATTGAGCTGCCTAAATTACCGCTATCAGACGGCTTGCATTTTTCACCATTAGGACACTATCAAGTTTTCAAGATAGTCAGGGAAGTGCTAAAATCGTATATATAAGCTAATCTGCGCCAACAAAATTTTGGCGGCTAAAGAGGGGATGATGAAATGAATAAGCCAATCATATCGATAGACGACATCGAGCAAGCGCTCGAATTTCGCTACGCCACCAAAGCTTTCGACTCTAGCAAGAAAATCTCGCAAGAGAACATCGAACTGCTCCTAGAAGCCGCCCGCCTAGCGCCAAGTTCGTACGGTTTTGAGCCGTGGAATATTATCGTCGTGCAGGAAGACGAACAGCTACGCGCCGATGTCAAACGCTGCGCAGGCGCCAACGCTGCTCGTTTTGACGCCAGCCACATCTTGATATTTACTGCCAAAACCAGCGAAGGCTTGTTACAAAAAGGCGGACACATCGACCATATGCTGCACGATATCAAGAAGCAAAGTTCCATCAAGGCTGCTGGCTTCAAGACTTTTTGGCGATATTGGGCCAAAAAAGATTTCGAGATACTCAATCAACCAGCAATGATTCACCAGTGGGCGGCGCGGCAAGCTTATATTGCGCTAGGCTTTGTGCTGCTGGCCGCCGCTGGGCGCAGGATTGACTCGTGCCCGATTGAAGGCTTTTCGATTAGCAAGCTCAGCCAGGTCTTGTCGCAGCACCAGCTAATAGATCCAAATCTAGAAAAGCCAGTGGTAATGCTGGCGCTAGGTTACCGTAGCCAACGCGAGGTACCAGCCAAAACTCGCCGCCAGCTCGAAGAAATTGTGCGTTGGCGATAATGCCGCGCTTCCTTTTTCAGGTATTATTAAACCAACGACGGGCGGACTTATGCCAGCCGGTCCCGCTAGCTTAATATTTGCTAAAATAACATACATGGAAGACACGCGGAATGTAATCGATAAATTCAAAGGCCGGAGCGAGGCAGAGATCGTGAAGGAGCTGGACGCCAAGGATCACGGCTTGGTGATTGCGCTGGAGAACACCGAGCGGGACTTTAACATGGGGACGATCGTCAGGAGCGCCAATGCGTTTGGTGTACGGCAGATTTATGTGATTGGCAGGCGGCAATGGAACAAGCGCGGTGCCATGATGACGGATAAATATTTACACGTGCATTATGTCGGTTCGACGGCGGAGTTTATCGAGTTAATGCGGGCTGAAAACAGAGAAATTATCGCGATTGACAATATCCCGGGCAGCGTCAATATGTCGGAGACGAACTTACCAGAGCGCGCGGTACTAGTGTTTGGTCAAGAAGGACCGGGAATCTCCGAGGAAATGGCGCAGGCGGCAGATAAAATTATTGCCATTGAACAGTTCGGCTCGACCCGCTCCATCAATGTCGGCGCAGCAGCCACCGTGGCGATGTATTGCTGGTTGCAGCAGTATGTTTTGAGATGAGCGGCACAGTATCCAAGCCGCGCTAAAACGACTCTTTCTGCAAATTTACGCTAGAAAATTATGCGTCAGCGATAATAACGTATCTAGCTTGAAATTGCTGCACCAATCTGTTATACTTGATTACTGAAGTTTTACAACAACATTAAAGGGAAGTTATGGCAAAGAAGAATAACACTAAGCGCAAGACTATCGCACTCGTCAGCCAACTAAGCAACGACCGCACTTATGTTACGCGCAAAAACGCGGCAAATACACCAGGCAAATTAACTCTGCGTAAATACGACCCAAAACTGCGTAGGCATGTCAAATACGTCGAGAATACCAAAAAATCACTCGGCCGTAACGAAGTTAAACCGCGCAAAGGCTAAAATAGCAGCCTTTCTAGGTAAGCCAGACAGCTCTCTAGCGAGGGCTGTTTTGCTGTACGGCGGTATCAATTACCTCGGCTAGCCACAATGCGTTCGAGACTAGCTTTTCGATTTGCACCTCGGTTGGACGCTCGTTTTCGGTATATAGATACACTGTATTGCGCTCAATTTCAATATTAATTTTGTCGAAATGCGAAACTATTACTTCGGCAGCCTGCGGCGATATAATTGACTCAATTTCTATAGCCCGAGTAGCAGCACCATAAATATTATATTTATTAAGAAAAGCCTGCAGGTAGCGCGCCGTGGCTCCCAGAATTAGCGGCTGTAGAGCACTGTACGACGCTTGATAAATCGGATCTGTCCGTTTCATGCCAATATAAATGTGCGGCAGCGGGCGTTCAGTGTGTAAATCGACAGTAGCGATTAGCCAATGGCAGCGTTGATCCTTGTACTTGTGCGACTGGCCCTGGCGGACACGAATAGTGTCGCGCCGCTGCAGAACTGTCGTATCGTAACCGCGAATTGTACCTATGCAAAGATAATCATCAATATGCGTATGCGAAACCGTATGTCCGCGCACCAAGCGATGGTCGTCGTCATGCTGATTAGCGTAACCAAAATACACCAAGCCAGCGCGATCTGCGAAGCGGCGCATTGCTTGGCGCGTAGCGCGAGTCTTAGCAATATGCCGCGGCGTAAGCCGGCGAAGAGCTCTAGATGCTTTCAATTTTGTTCTCGAACCAACTCCCACCCCGTTATCCTCATCTTTTTATTGTGTCAAGAATCGTCGATATAAATTCAGCTTGGCTCCAACAAAGCGGCGCTACCGAGCATTCGCGCCCCGAAACCGGATCAATTTGCTCAGATAAAACGCCAGTCGGCCAAGCTTGGCTAGCCACCCACGAAATTATCCGCTGCGCCGAATTTTCGTCGCCACACTCCAAATAATACTGAGCTAGCCACAACGAAACGATAAACCACCAGTTACTCGGAGCGTCTGGGGCGCTGCGGTAATAGGCGTCATCCTCGTAGCGCGGCAGACCTGGCGTTTCCAGCTTGAAATGAAAGCGGTCGAGAGCTGTTTGTACGGCGTGGTGCAAATCTTCTTGATTATCGTATAAGCCATAAATAAAAGCGCCATAAACAGCCGACATATCAAGCGTATCATCGGGCGTGTAAGTGCCGTTTTTGTTGCGGCGCAAACCTTTGCGGAAAGCTTTCTGATGAGGATCATACAAGCGTTTTTGCGCGGACTGTTTGATATCCTCGGCAACCGTCCGCCAAGCGACAGCCCCAACTTCATCTCGACGTCGATCAGCCAGATTAGCCGCCGCGAACAGTGCCGCTTGAACAGTCGCTGTCGTGTACGTCATCACCATGAAATGCTCTTCCCAGAGATCATAACTTGGTTTTGGCAAGTGCGTCCGATTATCAACATAGCTGGCCAGAAAATTCGCCATCGGTACTACCATCGACGTATAGAACCGCTGCAGCAGCGTGTCGTCGCCAGTCTTACTATAAAATTGACAGAATAAGAACAGCACCGAAGCCGTCTCGTCCTCTTGAATTGGCGCCGAGACAGTGCCATCTGGGTGTACGTACGAATGCCAGCTACTACCCAGAGCTCCGTCGGCACGATATTTATGCGATAGATAACCTTTCGGACTTAACGCCCGGCGGCAAAAATCGAAGAAATTGTAGGCTTCCTCGGTATAGCCCATACGAATTAGCGGCCAGAGAACATACACGCTGTCACGCGGCCAGCAGTATGCGTAGGCATCGCGCTGATAATTAAGCGCCTCGCCATCGCTGCTAGCAATAACGGCACCGCGCTTATCGATATGCGCCTTGAGAAGCATCGTACTATTGATAAACGCCTGGCGATACTCTGGTTTGACACGCTGCGCCACTTTCTTCGCCGGACGTAACCACAGCCGCCACCATTTAGCAGTAGCTTCAAAGCGCTTATGGATTGTTTGCGAAATAATATTTTTGTGTATGTAAAGTACTTCGCGCAAGGAAGTACCAGCAGCTAGCCAATAGTTTACCCGCGCCGAACCGTGGCCGGCCAACTCTAATTTGAAGCGGATCGTCGAGTCGACGCGACCATGCTCGGCAGTCGAATTCGATAGCTCGCCATCGTCAGCATCGCGATAAGTACCTTCGCGGCCCTCGCGGCCAAATACGCCAACTGCATATTGATCAAAGAACCTGCCGCCGTCAACTTGGCCCGACGCTGCAAAAACTCGACGCCCACGGTAATGAATGACAGCGTTATCGTCTGGCAACACTTGAACGGTATCAGTGCTGCTACCAGAATCACCGATAATGAAGGCTTGATGCATAAATAACCGAACGTCGCGCGTTTCAGGCCGCAAATTAACCACATGAATTGTCCGCAGAAGCACGTTAAAATCTATATCGACCGCGTCGTCGAACTCTAACATAATGCCAATTTGCTCATTCACAGCCACGATATGGCCGATCAGCGCCTCGTGGTGATAGCTAAATTTAAACGACCAACCATCCTCGCTCAGCCACGATACGCGACCATCCACCCAAACACCGACACGATGCCGAGTATTACCGCCAATCGTATGGTTTTCTAAACCAACGTAAGGGAAATAAACATCGCTAACCTCGCCATGGCGGCTCAGCCCAACTTGCAGTTCGTTATTGCTAAGAATTATCGGTCGCGCCATCAATACCCCGCAACATTATGTTCATGCAATCGATAGCGCACATCGCGCAGCGCATTCATGAAATACAAGAACGCGTCGTACGGCGAATCATACGGACTAAAATACGCATGCACGTCGCCGTCATTAAAGTACTTAGTACACATGTAGTACGGATGGTCGCTGGTCGTCAACTGCCGCCAGTCAGCTATCAAGCCAAGATCGCCCGAACCAAGCACATACTTTTCCATGGCGTATAGATCGCGCATTGCTTCGTGCTGCATACTATTGCCTAGCCATGCTGACAAGTCGCGCTCGGTATCAGCCCAAGTAGTCGTCTGCGGGCAGTCAATCTCGTCATGCGGCTCTAGCGCTTGACAGGCGCCGCTAATCGTGTAAAAAGTATGGTTGTAACGCCCCAGCCAACGCTCAACAAAGTCAGCAAAGAACTCGAAAATACCTGTGTCCGCCCAAATATTTTCACCAAAAGTCTCGAAATCCATAAACAAGTTAATTATTTCGCCGTCGTGGCCCATACTTGCGTCAACCCAATCGACATAGGTCGGGGAAGTCAGCGGATACGATTCCCAGTCGCGATTGCTAAAGCGAAAAGCGATATCATCGCTCAAACGGTAATTTTTCAACAATAGTTTGACATTTTTCGTGCCAGCTGGCCGGTACATGTAATTAGCGTTGCGCCAACCGAGAACTTTATCCCAACCCTCAGCGATAATACCTTTGTAGCCTTGCTGGTCAGCCCATTCGGCTAGCTCGTTATTGTAACTCAGCTCGGTGTTGCGAAAAGCGGTGATTTCGACACCAAACAAGTCGCGAATCTTCTGGCGATGAATATCAACTTGCCGCTGAAATTCGTCGCGGCTATAGAAAAACGCCAAGCTATGGTAATAAGTTTCGCCGACGATCTCGACGCGGCCAGTTGCGATAATATCGCGCAGCAAATCAATCACGTCTGGCGCCCAGCGCTCAGCCTGGTCCAGCAATGTGCCAGTCACCGATAGCGACACGCAAAAATCTGGATACGCAGCCAGCAATTTGCGCAGCAATGCCAGCATCGGCCGGTACGACTTATCAGCAACCTTCTCAAAAATAAAGCAGTTGCTGCGATATTTATCATCGAAATTATCGAAATAATCATGCCGATCTGCGATGTCAAACACCGAATATTCGCGTACGCGCCACGGCTGGTGCATGTGCAGATACAAAACCACTCCGCGTTTTTTGCTCATCACTTGGCTCCTTTCTGAGTGCGGCTATAAATTGATAAGCACTTGCTAGCAACGTCGTCCCAGCTGATACGAGCATATTCCGATTTGATGCCGCGCTTCATATCGTTCAGCAGTTGCGGCGATTTAGCCAAAGCCACTAGCTGATCAGCCAACTTATGCGTATCCCAAAAATCATAACGAAAAACCGTATCGAGAACTTCGCCAACACCAGACTGGTTAGTCACGATTAGCGCTGTATCATAATGTGCCGCCTCTAGTGCAGCCAAGCCAAACGGCTCGCTAACTGAGCTCATCACGAAGACATCCGACACGCGATAAGCGTCGCGCCACTGCTTGCCGCGGACAAAACCTGTGAAATATACTTTATCAGCAACCCCATGGTCAGCAGCAATCCGAATCAGCTCGTCGCGCTGCTCGCCGTCACCAGCTAGCAAAAATGCAAAGCGGTCGTGCTGCTGGCAGGCCTTAGCAAAACCGCGCATCAGCTGCACCAGGCCCTTCTGCGCCGTAAAGCGCGTCACTGTCGATACCACCGTATAGCCTTCATCCTTAAGCAATTCTAAGTACTTGTAAGTCCGCCGGTCATAATCGTAGTTAATCAGCGAGCTAGTATCGATCGCGTTGTGTACGACCTCAATTTTGTCAGCTGGAATATGGTATTTATGAACAATAATTCCCTTAGTAATATTGCTAACAGCAATGATTCGGTCAGCCATCATCAGACCGTTATATTCAATCTCGTGAATGACAGGATTGCCAAATTCGCTAGCACCAGCGCGGTCAAATTCCGTAGCGTGAACATGAACGATTAGCGGCGCGTCGGTTAATTGTTTGGCGCGCATGCCAGCTTCCATCGTTAGCCAATCGTGGACATGGATAGCATCCGGCTTATCAATCCGATCGACTAGCTGCTCGACATAGCCGACATATTGCTTTTGCACGCCCCGCATGGTCGTCAAATCGCCAGCCGGGACGTCATCGAGATTACGTGCCGTCACTGCGCCGCCGCCATAAGAATTCAACGTCTTATCGCCATGAAATGGCGGCAGCTCGGTCGCCGAGTAAATATTCAAGAAATCAATATCATCGTACTTTGCAGTGTAGGGGAGCACGAAATCAATTGACGCGCCCCGCTGAGCAAGCGCCTTAGACAAGTGATAACACGCGACACCGAGACCTCCGCTGTTGTGCGGCGGGAGTTCCCACCCTAACATTAATATCTTCATAAAAATTCTACTCGGTCATGCCGTAGCCTAACCATTCCCTTATGTTGTTCATTTAACAGTATAGCGCTTTTTTGCTTATGATTGCAACAAAAATAAGCATTTTGTGAAATTTTGTGAAAAATTATCGTGAAAACATATAGATTTTTTACAGCAAACGGTGCATGATAGTAAGCATGGATAGCGCAATATCAACTTCGGTAATTAACGATCTAAAGAGCCTGCTGGTATCGCCGAATGCTTTTCGCTCGATGCTAGTGCTAGTTTTGTCGATGATTGCTGCTTATTGGTTGAGTAAGTTCCTAGCGCGCGGCTTGATTTTCATAGCACAACGTATCGGCCGCCGCAGCGACAATGAATCAGACGAAGCGCGCGTCACTCGGTTGCGGCAAACCGAAACATACCTGAGCGTGTCTATTGCCATCATTCGCACACTAGTGGTAGTATCGGTTGGCTATATCGCTTGGCGAATCCTCAGCCCAACCGCCGCTAACTCTAGCACCTCCGGCGGGCTAGCCGCTATTGGTGCTGGTGCTATGTTTGCTTTGGTGGCCGGACAAACTATCGGTATCGTGTTGCGCGACCTGACCGCTAGCGCGATTATGATTTCAGAAAACTGGTACAAGATAGGCGATTTCGTCAAGCTCGATCCATTCACGGACTTGAGCGGCGTTGTCGAGCGCTTCACGCTGACCTCGACGCGTATTCGCGCTCTCAATGGCGAAGTCATCACCGTTCACAACCAAAACATCACTGGCGCCCGCGTCACGCCACATGGTGTACGCACGATCGCTGTTGATATTTTCGTTCGCGACAAGCGAGCCGGCGTCGCTGCTATCCGCCGAATTATCGCCGCCATTCCAAAGGGCACGATGATGCTAGCGCACCCATTGCGAATTACCAATATCGATAAATGGGGCGACGAGCGCTGGCGTATTACTGTCACCGGGCAAACTCCGCCAGGGCGGGAATGGCTAATTGATAAATTTTTCGTCGAAGCCGTCTCTAGCCTCGATGACGACAAAGAAACGTCCGAACGCTTACTGTCGCTGCCGCCAATTCCGCATGCTGCTGATGAAACCGCTAACCGCCGCTTCAAGCGTGCCGTCCGCGTCAAAAAAGATCAACCTAAAGATATCGCCATTGATGATATCTAAAAAGCATTTCGCTATGCTATAATAGGAAAGCGTAAAGGGGCATAGTACAACGGCTAGTATAACGGTCTCCAAAACCGTAGATTGAGGTTCGATTCCTCATGCCCCTGCCACAAACCACATAAGTGCATAATTGCAGTTTTAAGTTCCATTACCTATAATAATTTTATGAATCCTAGCTCTATCTCTCATCCGCACGCTATCATGATGGTTGGCTTGCCAGGCAGCGGCAAAACATTTTTTGCGCAGCAATTTTCTGAGATGTTTAATGCACCGTTTGTTGATTCGCAATTTATTAGCGAGCACAGCCTAGATAGCAATGCCAGCGAGGAGGTCTGCCAGCGATTTTTGGCCGAGATAGCACGCACCAAGCAAACTTTTATTTATGAAGACAGCAACTTAAGCCGCGTCCGTCGCGCCGAATTTGCGCGCTGGGCCAAAGGGCATGGTTATAAGCCGCTTATTATTTGGGTGCAGACCGATGAAGCGACTTGCCGGCGCCGTATTCAAAAAGGCCACTCGCTAGATACTATAAACTTTGATGCCGCCGTCAAGAGTTTCACCGAACCAAACGCCATCGAGAAACCAGTCGTTATTAGCGGCAAGCACACATACAAAACTCAAGCGCGTACTGTATTAGCTCGCCTCGGCGATAGTAATCGTCCTAGCCGGACAATGACTAGCTTAGCCAGGCAGCGCCCCGAGGTTCGTCGCCGCGGTATCAGCATCCAATAACATGCCTGCCAAATCCCAGACTATCGATGATCCGGAGTTCGGCGAGATTGTTATCATGCGCCGCGCTACTCGCTACACCCGCATCAAGCTCGGTACCGACGGGCGCTTTGTCGTTACTAGCGGCCGGCTAGTACCGCTAGCGTTTATTCGCTCGTTTATTGAGCAGTCGCGCGAAGCCTTGCGCAAAATAGCCAAAGATTCGTCCATCGCCCAGCCGTATCGCGACGGACAGCTCATCGGCAAAACCCATCAATTAGCTATCGTGCCGACGCAGATGATCAAACAGCCGGAAATTCGTACCATGCGCGGCAAGCTTCTGGTCAAGCTGCCGCCCGAATTTTCACTCGAAGATCAAGAACTTCAGCAGCAAATCCGCGGCGAAACAATCAAGATTCTGCGCCGCGATGCCAAAAAATACTTACCGCCGCTACTAGAAGAATTAGCTGGCACTCATGGTTTCGCTTACCAGCGCGTTCGCTTTAGCCATGCTGGCAGCCGATGGGGCAGCTGCAGCTCCAACGGAACGATTAGCCTCAACATTGCTTTGATGAAACTACCCGATGAATTGATTCGGTATGTATTGATTCACGAGCTCTGCCACACTCGCCATATGAACCACTCCGCAGCCTTTTGGCGCGAAGTTGAACGCTACGATCCGCGCTACCGCCTCCACCGGCAGCAGCTCAAGCACCAAACTCCAATCGTCTGAGTCTTTTCATAAATTGCTTTTGAGGTTATACTAATAATAGCTATGGGTGGCCAAGTCAAAGATTATATAAACATCGATCCGTCAACGCATCGCATGAAGATTATTCGCTGGATAGCGCTTTTGATTCCGCTGCTATTAGTAGCGTACAGCGTCTTCATGCAATTCTCGCCGCTCGGCAAGCCGACAGCAGTGAATATGTACGCTTTTTATGCGGTTAATATCTGTTGGGTCATCATCGGCTTTTGGCAATTTTTCGCAGCGCCGCGGCAACCTATTGGCCATATTGCCGGGCTCATCGGTTATCATATTTTAGCGTTAACTTACGTATTAACGGTTTCTGGTTTCGATATGCCGCTAATCTATACCTGGTCGGCGCTATTGCTAGCCAGCTCTGTTTACCTGGGCCAGTCAGGCATTAATATTAGTATTGCGACATTGTTTGCGGCTGCCTCGGGCAGTGTTATTATTCATGCTAGCGACGACAAACAAGTTGTGTCTATCGTCATCCATTTTCTGGGTACGCTCATCATCAGCTACATGGTCAAGATGGTCATTTCAGCCCAGGCGATTGATCAGGCCGAACTCTTGCGCAGCCAAACCGCCGAGCGCTTGCAACGCGATCGTATCGTTACTATCGTCAACAACCTCTCTGACGCTATTATTAGCACCGATAGAAATGGCATCATTTCGCTATACAACGCCTCGGCGCTAAACTTATTTGATACTAATACCGATCTCGCTGGCAAATGTATTGACGATTTTATTTCGATCGTCGATAAGAATAAAGAGCCATTCAAGTTCGCTGACAAGCTGCATTCCGCCAAAACTACGCAATACCGCGATGATCTAACTGCCAGAATATCCAACGAAAGCATTCGCCTCGGCGCAACATACTCGCCGATTCGCAGCACCAACAGCGTCAGCGACGATGGCTATGTAATCATCTTGCGCGACATCACCAAGCAGAAATCTCTCGACGACGAGCGCGACGAGTTTATTTCGGTCGTCAGCCACGAGCTGCGCACTCCGATAACTATCGCCGAAGGATCGCTGAGCAATGTCTCGCTGATGATCAAGCGTCCCGACATTCCAAAAGAAAGATTAATCAATGGCATCAGCACTGCTCACGAGCAAATTATATTTTTGGCGCGAATGGTCAACGACCTTTCAACCTTGAGCCGTGCTGAACGCGGTGTCGCCGACGAGCCAGAGAATATCGATGTCCAATCGCTAATCGACGAACTGTACGCCGAATACGCACCGCAAGCCGCCGACAAATCACTGACCTTCGACATTGATATCGCGCCGCAAATCGGCCAAGTTAGCCAAAGCCGCCTCTACCTCAAAGAAATCCTGCAAAACTTCATCACCAACGCTATCCGCTACACCGAAAAGGGCGGCGTCACCATCATCGTCAAGCCAGGCGAAAACGACACCATCAATTTTGCCGTCAAAGATACTGGCATCGGCATCAGCCGCAGCGACCAAGCACACTTATACCAAAAATTCTGGCGCAGCGAAGATTATCGCACCCGCGAAACTAGCGGCACCGGCCTAGGACTTTACGTTGTCGCCAAATTAGCCATCAAGCTCAAAACCGAGATCAAACTCAAAAGCCGTCTCAATCATGGCTCGACTTTCAGCTTTTCATTGCCCGCCGTGAAAAAAAATAAGTCTTAGCGCTTCAGGAAATACGCGAAATCGCTTGCTATTTTCGCTCGGCAGTCGTATAATTAGCTTGACAGTCTGGGACATACCAGGCTATTTAATTTGGGAGGAAACACTATCGTGGCAAAATCCGCAAAAGGTAAGTCAAAGCAAAAATCACAAAACCGCATCACTCGCATTACTGCTGGCGACAAAGCTGCAAAGCCAAAGAAGCCGAGCATCCTGGCGACCGCCAAAGAATTAGCTGGCCGCGCGCAAGCCGAAAAATCTAACGCCAAGACCGCTAGGCCATCTGGCGCCAAAACCAAAACCGCCAGCAAAACCAGCAAATCAAAAAACTCAAAAAGCCGCCGCAATCCGCTCAGCGCCATCACTGGTTATTTCCGCGGCGCCTGGCAGGAAATCAAACAAGTCCGCTGGCCAGACCGCCGTTCGACCTGGGGTATGGTCGGCGCGCTGATCGTTTTTACCGCAGCGCTGTTTCTGGTCATTATCTTGCTAGATTACGGCTTCGCTTGGCTATTCAAACTAATCATGGGAACAAAGTAGAAAGGATTTTATGGCAAAATCAAATCGTTATGACAGCTCGCGGCAATGGTATGCTATCCATACTTACAGCGGCTACGAGGAAAAAGTCGCTGAAAGCATCCGCCAGCGCGCTCAAACTATCGACATGGCTGATAAAATTTTTGACGCCATCGTGCCGAAAGAAAAGCAAGTTCAAATCAAGAATGGCAAGCGCAAAATCATCAACGCCATCATCTTTCAGGGTTATGTCTTGGTCGAGATGAAATTGACCGACGAAACCTGGTATATCGTCCGCAACACGCCAGGCGTTACCGGCTTTGTCGGCAGCGGCACATCGCCAACTCCAGTTTCCGAAGCAGAAATTACCAAAATTAAAAAGCGCATGAACGTCGAGGATCCAAAACACCAAATCGACTTCACAGAAGGTGAAGTAGTCAACATTATCGACGGACCGTTCAAGGGATTCGACGGCACCGTCAGCGAAATCGACTCGGCCAAAGGCACTCTTAAAGTCATGGTCAGCATGTTCGGCCGCGACACGCCAGTTGAGCTTGACGCTTTGCAGGTCAAAAAAGTCTAGGCCGCCAAGCAAAATTCTTATCACAGCAAGAGAGTTGCCGCCCTGCAAAACCGTACAACTCGCAGAGCTTTAGCTTGCGTAATCTCGTAAAACACGCTATACTATAGCAGTTACGCACTAAATATCAGCTTCTCAATATATTTAGTAAAGGAAAATTATGGCAAAGAAAATTATCGGTAACTTGAAGTTACGTATTCCGGCCGGCCGCGCGACTGCCGGACCTCCAGTTGGCTCGACGCTCGGCCAGTGGGGCTTGAACATGATGGACTTTATCAATCCATTCAACGAAGCCACCAAAGGTATGATGGGCAAGGATGTCATCGTGCACATTCAAGTCTACGAAGACCGCACTTTCACCTGGAACTGCTTGGGCCAGCCAGTCGACGATATGATCCGCAGTGCTATCGGCATCCAAAAGGGCAGCGGCAAGCCGCACGTCGATAAAGTCGGCAAAATTACTCGCGCCCAGCTAGAAGAAATCGCCAAAACCAAGATGGATCAACTCAACGCTATTGACTTAGATGGCGCCGTCAAGGTAGTTGCTGGTACCGCTCGCAGCATGGGCGTAGAAGTTGTTGACTAACTAAATAGTTTACACACTCCGGCGCCTAGGATATAATAGGCTAAGTGTCGGGGTGTGGCGCAGCTTGGTAGCGCGCACCGTTCGGGACGGTGAGGTCGCTGGTTCAAATCCAGTCACCCCGACCATTGAGCCCGTACTCAAACCCGTGTCATAGTGAACCCGTGGCGCGGGTTTTGTTTGCCTCATACTTGCTTTGCATCACTTAGCAATGCTATAGTTGGAGGCGAGATGTATAATTGTTTTCGTTTCTTTGCTCACTCGCCAGACTGGAATGTTATTCATCAATCTGGTTTCCTAGGCTGGCTGCTGACTCCGGTTAAGCAAGACCCGGCGGTCGTCCAAGAGTTTCCCATATATATCCAAATCGGTCTTAAAGCATCCGATATGTATCTCGACGTGCCTGTCTGCGTAATAAATACCGTTTTGTTTCTTGTGCTTTTTGGGCTGGGGTCTTACTTGGTTTCATTTGGTATGAAATACCGTTCATGGCGCACAACAGGAGCGATTCTCATCCTTGCTGGATTAGGATGGTATTTTACGCTACGCAACTACTGTGGCAACTACTATAGCGCCACGTTTATCATCAAAGTCGTATATACGCTCGTCGCTTTAGCTTTTGCTGGCGGCGGTGTTGCTATAGGAAAATATAGACGCAGCATCATTGATACTACTCGACCATCATCACGGCTTTAACCAATCAACTCACAAAGATTTCTATACCGCTGGCGCTTAGTTGTGGTAGAATAGAATTATAAATTATGAAGGGTGAATTTTTGAATAAGCATAAGTTTAGCGTGCTTGTGATTACGCTAGCTTTTTCAGCGATATTAGGTCTAGCTACCTTCACTGGGCTAGATTATTACAAAACCGCTAAAGACATCAGGGCCAAAGAGCAGGAAACCGCCGACAAGCTCGCTGCCGCCCAGCAAAAAGCTTGGGCCGAAAAAGCCGCCCTCCGCAAAAAAGTCTTAAAAGATTACAACAGCACGATCATTGTTATTAACAAAAAGCACTGCTTCGAGCCAAAAACTTGGCAGCCGAATGATTTGGCGCCTATCGAAAAGGGGATATCCTTGCGCAAAGAGGCCGCTGCCCAATATAACGCCATGAAAACTGCCGCCACGCAAGCAAAGATGCCGCTAGCTTCGACTAGCGGTTACCGATCTTACAACGACCAAGTCGAAACTTATGACTATTGGGTCAAACACAGCAACCAAAAAGAAGCCGACTCCGCTAGCGCCCGGCCAGGTTGCAGCGAGCATCAAACTGGCTTAGCTGTCGACCTCAAGGCGGATAATTGCGTCCTGCAGTGCTTCGCCACTACGCCAACATACAAGTGGCTGGCCGAGCACGCCGCCGAGTACGGCTTCATCCAGCGCTATCCCGACAACGCCAAAAATATCACCGGCTATGTCGTCGAGTCTTGGCACTGGCGTTACGTTGGCCGCGAAACCGCTCAAGACATGAAAAAGCGCGAGATTAAAACTCTCGAAGAGTACTTCAATGTTACGGGCGGCGATTATTCAAATTAATTTTACGTAAATACGTCCTAGCCCTGATATACACCAAAACAAGAGCGCGTTCAGAAAAAGTAGTCCGCTAACTGCCAATCTGAACAACCGAACCGCCGATTTTGCGCCGAAAATAATCGTCGTGGCTAACATACAAAATTGCGCCAGCGTAGCGCTCGAGCGCCGCTTCCAGTTCCTCAATTGAAGGCAAATCCAGGTGGTTGGTCGGCTCGTCCAGAATGAGCAATTGCGGATCATTTGCTAGCATGCTAATGAGCTGAAACCGAGCTTTTTGCCCGCCGCTCAAGCTAGCCAAGGACACCGCACCGTCGCTCTCAACAAAAAGGTAATCGCCCATCAGCTGGCGGATTTTGGTATCATTAATTTTCAGCCCGCGATCGAGATACATCTGCTCAATCGCTCGCACCAGCGGCAAGTTCAGATAAGTCGCCGCTATCTCTTGCTCGTAAATGCCAACGCGAATTTGCGGATCGAGATAGAGAGAGCCAGCGTAAACGATTGGGGCAGATTGAACAGTATCCTCAATCAAAGCCTGAGTTAGCTGGGGCGGGACTTGAGCCGTTTTACGAAGCCGGCCAGAGGAAGCATCACTAGATAACGCGTTTGCCATCAACGCTCGAATCAACGTCGTCTTGCCAGCACCATTGCGGCCGCGCAGTTCAATAGCTTCGCCTTCGCGCAAATCGATATTAACACCTTCAAACAAAATCCGCTCATCGAAACCTAGCGCCAAATCGCGAGCCTCGACAAGCTTGCGCTGCGAACGCATAGCGCCGTCTCGCATATTCAAACGAATATTGCGAGCTTTAAATTTTTGATAGCGATCAGCTACTTTATAATCCAATTGCGCCACATTCTCTCTGTCAATCCAAAAAGTCGGCTTGTCGATTTTCTCCAGTTTCTCTAGCTCGGCCGCCGCTTGGTTCTCGCGCCGCTTGAATTGCGCAATCGTGCCAGGATCGCGGGCTTTCTCCTTTAGGCGGCGAAATTGCAGAACTTTGTCGCGCAAATTAGCAATCCGCCGTTCGGTTTGCTCGTAATCCTGCATGGCATTGCCTGTCGCTGAGGCGTTTTGGCGCAAATAATCATCATAATTACCGCGATAACTCGCTGATGCGCCATCACGCAGCTCGACAATTCGATCAACCTCTGCCAGCACATCACGGTCATGGGTGATGATCAACATCGCTTGGCGGGCGCTTTTCATCCAATCGATAAACTGCTTCTTGGCAATATAATCCATATGATTAGTCGGTTCGTCAATCAATGCTAGATCCGCTTGCGCATGCATGATTTTCACAACTTCGACCAAGCGTTTCTGTCCGCCGCTCAAAGCCGCCAATTGGCGCTCGCCAAAACCTTCCATCTGGAAATTTTTCAGCTCCTCAGCCACCAGTTCTTCAACGCGATAAAAATTCTTCTGTCCAAAGCGTTCCAACGCCTGGCTGTAATCCTCGATCTTGCGCATATCGCTACCCATCGCCGCTGGATAAGTCGTCAAAATGTGCCGCAGCCGCGCATATTCCGGCAGCCCGCGCAGGATATATTCCAACACTGTAATATCACCCAAGCTATGATGTTCCTGCGCCGTCGCTACAATCGTGCTGCCGCGCCGGAAAACAACCGACCCTCTATAGTCGCTATCCGTCCCCGCCAACATGCCAAATAGCGTCGATTTGCCAACGCCATTGCGACCAACCAGCCCAACTTTCTCGCCGTCATTGACGCTGAACTTAACGTCGCTCATCAACTGCTTATCGCCAAAACTTTTATCGGTAATGTGAACATCAGCTATCATTCATTCTATTGTAACAGAGAGCAGCACCGGGCACTATTGTATTTTAATCATAAATGTTGTATAATATAAGTCTTAAACCTGTTATAATTAACATATGTCTAAGAAATCTAGCGCTAAGGCAAAAAGGCTAGCTGCTCAAACGATTGTTAACCGGCGAGCGCGGTTTGATTATGAGCTTGGCGATGAAATCGTAGCAGGCCTAAGTTTAACCGGACTCGAAGTGCGAGCAGCCAGGGAAGGCCACGTCCAGCTCAAAGGCGCTTACGTCACTATTCGCGGCGGCGAATTGTGGCTGAACAACGCTAGTTTCAGCTTGCGGCAGAACGAACGCGGCACGCCAAATGCGCACACTGTCAATACTAGTCCGCGCAAACTGCTGGCCAGCCGCCGCCAAATCGACCAATTAGCTGCTCGCAAAAAAGAAGGCTTTACTATCGTTCCAACCAAACTGCTTACTAGCGGACGCTATATCAAATTAGTCATTGCTCTAGGCAAGGGTAAAAAACGCTACGACAAACGCCAAGCTATCAAACAGCGCGATCTAGAACGCGAACACAGCCGCATTTTGCGCAAATTTTAGCTGCGCCGAATACGCCGAATCTCGCGACCTGAACCGCTACTATTCTTCTTCAAGTACTTGATGTGACGAAACCAAACTTTCATACAGCTCAACCATCTTTTTGGCCATCGCCGTCGAATCAAACTTCTTGGCAACACTCAACGCGCCGCGCGACAACTCCTCGATTTTCTCTGGGTGTGCGAACAGATCATTAAATACTTTTGCGAAATCTTCGCCTTCAATGCCATCAGTCAAGACAGCGTTGCGCTCAGTCAAAGCCTCGGTCATTCGTTCGTCGCAGTAAACAATCGGCAAGCCGCTAGCCGCCGCCTCTAGGAAAGTCATCGGCTGGTTGTCAAAATGATACGACGCCAGCGAGAACACATCAGCTTGCTTGAGCATCGCCGCCACCTCGTCGCCTGAACGCATACCGGCGAAAATTACTCGATCGCCGACGCCCAACTCCTCAACGCGCTGCCTAAGCTCCTCTTCATACGGGCCGCCGCCAACCAAGACCAGCTTGACTTTTTTATCGCGGATATGCGGCATAGCCTCAATCAAAGTCCGCTGGCGCTTCTCTGGGCTTAGCCGCGCCACCGAAATGATAAACTTTTCACCCGGACGCTTTTCAATCGGCGAATCAGTCGCCGACGCTTTCTTATAGCGTTTGGTGTCAATACCGTTTGGAAAAACGTAGCATGGCACCGTCAAGCCGCCATCTTCGATCAGCATCCGTTCAAGGTGTTTCGACGGCGCAATGCAAGCATCACACTTATTAGCAAACGCCGCCATCAGCCGCCAGCCCTGGCGCGACATGATGTCTTTGATAGTACTTTTGCTCATTGAGCGCAGCTGCTCGCGCGAGGCTTTCGGCAAAATCGGCCTTGTTCGCAACACTACCGGAAACGCCGCTGTCGCCGCAATCAAGCCGGAAGTCACCATAAACGGATAATCATTAACTAATTCAACATAAAGTGTGTGAATAGTCGTCACATGCGGTATATTCTGCCGCTTAGCCACGCTGTGCGCCAGTACGCCCATATAAAATTGCATTTGGCTATGCACGATATCAAACTGGTATTCATCGAGTTTCCTGGCTAGGCCGGGGTAAATAACCGCCATTTCACGCTTATCAAAAACATAATTCTTGGCTGATGGCAAGCGAATGACGTGATCGTCGTGGTCTTCATAGCCTTCGCATTTTGGCGCTACCACGAAAACCTCATGCCCAAGCGCCTCCAAGGCCTGTTTATAGTTCAAAGTCGATGTTGCCACGCCATGGACTGAGGGCAGGTAATCGTCAATAAAAAAAGCGATTCTCATAACTCTCCTTATTATACCACACGCGCCAACCCCAGAGACAAGAGGTAGAGCACAGCTCTTTAGCTATCCGGATAGGATTCAACTGCTTCGAACTGCAAAATATGGCCAGCTGACGGGGCGCTAATAATCTGCGTTTCAGGCAATAACTGGCGGATAATTCCAGGTGTTTTCGAAGTAATGATATTGTCTTTACCGCCCAGAATCACCGTTACGCGCCGCTGGCTATCAAGCGGCACACCTTCGACGAAAGGATTTTGCTCGTACAGCATAGTAGTCAAAATTTCAGAATCACGCAAAGTCAAATAATCCTTCTTGTAGCTCTCTGATTCACGCAGCCACTGCCAAGCTTCCTGCCGGCGGGTTTTCAACGCAAGCACAGTACGAATATTTTGGATAGGCTTGCTGTTGTAGATGTACCAACCAGGCTTTTCAGGAAAATTATTAGACAACCTTTGCAACATATTTGCAAGATGAGTAGTGTCTGGCGTCGGGCAAGCCATAACAATCTTCGCCGCCGACGGAACTCTGCCAGTGCGCAGCGCATGATAAATTATTGATGACGAAAACGAATTACTGACAATCAAATCTGGCGTTCGGCCGATTTGCTCCAGAACTTTAGTAAACCAATCGCCCAGATCTTCATAGCTTTCCAGGGACGGGCGCACCGAGCCGCCATGTCCTGGTAAATCTATCGCGTACACGGCATAGCCAAAATTAACGTACCGCTTGGCTAGCGGCATCATGTCTATTTTGCCACCAGTCACGCCGTGGAGCAGAATCGCAGTTTTATCGGCGCCAGTATTACACTCAAGCCAGCAAACTCCGTCGACTGTCTGGTCCCGGCAGCCTAATTCATCGTATAATTCTCTCAAAGTTGGAATTTCGGACATAATACCATTATACTAGTTTTATGAAAATTAGCATTATTATTCCTTGCAAGAACGAATCTGGCGTCGTCGAGAATCTCTTGGACTCGCTAGTCCGACAAACGCGCCCGGCAGACGAGGTGATCGTAGTAGACTCGAATTGCACCGACGACACCATAGCTCGAGCCAAGACATACACCAAAAAACTCCCGTTAAAAACCGCTGCCGCAACCCAAGTAGGCCCTGCGCACGCTCGCAATCGCGGTGCCAGCAAAGCAACAGGCGACATGCTCATCTTTGCGGATGCTGACTTAATCCTTCCGGAATATTTTTTGCAAAAATTTGAAGAACAAATTAACAAAAAGCACCTTCAAGTAGGCAGTTTCCTTCAGCGGATGCAGTCAAACAAATTCGGTATTCGAGCTGGAGCCTACTTAATGAATGCCTATGCGCGTCTAATGCAACATACGCCGTGGCCGATCGGCTTTGGCTGCCTGTATGTCACCCGTGAAGTTTTTGACTCAGTGAATGGCTTTGACACATCTCTCTTCATCATGGAAGATTATGATCTCATCCTCAAGGCGAAACGAGCTAAGTATAAAAATGGCGTTATCAAAATAGCCTACCTCACTTCAGATCGCCGTTACCAAAACAACTCGCTGCGCCAAGCTCTCAAAGGAATATACGGCGAACTCTACCGCTACACGCACGGACTGCGCGTCACGAAGCGCATTTACGAATACGAAATGGGCGGCAAACAGAAAAAGACGACAAAATAAGCTCGTCTAACTGTTTATTCTATCCACAATTTACAAGCCTACAAGTAAGTTTTCACGATTTCGGCATACAGTTCGCGGTACTGATCAACGGTGCGTTCATAAGTATGGTTATCAATAATCCACTGGCGAGCAGCCCGACCCATCTGGCGCCGGCGCGGCTCATCATTCAGCAGTTCATCGATTTTACGCGCTAGATCGTTGACGTCTGGATAATGGAAGCTGACTCCATTCTTGCCGCCGTCCAATAGCTCGGGCAGAGCAACCTGATCAGACACCACCACTGGCGTACCGCAAGCCAGCGCCTCTAGCGCCGCAATACATTGCAGCTCGGCAGGACTAGCCATCGCGAGCATATCTGCTCGCCGCAATAAAGCGCGCTTTTCCTCGTCGCTAACAAAACCGGTAAAAATACAGCGATCGCCCAGGCTAGCTGCTTGACTTCGCAGTTGCTTTTCTATTAAGCCTTTACCAATAATCACCAACTGCGCATCAGTTTTCAAGCGCTCCATCGCGGCAATCAGCAAGTCAATCCGCTTCTCGCCATCAAGCCGCCCAACATAGACCACCACTGGTCGCAACGCATCAATCGCAAAACGCTGCAAGAGCTTCTCGTCAGCCTTACCTGGTGTATAGAATACCGCATTGACACCGTTAGAAACTGCTTTCGTTGGTATATGAATCGCTGGCGTAGTCGCTAATGCCGCACGCGTCGGCGCCGTCATATAGGCGGTTTGATTGACTAGCTTGCACATTTTGCCCTCGACTATCCGGACAAACCAGCGGGCAATAGTTTTGTTTTTGGCATTCATCACGAGATTCAGCGCCATGGTGTGATTAGTCGTGACGATCGGAATCTGCCGCCGGCTAGCTTGCTGGACGACCGCTTTGTGCAGCCATGAAATCGGCGTCATCAGATGAATGATATCAGGCTGGTTCTGTCGAAAGTACCGCCGCACGAATCTTTTTGGCAAGAATGCCACCCGGTTGTTGTCGCGATTAGCAATCCATTTTACTGCTGGCAACCGCAACACTTTCGCGCCATTTATTTCATCTACCTCTGTGAAATGGCTAAATAAACCGTCCGGCGAACCAGTTAACACCGTCACCTCGTCGCCAGCTGCCTTCAAGCCAGTAATCAGTGTATCTAGCGCTGTCTGCACACCGCCGACACCAGGCCGATATACTTCGCTTACTATCAGGACCTTCATACCTATAAATATTAACACATCCGCCGACTGGCTGCATCTTTCCAGAGTTAACGCTTCACAAAATGAGTGAGCGGTGCTAGCAGCGAGACGAGACATCTCGCCGCTAGCACCACAGTGCGCTCTCAGTCTCTGCCGCCTTTCTTCTCTTCCTTTACAAAGTCCTCGTAAATGCCTTCGTAGAGGTCGTCGGCCCCGGGCGGCCGCGGCACCTGCCATACCTCAAAGTAGATGGTGTTTTCCATCCCTAGGTCACTACCCACTATAAGAATAATGGCCGCCGCGACGACTAATATGACAAAGAATAGCACTATCCCTAAAGCAGCGAGAATGACTTTAAAGATAACAGCCATGATGATGATCATCTTCCTCTGCCCGGGCATGCGCATCCCGGAGCAGGCAATTGCGCCATGAACTGTACGCATAGCACAACAGCCCGCCCCGAGATGTTTTCGACGAGAGCGAGGGCCTATCAAGCCCTACTTAGACATATACCCAAAACCAGGCAGTTTTGTCAATAGCACCGCGGCGATTTTACGTTATAATAGCTATATGAAGCTATTCTCTTGGAACGTCAATGGCATCCGCGCTGTCATCAACAAGGGCGAGTTTGCCCGCTTCCTGCAGACCTACGATCCAGACATCATCTGCCTGCAAGAAACCAAGGCCGCTCGCGACCAGGTAGAAATTGATTTGCCAGAGTACCACGAGCATTTCTATTCAGCCGCCAAAAAAGGCTATTCCGGCACAGCGATTTTGTCGAAAATCCGGCCGCTACACTGGCGCGACGGGCTGCCGCCGGCTATCATCGAGCGGTTCAATTTGACCGGCGATCAGTATGGCAATCCGGCGGACGAAGGGCGTATCATCACTGCCGAGTTCGACGATTTTTGGGTGGTGACCTGCTACACGCCGAATTCGAAAGGGGATTTGAGCCGGCTGAGCCTGCGTCATGAGCAATGGGATCCGGCAGTGCTGGCCTATCTGGAGGAATTGGAGCTAGTCAAGCCAGTGTTATACTGCGGCGACATGAACGTGGCGCATCAAGAAATCGATCTGGCAAATCCTAAGCCCAATGTCGGCAAGCACGGCTTTACCGATGAGGAGCGCGAGGGCTTCCAGAACTACCTAGACGCCGGGTTTGTCGACACATTCCGGGCGGCTTTCCCTGAAAAGACCGACGCTTACACCTGGTGGACGCACTGGGCCAACGCCCGGGCGCGCAATGTCGGCTGGCGGATTGACTATTGGCTGGCGTCGCGTGAGATTGCTAAGCGTGTCAAAAATCCGCAAATCCACGCTGAACAAATGGGCAGCGACCACTGCCCGGTAAGCATTGAAATAAACATCTCAACTCGCTGATATCCATAGTCCGCTAAACCTAATTCTTATCATTTTGGCGATGATTACTACCGTACAGCGAGCGATATTCAACCGGACGCCCCTCGTCCTTAGCACGTTTAATACCTTGTTTCATGCCTGGCGAGATGCCTCTATCTGTATAAACAACCGTCCTATCAGCTAATCGTCCTATCAGCAATCCAGCTTCAATCCCCATACGGCGTTCGTGTTTATTAGCATCGTCAAGCATTTGCGGGTAGAGTAAGTGGCTGGCAAATGGCGCCTCCCCGCGATATAGCGAATCGCGCATCACTTCTTTAGCATATGCTATATTTTCGGCTTCTTCCGCGGGCGTGTTTCCCTTGAAAGGAGATTCGATGATGACAAATTCACCTTGCACTACATCTTCTTCCTGGCGTTTATCTTCAATCATCACCGTCAATTCATACAGCCGCTGCACGCCGTTCTCTAGTTGGTAATAATGCCGAATGTACGCCAATTCTAGCACAAACAAAATTAGCGCCAGCAATCCCAGCAAACAGTTCATCGCCAGCCCCATCGCTGCGGTTGCCAAAAATGCCGCCAGGGACGCCAAAAATAGCCCGGCGAAGAAAAATGTCACCAGCAAGTGAATCAGCCGCTCGTGCTGAAATTCTTGCACGCGCGTACGGTGATAGCGCGCTAGCTTTTCCAGATCAGTTTGCGACTTGGCTGCCGCTAGGCGCTGAGATATAGTTTGATAATGCTCGGCGATGTGTTTTTCCATAGCCTAAATTGTACGCTAGCCCGACGGCTGCAGCAAGCGCTTGAGTTGGCACGTCTGCACTTTTCGCGCTACAATACATTCATGGAATTAGCATATTGGCAGCGCCAAACACCCGAACAGCCGCTCTTTCCCGATATCGAATGGAATAAGCCCGAACAGCGCTCGCGCGCAGGAAAACTCGGCATCATCGGCGGCAACAAGCTAGGTTTTGCTGGTGTCGCCGAAGCCTACTCGACAGCGCTGGCTAGCGGAGTAGGGGAAGCCCGCGCCTTGCTGCCGGATGTCCTTAAAAACACCTTGCCGCGCACCATGACTGGCGTTGCTTACGCACCTAGCAATCCTAGCGGCGGTTTAGCTCAAGAGTCTATTAGTGAACTACGTGCGCTTAGCACGTGGAGCGATGGTTTACTGCTAATAGGCGACGCCGGGCGCAACAGCCAAACAGCGATTGTCTACAGCCAGCTGCTGTGCGACTATCAAGGCCCAGCAGTTATCACCCGCGACGCCGTAGATCTAATACGCAACGACTCCGCTACACTAGCAGCACGCCAGAATACCGTGTTAATCTTGAGCTTTGCGCAATTACAAAAACTCTTTCGCACGCTTTATTATCCCAAAATTTTAACTTTCAGCATGCAGCTGCTGCAGTTAGTCGAAGCTTTGCACAAATTCACCGTGACATATCCAATTACCATTACCACCTTGCATCAAGACACACTCGTTACTGCTCACAGCGGGGAGGTCACCACCATGCCATGGAACGATCCGATGCGCATCTGGCGCGGCACGGTAGCGGCGCGCGCTAGCGTTTATTATATTTGGAATCCGTCGCGGCCGCTTGAGGCTATCACCGCCAGTCTTCTCTCTAAATAATCCAACAAAACAAATCCGCTCTGATATTTCAGAGCGGATTATTTCTAGCTGGGGGGATTAACTAGAGGCGTTTGCGGCTAGCGATGTAAGCGCTGGCTGCTGCGGTTAGACCGCCGAGGCCGACCACCGAGGCGACTACTTCGCCGGTACCAGTCTTTGGCAATTCAACTGGATTTGATGGGGTTGGCGTTTTTGGAGTTTCCGGTGGAGTCGCTGGAGTTTCTTCGCACTTGCTCATGTCAGTGGTGTACTGGCTGTCGCTTGACTCTTTGCGGGTAACTTCGACGATTTTCTTGTCAGCGATGCGGCAAACTTTCACCTTGTCGCAGTCTGCTTCATTCTTGGAATGCTTCTTGCTGTCAAACTCGGTCTCTTTGATAGTGATGATGTTGCCAGTCTCGAGTTCGCAAACCTTTACCTTATTACAGTCAGCGAAATTCTTAGAGTGCTTCTTGCTGTCAAATTCTTTCTCTTTGATAGTAATGATCGTATCGGTTGAAAGGTCGCAGACTTGGATTTCCTTACAGTCGTTAATGTCTTTCGAGTGCTTCTTACTGTTGAACTCTTTTTCCTTGATAGTTACGATTTGCTTGCTAGTCAGGTCGCAGACCTTGATTTCTTTACAATCGTTGATATCTTTGGAATGTTTGCTGCTGTTGAACTCAGTCTCTTTGATGGTGATGATTTTCTTGCTGGTAAGATCACAGACTTGGATATCTTTCGGTTTCCAGGTTGCATCACCCCAGACTGGGTTACCGCAATCCTTGATAATGGCTGCAATAAACTTGCCGTTGTCATCAAACCAGACGAAAGCATCAAACTGATTGTAGACAAAGCTGTTCTGAGTCGTAAACTTGTAGAACGAATGTCCGCCAACCGTCTCGCGACCGTATGACGAGCCTGGGTAGCGCGTATTACGCTGAACGGTCTTGGCGTTAGTTGCTACGACTTGGCCGTCGACAACGATCCGGCCATCCTTGTAAACAGTACCGTTCTTCATGCCTTTGCCTTCAATCATGGCATCATTTATGTTGTTCCACTGATACAGCGCTTTGATGTCGTTGCGTCCGTAGTAAACATTTTTAAGGTCTTGATGACTTGGCGTACCGCAAGTAATCACATTAATCCACCCGTCGCAGACAGATGCTTCTGATGGCTTAGCCAACCAGATTCCACCAGCGATAGCAGCTATAACCGCGCCGACAATCGCCAGATTCTTAATTGATAGTTTCATTGATTTCCTCCCTGCGTGCATTATTCCACGCTTATGATGCCATTGTAGCATAAACTTTTAATTATGTCAACACTTTTGCATAATATTGTTACTTATGCTTTATAACCGTCATCTACGCTATAGTAGAGACATTAAAAAAGGACGCCCACACACGTCCATCTATGGTACCGCGGGCCGGACTTGAACCGGCACGAGCTAATGCTCAAGAGATTTTGAGTCTCTCATGTCTACCAATTCCATCACCGCGGCAGAAAAGGTACATTTTCATTGTAACAGACCAGTGCTAACTAGTAAATAACCGCTAATTACGCTATAATTAGCATAGAAAGTATGAAGCCAGACGATCGTTCATCATTAACCGTTCCGCCCAGAGACGGAGCGCCTCATCACAGCGCACTAACCGACCAGCACCGGTCGGCAGCGGCTGATATTGTCCGCCAACAGATCAGTTCGATTATTCAAAACGATCCGCATGCTACTGCTGCAGCTGGCCAGCAGCCAAATTCTAACGCAAAAAAGCCTAAACAGGCCGAGGAGCTCCAAAAGAACTCGCACTCGCTGCAAACAAACGCCTATCCGCAGCCATCTGGCACCGTCGCTGATAGTGCGCAGTCCAGCAGCGTTACGGCTGGCCCTGGCGCCGTCGACCCAGACAAAAACCCGTATACCCGCACCATGAACCAGAGCTCCACGCCTGCTGCACATGATGCTTCTTGGCAAAAATACCACACCGCCTGGCAAACATATTATCAGCAGTATTACGAGCGCTACTATGTCTCGCAGATTGACGCTACTCGCAAGTCGCTCAAAAAGCAAGCCGCTCAGCAAGCGCAAAAAAACCAAAACTCAACGCCAAACAACGGCACCGTATCGCAAGAGGAAGCCGTCAACGACTTGCGCAGTTCCATTCGCCGCAAAATCAACGACAAAGCCAAGAAGGTCCGCGGCAGCCGCCATTTTATGCCGATTATGGCAGCCTGCGCGGTGATGATTGTTTTTCTATTTTTGCAGTATAATCGCGTTTTGTTCGCCTACGTCGAAGCATATGTCTCGCCAGGCGCCGCTGACCCCGAATCAATTATCGTCTCGCCAAACACCACCAAAGTCGCCACCAACGAGTCGCGGCTGCTTATCCCGAAAATTGCCGTCGATGTGCCAATTGTTTGGGATGCTAATGCTGCCGACACCAACTCGCTCAATAAGGCCATGGACAAAGGCATCGTTTGGTTCAATATCCAAGGCGCCAACGCTAAGCCTGGCGAAAAAGGCAATTTCGTCGTTTCTGGCCATTCTTCTAACGATTGGACTGACAGCGGCGATTATAAATTTATTTTTGCTCGGCTAGAGAAGATGGCCGCCGGCGATGTGGTTTACGCCAACTACAACGGCACGCGCTATACTTACAAAATTACCGGCACCAAGGTGGTTAAGCCAACCGACGTCGCGTCGCTGCAAATCGGCAACGATAAGCCGTACATCACGCTAGTCACTTGTACGCCGCTGGGCACAGCACAAAACCGCTTGCTAGTTTTTGGCGAGCAAATCAGCCCGAATCCGAACGAAGCCAAAACCGCCGAGCAAAATAGCAATACCGCTGCCTCGACCAAGAAAATGCCAGCCAACTCGCCGACATTCTTGCAACGAATATTTGGCATCGGTAATTAACGAACTTAGCTTAGTCATACATTTTGATATAGGAAGCGGTGATTTTACCAGAGCTATGCTTGCGGAAATAATACAGAAAACGGTTATTCGACGATTGCATTGCTGCCGAGCCAACTGCATCGGTCGCCATGGTGTGCATATTAGTACCGTCATAATCGCCGAACTCAAAGGTGCCACCAGACACCCGCATAATATGCGAATTATCCAGCCAAGCGATTTCACTCGTAGCGGTAGTCTTCATCGAGACGTTAGCAATCGACCGCAGCTCTAGATTATAAGTCACCAAGCTAGCCCCAGCCTGCGCATAAACATACAGATGCTCGTTGGGCGAGAAGCCTGCATACGAAACGTCAGTGGCTAACGGCAGCGTCGCTAGCAACTCTTGCTGCAGTTCGTCTGTCGAATCGCTTGCTGGCAATTTTACTTTCTTGACAGCAACCATTTTGCCGTGAGTAATGAGCGCAAAATTATCATAATAATACTCCTCAATCGCTAGATTAAGACTGCGCCCGGACATATCCTTGAAAGTTTGCAAGGCCCGCGGTTTCGAAGCGCCTTTCGACAAATAGCCAATCGTCCGCTCGCCGCTATTATTCGGCTTGGTGGTATAGCTAATCCAACCGTTTCTAGAAACATAAAAATCACTAGCATCGCTAATTAGCGGACCTGACAACGTTTTATCCGACAGTCTAATCCGGCGAACATCACTGTCGGCCGTCAACACATACACATTCTGCGAGTCGCTTTTATCGAAAGCTAATTTGCTGATTTGCACGCCGATATCGCGGGTGATGTTTTGCGCCTTGCCATCGAGGTCAACGATAAGATATTCTTTTGAATCATCAAAAGAATGGCTGATTAACACTCGTTTGCTATCCTTGCTCCACGATTCAATTACAAAACTGTGATTAGCGCCGTCGGCCGTGTAACTATCAGCAGGTAGAACACGCTGCTTATGTTCAATCCGGTCGTTATCAACTTTGAGAAAATCAACCGCTGGCTGCTGCTTATTTTGGATAACCGCAAAGCGCGATTTATCAGGCGCTGCCGATGCGCTGTCGAGGCTAGCGAGTTCCATCGCGTCTTTAGCCTCAATGCTCGTCGGCACTAGCTTGACGTAATTTAACCAAAGGATTGAGCCAGCCTTGACGTTAACTTGTTTTTGCCAAGGCACAAAGCCGTCTTTCGATACTGTCACCGTGTGCTGCCCGGCAGTTGCCACGATACGCGTCGCCGTCCGGTTAGCTAGCGTCGCGGCGTCTATTTGAATTATTGCGCCATCAGGCCGCGAATCAAACTGCATCATGCCGCCTTGTCTAACCGTGCCTCGATCAAAATCTAAACGATAGCCTTGTACTAGCATCAAACAAACCACTGCCAATGCTAGAACTGCCAGGGTCATCACAGCATAAGTAAAAGTTAATTTAATACGCTGCTTGCGCCGATTTTTTTGCTGATTCATAGTACGTATTATACCACTTGCTATTGCGCTTAATAGCAAATTAGGCTATGATAATAGTTAAGCACGAGTAGTATCGCAAACATAGGTAAGGGAAATGACAAACAACATAACCATCAAAGGTAATGTCTACGACGCCGAAACTGGCAATATTCTCGATGCCCAGCGATCGGCACGCACGCCGGCGGCCGCGGCTAGCAATTTTCATAGCGGCACCCAAAAATCCCACACCTTGCAGCGCAAATATATCAAGAAACAACCGCGCACCATTGATTCAGTAGCGCCAGTGCGAGCCGCCACCCCAGCGGGTATTAAAGAAAATTCTGCCGCTCGCAGTTCGCAGCGCTTAGCGGCCAAGCGCAGTACGCCGCCGCAAATCATTCGCCGCAGCAAGAGAACTCGCCGCGTCCAAGATATTCGCCGATCGTCTAATATTGCGCATTTTGCCAAAGCTACAACTGCTACAAAGCCGCCTGCCAAGCGTCCAGCCACCCCAGAAACACCAGATATAGCGCCTACCACCAATCAGCTTGAACAGACTGCTCGCCAGCGGCAAGCAATCATCAAGCAGCAGCAAACGCGCAGCGTCTTGCCATCGCAAGTTATCAAGCAGCAAGCCATTCAGGAAGCTACCGACAAGATGTTGACGCGCCAACAGCGCAAAGAAGTCAAGCCGACGAAAAACTTTTCGCTTTGGCGCCGACTGGTTAGCGTTGGCAGCACAGCTATAGCTGTCCTACTGCTAGGCGCCTACTTCACGTATATCAATATGCCCGCTTTGAGCACTCGTATAGCCGCCTCGCAGGCTGGCATTAATGCTTCTTATCCGGATTATCAGCCGTCTGGCTATAGCCTCAACGGTCCAGTTGCTTACCAGCAGGGCAGCGTAATCATGAAGTTTGCCGCTAACGGCAGCAACGAAAATTTCACCTTAGCGCAAACTCGCTCCGAGTGGGATTCATCAGCCGTGCTCGAAAATTACATCAAGCCGAAATCTCGCGACAAATACACTACGACCGCTGCCAATGGCCTAACCATCTATTCATATGGTACTCATGCCGCTTGGGTTAATGCTGGTATTCTCTATACTGTCGATGGCAACGCCGAGCTAGCACCAGAACAGATCCAAAAGATAGCCGCCAGTTTGTAATTTATGCATATTTGTGGTATAATATAAAGATAGGCCTTATTCTTGGCGATATGGGGATAACTCTTAACTTTTGCACCTGCCGGGTGCTTTTTGCTATAATTAGGCCATGGGCGACGACAAAAATTACACCAACGTCATTCTTGAAGAAATCCGTTCGCAGATGCGCGCGGTATTAGAGATTGTATCAAACCAACCAACACGCGAGGAATTCAATAATTTACGCGAGGAGTTCGATAGCCTCAAGACCGACGTCAAAATAATCAAACGAGCTGTCGTTGATAACGACAAAACCACTCGGCACGAGCTAGAATTACTTGACCGGCGCGTCACCAAATTAGAAGAGAGTGCCTCGTGACCACGCGCACTCGCTTCGCGCCTAGCCCAACCGGCTATATGCACGTCGGCGGTATGCGTACCGCGCTGTTTGCTTGGCTCATCGCTCGGCAGTCAAATGGAAAATTCATCCTGCGCATAGAAGACACCGACCAAAAAAGGGAAGTATCTGGCAGCGTAGAGCATATTTATGAATGCCTGGAGTGGCTCGACCTTATACCAGACGAAGGTCCCAGCAATTTTGGCGGTGAATTTGGACCGTACAAGCAGTCAGAGCGGCTTGACATTTACCGGAAATATGCACAAAAACTCATTGATGCTGGCCGCGCTTATGCCGATCCGTATACACCGGAGCAACTAGACGCTTTTCGCGAAGAAGCCAAAGCCCATAAAAAGCCCTTTTTGTACCGTGATTACCGCCCAGAAAACCCGCCGATCTGGGATGGCAGCCAGCCGCTGCGTTTCCGCTCAGAACCGAAGCCCTACACCTGGCACGACGAAGTTATGGGCGAAATGCACGCCGGCCCAGAAGTAATTGACGATTTTATATTGGTTAAATCCGACGGCTTTCCGACGTACAACTTTGCGCACATCGTCGATGACGCCGAAATGGAAATCACCCACGTTATCCGCGGGCAAGAGTTCCTTGCCAGCACGCCCAAATATCTTAATCTCTACGATGCGCTGGATATACCTTGGCCGATATTCGCCTCAGTACCGCCGATCATGAACGAGCAGGGCAATAAGAAGTTATCCAAACGCGACGGCGCCAAAGATATCCTAGCCTACAGAGAAGAAGGCTATCTGCCAGACGCCATGCTCAATTTCCTCGCCAGCCTAGGATGGAATGACGGCACCGAGCAGGAAGTTTTCACCAGAGACGAATTGGTCGAAAAGTTCAGCCTGAAACGCGTCCAAAAATCAGGTGCGCGGTTTGACGAGAAACGCTTGTTATGGCTTAACGGCGCTCATATACGCAATATTCCTGTCGATAAGCTTTACAATTACGTGTCGCCATGGGGCGATAACCCGCAAAAAGACGGGGGACAGACTGGTTTCTGGCCGGAATCCGCCTACGCTCCAAATATAACCAAGGAATACCGCATGAAAGTGCTGGCTTTAGCGCAAGACCGCCTGAAGATGTTTGAAGATTTACGCGGATTTGGCTACTTTTTCGCAGAGCCTGAGATTAACCTGGAACTTATTGACGGCAACAAACAGCTGAAAAAGTTGTCTGACAGCGAGCGGCACGAATTGTTAGAAACCGCTAGTCAAGAGCTCGCCAAACTCGCCGGCTGGACGCCAGAATCAATCCAAAATTGCCTGAACAAATTGCTGGAGATAACTGGTCAAAAACCCGGCATTCTCTTCAGCCTGATCCGCATCGCCGCCACCTGGGCGCCATTCAGCCCGCAGCTGAACGATACGCTGGCACTGATTGGCTGTGAACGCACGCTAGCGCGGCTTCAGAGTTATCTAGATATGAAATGAAATAACAGAGCAGAAGACAACAGCTATTAATCTTCTAACACACTTTCTAGCTGGTATTTTCTCGAGACTAACTAAAATTCTACTGATTATCTTAATTTTTAAGTTCCCGACGCTCGCTTGGAGTCATACCACCCCAGATACCATCGTCTGTTTCATTCAGATTATTACTTAACGCATACCCTAAACATTCACGTACAACTGGGCATTTGCGGCAAATCTTTTTAGCGCGTCTATCTCGTTCTTTTTGCCTGCCACCTCTATAGTTACCCAAAGGAAAGAACAATTCAGCAGTACTAGGACTGCACGCTGCGCCTGCCTGCCATTCGACACCGAAGCTCGGATCCGCAGTAGCTCTAGTACTATTCTGTAGATTTATTTCGTGTATTGCTGCACCTCTCAACAAACCCATGACGCAATAATAGCATACGCAGCACATCGCGCAAACCATAACCAATTCACACCAATTATGTTATAATTTTACCAAGATGCGAAAGCAAAAAACACACATACGAGACAGACAACCAAGCCCGCTCGTAGCGCAACACTACGCGGTTGACAGCAAGCAGTCACGCCTGCAACGACTGCGCGATTTCATTAATCGTCATCGTATTACAACAATGTGCATTTGCGGCGCAATCCTGATCGCTATCGGCGGGGCGGTGGCCTTCGTATTGACATATCGCGCGCCAGTTGCCGACACTGCGTATCATGCTCCTGCCAAAAAAGCGCCTAAACCTGCCGAGAAATACTATTCCCACCTAAATGGCATTGAAGTTGCCTCTAAGGCTGATCTATCCAAACCAGTCACTGCCATCATGATCGAAAATTCGCCTGATGCCCGGCCGCATTCCGGACTCAAGCAAGCCGAAGTCGTCTACGAAGCCATCGCCGAAGGCGGCATCACGCGCTTTCTGACACTATTTCAACAGCACAAACCTCAGCTCATCGGCCCAGTCCGCAGCCTGCGTATGTACTATGTCGATTGGCTAGCGCCATATCAGGCTAGCGTCGCTCATGTCGGCGGCAGCCACGCTTCACTGCAAGAGATTCGCAACGGTAAGTATCGCGACATCGATCAGTTCTTCAACGGCGGTTCGTACTGGCGCGCTAATGATCGGCGGCCGCCGCATAATGTCTATACTAGCTTCGAGAAGTTAGACGCGCTCAACGCTGGCAAAGGTTATAAATCATCGCAATTCACCAGCTTCGCTCGCGCTGACGGCAAGGCCAGCGACAAACCAAACGCCGTCAGTATCGACATCAATTTCTCTAGCAGTTGGTACAACACCCATTACGACTATGACAAGGCTAGCAACACCTATCTACGCAGTATCGGCGGGCAGGCCAGTAACGACCGTGAAGAGGGTAGGCTAGCGCCGAGCGTCGTCATCGCGCTGCATGTCAACGAGACTACCGTCATGGAAGATGGCTGGCGGCAAAGCATCGTTACTAATGGTACCGGTACTGCAACAGTGTTTCAGAACGGCACGGCCGCTGAATGTACTTGGCGCAAGAATGACCGATTTAGCCCGCTCGAGCTCATCGACGCTGCTGGCAAACCAGTCGCACTAAATCGCGGACAAACCTGGATCGCTGCCGTACCAAACAGCGGCGGAGGAGGTGTTTCGTGGCAGTAAGCGACGCCAAGCCAGTAGTCAAACGTACACCAGAAATGCGTGATTTTTGGCGCATTCATCGCAACAAAGTTGCAATAATATCTGTTCTCGTTCAATTATTGGTCGCTTTGTCGGTTATTGCAATAATGATCATTTTGCAAGTTCGCCTGGATGTCTTTCTTATTGCAACAATTGTCATTTCGCTGCTAATTATTTCTACTGCAACAAATTTCGCAGTGTTGTCTTTTGCGATGATTCCGCTGCGCGACCTCTCGACTGCTCTAGTTAATGCTGCCGGACAAAAAATTGACCAAAAGTTACCAAACCCTAGCAATAAAGAATACAAAGCTACCGGTTTTAGCGATATGCTGCTATCTATCTACAAAGAACATACCGAGACCAGCCCAGACAAAACTAGCGCAACTGACGAATTAGCCAGCGCCCTCAATCTGACAAGCACTGGCATAATTATCCTTGACAAGAACAATGGCGTAATTTTCGCTAACCGCGCCGCGCCAATCTCGCTCGACGCCAAAGGCGCTTATCATTTTGACTTACTATTTGACGACGGCACCGACCTGATTGAATGGCTCAACCAACACCGTACCGACAATGTTCGCGCCCGCAAAATTTGGCTGCGAGTTCCCAACAAGGTCATCGGACAGGAAGACCGCCGTATTTTCAATATCACTGTTGATTTTGAGCAAGGCAACGCCGCGGATGCTATCATTACCGCCTACGACGAGACTGAAATCTACCAGCCAGAGGACGACGACCTTGACTTCATCTCGTTCGCAGCTCATGAGTTGCGCGGTCCAATCACTGTTATCCGCGGTTACCTCGACGTGCTAGCGCTCGAACTCGATAGTAAACTCGAGCCCGATCAAAAAGAGCTTTTCCAGAGATTAATCGTTAGCGGCAATCGCTTATCTGGTTACATTAACAATATCCTTAATACTAGCCGCTACGACCGCCGCCATCTCAAACTCCAACTACACGAAGATTCGTTGGCGACAATCTACGAGACTATCCGCGACGACATGGAGCTACGCGCCCGCTCGCAGCATCGTTCACTATCCGTTGACATTCCGAACGATTTGCCGACCGTTGCTGCCGACCGCTCTAGTATTTCCGAAGTACTGTCCAACCTTATCGACAATGCTATCAAATACTCCGACGAGGGCGGCGCTGTGCGCGTCACTGCTCGAGCTAAAGACAAGCATGTTGAAGTTTCGGTCGCCGACAATGGTATCGGTATTCCAGCCAGCGTCATCAACAACCTCTTTCACAAGTTCTACCGCAGCCACCGCAGCCGCGAGACAGTCGCTGGCACTGGCATCGGCTTATATCTCAGCAAAGCTATCATCGAAAGTCACGGCGGTACTATCGGCGTATCAAGCACCGAAGGGCAGGGAGCAACTTTCACCTTCACGCTACCAATCTACGCCGCTGTTTCTGACAAACTGCATAACGCCGACAATTCCAACACCGAAATCATCTCGGCAGGCAACAGCTGGATTAAAAATCACACTAAATACACAGGGTAAATAGGAGAGTATTATGGCAATTTCCACAATCTTAGTCATCGAAGACGACCGTTTCATCGGCGAGATGTACGTTCGCAGCCTCAAAATGGCTGGCTACAACGTCGAGTGGGCAGTGGACGGCCACGACGGCTTGGTCATGGCTACCAATCAGCATTACGATTTAATTTTACTCGACATCATGCTGCCAGAGATGCGCGGTACCGAAATCATGACCGCCATCCGCAAATTCGAAGAAAACAGCGCCGAGAAGTCGCGTATCGTCGTCATGACAAATTTCGATCAAGACGAGAAAAGCCGCGCCGCTTTAGAAAATGACGCCGACGCCTACTTAATCAAAGCTGAAATCACGCCGCGCCGCCTAATCGAAATCATTCAGCAGCTCGGCAGCTAGACAACACCCAGCTCTGCTGCTATAATATTCAACAGTTCGGCTCTATCGTCTAGCGGTTAGGACACCGGGTTCTCATCCCGGCAACCCGGGTTCGATTCCCGGTAGAGTCACCATAAAGGGATTATGATGCTCTTCGGAGTCTTTTTTTGTATATAGATTTAATATAATGAACCGCTGCATTACCCCCATACTACAATAATCGCCTCGGTGTTATAATGAGCGTATGCAGCAAATAGCCCTAGTTATAAAAGCGCAAACTAGTGGTGAAGTACAGGACATTTTAGATAGAATAGGAATCAATAAAGATTCTTCTGATAAATGTGAGGCTATATCCGAACAGCTGTTTCTTGTAACAATAAAACGCAGTAAGCAAATAGATTCTCAAATATATGTTAAAATTAATGAAAATCTTAAAATAGGCATATTGAGCGATTCGAGTTCTCGCAAACGGGCAGAAGAAGTTTTCAAGGCTGTCTATGAAGTGGAGATTCAATTGCGTAAGTTGCTGCTGTATCTGCCTGATTTAATTGAGGCATATTATGATATTTTATTGCAGCACGGAAAATATCTAGACAAATGTAAATCAAAGGATACTGAAAATAATTTAATTTTCAAAAATAATTTAGAGACACTGGTTTCCTATTTAACCCTAGGCGAGATAATAGAAATTCTAGGATACGATTTCTCATGGTCTTCACGTCAGTTAACTGTTAGCGATCTAAATGAGTTATTAAGCAGTAGCAGCTCTTTTGATGATCTCAAAACAAAGTTTGGCGAGAAATGCAAAGCTATTATTATCTGGGATGTAATCGCCAAGGAAATCTTGCAAAAGGATATATCTTGGAAGGATATGAAAATCAAGTTAAATGAGCTGAAGGAGTATAGAGACGCCGCAGCTCACCATAATCATTTTATAGAGAAGAAAAAAGAAAGTGCTATAAAACTAGCTGAGGAAATTGAAAAAGATATTAAACTTCCAGCGAAGTTGTCATTATCTCCAGAGCAGCAGGCTCAACTACAAATCCTTAATAAACAAATAGTAGATAGTCTAAAAAGTGTACAGAATGCATATTTTAACACCGAAGCAATTAGACAAGTAGTAGAATATCAGCAATCTTTAGTATCCAATATGATCGAAAATTTTAGTACATCAAGTTGTCTTAAAAATTTTAACGAAATATTAGATAAAGCTTATCCGACAATTAAAAATATAGACGAGTCGCTTCCAAAGTTAATGCCCTACATGCCCTCTATTCAATATAGATTTCAACTCTCCAAGCTAGGATTGGAAGACAATAAACATGTCAATAGCAAAAGTATTGAGAATAATCATCAATTGCCAAATAAATAATCCCTTCAAGGATGTATAGTTGAAATTGTATAACTAAAACTAACGCCATCCGAAGGAGGGATTATTTTTGAGTATAACACAGGAAATGCGTTATCGCCTTAGCGTTGTCAAATGCACTAAAAGATACGGCGTAAGAAGAGCAGCCGCTAAATGCCATACTTCTCCTGCTAGCATTTATCGCTGGATAAAAATATATGAAGGAAACGGCGGAGATATTAGTTCGCTTGCTAGCAAATCAAGGCGTCCTCATTCTCATCCAAACTCCCATACAAAGGCAGAGATAAAGCTAATTAAAGACACAAGGAGGAGAAACTCTAACCTTGGTCTTCAAGATCTGTGGCTGCGCCTAAGAGAACGAGGCTACACCAGAACCCAGCCAGCCCTTTTGAAAGTGCTAAAACGCCTTAAAATGCCGACAAACCCCAAAACTAAACCATCTCCCGCTTGCCGAAAGAGCCGTCCATACGAGCCTATGAAGTATCCAGGAGAACGTATCCAGATTGACGTAAAATATGTTCCAAAAGAATGCTTGTCTAAAACATTCATAGAGAAATATAACAGTACAGAACTATACCAATATACTGCCATAGACGAGTATTCTCGGTATCGCATATTGTACGGATACCGCGAGCGTAATACGTACTCATCCAGCTTATTCTTATGCCGAGTAGCCTCGCAATTTAAAGCTCTTGGCATAGAGGTAGAGTGCGTGCAAACAGATAATGGCGCTGAGTTCGCTAAACAATTTACTGCCTTAAAAGAGAATAACCATAGCATGTTCGAGGCTACAGCGCATAGACTAAACATAAGGCTAAAACGCATTAAGCCCTATACGCCTAAGCATAATGGCAAGGTAGAGCGTTCATACCGCGAAGACCAGAAACTACTCTATTCCGAAATGATACGATTAAACCGCTTGATAACAGATGAGAATGACTTCAAAAGAAGACTAAAACGACACCAAGATAAAACCAATAACCGAGCCATGAGACCGCTCGGCTACCTATCTCCTAAACAATGCCTAGAACAATACAAAACGAGCCGTACAGAAGAATTATTCTCAGATGTTTGTTAAACTTACACTATCTCGTTTAACAAGAATTTTAAATATCTAAACCGACCAAAGTTATATGATGCTGTTTTAAATATGCAATGCCGCATCCATCGTGACTAGGCTTAGGATAGACTACCCTTGAAAATCCTGCTTTATGAATGGCCCGAGCACATTCTTCGCAGGGTGGAATGCTTATATACATAGCAGCGGCCTCTATGGGCAGATCGGTTAAGCTATTAATGGCGTTTATTTCAGCATGCACGCATATACAATCGGATCTCATTGCACCACTGGGAATTTCACCCCTGGCGCGCATAATACATCGATTGCATCCACCTTCACCGCACGACATTTGACCTTTGGATATCTCATTGTGTCCAGACGCTAAGATTTTCCCTTTCACAACTACTACAGCTCCAACTTTTTTACTTAAACAGCTGCTCTCAAGGGCCTTTTCTTGGGCAATTGCTAGAAAATATCTGTCATCGTCCATACTTCAAAAGTACCTCCTGACAAGCAGTACAAAATTTATCAGTTAACGGAATGAGATTTTCTTGAGACCCCAGTCTTATAATCTTCTCGTTGTGTTGAAGGTTTGCTATTTGAGATATATCACTCATTAGAGGCAGAGAAATATCTATATTATCATCTTTGTTTGATAACACAGATTCTATTAAGCCAAAATTATTCTCATATATATGCAAGCTTCCAGCGTAATGGCAGTAAGACCCCATGCTTAACCCAGGGAAACTTTTCTGTAATTCAATAAGCATCTTTTCTTGTAAAAGCGTGAAAGCTGCAATGTCATTAGGCAGTCCTAATACTAAATCGTTACTGCGCATATTAGCAGATAGATAAAGACGGGAATCCCGTATGAAGAATTGTAGATAGGCGGTACATGGAAAGTCTTTAGTCTCATTAACCATGTCATCAGCTGAGACAATAATACAGATTGCGCGCCGTGAGTCTGGGTCGTGCAGCAGTTCGTTTTTTACATAGCTCCACTGATTAACGACAGCGGTGGGCCCATTTCCTAATATTCTATACCCGTAAGCCGAGTTAACTGTTGCCCCATCATCGCTAATCTTATTCCAGAATTTTGAATAGTATGAAATCTCTTCTAAGCGATTAGACCCCCGCTCATACCACAGCCATTCTCCCACAATATAATGTAAAGATAGATTTCTATACTTATTTGTGACATAGCGTTGATAGGGGTCGGCTATTTCAACGGATACCCCAAGATTTTCTTTAGTAGCTCTACCTCTAGGTGACACATTGAAATCAGGCCTTGTGTATATAAGTTCTGCCAGCTTAACAAAGGCCTCATTGGCAGATTCAAATTTATATGTGCTCATACAATACCCATTTCCTCCAAAGTATTTTTTATAGATACGTCAAAACTATCTCTGTAGCTTGTATTTAGATTTTTATTATACCGCATGGACATTATCTTAGAGTTAACACCTACCAAGGCTGCTACTGAAACTTTTGGTGGTGAAAGTTTTATTAATTCATGAAACCTCTTTACGTATATATATTCAGAGTGAAGGTTTAGGTTCTGATAATTAAGAAGTTGCATAACATCCGCAAGATAATATGATGGTCTCACGTAGTCAAAATCAATCATCCAAACGCCGTCTTTATTAAAAATCCAGTTAGCTGGCTTGGCGTCCTTGAAGAGAGAAGGCCTAAAGTAGTCTGACACCCTGTCTATTTCATCATCTAAAACTATCTGGTTTACAACTAGTCCTTTACTGTCTGCGTAAAGCGATATATTTTGTTTCAGACTGCTCAGATATTTCTTTTTTATTTCGTTGCCTTCTATTCGACTTGACCATATGGTGTATATTTTTGCCAGCTCCTTTAGACACCTGTCTATATCCTTGCTTGATAATGTGGTCTTACTTGCTCCACAAATAAATTTTGTGACTACTTCTAGCTCTTTTGTGTTGGAGCTGATAATTTCAGGAACTCGAAACCCTAGGTTCTTAAATACGCCATTATACTTAATTTCACTGTCAAATCTTTCTTGAGATTCAAAAGTCTTAATTATCAAGTTGTCTATTCGTCGTATCCTGTTGTAGTTGCTATGCATAGAGTGTCTAGATTGATCTTATTATTGTATCAGCTTGCCTATCGTCTGAGAATACTACTAGCCTTTTAAGTAATAAATTGAATAATGAAACGATAGAATCATTGTCAAGTTGATGTAGATATTCTAATCTTTCATATACGTCTCTTGCGGAATTAACGACCAACTCCTCTGGAAATATATCTTCGTGCTTAGCGTATTCTTTTGGAACGAGAGGAATGCACAGTCCCCATAACGATTCAAATAGGCGTTGAGTATATTGTCCAGTTTTATAGTATCTTTCGGGCGCAATAATTACATTGGCAAATGCTTGTGTGTATATGCTATGCACTTGCTCAAACCCCACTCGACAATTGAAGTTAACATTTGGAAATTGATCAGTTTTTGTCCATTTCCCATATATTTCGGCAGGTGAACCCAGTAGTCGAGAGGCTTCGTTATAGTATATAGAAAAACTTTGGTCGCGCCCGTACTGGTTCCCTATATACACTAAGTCAATACTCTTACTGTTCTTATCATAGCTTGCTAGATCATCGTGCATCTGAGCAGTACGATTCGGATCCATTGGAAATAATAATGAGGTTCGATTATTCTTAGGAGATAGTGATGGTTCAAAAATTAAGAATTTATTCAAATTCATTTGATTAATTTCACTCTGACTTAACTGTTGATCTTTGTCCCATATGAAGATTGGCTTGCCTAGTAGGTTATAGTGTTTGATAAGTTTATTCTGCCTATCAAGGTCTGGAGTATAGGATCGGTCTTCAGTACTAATACCTGTATTTCTTCCTGGTATCGGCCATCTATACTCTAGAAATAGTATGTCTATATCGGGAAATCCAAAACTATCAAAACTTAGGCTTGAGGTAGAAAGATCTATACCCGCTTCATCAAGATCGCGATTTTTTTGCAACATAACTATTTTCATACCCCGACTTATGAGTGACTTAAGTAAGGTCATTCGATGACTTCTTCCTCCATCAGGCGTATCAACGACGCCGTTACCAAGAAAACCCCATGCACTATAGCCGATCCTAAAATTCAACGACACAGATAGTCTCCTTATAGGTGTCTATAAACAAGTCATATTTAGATAGCCTATTTATCCAACATTCTATGTAGCGGTCATAATTTACAGACTGAAATTTACTGCCATACCTAGGCGTTGATAGTATATAATTCATGAGATCATCACTATTATCTACAAGGATTTGGGTATCTAAGTCGTATTGTTTTATAGAATAACCCAAGCCTTGAAAAGAGTCTTTGATGATATCTCCTGCATTCTCTCTACAAAAATGAGCCTCATCGCGAGCCCCTGAAGCTTCTTTGTCAACAATATTGAGCTCACTAACGATACTTTGAAATTCAGTTTCAATTTGTGGCATCGTGTGCATTGATTTTGTTGTTATAAAAAGCCTAGACCCTTGTTTGCCATAGGTATTGAAAGCTAATTTTAGGAACTCTCTAACATCGACAACATGATATAGCATATGCATCATAAGGATAACATCAAACTTACCAAGATCGGATGGTAAATGAACTCCGTCGTATACCCTATAGGTAATTTCGTAGTTTTGTTTAATTTGAGGATTCTCAATTATATCTATAGCCGATACGGCCACCGAGGGGTTTCTTTTCTTGATTTTTGATAAGAAAGATCCGTTGCCAGCGCCAATGTCAATGACAGACATATCACTACAATCCCCGATGAGTGTAACCAGGATGTCGCGTATTGACCGATTACGATTTGAGTATCTTTTTAGAAACTCACCCCTTGAAGGTATTTGATTCCTGTCTCCGTATAGTCCACGGAGATACTCAAAGTCTTGAAAATTTTTACTCACAATTTGCCTTCCTGACTAATATCCGCTCGTTAAACAGAACGTAGTCAATAGCTGAAGTATAAAAAGTTCCGATAGCATCTTCTGGCGTGCGTGCGATTGGACGTCCACGTATATTGAGAGAAGTATTAATTATAATGGGAGTCTTAGTTTTTTTGTTAAAGGAATGGAGCAACTCGGCAAGGAATTTATCATCCTCATTTATGATTTGGACACGACAAGTATTATCAACATGTACTAGAGACGGAATCTTATCTATCCAGTTACTGCTAACCTTATATACGTATGTCATGTAGGGGCCACTCTTGTGCTTATTATTATGAACTAGCACTTCATCCAGGTGACGCTTGAGTATAAAGCCTCCGTAAGGACGAAACTCTTCACGATACTTAATCGCCTTGTTTAGGTGATCTCTCATCTCGGGACTACAGGGACTTGCTAGTATACTTCTGTTACACAGGGCGCGAGGTCCGCACTCCATGCGACCTCGGAAACAGGCGATAGTTTTACCCTTGCTTAATTCTTCTGCGGAGAAATCAACAGGATCGCCTAAGACTTCGTATGGGATCTTGCTATTCTTCAACATATTAATTATGTATTCATCGCTGTATTTCGGCCCAAGCTTAGAGGTATCCACCGTGTCTGGCAGTGTGTTAAATTTTTTGTAGAATACATATATAGCAGCCCCCATTGAACATCCAGCATCATGAGGAATCGGTGGAACACAAAATTCCTTACTCGAATATCTATCGGTAGCTAAGCCGTTAAATACACTGTTCTGGGCTACACCGCCAACAAGCACAATGCGATTAGATATTGATGTAATATAGTCAAGTTGATGAAAGCCAATAGTTTCAAGAGTGTTCTGCAGGGCGAATGATATATCGTAATGCTTTTGGGTGATAGGATCATCATGCTTTCGATTATCACCAAATTTTCTGTAGAAAGAGTAGCCTAGGCGCTGTCCTCTTGGCTGAAAGCTGCGTTGCATTATCAGATTTCTTTTAATTTTAAATCTACCTTTAGCAAGAAGGCTAATGTTTTTTGAAAAGTAATCGCAATATTTACTATCGCCGAAACTAGCAAGGGCCATGACTCGACCTTCGCCTTCGCCACGTTTGAACCCTAGATAATCAGTTACCGCACCGTAGAGATATCCTAGTGAATTAGGGTCATGCTGTTTAATGAGAGTTTCTGTCGTTATGTCATTCTTTTCATCGCGTCTGAAGTGAACTGCTAATGTACTAGCACTTTCGCCAACGCTATCGTTTGATAAAACGACACAATCCCTAAATCCGGAGGCATAGTAGCCATACCAAGTGTGGGCATAATGATGATTGACATAGTGTATTCTAGCCTTATCATTTCCTATGAGTTTTTTGATCGACCGTACTTTGTTATGAAAATTTAACAACCAGACAAACTCGTAGTAGAAACGCTTTCTTTTAAAGACGGAGAAATCTATAAGAGCATAGAACGGATTATTATGCTTTAAATATGACCTCCAGCATTCCCTGGGGTTAAAGTAAAACGCAACATCCGTTATGTCTTCAGCCGTCAAATTAGCCTCTGAAAGGCAATATTTGATAGCGCTTAAGGGAAATGACCCTGAATGTTTCACGCCGTTGAATCGTTCTTCTTCGGCAAAGGCGATAACCTCACCGTTACATATTAGGGTAGCTGAAGCGTCATGATTAAAAGCGGTAATTCCTAATATCACGGACTTCGACATGCTAGACATCCCTCCATTGATATGCGTCTTCAAAAAGCTTATCTGCGATTTTTTCATAATTCCAGTCGTTTATCTCTATAGTTTTAGTGGTTATGACATCCTTAAAAGTGTCCGCTAAGGATACAAAAGACTCCTGCCATTCAAGACTATACTTTACGAGCCCATCGACACCGCCTTTACTATTGACATATTCTGCCCATTTATCGTTTCTATGTGTTAATGTCCGAGCGATATGTTCTTTTAGACTACTCTCCGATAGTATTAGCAAGTACTGTGAGATGTTAAGGTCGCCGAGTTTTTCTAGTTGTTTTTGAGCCTTGTGCTTAGAGTAATCGGAGAGGTCTGTCCCCTGAGTGGCGAGAAAAGTAAGAAGGAATCTCTCAATCGTAACAAAAGCTTCTGCGCCCGAGGGGTTGTTGGCAAACTTAGATTTGTCAAGCATCTCCTGATACTGGTTTAGATTGCTTATAATTTTGTCTATGTGCTGTTCTACATGATCAACCGAAAGCGCTTTTGCTTCAAGTTTATGTTCGAGCATACGCTGCGTGTAGTGCTCGCTAATGAATAATTTCGTTGAAGATGGATACTCTTTAACTATACGTTGTTGGACTAGATTTAATATTGAGCTTTTCCCCGAAGCAGAGACGCCATCCAAAATAATTCCTCGCATAAGTTCTCCTAAGGTGTTTTAGTTCTCATATACTATGATAGTATAAACCACTTCTTCCTGCTATGTGGGTTTATTAGAGTGTAATATGTCGATTGGTATAATATAGAATTGCTAATTCTCGCGACCACATTCTATAATTTGCCAGTTATTATCCATTGCTAATTCTTTCAATCCCGGCAATGGATTTACCGCTACTGGGTTAGGGACGCTGAAAAGCATTGAGATATCGTTATTTGAATCACCATAAGCAGAGATAGCTTGACCGCCAAGAGACCTACAGATTGACCTTAAATGCTTGTCTTTCTCGTGTATCGTTTTACGGCGCGGTCTAGTCTGGTGAATGATACCTCGCGCAGAGTAGTGATGAGTTCCATCGCTTACGGTTGCGCCCAATCTTCTCCCGAGTGCTTCTACGAATATACGAGGAGATCCAGATATCAATACTATATCCTCCTTAGCATCCTTAATGGAGTCCAATATTACTTGCATCTCTGGAAAGATGTTGGCCGCATCTTTTTCGCCCACCTCATTAGCTAAACGACGTAAATATTTTATAGACAACCCCTTAGTGCCTTCGCTAAACCCTTGGACGACTTGACGAATATATTCATTGTTGTCTAGCTCTTTATATGATAAAATTCTTTCAATCTCGCTGTCTGTCAATCTTATCTGTCCATCGGAAAGAATTTCATTAAAAGCGTGTTCAACAACCGCTCCAGGCATCAGGGTCCCATCAACATCAAACGCATGGATTTTCCTATCGCCAAAATTAATATTTAATTCACTCATAAATAATTCCTCTCTCAATTGTACAACGAAGGACCAAGTCTCTATAATACCAAAAAACTCTCAAGGCTCAAGGCGACTAGAGTCTTCTGGGGTTGTGCTACATAGGATTTTAATAAATTGAACTATCACTTAAATATTATACAATAATGAGCGAGATACTCTTGAAATACCTGGAGGGTGGCCTTCGGGTATTTTTGTTTTAAATTTTTATACCAACGGGAGGTAACCATGACAAAAACTGCATCCAAAAATCAGTACGCCGATTCGCGCGATTTCATGACAAGTCTGCTGTTTCGCAAATGGACTATCGCAATTATTATTTCGCTTGGCGTTGAGACTAAGCGCTATTCTGCGCTGTATCGCTCTCTTCCGGGGGTGACTCAGAAAGTGCTTACCGAGCACCTCAAGCAACTAGAACGCACCGGCATCGTCCGGCGCTTTTTCTATCCGACAATTCCGCCGCGGGTTGAATATGAATTGACGAAAACCGGTCTCGAATTGTTAAAGTTAACGGATGGTATAACTGTTTGGTTCGATTCTCATTCTGAAACTCTGCACAAATCTCAGAAAACCTACAACAAGAGGCGCGTAACTGTGTTGCGGCGATTATAAGTTACGGTTTTTCTCTATCGCCTCCAACACCTCGCGGTGTCGTAACTTTGCTTGCTTTTGCTTGCGACTACTTCGCCGCAACAGCCGATATGGAACGAACAAAATTCCAAAAATAACATAGATCAATACGTACCAAAATGCCACAAAAACCCAAGCAAACAAAATGAACGCGGCAGCAACCAAACTAAGCAACACTTTCATCACTGGATTATCCACGTCCGTTATTTTCCAAATGCGCTTTACCGAACCGATAAACGATAGCGGCGAAGATATGACAATATTTTCAGATTTTAGTTTACTCATGTTTTTAGTTTACTTGTAGCTTTTATTGGTGTAAAGTTAGTGACTAAATATCATTTTTGGCAAGTTCGTTAATTTAATTTTTGACTCAAACTAAAACATAACTACGCCTCTATAAATTTAACAAACCTCTTAGAAACTAACATACTGGCGTTGCCGTAGCAGACTTTTAAGTACCGTCTTGTCAAGCAAATTAATGTCTGCTAACGTAAAAATAACAGAGGTAAACACAAAGTTCACGCTCTCTGATGAAAGGGAGTTTATGGTGTCAAGAAAAACATATTGCTTGGCGGCAATATTTATCGCGGTTGGGGCGCCGCTCGTGTTGGCTAGTGTAGCCCTAGCTGCGCCAGCAGGCGTCAGTAATGTCGAGAACTTTATACGAAACGTCATCCAAGTGGTGGCGGGACTAGCCGGTCTGGTAGCGACCGGCTTTTTTGTTGCTAGCGGCTTTACTTATATCACTAGCTCGGGAAGTCCTGAGCAGCTCAACAAAGCTAAGCGCACTATCACATGGTCAGCAATTGGTTTGGCAATTGTCATTGCGGCGTTTGTTTTGGCGAACATCGTGACGACCTTAGCGCGACAAGCTTTCGGAGGATAGCAATTCATGTTCGACCTTGTCGATGTTTTCGCTAGTAATTTAGTGTTATTTGCTGATACTGCTGGCGCCATAAAAACCGTGCACGATTATGTTTTGCCGACAGCCAAGATTTTATCGGGCATCGCGTCGCTAGCTTGTGCTTTCTTTTTAGCTCACGCTGGCTATGTTTACATGACTAGCAGCGGCAAGCCAGATCGCATGGAACACGCTAAAAGCATCGCCAAGAAAGCTGTAATCGGACTAGTCATTGTACTGGCCGCCGTGACGATAGTTTCCATTTTGAACGATTCATATCAAGCGGTGCAAAATCCAAATAACACTAGCCTACCGAGTCTACAAGCCGTCACGCCCAAATCAGAAAACAATGGTTTGATTGAAACGATCATCAAAGCCGTGACGGGGCTGTTGTCGTCAATCATCAACGCCATAGCCTCGCGCCGTTTTTGAATGCACTAGAATTTTTCACCAAATCGACGCCACTGATGGCGAGCAATAAAGCTGTGTTTAACCTATGGTTGGCGATTGTTGGCATCGCTGATATGCTGCTGATTTTAGTCGTGGCGCTGGTCGGCTTTCAGGTCATGAGCGCGTCAAGTTATGGCTTTGACGGAGTTGAAGTCAAGCACCTGCTGCCACGTATAGTGCTGATATTTTTACTAATGAATACATCAATATTTTTGATTGATGGCATCATTAATCTATCTAACGTTCTCATCTCGGCCGTAAATCAAGCTTCGGGTGCATCGACCGTCTGGAGTACGTTTATCAAAGTTGTCGAAAAAACGTCTGGTCAGGGCGTGGCGGCGTTGTTAATCATGGTGGCGTTTTTGATTTGCTCGGTCATATTGTTGGTGTATTATCACTTTGTTCATCGGCACTGTTTTATCGCCGCTGGTGAGTATGCTGTGGCTGGTGCCAGGGTTTTGTGATTTTGTCGAAACTTCAATGAAGACATTCTTATCAACAATTTTCGTTTTGTTTGTTCATGTAGTTATCTTGCAATTAGCATCTTCGCTATTTTCTGGCATGGCGACTACTGGTAACAATGCTCTGCCTGATACTTTGATTGCGATGGTAGCAGGCATAGCAATCATTCTAACTTTATTAAAAGTTCAGGGCGTGATGATGCAATTTAGTTTCGTTAGTATGGGCGCACGCAATCTAAAGAAGCTGGGTGGTCAATTTATGAACGGCGTCAGCTACATGACGGGCACCGGCTCGAAAGTGGCACACAAGACAACCCAGCGCGTGAAGAATACCACTCACGCTGCCAAAAAAGCCCGGGTTCACTCGACTCTCGAAACGGTAGCACGCCAAACGAAATCGGATGAGGTCCACTAAACTAAAACAGAACATCCCGTAAACTTAGGAGTGAATAGCAACTAAGTGAAAGGAGATGTTCCTAATGCCTACCATACCAAAGTTTGCCAGTAACAAGAAATATTGGCAGATCCTTAACAAACTAGTCTTTGGCGATGAGGTGTCTTGTCCTCGCTGCCATAAGGGTCTTCATGAAAACTATTGCAACAAATATCTATGGCGTAAACTGTGCCGCAAGAAGTACCGGCCTACCAGCTACCGCGCTAGTTGGTTATACGGCATGAAGCTAAGTCCCCGGCAGCTGTTCATCCTGCTCTACTGTTGGCAAACAAAACGCTCAACGGAAACGTCATACCTATTAGCCGGCGTAAGCTATACTACTGTTCGGCGCTGGTTTGCCCGATTCCGCAAGCAACTGCCTGACAGCAGCAAGCTCACCGCCATGCTGGAGGGTGTGGTGCAAGTAGATGAAAGCTACTTTGGCAAGAGGCGATCCAAACAGCCTCAGCACATCGTAGTTGGCGCTAAAGATACTACGACCGGGCGCATTGCCCTACGCATTACCGACAGCCGAGATAGACAACCGCTTGAACAATTTGTTCAGGACTACATCGTAGCAGGCAGCCTAGTGGCGAGCGACAAATGGTGGGCGTATGACGAATTAGAACTACTTGGCTATGCCCATGAGAGCTGGAACCATAGCAAAGGGCGCTTTGCCGGTACCAACCAAGGAGAGAATATCTGGAGCGTGACGAAGCGGCATGCTCGGAAGCTGTTCGGCGGAAGAATCCTGACGAGACAGCTAGACTCTCTTTGCCAAGAATGGATGGAGAGCTAACCAGCCAGAACTGTTCGCCAGTCCAATAGCATTCCTGCGGTTTACTATGGCTTACGGGTTAGTTGACTGAACCTATCGGGACTAGTCCTATTGTGCAGTGAGTTTAATAGACACTTAAGTGAAGATGTCAGCTTACGCTCAAATCTTTTCTCTAGTTATGTCACGGGGCGTTAGACCAGACTTAAGTAGACAAATTACTTTGGTAAGGTATAATTGTAATTAACTAATTATCGCGTTGGCAGCTTGACTAACTACAAAATTACCAAGTACTGTTGTCTGAATATCGAGCGCAAGCCAATTCAAAACATAGGAGGATGGTATCCAAGAATAACCGAAATGGGTAACGCAATAAAATCACGAATCCTTCTCGTCGAAGACGAACCTGCCCTGCGCACTGGCACCGAGCAGTTTCTCCGCCAGCGCGGCTTTGCGGTGGTGACGGCGACCAGCGGCGAGGAGGCGCTGGAGAAATTTGCTGAGGCAAATGTGATTATCCTCGACATTATGTTGCCGGGGATGAGCGGCATCGAGACGTTGCACCAAATTCGCCAGACCAGCGATGTGCCGGTGTTGATGCTGACGGCTCTGCATGATGAGCCGACGCAGATTGCTAGTTTTGACGAGCTGGCGGATGATTATATGAGTAAGCCATTTTCGCTGGTGATTTTGGAAAAGCGGATCAAGGCGCTGCTTCGCCGCCAGCAGTCTGTCAAAAAAATCTTGTGGCGCCATGGTCTGGCTTCGGTGGATTTTGCGGCTTATCAGGGATTTTATGATGACAATGATGCGCATCTCAAGCCCAAGGAGGTGCAGCTGCTCAAGCTGCTGGTGGATAATCCAAACATAGTCTGGAGCAGGCAGGCTATCATCGATAAGTTGTGGCGTGATGACGAAGTGCCGTTCGACCGAGTGATTGATGTCTATATCAAAAACCTGCGCAAGAAATTGCACCTCGACTGCATCATCACGGTGAAGGGAGTGGGCTATCGCTATGAAGCGGCTTAAATTATTTCCCAAAACATTTTTGGTGTCAATCGGCCTGTTTGCGGCGTTGATCATCCTAGTGCATGCGCTGGTCTACACCTTGATGCCGCAATTTTATCTGCAGCAAAAAGAGCGCGAGGCGGCGGATAATCTCACGGTGCTGACGACCAAGTTGCGGAGCAAATCTACCGAGGAGATGAGTCAAATCAGCCAAGAGTTTGCCAGTATGAAAAATGTCAATATCACGCTGACAATCGACGGGCACGACCAGTATTTTCAGGGTTTTCAGTCGATCAACATCGTGACGGACAGCGGCAAATCGGTCAACACCAGCGTGGTGAAAATTGCTGACGGGCAGACTGTCGATCCGCGCTCGGTGATTTTGCAGCAGGGTAGTGTGGCGGATAATCACGGACAAACGGCCAGAATTAAGCTACTAGCCGACGTGGCACCTGTCACCCAGGCTAAACTCGCTACCTTGCACGTATTGCCATATACCATGCTTGGCTCGCTGCTGGTGGCACTGCTATTTTCCTACATCTACAGTCGTTTTGTGACGCGGCCGATTCGTCAGATGGCGGCGGTGACGACGACCATGCAGCGGCTGGAAAAGGACGCGCATTACCCAGTGAATAGCCGTGATGAAATCGGCGTGCTGGGACGAAATATTAATGAGCTCTATCAAAACCTGTGGCAGACGATTCGCTCGCTGGAGCATGAAAATAAGCGGATCGCGCAACTGGAGAAAGAAAAAATCGCATTCCTCCGCGCGGCCTCGCACGAGTTGAAAACGCCATTGGCGGCTCTACGGATCATGCTTGAAAACATGCAGCTAAACATCGGCGAGTATAAAAATCGCGATCAGTACCTGGCGGAATCGGTGGTACAGGTTGACCGCTTGGCGGCGATGGTGAATGATGTCTTGCGCTCTGGCAGCGTCGCCGAGCAGGCTTTGCGTCAGGAGAAACGGCTGAGGATTGACAAGCTAATCGCCGAGGTGGTTGATGATTATACGCTGCTGGCAAAAACGCGCGGCATGACTTCCATGGTTGACGCGCGCCCGACGACTATTCGCGCTAACCGCGACATGATGCGTCACGTCATCTCAAACCTAGTGTCAAACGCGGTGCGTCACGGCGATGCGGGAAGTGTGATAAAAATTACCTGCAACCAGCATGAGCTGGCCATCGAAAACGCCTGCAGACCACTCACCAGAAAACAACTCCAGCACGTTTTTGACCCGTTTTATCGCACGTCTGGTAGCGCGAAGCAGCACGCCGATAGCAGCGGCATCGGCCTCTACACCGTAAAAATGCTACTCGACGCTAAGAGTCTGGATTATGAGTTTGTGCCACACGGGCGGGGAATGCGGTTTGTGGTGAGGCTATAATTTTACTTGTTTATCGTAACTTATAATATCCACACCCTGCCGCATTAAAAACTTTTGCACCTCATCATCCAACCTACAATTCATAAAGCGCGATCGCGCCGCCAATTCACCGCTACCATAAACAAATTGCGTTTCCTCGTCGTATTTCATGCCGCGAAAGTCGCAGCCCTCCGCTTCAATAATAGCTTTCACACTACGAAAATCCACATTCTGAACCGACGAATTGGTAAAATAAATCGGCTGCCCGTAAATATGCTTTGCACCGTCCAGATTACAATTCTGAAACACGAAAAGTCCCATGACAAACTGGTCAAAATCAACACCAGAAAAATCCTCATCTATAAACCGAACAATCTCGCCCTCCTGGATAGCGGGGTAGCGCTCGCGCTGGTAGGCTGGCAAATCATTGGCGCGAATGGCAGCGGCGATTCGACGGATAGTAGTATTCATAAATAAAGAATAAATTAGTTTACCGTGCTACGCAACGGCCTAGTAATGCTAGCCTTCGACGGCCTATATTCAGTCGAGCCCTTTGCTCAGCCCAATCATCTCATCCAACTTGCCAGATTTTTCTATCTCGGCCAAAGTCATCGCTTCTACCTCTGTCGCTAAGTTCCATATCTCATACAGCGGGCGGTCATCTTCGGTAATATCATAATGCGCCATTAGGTTAACAATTTTATACGCTATATCATGGGCCGGCCACATCTTCACATAATCGTCCGACAAAAGCACTTTAATATATTTGACAACATTTGAACTAGACGTTAGATTTATGTCTATTTTGTTAATTTCTTTCTCATAGCCAACCATTCCTGCTATCTGCCGCCAAAGCTCTAAGCTCGTATTCTCATCGTGTTCATTACAAATTAACTTCGCCAGAGCGGTTATTTCAGAAACCAGTGGCTGAGCTTCCGTAACATCTACGTACTGAAGCTGTAAGATAGCTTTAGCAATTGACGTATCATAATCAATGCCAAGTAACGGCAGATACTCGCACACAAACGACCGCACATCGGCCGCACTATGAATTAAACCTAGCCTATTCGACCAGAACATGTCGATGTCGTTGCGGATGAGATTATTGAGCGGCGGTGTATTCATATAGATAGCGTAAAATATTCAAGTAAGATGGACAGTTTTATGACATGTCCAGGTCTGGGGGCTAGAGCTGAGTCGAGTCGTACTTCAGGCTGCCGTCGGGGTAGAAGGTGATGTGGTCGTGATCCTGACCACTCTCCCTGCTGGCGGCGGCCTCCTGTGACAAGGACTCGTCCTTGTAGAGGTGCAGGTACTCGGTACCGCCGTCGTCCCGCTGCTTCTCCAGGACCTTCTCGTCCTCGTTCTCAGCGTAGAGCTTCCAACCCATTTTGTACTCCTCTTGGAGTCAGGCGAGATAATTATCTCGCGAAGTGGGACGTCTCAAGCCCAATGACTTTGGGCGAAACGCCGACCCTTGCGGATGCAAAGGCTGATATATATGTATATATCAATAATAGAACTTGAAGTCAAGCAATCTTACGGAAATTGCAACAAATCTATGGTAATTTCCCACTCGCCCATGTTAAAATAAAACCATAACCAACATCCGCGCGCTGCCATCAGCAAGGGGATGTTTGTAATCCGAAAGGAGGTGGGCAGATGACATAGCTTACGATAAGCTAGTGTGCCAGCGCGGTGTTTTAGCCGCCTCCAAGTACTAATCTGCGGATTATTGCCTGCGGTTTTAAGAGGTGGCTCTCGCCAGATTAAAACCAACGTGGTACTTTTCGAAAAGTACCGTGATAGTTTTGGGAAACCAACGTGGTGGTTTAGAAAAAGTACCGTGGTACTTTGAAAGTTTTGCTATAGTACGTTAATTAACTAACGAAAAGGATAATCAAATGACATTGAAGTATAAATCTGTCAAACTAAAAAATCCAGCCAAACCAACCGAACCAGCTAAATATTATGCCCGCGAGTCGGAGTCCGGCCGCATCAACCTCCCCGAGCTCGCCGATAATATCGCCCGCCATTCTACCACTGTTAGCAAAACAGATATCCAAGCAGTCTTGACCATCCTGGGCGAGGAATTGGCAGCACTGCTCGCCAAAGGCCACAGCGTCCACTTGGGCGAGCTGGGCTACTTCCATGTCACCCTCAAATCCAAAGGCGTCCTTGAGGAAAAAGACGTCAATCCCAGCCTCATCGAAGAGGCCAAAGTCCGCTTCGTAGCAGGTTACGTCCTAGAAAAAGAAATCAAGAACGCCAAATTCGAAAAGGCCGCCGAGCCAAAGAAAGAGGCGCCAAAACCAGCGCCGGGAGCGTAGGTCGTCCGGGGATAATGGATAGGTTGGGGCGCGGGGCGATGAATGCTTCGCGCCTTCACTAGTTGCGTGCCATTTAATTCTGTTATAATAACCTATTATGACTACGCATCAATTAAAATTAGCTACCGAGCCTTTTAACGCTATTGTCTCTGGAGATAAAACCATCGAGTCACGACTATACGATGAAAAGCGCCAGAAAATTCAAATAGGCGACCAAATAATTTTTACCAATCGAGACAACCCCAGCCAAACTGCCACTGTTAAAGTAATTGGTTTACTACGCTACGCAACGTTTCATGATTTATTCTCTCATAATAATCCACGGAAATTTGGCGGCGAGAGTGTTGAGTGGCTGGAGAATCAAATCAACGAATTCTATTCTCTCCACGATCAAAAGCAAAATGGAATCATTGGAATTGAATTTGAACTAATGTAGTTATGCTTGTATTCTTATTCCATTATTGATATATATATATCAGATTCTGAATAGAATCTTGTCCTATACAACCAGGTTACGTCAAAAATCGTAGCCGTCACAGGAAGGTGTACCATGACTGAAGCATCAGTCAGCAACATCGTCGTACGCGAAGCAAACGCAAACGACTTCGAGTGGGTCGCCGACCTCATGGTCCGAGCACTGACTCCGTTTTACGATGGCGACCACCATGCGCACGCGCGGCGTATCTTTGATACGCACATCGCGGGCGGGCATGATCAGGTTGGTCAGTTTTCTTCTGGGCAGCACATGTTCATTGCCGAAAGCGGCGATGGGCAACCTGCAGGCGTCATTCACGTCGTCAACAAGAAGCAGGGGACTGTCAAGATTAGTCCCCTCATCGTTGACACGGCGTACCGAGGGAAGATGGGCGTTGGAAGCGTGCTGCTTAAGCACGCTGAAGATTTTGCCCGTAGTCTCGGTTCGAGACAGATCTACTGCACCGTGGCAGCTCCGAACAAGAAAGCGCTGGGGTTCTTTCTCAAGAAAGGATTCCGCGTCACTGGCACGGCGAAGGATCACTACAAGGTCGGCATCGACGAGCACATGCTGTACAAGCAACTCGTGGATGAGGCGGGCTTCGACTCGCCGAACATCTCTGTGGTTCCGTTTGACGAGAGCCAGGCTGACAGCGCGCGAGCTCTCATCTTGTCGCAGATGAGCGATGCTTTCAACGGTGTGGATAACGACTGGGTTGACGCCCTGTTCGCTGGCTACCGTCGCCGGGAGCTTGGCGATGTCAACGCCAAGTTCAAGATCATCTTCATCGCTGAGTGCGACGGTCAGGTGGTCGGTGTCGCCGGGGCTACTCCTAAGAAGGGGCGGCCCATCAAGCTGATGCCTCTCGTGGCGAAGTCGGAAGCAGCTTTTGAGGCGCTCATTATCGACCTGCAAGGACTGTTGGAGGACTATGGTCACAAGCTGTATGTCCATATGGTCCCTGAACCGTGGCAGATTTCCTGCCTCCAGCGTCACAGCTGGACTCTCGAAGGAGTGTTCCCGGGAGGATACGCACCGAACAGCGTGGTGCAGCAGTGGGGGCTCAGCCTCCAGAAAGGAAGTCCCGTGCGTAAGATGAGGATTAAGAAGCCGTACTACGACGCGATCATGTCGGGTCGCAAGACCCTGGAGGTTCGTGTCGGCTACAACAGCATCAAGCGCCTTAGGGCGGGACAGATGCTGCGACTCGAGACTGGGCATACGTCCGGCACGGTGCGGATCAAGTCGATTCGCATCTACGACTCTTTCGTCGACATGTTCGCTGAAGAGTCGTGGCGGCAGGTTGTGCCGCAGGCCAGAAGTGTGGCGGAGGCGTTCCATATCCTTCGCAGGATCTACCCAGATCACAAGGAGCGCCTTGGCGTTCACGTCATCGAGGTCGAGAAGTAGGATAGCAAATGGGGTGCGCACCCCCTAGATTGGAGAAATCCATCTGAACAAATGCGAGTGACTTGGGCTAGTGTCACTGATATCTGATTTAAGGTATCGAACAACTAGCCTATTTTCCTTGGAAAAGTATTATGAAATCTTTTGATAGCAGAATCTCTGCTAAACTTCATATTCTATACGGCTCTATAAATTACAGTATAGAGTTAGCCAATCTCAACCTACTAGCCGCATACCACAGCAGGGTGTATAATTAAGCCTAATAATAAATCATAAACAAAGGAATATGTATGGAAATTACCCCTCTAAATATACTATCAGCATCAGGTACTGTTATTGCAATAGCTAGCTTCGTTATTGCTGGCTATGTTGCCGTAAAAACAGGTAAAGAACAAAAAGCTCAGCAAGAAAAAGACGCTAAAACTAAAAAGGTAGAACCAAGCAATTCCGCAGTAAGCACCAGCGAACTCCGCGCCGAACTGGATGATTTGAAGAAGCGAGTCGTAGCGCTTGAGAAGAAATAGCCAGATAATCCCCGCCCATTTCACATTCCCTTCACACACCCTTGCTACACTGACATAGAACCAAGAAAGGAGATCTATGTCATTTGTACAACGTGCCTGGTTGTATATCACCAGGAAAAAACTCAAAACGCTGATTTTGCTGGCGATTTTGCTGTGTATGTCGACGATCATGCTGAGTGGATTTGCCATCAAGCATTCGACCGACGCGG